>NZ_JOGO01000237.1 GCF_000719475.1 Streptomyces sp. NRRL F-5630 | reverse complement strand
GAGGAGTACACCGGCGGCGGCGTGTACGGGGGCGGCGCAGGGGCATCGATGCCGCTGCCGAGCCCGTCCGGCAGATCGGACGAGACGGTCGTGTTCGGCACAGGCGCCGGGCCGGGCGTGAAGAGGTCGCTCTTGACCGTCGTGCCCTTGACGTTCGCACCGCCGGGGCCCCCGTGCGGCTTCTCGGACACCGGGGGCTTC
>NZ_JOGO01000236.1 GCF_000719475.1 Streptomyces sp. NRRL F-5630 | reverse complement strand
GAAGCCCCCGGTGTCCGAGAAGCCGCACGGGGGCCCCGGCGGTGCGAACGTCAAGGGCACGACGGTCAAGAGCGACCTCTTCACGCCCGGCCCGGCGCCCCGGCCGAACACGACCGTCTCGTCCGATCTGCCGGACGGGCTCGGCAGCGGCATCGATGCCCCTGCGCCGCCCCCGTACACGCCGCCGCCGGTGTACTCCTC
>NZ_JOGO01000235.1 GCF_000719475.1 Streptomyces sp. NRRL F-5630 | reverse complement strand
CGCGACGGCTCGTTCTCGGGGGGCGATCGTGCGGGGGGCGAGGGGACGCGTGTCACGGCTCCGCCTGCGACGGTGCCTCGGCAGGGGGCGCCGGAGGGTGGGCCCGCGGGCGGGAGCCCGTCGCGGCCGGGTCCGGTGGATCGTGTCGCGGAGAACACGGGTCCGCACGGGGACCGCTCCGTGCCGGGTGGCAACGGGCAGGA
>NZ_JOGO01000234.1 GCF_000719475.1 Streptomyces sp. NRRL F-5630 | reverse complement strand
CCCGTCCAACGCCCTCCACACACGATCAACACGCGGCACAGACAGCTTCGTCGGACGGAACGGCACCCACGACCCCAGCGCACGCTCCCCACCATGATCGATCAACGCCGGGACATGCTCACGCTTCTTGTTCCGCACCAGACGACCATCACCACTGGCCGCCCACACCGGCCGCCCCAACCGATTCGCGACCGCCCGCAAAAA
>NZ_JOGO01000233.1 GCF_000719475.1 Streptomyces sp. NRRL F-5630 | reverse complement strand
TTTTTGCGGGCGGTCGCGAATCGGTTGGGGCGGCCGGTGTGGGCGGCCAGTGGTGATGGTCGTCTGGTGCGGAACAAGAAGCGTGAGCATGTCCCGGCGCTGATTGATCATGGTGGGGAGCGTGCGCTGGGGTCGTGGGTGCCGTTCCGTCCGACGAAGCTGTCTGTGCCGCGTGTTGATCGTGTGTGGAGGGCGTTGGACGGG
>NZ_JOGO01000232.1 GCF_000719475.1 Streptomyces sp. NRRL F-5630 | reverse complement strand
GATGAGCCGGGCGAGGCATGTGGGGAAGCTGGTGTTGAGTGTCCCGTCGGTGTCTGTGGGTGCTCGGTCTGCGGTGGTTCCCTCGGCTGTTTCCCCGGCGGTTCCTTCGGCGGTTTCTTCGGGGGGTGGGGGTGGTTGGGTGTTGGTGTCGGGTGGTTCGGGTGTGTTGGGTGGTGTGGTGGCGCGGCATTTGGTGGGGGTGCGGG
>NZ_JOGO01000231.1 GCF_000719475.1 Streptomyces sp. NRRL F-5630 | reverse complement strand
GATGAGCCGGGCGAGGCATGTGGGGAAGCTGGTGTTGAGTGTCCCGTCGGTGTCTGTGGGTGCTCGGTCTGCGGTGGTTCCCTCGGCTGTTTCCCCGGCTGTTTCTCCGGCGGTTTCTTCGGGGGGTGGGGGTGGTTGGGTGTTGGTGTCGGGTGGTTCGGGTGTGTTGGGTGGTGTGGTGGCGCGGCATTTGGTGGGGGTGCGGG
>NZ_JOGO01000230.1 GCF_000719475.1 Streptomyces sp. NRRL F-5630 | reverse complement strand
CGGGTGTTTCGTGGTCGGCGGAGTCGTTGATGGTGAGTCCGTCGGGTGCGTCGCGTGGGCGTAATTTGACGGGCGAGAAGGTGCGTCATGTGCGGTTGGGGCGGGTGCGTGTTTTCGAGGAGGTGTCGGGGTCTTCTTCGTTGAGGGAGGTCGCGGGGGCGGATGTGGAGGCGCCGTGGGGTGATGCGGCGTATGCGGTGTGGGGTG
>NZ_JOGO01000229.1 GCF_000719475.1 Streptomyces sp. NRRL F-5630 | reverse complement strand
GGTGCAGTGGTCGGCGGACGAGCTGTGCCGCGGGGAGCGCCCACCGGTGCCCGTCCCGCAGACGCCGCGGTCGCCCGCTGCGAACGCCGAGATCGACAACGCGCTGAGCGCCCTCCAGGCGCAGGTGATCGCGTCGCTGATCCGCGTGCACGACGAGTCCCAGTCAGTGGTCCTGCTGGAGGTGCTTCGCCGCCTGGCCATGCGTGAA
>NZ_JOGO01000228.1 GCF_000719475.1 Streptomyces sp. NRRL F-5630 | reverse complement strand
GGTGCAGTGGTCGGCGGACGAGCTGTGCCGCGGGGAGCGCCCACCGGTGCCCGTCCCGCAGACGCCGCGGTCGCCCGCTGCGAACGCCGAGATCGACAATGCGCTGAGTGCCCTCCAGGCGCAGGTGATCGCGTCGCTGATCCGCGTGCACGACGAGTCCCAGTCAGTGGTCCTGCTGGAGGTGCTTCGCCGCCTGGCCATGCGTGAA
>NZ_JOGO01000227.1 GCF_000719475.1 Streptomyces sp. NRRL F-5630 | reverse complement strand
GAGGGGCCAGAAGAGTTCCCAGACGGAGACGTCGAAGGTGGGAGGTGTTTTCTGGAGTACCCGGTCTGTTGTGTTGAGGTGGTAGGTGGCCTGCATCCATCGGAGCCGGTTGGTGAGCGAGGCGTGGGTGATCAGGGTGCCTTTGGGGGTGCCGGTGGAGCCGGAGGTGTAGAGGGCGTAGGCGGGGTGCTGGGGGAGGAGTGGGGTGAGCCGGTCC
>NZ_JOGO01000226.1 GCF_000719475.1 Streptomyces sp. NRRL F-5630 | reverse complement strand
ATAGGCCGAGGGCTTGTCCTCAGTTGCTCGCGTCCACTGTGTTGGTTCTGAAACCACGAACAATCACATGCTGCCCCCACGTTTTGTGGTGTGGCGGGGGGGTTGCTGGTTTTACAGTGTTTCGGTGGTCATAGCGTGAGGGAAACGCCCGGTCCCATTCCGAACCCGGAAGCTAAGCCTCAAAGCGCCGATGGTACTGCAAGGGGGACCTTGTGGG
>NZ_JOGO01000225.1 GCF_000719475.1 Streptomyces sp. NRRL F-5630 | reverse complement strand
ACGTGGAAGTCGGTGCCGTGGAGGGTGACGGGGCCGCGTGTGGCGCCGTGGGGGTCGACGCGGGTGACGGGGCCGGGGCCGGTGGGGCGGAGGGCGAGTTCGTGGGTGGTGCCGAGGGGGATGGCGTTGTGGGTGTGGGTGCCTTGGGGGTTGACGACGATGTGGTGGCCGTTGGTGGGGTCGTCGATGCGGAAGCCGCCGCCGGTCTGGGGGTGGACG
>NZ_JOGO01000224.1 GCF_000719475.1 Streptomyces sp. NRRL F-5630 | reverse complement strand
ACCCTCCGGCGCCCCCTGCCGAGGCACCGTCGCAGGCGGAGCCGTGACACGCGTCCCCTCGCCCCCCGCACGATCGCCCCCCGAGAACGAGCCGTCGCGTTCGGAGGCGACAGGCGGCGGCACCGCGCGGGACTCCTGCCCGTTGCCACCCGGCACGGAGCGGTCCCCGTGCGGACCCGTGTTCTCCGCGACACGATCCACCGGACCCGGCCGCGACGGGCTCCCGCCCGCG
>NZ_JOGO01000223.1 GCF_000719475.1 Streptomyces sp. NRRL F-5630 | reverse complement strand
GCTGTACCCCAAGGGTGTGCGTCCGGCGGCCACGGTCGACGATGCGGTGATCGACGAGCGGTCTGCCGCGTCGTCGCTGGTGATGGGTCCTGGTTGGCGCGGGGTGCGCTCGTGGGCCGCGGTGGCGGGCGCTGTCGCGGCGGCGGGTCCGGGCGCGGCGGCGTTCGTCCTGGCGCGGCGCCAGGGTGAGGCGCCCGGTCACGCGTGGGCGGCGTACCACCTCGGCGGGACCGAC
>NZ_JOGO01000222.1 GCF_000719475.1 Streptomyces sp. NRRL F-5630 | reverse complement strand
AGTGTGGCGGTGAGTTCGGGTTCCGCCGCGCCCTCTGTGGTGATGTAGGCGACGAGTCGGGTGTCGCCGGGGTGGTCTTGGCGGGGGATGACGGTTGCTTGTCGGACGGTGGGGTGGGTGAGGAGGACGGCTTCGATTTCGGCGGGTTCGATGCGGAAGCCGCGGATTTTGATCTGGTCGTCGGTGCGGCCTTCGTAGAGGAGGTCGCCGTTGGTGTTCCAGCGGGCGAGGTCGCCGGTGCGGTACATGCGGGTTCCGGGTTCTCCGT
>NZ_JOGO01000221.1 GCF_000719475.1 Streptomyces sp. NRRL F-5630 | reverse complement strand
GCGGCGGCGGGTCCGGGCGCGGCGGCGTTCGTCCTGGCGCGGCGCCAGGGTGAGGCGCCCGGTCACGCGTGGGCGGCGTACCACCTCGGCGGGACCGACGGCGTGGTGTGGGCCGACGTCTCGGCCGGTGCCGAAGGCCGGGTGTCCGAGGCCCCGCCGGAAATCGCGGCTGCCGACGCACAGGCCGTGGTCATCGACCCCACCGGGCAGGCGATCGACCCGCACCGGCGGGACGTCGCGGACGGCGCGTTGCCCGCGTTCGCGCAGTC
>NZ_JOGO01000220.1 GCF_000719475.1 Streptomyces sp. NRRL F-5630 | reverse complement strand
GTTGAGGCTCGGGGCGAGCGGGTGGGGTGGCGGGCGCGACGGGTCGGCGGGCCGGGAGGTGCCGGGTCGGGGGCGTGTGAGGGGGTGTCGCGCGGGAGCGAGGCTCTCGGTGGGTGGAAGGCGGACGGGGAGGGGAGGACGCGCGGACGGGGACGGTGCGCGCGGAAGGAGAGGTAGCGCGCGGACACAGAGGGCGCGGCCTTTTAGACGTTGTTTTATTTGGTGAGTCGGCGGTGGCAGATGAGGGCTGCGGCTATGCCGACGAAGGCGAGGAAGTGTTCGGCCTTGCGCTCGTAGCGGC
>NZ_JOGO01000219.1 GCF_000719475.1 Streptomyces sp. NRRL F-5630 | reverse complement strand
GTGTTTTCGAGGAGGTGTCGGGGTCTTCTTCGTTGAGGGAGGTCGCGGGGGCGGATGTGGAGGCGCCGTGGGGTGATGCGGCGTATGCGGTGTGGGGTGCGAATGATCCGGGTGGTGTGCGTTTCCCGGATGGTCGGGTGCTGGGCGCTGAGGAGTTCGCGGCGGAGCTGGCTGGCGATCCTGAGCTGGCGAAGTTGCCGGGGGACATGCCGGTTGTTTTGGTGGTGCCGTATCTGGCGAATGAGCGGAATCTGGAGTTTTTGCGGGCGGTCGCGAATCGGTTGGGGCGGCCGGTGTGGGCGGCCAGTGGTGATGGTCGT
>NZ_JOGO01000218.1 GCF_000719475.1 Streptomyces sp. NRRL F-5630 | reverse complement strand
GTGTTTTCGAGGAGGTGTCGGGGTCTTCTTCGTTGAGGGAGGTCGCGGGGGCGGATGTGGAGGCGCCGTGGGGTGATGCGGCGTATGCGGTGTGGGGTGAGAACGATCCGGGTGGTGTGCGCTTCCCGGATGGGCGTGCGGTGGGCGCCGAGGAGTTCGCGGCGGAGCTGGCGGCTGACCCGGAGCTTGCGAAGCTGCCGAAGGACATGCCGGTTGTGCTCGTGGTGCCGTATCTGGCGAATGAGCGGAATCTGGAGTTTTTGCGGGCGGTCGCGAATCGGTTGGGGCGGCCGGTGTGGGCGGCCAGTGGTGATGGTCGT
>NZ_JOGO01000217.1 GCF_000719475.1 Streptomyces sp. NRRL F-5630 | reverse complement strand
GATCGTGGTCTCGGGTGGTCGTGGGGTCAATGGTGCGGAGAACTTCGGGTTGATCGAGGCGTTGGCGGACGCGCTGGGTGGGGCGGTGGGTGCTTCGCGTGCGGCGGTGGACGCGGGCTGGTATCCGCATGCGCATCAGGTGGGGCAGACGGGTAAGACGGTTTCGCCGCAGTTGTACATCGCTTCGGGGATCTCGGGGGCGATTCAGCACCGGGCGGGGATGCAGACGTCGAAGACGATCGTGGCGATCAACAAGGACGAGGAGGCCCCGATCTTCGAACTCGTCGACTACGGCGTGGTCGGGGACCTGTTCAACGTCGTCCCCCAG
>NZ_JOGO01000216.1 GCF_000719475.1 Streptomyces sp. NRRL F-5630 | reverse complement strand
GATCGTGGTCTCGGGTGGTCGTGGGGTCAATGGTGCGGAGAACTTCGGGTTGATCGAGGCGTTGGCGGACGCGCTGGGTGGGGCGGTGGGTGCTTCGCGGGCGGCGGTGGACGCGGGCTGGTATCCGCATGCGCATCAGGTGGGGCAGACGGGTAAGACGGTTTCGCCGCAGTTGTACATCGCTTCGGGGATCTCGGGTGCGATCCAGCACCGGGCGGGGATGCAGACATCGAAGACGATCGTGGCGATCAACAAGGACGAGGAGGCCCCGATCTTCGAACTCGTCGACTACGGCGTGGTCGGGGACCTGTTCAACGTCGTCCCCCAG
>NZ_JOGO01000215.1 GCF_000719475.1 Streptomyces sp. NRRL F-5630 | reverse complement strand
GGACACAGCGCGCGTCGCATTTGGCAGCCCTTCCAGCCGTCACCGCACGGTCCGCACCCGCACGGATGGCGGTTCTCCACATTGAGTGCGGAGCCCCTGTCACGCCTCACGGCGAGGGGAGACAGCGAAAGGCCCCGATCTTGGCATCACCCTAGGAGCCACGCGTTTAGGGATTTACCTAAGAACGACCGGGTGGCCGGACGGCGGAGGTGCGCGGCAGGCAGCGGCGCAGCTCAGGGCGTGTGCGATGGGGACCACCGGGAGGACGGGAAGGACTTCCATGAATCCGGCCGGGCGGAAAGTCAAGGGGCCCATTCGCTCCTTGAATT
>NZ_JOGO01000214.1 GCF_000719475.1 Streptomyces sp. NRRL F-5630 | reverse complement strand
CCGGGGAAACAGCCGAGGGAACCACCGCAGACCGAGCACCCACAGACACCGACGGGACACTCAACACCAGCTTCCCCACATGCCTCGCCCGGCTCATCAACACGAACGCCTCACCCGCCCGCCGCACATCCCATTCCTGCCTCGGCAGCAGCTCCAGCGCACCGGCCCCGAACAGCTCGACCACCTCACGCAGCATGTCTCCCAGGCGCTCCGGCGCCACCTCCGCGAGGTCGAACGCTCGGTACATCACGCCGTCGTAAGCAGCGGCGACCTCCCCCGGATCACGCACATCCGCCTTGCCCAGCTCCACGAACCGCCCACCCGGACGCACCAACCCCAACGACG
>NZ_JOGO01000213.1 GCF_000719475.1 Streptomyces sp. NRRL F-5630 | reverse complement strand
CGTCGTTGGGGTTGGTGCGTCCGGGTGGGCGGTTCGTGGAGCTGGGCAAGGCGGATGTGCGTGATCCGGGGGAGGTCGCCGCTGCTTACGACGGCGTGACGTACCGGGCGTTTGACCTGGTGGAAGCGGGACCTGACCGCATGGGGGAGATACTGCGCGAGGTGATACGCCTCTTCGGGACGGATGTGCTGACGCGGCTGCCCCTCGGGGTCTGGGACGTGCGGCGGGCGGGTGAGGCGTTCGCGCTGATGAGCCGGGCGAGGCATGTGGGGAAGCTGGTGTTGAGTGTCCCGTCGGTGTCTGTGGGTGCTCGGTCTGCGGTGGTTCCCTCGGCTGTTTCCCCGG
>NZ_JOGO01000212.1 GCF_000719475.1 Streptomyces sp. NRRL F-5630 | reverse complement strand
ATGGCGTTGTGGGTGTGGGTGCCTTGGGGGTTGACGACGATGTGGTGGCCGTTGGTGGGGTCGTCGATGCGGAAGCCGCCGCCGGTCTGGGGGTGGACGGTGGCGGCGTGGAGGGTGGGGGGTGTGCCGTTGGTGGGGAGGTGGAGGTCGCGGCCGTTGAAGGCGGGGTGGCCGATGGTGAGGGTGTCGTGGGTGTGGGTTCCGGTGGCGTTGTAGACGTGGTGGCGGCCTGGGGCGGCGGCGGGGACGTGGAAGTCGGTGCCGTGGAGGGTGACGGGGCCGCGTGTGGCGCCGTGGGGGTCGACGCGGGTGACGGGGCCGGGGCCGGTGGGGCGGAGGGCGAGT
>NZ_JOGO01000211.1 GCF_000719475.1 Streptomyces sp. NRRL F-5630 | reverse complement strand
TCACGCCGTCGTAAGCAGCGGCGACCTCCCCCGGATCACGCACATCCGCCTTGCCCAGCTCCACGAACCGCCCACCCGGACGCACCAACCCCAACGACGCGTCCACCAACTCCCCCGCCAGCGAATCCACCACCACATCCACACCCGAACGAAACACCTCCGCGAACCCCACCGACCGCGACGAAGCAATACGCCCCTCCGCCACACCAAGCCCCCGCACCACCGGCCACTTCGCCTCACTCGCCGTCGCACACACCTCAGCCCCCAACCACCGGGCCAACTGCACCGCGGCCATCCCCACCCCACCCGCCGCCGCATGCACCAACACCGTCTCCCCCGACCGCACACCCGCCACATC
>NZ_JOGO01000210.1 GCF_000719475.1 Streptomyces sp. NRRL F-5630 | reverse complement strand
CTGGGGCGCGTCCGGGGGTGGTGGCGGGGGTGCGGCCGGAGCGGTTGCCGTTGTCGTACGCGCAGCGTCGGTTGTGGTTCGTGGACCGGTTGGAGGGTGCGAGCGCGCTGTACGACATTCCGTTGGTGGTGCGGTTGTCGGGGCGGGTGGATGTGGGGGCGTTGGGTGCGGCGCTGGGGGATGTGGTGGGGCGGCACGAGGCGTTGCGGACGAGGTTCCCGCAGGTGGAGGGGGAGCCGTATCAGGAGATCGTGCCGGTGGGCGAGGCGCGGGTGGAGTTCGCGGTGGTGCCGGTGGGGGCCGGTGAGCTGGAGAGGCGGATCGAGGAGTTCTCCGGTCACGTCTTCGATCTGGCCGCTGAACTCCCGATCCGGGCGA
>NZ_JOGO01000209.1 GCF_000719475.1 Streptomyces sp. NRRL F-5630 | reverse complement strand
AAGATGAGGGCGGGGTGGTGGGGGGTGGGCGCGTTTGTCGCGGGGCGCGCGGGATGCACGGTGGGGGCGGGGTGTGCGGCGGGCGCGCTTGGCGCGGGGTGCGCAGGGCGCGCGGGGGGTGCGCTTGGTGTGAGGCGCGCGGCGCGCGGGGTCGGTGCGACTGGCGCGGGGCGCACACGTGTCGCGGTGGGTGCGCCGTGAGGGCTCGGCGGGTTCGTGTCGGTCACTGCGGGGCCTTCCGTTCCAGTCCGCTGCCGGTACCGGACGATTTCTCGTCATGCTAACGCGAAGGCGGGTGGGCGGGGCGGTGGGGCGACGAGACGGAGAACCGGCGAGGGGGACTGAGGTCGGGGTGGCGAGGGGCCGAGGTGGGGGCTGGCGTCGGGGGCGGGGCGG
>NZ_JOGO01000208.1 GCF_000719475.1 Streptomyces sp. NRRL F-5630 | reverse complement strand
GGCCTGGTGGGTGAAGAGGTCGGGGAGGAGCTGAGGTGGGACCGGGTGGGTGGTGTTGTTGTGGGTGTGGAGGAGGCGGGTGCGGTCCTGGGGTGTGAGGGCGCTGATTTTTGACAGGGGTGTCGCGGGGTCGGCGGTCACCGTCTCCAGGACGCGCAGGAAGCCGTCCGCCAGCCGCTCGGCCGTCTCCGCGTCGAACAGGTCCGTCGCGTAGGTCAGCCCTCCGGTGAGTGTCTCGGTGCCCTGGACGAAGGAGAATTGCAGGTCGAACTTGGCGTGGGTCAGGTCGGTCCCGCCGATGCTCACATCGAGGCCGTCGAGGTGCAGTTCGGGGGCGGTGTTGTTCTGGAGGTCCACCATGACCTGGAAGAGGGGGTGGTGGTGGGTGGTGCGGGTG
>NZ_JOGO01000207.1 GCF_000719475.1 Streptomyces sp. NRRL F-5630 | reverse complement strand
CCCCTCCCCTGCGCCCCCGCCTCCCGCTCGCCGTGCCGCCCGCCTCGTGTGAGGCTGGTCACGTGGAATAGGGCTCTGTGGGAGGGATGACATGACCGCTGGGCTGCGTGCGGTGACGGCTCCCGCCGCGTTGGTGGTGTTTCTTCTGGCCCTCCTCCTGGTCCTTCTGCTGCCGGACGGGCTGGCGCACGCGGGGGGACGGGTGTCGCGCGAGGTCCCGCACAGCGCGGTGTTGCCTTCGCCCCTCGTCCCCTTTGCCGAGCTTCCCCGCCACTTCACCGGCTACTGGGTACCGCAGAGCCGCACCCCGGCTCCCGCACCACCCCCCGAACACCCGGGCCACTCCCGCAGCGGCGCCCCCCACGCCCCCACCTTCGCCTCCGCGCCCGCCGCGAGCCCCACCCC
>NZ_JOGO01000206.1 GCF_000719475.1 Streptomyces sp. NRRL F-5630 | reverse complement strand
CGGATCATGCACCGCAGGCGCCGGCCGGTTGTCCAACTGCGGCGCCAACGGGCTCCCCGCCGCATCACTGAAGCACACCTCCAACCCCAGCCGATGCCCCTGCGGCAGCTCCGCCACCTCCGGCAGCCCACCGATATACCGGCCACCGTCCGCCGCACCCAGCCACACCGTCCGCCCATCCTTCAAAGCCAGTTGCAGACCACCCGGCAGACCATGAGCGACATACGTGTACACAGCCGGATCCGGAGCCCTCACCTCCTCACTCACCAACGCCGTCCGCCCACCCGACGGCATCAAATGCACCAACTTCTTCGCATGCAGATACGACCGCAACTTCTCCTCACGGTCCCGCACACCATCCGCATGCGACATCTGCCCGAACCGCTCATGACGATCCGAAACCAACGGCCGGGAATCCACATCACTGTCCCGGAACGTCGTCCCGTCCAACGCCCTCCACACACGATCAACACGCGGCACAGACAGCTTCGTCGGACGGAACGGCACCCACGACCCCAGCGCACGCTCCCCACCATGATC
>NZ_JOGO01000205.1 GCF_000719475.1 Streptomyces sp. NRRL F-5630 | reverse complement strand
GTCGGGACCTTTTTGCCGCCCACCGTCTGCGCCATGAAGCTCCACAGCTCCATCCGGAACGGCGTGAACCGGTCCAACGCCCCATCATTGGCACGCATCATCTCCACCGCGCCGATGCCCTTGAGCAACTCCCCATACAGATCAGGGTTCTTCTCAACCTCCGGACCGAACACGATCCGCAACGCCCGCACCAACCGCAGCATCGTCGCCCGCGTCTCGGGAGACACCGCATTTGGATCGCCGTGCAGTCCCGCATCCCGGGCAAGCTGGTCCAGCTCATGCGGCAAAGGCTCAGGAACCACGTTCCTGCGACGCCCGGCCACCCCACCCGGCGTATCGATCAAAATCCGCGCATCAACATCGAAGCCACTGCTCATCAACGACCCGTCGGTCTCCCGACGACTCTCGTTCGCCGCGTGCTGAGCCAGCGACACCTCCTCCAACGGATCATGCACCGCAGGCGCCGGCCGGTTGTCCAACTGCGGCGCCAACGGGCTCCCCGCCGCATCACTGAAGCACACCTCCAACCCCAGCCGATGCCC
>NZ_JOGO01000204.1 GCF_000719475.1 Streptomyces sp. NRRL F-5630 | reverse complement strand
GGGCATCGGCTGGGGTTGGAGGTGTGCTTCAGTGATGCGGCGGGGAGCCCGTTGGCGCCGCAGTTGGACAACCGGCCGGCGCCTGCGGTGCATGATCCGCTGGAGGAGGTGTCGCTGGCTCAGCACGCGGCGAACGAGAGCCGTCGGGAGACCGACGGATCGCTGATGAGCAGCGGCTTCGACGTCGACGCGCGGATTTTGATCGACGCACCTGGCGGGGTGGCCGGGCGTCGCAGGAACGCGGTCCCTGAGCCTTTGCCGCATGAGCTGGATGCGTTGGCGGTGACGGCGGGGCTGCACACGAGTGAGGGTGAAGCGTCGCCGGAGGTTCGGGCGACGATGCTGCGGTTGGTGCGGGCGTTGCGGATCGTGTTCGGTCCGGAGGTTGAGAAGAACCCTGATCTGTATGGGGAGTTGCTCAAGGGCATTGGCGCGGTGGAGACGATGCGTGCCAATGATGGGGCGTTGGACCGGTTCACGCCGTTCCGGATGGAGCTGTGGAGCTTCATGGCGCAGACGGTGGGCGGCAAAAAGGTCCCGAC
>NZ_JOGO01000203.1 GCF_000719475.1 Streptomyces sp. NRRL F-5630 | reverse complement strand
AGCCACCGGCAACGGAGGCTCCGGCTGACCGTTGGCGGCGAAGTACGAACCGACCGCGAACCGCAGATCGCCCCACGTCAACGGCGACCGGACACCATTGGCCGCCCGAGTCCGCTCCAGCGCCCAGAAACCCCGCAGCAACGCCTCGAACGCCGCCGCGTCGTTCTCCAGCAACGGACCGTAGACCAGCCGCACCGCCCGCACCCACCGCAGCACATCCGGACCACGACCCCGCTCACCCGTCACCCGCTCCGCAAGCCGCCCCAGCATCGCCGTCGACGGCTCAGGACGGAAACCGGCCCACCAGTCACCCTCCGCCAACTGCCACCGCGCCCCCACATTCCCGTCACCAGGAACCAGCACCGGCTCGATCCCACTACCGGTCCCCCACACCCACCGGTCCAGACCGTTCGACAACACCTGACCCGCCACCGGCGACTCCAGCGGATCAGCCACCGGCGGACCCGCCAGATCAGCACCCACCACCACCGCAGCCGTCTCCGGAGACGCCGCCGTCAGATGACCATCCACCGCGAACAGGAA
>NZ_JOGO01000202.1 GCF_000719475.1 Streptomyces sp. NRRL F-5630 | reverse complement strand
CTCACACCCCAGGACCGCACCCGCCTCCTCCACACCCACAACAACACCACCCACCCGGTCCCACCTCAGCTCCTCCCCGACCTCTTCACCCACCAGGCCACCCACACACCCGACCACCCCGCCCTCATCTTCGAAGGCGAGGAAACCCCCTACCGCGAACTGGACACCCGCTCCAACCAACTCGCCCGCCACCTCATCACCCACGGCGCAGGCCCCGAAACCCGCATCGCCGTCGCCCTCCCCCGCAGCCCACACCTCCTCACCACACTCCTCGCCATCCTCAAAACCGGCGCCGCCTACCTCCCCATCGACCCCACCAACCCACCCGCACGCACCACACACGTGCTCCAGGACGCGGCCCCCGCACTCCTGCTGACCAGCCCGGAAATCCAAGCTGGCCTCCCCGTGACCGGCATTCCTGTGCACACGTGGGGACCGGCTCACCCCACTCCTCCCCCAGCACCCCGCCTACGCCCTCTACACCTCCGGCTCCACCGGCACCCCCAAAGGCACCCTGATCACCCACGCCTCACTCATCAACCGACTCCACTGGATGCAGGCCACCTACCACCTCAACACAACAGACCGGGTACTCCAGAAAACACCTCCCACCTTCGACGTCTCCGTCTGGGAACTCTTCTGGCCCCTC
>NZ_JOGO01000201.1 GCF_000719475.1 Streptomyces sp. NRRL F-5630 | reverse complement strand
CGCCGCTACGAGCGCAAGGCCGAACACTTCCTCGCCTTCGTCGGCATAGCCGCAGCCCTCATCTGCCACCGCCGACTCACCAAATAAAACAACGTCTAATGCAAGCTACCTGGTCGAGGCATCCGCCTATGCTCGGCTCGTGCAGCCGCTTTCCGACCGTAGCAATCCGTTGATCACGGCGTTCCCAGCTGAGCTTGCAGGCGATGCCGAGGCAGTTCTGGCGGTGATGCCTGCTTCTCGGCTCCAGCCGCATGCCTCGTTCTCGGTCGTTGTAGAGGGCCAGCAGGTTTCGATCCCTGAACGCCTCTACAACGACGAGCCGCCGACCGACGCGGTGGCGTCGCTTTCACCGCGCCAACGGCAGCTTCTGCACTGCCTGTACTCAAGGCACTCCGACGGGGTGGTCAGGCAGCGCCACCTGGAGAAGGTCGTTGCTTCCACGGACCCATGGGTCGTCCCCTTCGTCGTGCAGCTGGTTGGCGAGTACGTCTTGGAGATCGGGCCTTGACCCCGGATCTTGGACACACGAGACACTGGATCCTGAGGATCTGAGAACGGACATCTCGTGGTCATGAAGAACTATCCGCCGCAGTTCAA
>NZ_JOGO01000200.1 GCF_000719475.1 Streptomyces sp. NRRL F-5630 | reverse complement strand
GTGGGGGCTGTAGGCGGCGGGGTGTGGGTCGGCCTGCTGCCCGTGGTGGGCGGGGGTGGCGGGCGCGGGCTGTGGGCTGTGGGTTCCCGGCGGGTGGCCTACGCGCTCAGCGCTCCGTCGTGGCCCGCTCCCCTTGTGCCGCTCGCTCCCCTCGCTCCCGCCGAGTGGCTGGCTCCGCCCTTGGTCGCTGCCGAGCCGCCCGCTCCTCCCTTCGTTCCTGCCGCGCCGCCGCCCGTTCCGCTTGCCGTTCCCGTGCTTCCCGTCTCCAGGGCTCGTCGTCCCGCGCACGCCCCGCACGCGCGGGGCCACCAGGTGGCGATGTGGGTGGCGCGGGGGTCCTGGCGCTGGCCGAGGTCCACGACGGTCTCGGGACGGAGGGGGGAGCCGCACCACACGCAGTGAGCGCCGCGGACCTGGTCGGGGGTGAGTGTGGCGGGGTGGGGGAGTGCGGTGTCGTTACCCTGTGTCGTCCTCATGGCGGGCTCCATGTCCGATACGCGTCCTCGTCATGACATGGTGGGACAAGCGCAAGGCCCCGACTGTCAGTTGTTTACTGACAGCCGGGGCCACGGATTCACGGAACGAGGCGGGGCGGGGCGGTAGGGGGG
>NZ_JOGO01000199.1 GCF_000719475.1 Streptomyces sp. NRRL F-5630 | reverse complement strand
GGCCTGGTGGGTGAAGAGGTCGGGGAGGAGCTGAGGTGGGACCGGGTGGGTGGTGTTGTTGTGGGTGTGGAGGAGGCGGGTGCGGTCCTGGGGTGTGAGTGCGTTGATTTTTGACAGGGGTGTGGCGGGGTCGGCGGTCACCGTCTCCAGGACATGCAGGAAGCCGTCCGCCAGCCGCTCGGCGGTCGCCGCGTCGAACAGGTCCGTCGCATAGTGGAGGCCGGCCGTCAGGCCGTCCCGCTTGCGCCCGGTGGCCGTGGGTGCGAACCGCTCGGCGAAGGAGAACTGGAGGTCGAACCTGGCGATCTCCGTCTCCAGCGGCACCGTCTCGATCTCCAGCTTCGGCAGGTCGAGGTCCAGCTCCCCGTCGTTGCGGAGGTCCACCATGACCTGGAAGAGGGGGTGGTGGTGGGTGGAGCGGGTGGGGTTGAGGGCTTCGACGACGGCTTCGAAGGGGATGTCCTGGTTCTCGTAGGCGGTGAGGTTGGTGTCGCGGACGCGGGCGAGGGTTTCCTGGAAGGTGGGGTTGCCGGTGAGGTCGGTGCGCAGGACGAGGGTGTTGACGAAGAAGCCGACGAGGTCTTTGAGGTTTTCGTCGGTGCGTCCGGCGAC
>NZ_JOGO01000198.1 GCF_000719475.1 Streptomyces sp. NRRL F-5630 | reverse complement strand
GGCTCCCGCCCCCCGCCCCCCCCCCCCCCCCGCCCCCCGCCCCCCCGCCCCCCCCCCGCCCCCCCGGCCCCCCGCCCCCGGCGGCTGGCCCGCCGCGGCGGGGCCCGGCTCCGGTGCGCCCGCGCGCCGGCCCGGCGGCTGGCCGACCGCCTCGGGCGGCGGTGGCGGTACGCGGACGAGCGGGCCCGGCGGCCCGGCTTCCGGCCCGGCGGCCCAGGCCCCGGCGCACGCCCAGCCGCAGGCCCAGGCGTCCGCCGCCCCCCAGCCCGCCGCCCCGCCCCCCGGGAGCGGCCTCGACCCGCGCGCGCTGTGGCCCGAGATCCTGGAGACGGTGAAGAACACCCGCCGCTTCACCTGGATGCTGCTGAGCCAGAACGCGCAGGTCGCGGGCTTCGACGGGACGACCTTGCAGATCGGCTTCGTCAACGCCGGGGCCAGGGACAACTTCCTCAACGGCAACAACGAGGACGTGCTCAAGCAGGCGCTCCAGAGCCGCTTCCAGGTGAGCTGGAAGATCGAGGCCGTCGTCGATTCGCAGGGCGGAGGCGGCGGGGGAGCGCCGCAGTCGCCACCGCCGCCCGGGGGCGGATACGGGGGGTACGGCGGCGCGCCCTCGGCGCC
>NZ_JOGO01000197.1 GCF_000719475.1 Streptomyces sp. NRRL F-5630 | reverse complement strand
GTCTGGTATAGGGGGGTCGCGGGGGCGGGGCCGGGGGCGGAGGCGGACGGGGAAGCGGACGCGGAGGCGGAGGCGCGGGCCGAGGCGGAGGCGGAAGCGGAGGCGCGGGCCGGGGCCGGGGCGAGGGCCGAGGCGGGGGCCGGCGGGACGCAGACACGGAGGGGGACGGACGCGGACGCGGGGGCGAGGGCCGGCCGAGGCGGAGCGGGGGCGGCTGCGGAGGCGAGGGCCGGGGCGGAGCCACGAGCGGACGCGGACGCGAGAACAAGGGCGGACCCGGAGATACAGGCTGCGGGCGGAGGCCAGGGGTTACGGGGCGGCCCCGGGGTTACCGGGGGTCCCGGGGTGGAGCGTGCGGGGGCGGGCGGCTCGTGTCCTTCGCTCTCGCCTGTGGATAACTCGGGCTGAAGCGGAAATCCGCTCACTCTTGAGGGTGAGCGGATGCGCGGGTTTCGCCGAGTTGTCCACAGATTTGGGTGGCGGGGCGGAACGGGCTTGTGGGTGCGGAAGACTTGGTGTTGGGGTCGCCCCCCAGGGCGGGTGGGGGCTGTCCGGGCGCAGAACAGCCAAGGCTCCCCCACCCCAGCCAACTACCCACCCCCGCGCGCGAATCGACCGCCCCCACC
>NZ_JOGO01000196.1 GCF_000719475.1 Streptomyces sp. NRRL F-5630 | reverse complement strand
CGGCGGTTTCTTCGGGGGGTGGGGGTGGTTGGGTGTTGGTGTCGGGTGGTTCGGGTGTGTTGGGTGGTGTGGTGGCGCGGCATTTGGTGGGGGTGCGGGGTGTGCGTCGGTTGGTGTTGTTGAGTCGTAGTGGTGAGGTGGGTGGTTTGGTGGGGGAGTTGTCGGGGTGGGGTGCTGAGGTGCGGGTGGCGGTGTGTGATGTGGCGGATCGGGTGGCGTTGAGGGGGGTGGTGGAGGGTTTGCCGGGTGGGGTGTCGGGGGTGGTGCATGCGGCGGGGGTGCTGGATGACGTGGTGGTGGAGGGTTTGTCGCGGGAGCGGTTGGAGGGTGTGCTGGCGGCGAAGGTGGTGGGTGGTTGGAATTTGCATGAGGTGATGGCGGGTTCGGATGGTTTGTTTGTGTTGTTCTCGTCGGCTGCTGGGGTGTTGGGGGCTGCGGGGCAGGCGAATTATGCGGCGGGGAACGCGTTTTTGGACGGGTTGGCGGCGTTCCGGCGGGCGCGTGGGTTGTCGGGTGTGTCGGTGGCTTGGGGGTTGTGGGAGCGGCGCAGTGTGATGACGGGTGGTTTGGAGCGGGCGGATCTGGCGCGGATGCGGCGCATGGGTGTGCTGCCGATGTCCACCGAGGACGGG
>NZ_JOGO01000195.1 GCF_000719475.1 Streptomyces sp. NRRL F-5630 | reverse complement strand
GAGTGGGTACCGAACCGAACCTCACCCGTCTGGACCGGCTGTTCGCCCGGCTGGACCGTGAGCAGCAGCGGCCGGAGCAGCTCCATGTGCCGCGCATGAGCCGGCACAGGATCGCGCTGTTCGGCGCGACGCTGGCGTTCTACGCCACCATCGTCGTGGCCGTGATCACCACGAGCTGGCTGGTCCGGCTGGACTGGCAGCTCATGTTCTTCCGCCCCTACCAGCAGTGGCCCGAGATCCACCCGTACCTCGACTACTACGTGGTCCTCGGACAGCGCGGCCCGACGGCGGTGATGGTCGCGGCCTGGCTGGGCTGGCGCTCCTGGCGGCAGCACACGCTGCGGCCGCTGCTGGCGCTCGGCGCCTCGCTGCTGCTGCTGAACGTCACGGTGGGCGCCGCCAAGATCGGCATGGGCCGCCTCGGCCCGCACTACGCCACCGAGATCGGGGCCAACGAGATGTGGCAGGGCGGCGATATATTTCCGTCCGGCCACACCGCCAACGCCGTCGTGACCTGGGGCATCCTCGCCTACCTGGCCGCCACGCCACGCGCCCGCCGCCACCTGTCGACCCTGTCGGCGGTGGTCTCCCTCGGGGTCGGCCTGACCACGGTCTACCTCGGTACGCACTGGCTGAGCGACGTGCTGCTG
>NZ_JOGO01000194.1 GCF_000719475.1 Streptomyces sp. NRRL F-5630 | reverse complement strand
TGATCTGGTCGTCGGTGCGGCCTTCGTAGAGGAGGTCGCCGTTGGTGTTCCAGCGGGCGAGGTCGCCGGTGCGGTACATGCGGGTTCCGGGTTCTCCGTAGGGGTCGGCCACGAAGCGGGCGGCGGTGAGGGCGGGCTTGTTGAGGTAGCCGCGTGCCAACTGGGCTCCGGCTATGTACAGTTCGCCGGTCACGCCGGGCGGCACGGGGCGCAGCGCCTCGTCCAGGACGTAGGCGCGGGTGTTCCACACCGGGCGGCCGATGGGCACCGGAGTGACCGTGTCCGGGGTGAGCCGGGCGGTGGCGGTGACATCGATGGTCGCTTCGGTGGGGCCGTAGAGATTGTGGAGGTGCGTGTGCGGGAGTGCGGCGCACACACGGGCCGCCAGGTCGGGCGAGAGGGCTTCGCCGCTCGTGATCAGCAGCCGGAGGTTGGTGGTGTGGGTGGCTTGGGGGTGGTCGAGGAATGCTTGGAGCATGGAGGGGACGAAGTGGACGACGGTGGTGCCTGTGGTGCTGATCAAGTGGCTGAGGTAGGCGGGGTCTTTGTGTCCTTCGGGGCGGGCGAGGGTCAGGGTGGCGCCGGTGGTGAGGGGCCAGAAGAGTTCCCAGACGGAGACGTCGAAGGTGGGAGGTGTTTTCTGGAGTACCCGGTCTGTT
>NZ_JOGO01000193.1 GCF_000719475.1 Streptomyces sp. NRRL F-5630 | reverse complement strand
TGATCTGGTCGTCGGTGCGGCCTTCGTAGAGGAGGTCGCCGTTGGTGTTCCAGCGGGCGAGGTCGCCGGTGCGGTACATGCGGGTTCCGGGTTCTCCGTGGGGGTCGGCCACGAAGCGGGTGGCGGTCAGGGCGGGCTTGTTGAGGTAGCCGCGTGCCAACTGGGCTCCGGCTATGTACAGTTCGCCGGTCACGCCGGGCGGCACGGGGCGCAGCGCTTCGTCCAGGATGTACGCCCGTGTGTTCCACACCGGGCGGCCGATGGGCACCGGCCGGGTGTCCGCCGGGGCGAGTTGGTGGGTGGCGGTGACGTCGATGGTGGTCTCGGTCGGCCCGTACAGGTTGTGCAGCCGTACGCGGGGGAGCAGTGTGAGGCACCGCTCGGCCAGGTCGGGTGAGAGGGTTTCGCCGCTGGTGATCAGCAGCCGGAGGTTGGTGGTGTGGGTGGCTTGGGGGTGGTCGAGGAATGCTTGGAGCATGGAGGGGACGAAGTGGGCGACGGTGGTGCCTGTGGTGGTGATCAGGTGGTGGAGGTAGGCGGGGTCTTTGTGTCCTTCGGGTCGGGCGAGGGTCAGGGTGGCGCCGGTGGTGAGGGGCCAGAAGAGTTCCCAGACGGAGACGTCGAAGGTGGGAGGTGTTTTCTGGAGTACCCGGTCTGTT
>NZ_JOGO01000192.1 GCF_000719475.1 Streptomyces sp. NRRL F-5630 | reverse complement strand
CGGATTCTCGTCGCCGACCTGGCGGAGGCCGGTCTCGTCGCGATCCACCAGCCCGGCGGCGACGAGAACGCCGGCGGCCAGCCAGACGTGACACTGCTCGAAAGGGTGCTCAGTGGACTTCGCAAGCTCTAGCGGCGAACCGGGACGGTCGACCACCAGCGCGAAAATCGTGGTCGCCGGCGGCTTCGGCGTGGGCAAGACGACCTTCGTCGGCGCCGTCTCGGAGATCAACCCCCTGCGCACCGAAGCCGTCATGACGAGCGCCAGCGCCGGCATCGACGACCTCACCCACACCGGCGACAAAACCACCACCACCGTCGCCATGGACTTCGGCCGCATCACCCTCGACCAGGACCTCATCCTCTACCTCTTCGGCACCCCCGGACAGGACCGCTTCTGGTTCATGTGGGACGACCTCGTCCGCGGCGCCATCGGCGCCATCGTCCTCGTCGACACCCGCCGCCTCGCCGACTGCTTCCCCGCCGTCGACTACTTCGAAAACAGCGGCCTCCCCTTCGTCATCGCCCTCAACGGCTTCGAAGGACACCAGCCCTACACCCCCGACGAAGTCCGCGAAGCACTCCAGATCGGACCCGACACCCCCATCATCACCACCGACGCCCGCCACCGCGCCGACGCCAAATCCGCCCTCATCACCCTCGTCGAACACGCCCTCATGGCCCGCCTG
>NZ_JOGO01000191.1 GCF_000719475.1 Streptomyces sp. NRRL F-5630 | reverse complement strand
CCGCTACGAGCGCAAGGCCGAACACTTCCTCGCCTTCGTCGGCATAGCCGCAGCCCTCATCTGCCACCGCCGACTCACCAAATAAAACAACGTCTAAGGCGGCCTCCGGTGCCCCGGCGTCGGGGGCGGGGGTGTTGTCCGGCGTGGGGGCGTCCTGGGTGGGTGTGCCCGGCGCGGGGGCCGGGAGGGGGAGTTCCTGGGCGGAATCCGTCATGTGGGCACATTAACCGGCCACGGGCCCGGTAGATACGCCTCCGCCGGCGGACCGTACGGTTCCGCGCGGAACCGGTGCCTCCCGGCTGTGGCCCGCACGGTTGGGGTCGTCACCGATCCGGTCTTGACGGCTGCGGTTGTCACGGTGGCGGTTGTCATGGCTGCGGTTGTCATGGCTCGGGTCCTCACGGTCGCGGGCGTCACGGCTCGGGTTCGCGGCTGTCGTACGGGGCGCCAGGGCCCCGGGCCGCCGGAAGTGGGAGGTGGCGCGCGGCGGTGGGCAGGAATGTAGCGCGTACCGGCGGGCGGTGCTTTGGCGCGGAAACGGTCGCCACTCGGACGAGTGAGAGGTTTTTCGGGTTCGGCGAAGTTATCCACAGATTGCGGGGATTGGTGGGGGCGGGGGTGGGGGGTACGGAAGGATTGGTGTTGGGGTCGCCCCCCTGGGAGGGCGGGGGCTGCCCGGAAGCGGCGTCGCGGGTCCCCTACCGGGGCTGCCCCAGGAGGGCGGGGCCGCCC
>NZ_JOGO01000190.1 GCF_000719475.1 Streptomyces sp. NRRL F-5630 | reverse complement strand
CTGCTGGGGGTGGGTACGGGAGCGCGTCCCGGGGGTGGGCGATTCATGGGCGCGGGAGTACGTCGTGAGGGTGGGTGCGGGTGCGGGTGCGGGGAGATTGCGCGTGCGCGTCGGGAGGCGGGGCGGGGTAGGCGTCGGCCGGGCGGCGCGGCGGGTGTCTGACGGGCCGTTGTCTCACTGTGCACATGGGTTTGGCGTGCGGTCGGCCTCTTGTCCACAGGGGCGGGGGATTGTCGGACTTTCGGCTCGGGGCTCCCGACGGTTCCCACTCCAAAGTGTGGCCCGTTGCGCGGGTTGGGGGAGGTTGTCCACAGATGCGGGCGGATTCGGGCTGGGTGGTTGCGGGAGCTGGAAGACTGGTATTGGGGTCGCCCCCCAGGGAGGGAGGGGGCTGTTCCGGGGGCCCGATTGACAGCCCCTCACCCCCCTCCCGAGGCTGACGTTTCCGTCCTCGGCAGGCAAACTGGCCTCTGTGACCGCTGACGGCCGGCCCGGGGGCCGGCGAAGGGGAGACGAGAATGAACGACGGACCCGGGATACCGGGGCGGGGCGCCCCGGACGCGGGACCCGCCACGACCGCAGCGTCCCCCACCACCGCGCCGCACCCCACGGCCCCGGACGCCCCCACACCGCACGCCGACGCGGCGCCGCACGCCGACGCGGCACCCCTCGCCGCCCCCGCACCGCACCCCGCCGCGCCCGACACCCCCACACCGCAAGCGACCACGGCGCCCCCCACACCCCCCGCCCTGTCTCTTATACACATCTCCGAGCCCACGAGACTAAGGCGAATCT
>NZ_JOGO01000189.1 GCF_000719475.1 Streptomyces sp. NRRL F-5630 | reverse complement strand
CCCCCGCCCCCGCCGCGAGCCCCACCCCCGACACGAGCGCGGCCCCCGAGGCGCCCCCGCTCCCCGGTACCGCGCTCCCGTTCCCGACTCTCCCCCTGCCGCCGCTCCCCAGCGCCCCGGTCACCACCGTCTCCCCCTCCCGTGACCCGCACCTCCCCGAAAGCCCCAGCCCTTCTGCGGCCTCCCCCTCACCCGGAGGCGGGGCGGCTGGCGCCGGCCCGGGTTCCTCGCCCTCCCGCACGGGGCACGGAACGCCGTCGAAGGCGGCAGGTCCTCCTGCCGCGTCCCGCGCCGTACCCGCTCCCCCCTCGCTGCTCCCGCTCGCGCCCCGCGCGTCGCGACGAGCTCACGCGCGCCTCCCCGCGCCCCCGCAGGCCCCCGGAGCCGGGCCCGAGAAAGAGCAGGCTTTTGCCGAGGAGATGCCCCGCGCCGACGAGGTACCCCTCGCCGTGGGCGCGAGAGGTGCGGGTTTCCTCATGGACGAGGGCAGCCGTCTCGCCCTCGGCGGCGGCCTCATCTGCCTGGGCTGCGGACTCGCCACCGCCCTCCTCGCCTTCCGCCTGCGCCGCGTCTGAGGCGCCGCGTCTGAGGCGCGCGCCTGTGGCGCGCCTTCGCCGCGCGCCTGACGTGCTGCCCCGTGCCCGACATCGCAGGCCGCGTCGGCCCGCCACCCCGTCCCACCCCGCGCCCCGTCCCCGTGCCAGCCCCCGGCGCAGGCGCGCCCCTGCCCTCAGACCGACCGCCCCCCGTACCACCCGCTACCGACGCCCCCCCGTCCCGCCCGCTACCGATGCGCCCCCCTACCGCCCCCTACCGACAAGCCCGCCCTTACGC
>NZ_JOGO01000188.1 GCF_000719475.1 Streptomyces sp. NRRL F-5630 | reverse complement strand
AGAGGCCGTTTCTATTGGCGTAGTCGCTCGTTGAGCCGTGCATGGCTGATCTGGTGGAGCGTCTGGTGCCGGAGGAGTTGTGGACGCTGTTCCGGCGAGTGGTCCCGTCGAAGGAGGTGATACGCCCGCAAGGCGGTGGGAGACGGCGGGCTGGTGACCGTGAATGTCTGGCAGCGATCATCTTCGTGGCCACCTCGGGCTGCACGTGGCGGCAGCTTCCGCCGGTGTTCGGGCCGGCCTGGCCCACCGTCTACCGACGCTTCGCCCAGTGGAGCCGGGACCGGGTCTGGGCCCGACTCCACCGAGTCATCCTTGACGAGCTCGGAGCGCGAGGTGAGCTGGACTGGTCGCGGTGCGCGATCGACTCGGTCAGCCTGCGGGCCGCAAAAGGGGGCCCCTGACCGGACCGAATCCGACCGACCGCGGCAAACCGGGATCGAAAATCCACCTGATCTGCGACCGGAACGGGCTGCCCATCTCGCTGGGGATCTCGGGCGCCAACATGCACGACAGCCTCGGCCTTGAACCCCTCGTGCGCGGGATCCCGCCCATCCGCTCCCGCCGTGGCCCACGGCGACGAAGGCCGGCGAAGCTGCATGCGGACAAGGGCTACGACTACGACCACCTGCGTCGATGGCTCCGCAAGCGCGGCATCCGCCACCGCATCGCACGCAAGGGCATCGAGTCCTCAAAACGGCTCGGCCGACACCGCTGGGTCGTCGAGAGAACCGTGTCCTGGCTCGCCGGCTGCCGTCGTCTCCACCGCCGCTACGAGCGCAAGGCCGAACACTTCCTCGCCTTCGTCGGCATAGCCGCAGCCCTCATCTGCCACCGCCGACTCACCAAATAAAACAACGTCT
>NZ_JOGO01000187.1 GCF_000719475.1 Streptomyces sp. NRRL F-5630 | reverse complement strand
GGTCTGCTCCGCAGACGCGACGCGCCGCCGCTACGCGGCGGGTCGCGCTGCGCGCGACCAGTCGGCGACTCCGTCGCCTCCGGCCTCGGGCTCCGCCCGAGGCCGGGCCGGCCCGCTCCGCGTTCCGGCCCTCGGCTTAGCGCTCCGCGCTGCGCCGAACTACGCTGGCTACAGCATCCCCTGACGTTCCGCAGATTCCAGTTCCCTCACCTAAAACGGAGTTCGCTCCGCGAACTCCTGGATCTAGCAGCAGGGAAGAAGATGCGGCCTTCCGGTACCGGACAGCTTCCCCCGTCAGGTCTCCGCGATAGCCCTTCCGGGATGCTTCCTTAGCGGGTCCACTGGCGAAAAAGTTACGGGATCTCTGAGAATACGGGGCGCTCCTCTTCGACGGGGGAAGCGTCAGCTTCGCGGAGGATGCTCTGAATCAACTGGCTTCGTTTCTCGGAGAGTTGGCCGTTCTTCTGGCCTGTGCGGATCTTGCAGAGCCAGGGGCCGATCATGACGCGCTCCCCGTGTCCTCGATCCCCTCCCGGGCTCCGGGAGGACGGTCATGTCGTTCCACGAAGGCGCGCAGCAGTGTGGCTGTTTGTTCGAAGGAGCGGCGCTTTCTGGCATCGGATCCCTCACCAGGCTCATCCGCCAAGCAGCCATCACCGCCATCCACGACGGCACCGAACGCATCACCAAGGCCACACTCGAAGCCATCCGCCTCGACCACCTCGCCGAAACCCACCACCGCCCCCACACTCGCGCCCAAAGCCACTAAGTGTTGTCCCGTAAATGATCTTCAGGTTGCCTCGGTCATGGCTGGCCTCTGTACGGCCCGCTCGCTTATCCGGCGAGGGCGAGGTTGTGCATGCG
>NZ_JOGO01000186.1 GCF_000719475.1 Streptomyces sp. NRRL F-5630 | reverse complement strand
GGGGACGGGATGCTGGGGGTGCCGCAGGGGGCTCGTGGGGGAGGGCTCGGCCTTCGGCGGCGAGTGCCGGTGGGGGTTGCGTCCCGCATGGGGCGAACCGGGGGCGGGGAGGGTGCCTACCTGACGCGGAGGGTGCGGCCGACGCCGAGGGTGCGGCGCTTTGGCCCGATGGTCCCCTTCCGCCAGGGGGTGGCCGGGTGTGGCTTCAGGTGCCGGTGGGGGTGGGCGGACAGTTCCCTCCCGTTCGGGCGACTCACTCGGGACTGAGGATGCGGCAGTTCCGTCCGACAGCCCGGCCTCGCCGGGGGGCCTGGGCGCGGCTGCTCAGGCGCCGGTGAGGCTGGACAGCCCCCTCCCGCCCGGGGGGCGACCCCTATACCAGTCTCCCAAACCCCCCACCCCCACCCCCGCCACCTCGCGACTTCTGTGGATAACCACGACGGACCCGCACAACGACTCACTAATTCGAGTGAGAGCATGTGCGGATTCACCGTGGTTATCCACAGGTCGGTCGGACCGCTCAATTCGTCTGGTCCGTTTGGCCAGTCGTTCTGCTCGGCCCGCTCGGCCCGCTCGGCCCGCTCGGCCCGCTCGGCCCGCTCGGCCCGCTCGGCCCGCTCGGCCACCCCGGGCCGGACGATCCCCCGCCTGGACGGCCCGCTCTACCCGGACGATCCCCGCGTGGACGGCCTCCTGCTCGGACGCGCCCCCTGCCCGTACGCGCCCCCGGCCTGCCCGGCCGCCCGGCCGCCCCCGCGGCCCGCCCTGCCCGGACGCCACCCCGCCCGGACCGACCCCCGCGGCCCGGACGCTCGCCCGGCCCGATCGACCCACGTGGCCCAGAGCCCCCGCGCCCTGAACCGCCCCCAGCC
>NZ_JOGO01000185.1 GCF_000719475.1 Streptomyces sp. NRRL F-5630 | reverse complement strand
GCCCTCCAGGCGCAGGTGATCGCGTCGCTGATCCGCGTGCACGACGAGTCCCAGTCAGTGGTCCTGCTGGAGGTGCTTCGCCGCCTGGCCATGCGTGAACACGCCCTCGTCAGCAGGGCACTCCAGGCCCTGAGCGAGTTGGAGATGCTGACCGACGACCCGGAGCTGCTGGCCAAGAGTTTCGAGATCGATCACCTCGTGACGCGGATGCGGCGCCAGGTCGAGAGCACGGCAGTGCTGGGCGGGCAGTCCCTGCGCAGTGTGCGCCGGCCCGTTCCCGTAGCGACGGCCCTGCGCGGCGCTGTGTCCGAGGTGGTGGCCTATCGAAGGGTGGCCGTCGCGGCCGGGTCCGTGGGCGCCGAGCTGGGGCTGCCCGGCCATGTGGGCCCGGACCTGACGCACCTGGTGGCGGAGCTGATCGAGAACTCCTGCGAGTGCTCCGACCCGGCGACGCGGGTGACGGTGCGCGCGCAGCGGGTGCCGCACGGGCTGGCCGTCGAGGTCGAGGACCGAGCCATCCCCATGCACCCGCAGGCGCGAGCCCAGATGAACCACCTGCTCGCAGCCCCGGACGAGGTCGACGTCAGCGGCCAAGTCCGGGCCGGACAGCTCGGTCTGCTGGTCGCCGCGAAGATCGCCCAGTCACACGCGCGTCTCCGGGCCGCAGCCGCAGCAGGTCGCCGCGACTCCCGCCGCTCTGCGGGCAGCACGGGGCGCACATCCCGGCACCGCTGAGGTATCGACCGTGAAGGCGGGCCATTCGGCTGACGCGCCCCCTCTGCCCACCCGGAGAAGCCGGACGAAGTCTTTCCGTCCACCACACGAGCGGGAGCAAACCCCCCTAGGGCGTCTCTTTCGGATCTTGGTTCAGAAGGGTCTGCACGTGGCCTGCCCGCACCTATATTGGCGAGGTGGATCAAGCCGAAGCGAGCGGTCAGG
>NZ_JOGO01000184.1 GCF_000719475.1 Streptomyces sp. NRRL F-5630 | reverse complement strand
GCGTAGGACTGGGCGGCCGTGGGCCGGGGCTCCGGCTCGGCGGAAGCGGGGGGTGCGAAGGGGGGCGGGGCGAAGCCGGGGGCCTGCTGCGGGGCCGGGGCCTCCGCCGGTGCCTCTTCCTCCTCCAGGACCTCGCCGCCGAAGTTGCGCAGCAGCGCCTCCAGGCCCCCGTCGAAGCCCTGACCGACGGCGGCGAAGCGCCAGCCGTCCTTGTAGTACAGGTCGCCGACCATCACGGCACGCTCGGTGCTGAACTCGGAGCCGGTGAAGGAGTACCTGGCGACCTCCTCTCCCCCGGCGACGATCCGCAGATACCCGGGCCCGGCCTGCGACATCTGCCCGGCACCGTCGATGGTCGCGGTGAAGGAGAGCTTCCTGATCCGCTCGGGCACGCGGTCGAGCGTCACCCGGAACGACTCGGTGTCACCGGCCTGCGGACCGAGGAGCTGAAGGGACTCCTCGGGCGATTTCGGCTGGTTGAAGAAGATGAAGTACCGGTCGTCGGAGAGTTGCTCCTCGGCGTCCAGCCCGAAGCAGCTGATGTCGAAGGTGAGCCCGGGGCCGCCGATCCGCACCCCGATGTACAGATCCGTCCCCGCTGTGAGGTCACTGACACGTGCCTTGTGGCCGCGCTGGAATTCCCTGGACATACCCGCTGACCGCCCCCCATCCCGTAGATCACGCCCTGCCGTTCACCATGCCGCGCCGGCACGGCCCGTCCGCGCGTACGGACGTGGCTGGTTCCGTACGGTACGAGGCCGCGCCGCCCTCCCACCACCCGATGACCCCGAACTGTGGGCAGAACCATGCGCGCGGCCACCCGGGCGCCGGGCGCGGGCGGAGCACGCACGCCCGGTGGGGAGGAGAGGGTGCGGCGGCCAGGCTAACCGGTGGAGGGAGGGGGGACGGGATTCGGGGG
>NZ_JOGO01000183.1 GCF_000719475.1 Streptomyces sp. NRRL F-5630 | reverse complement strand
CTGGAAGGTGGGGTTGCCGGTGAGGTCGGTGCGCAGGACGAGGGTGTTGACGAAGAAGCCGACGAGGTCTTTGAGGTTTTCGTCGGTGCGTCCGGCGACTGGTGTGCCGAGGGGGATGTCGGTGCCGGCGCCGAAGGCGTTGAGGGTGAGGGCGGTGGTGGCTTGGAGGACCATGAAGACGGTGACGCCGTGTTGTTTGGCCAGGTGTGTGAGGGCGTCGTAGCGTTCTTGCGGGATGCGGAACGCGATGGTGGCTCCGGCGTGTGTGGGGTGGGCGGGGCGTGGGTGGTCGTGGGGGAGGGGGAGTTCGGGGGGTGCTCCGGTGAGTGTGGTGCGCCAGTGGTCGGTCTGGGCGGTGAGGATGCTCGCGGGGTCGTCGGGGGTGCCGAGGTGGTGGCGTTGCCAGAGGGTGTAGTCGGCGTATTGGACGGGGAGTTCGTCCCAGGTGGGTGCGTGGCCGGTGAGGCGTTCGCTGTAGGCGGTGGAGAGGTCGCGGGCGAGGGGGGCGAGGGACCAGCCGTCGCCCGCGATGTGATGCAGGACGATGACGAGTACGGACTCGGTGTCGTTGAGGATGCCGTGGACGACTCGGACGGGGAGATCCGTGGTCACGTCGAAGCCGCGGCCGGTGATCTCCTGGACCCAGGCGTGTGTGTCCGTGCTGGGTGCCAGGTGCTCCGTGCTCAGGATGCGTTCGGCGGCGGTCTCCGCGTCGAGGATCACCTGCACGGGGTCGCCGTCGTGTTCCCCGAACACTGTCCGCAGTGTCTCGTGCCGCGTGACGACGTCCGTCCATGCGGCCCGCAGCGCCTCTGGGTCCACGGTGCCGGTGAGGTGCAGTGCGAGGGGCATGTTGTAGGTGGCTGAGCCGCCCTCGAAGCGGTTGAGGAACCACAGGCGCTGCTGCGCGTACGACAGCGGGAGACGCGCCGGGCGCTCGTA
>NZ_JOGO01000182.1 GCF_000719475.1 Streptomyces sp. NRRL F-5630 | reverse complement strand
TGATCCGGCTGTGGCGATCATGGTCAATCGGGCGGTGCTGGCGCATCAGCTGTTCACGGGACTCTCTCGGTTTCATCTTGCGTGCCTGGTCGAAGAGTTGGCCGAGCCGTGGCAGGCCGGCGTCGAGGGCCGCCGTCATGCTGCTCGGGGCGGGGCCAGGAAGCGGGCTGCGGGTGCCGGCGCCAGCCATCAGCTGGTGTTCGTCGACCGGCTGGTGGCCACGCTGATCCATCTGCGGCACGACCTGCCGCACTCGGTGCTGGGGCTGCTGTTCGGTGTCGACCGTTCCACCGTCACCCGGGCGATCGGAGAGGTGCGCACGCTGCTGGCGGAGCGGGGATGCGCGGTTCCCGACCGCCCCGGCCTGCGTCTTCGGACACTGACGGACGTGTTTGCCTACGCCCAGGCCGAAGGTGTCGAGCTGCGGCTGGACGCCACCGAGATCCAGGTCCGCAGGCCACCGGCCAGCCGCGGCGGCCGACGCGCGTTCGTTTCGGGCAAGAAGAAGCAGAACACCATGAAGGCCACTGTGATCGCCGACTGGCGAGGACGCACGTTATGGACCGATGCCCTGCGGCCTGGACGTATGCACGACGCCACGGCCGCCCGCAATGAAGGCATCGACATCTGCTTCCAGCACTTCCCCGGTGTCGAAGTTCTCCTAGACGACGGCTACCTCGGCCTGAGCCGCGACCACCGCGGACAAGCGATCACACCACCCAGAAAACCCCGGCCGGGAGCATTGCCCGGCAGAGTCGAGCAGTGGGAACGCGACCGACACGACCACTCGTCCGACCGCATCACCGTCGAACACGCCCTCGCCGACCACAAACGCTGGAAACAACTGGCCCGCTGGACGCATCGCCGCGACCGCCTACCCGCCACCTACCGCGCCATCGCCGGCCTCGTCTCCGACCGCACCGCCAACATCTGAAGGCCGCCGTGAGCAAGGCCAACACACCTCACC
>NZ_JOGO01000181.1 GCF_000719475.1 Streptomyces sp. NRRL F-5630 | reverse complement strand
CCTCCGGAGTGCGGGGGGTCCGTGGGTGGGGGGTCGGTGGGCGGCTGATCCGTGCGGGGCGGGTCCGTGGGCGGCGGGTCCGTGCGGGGGTGCGGGGGCTCGGCGAGGACGTCGAGGAGGTCTTCGGCGAGTTCCGGCTTGAGGAGTCCGTGGCTGAGCGCGCGGTCGGCGGTGGCGCGGGCCATGGCCCGATAGCCGGGGAGGGTCTGCGGCGCATGCGCATGCAGTTGCTCGATGTGGGCGGCGACGGTGCCCGCGTCCCCGCGCGAGACGGGTCCGGTGAGTGCGGCGTCCCCGGAGCGCAGCGCGTTGTCGAGGCTCGCGCCCAGGAGCGGTCCGAGCATGCGGTCCGGCGCGTCGACCCCGGCGGTGCGGAGCAGGTCCATGGCCTGGGCGACGAGGGTGACGAGGTGGTTCGAGCCGAGGGCGAGGGCCGCGTGGTAGAGCGGGCGGGCCTCCTCGGCGATCCACTCGGGCTCGCCGCCCATCTCGATGACGAGCGCCTGCGCGGCGAGCCGCAGTTCCTCGGGCGCGGTGACGCCGAAGGAGCAGCCCGCGAGGCGCTGCACGTCCACGGGCGTGCCCGTGAAGGTCATGACCGGGTGCAGCGCGAGCGGCAGCCCTCCGGCGCGGACGACCGGATCGAGCACCTTGGTCCCGTACCGCCCCGAGGTGTGCACGAGGAGCTGGCCGGGGCGGACCGCGCCGGTCTCGACGAGCCCGGCGACGAGACCGGGCAGGGCGTCGTCGGGAACGGTGAGGAGCACGAGCTGGGCGCGCCCGAGGACCTCGTCGGGGGTGACGAGGGGGACATCGGGCAGAAGGCTCGCGGCACGTCTGCGGGAGGCGTCGGAGACGCCGGAGACGGCGACGGGGCGGTGCCCGGCGAGGGCGAGCGAGGCGGCGAGCGCGGGGCCGACACGTCCCGCGCCGACGACACCCACGTCGAGGCGGGCGGGGCGCGAGGAGGGGTCGGGGGGCGGGGTGTTCACCGGCGGGTCCCGAGGGGTTGGCGGGCGGGGTGGTGG
>NZ_JOGO01000180.1 GCF_000719475.1 Streptomyces sp. NRRL F-5630 | reverse complement strand
CGCGTCTCCGGGCCGCAGCCGCAGCAGGTCGCCGCGACTCCCGCCGCTCTGCGGGCAGCACGGGGCGCACATCCCGGCACCGCTGAGGTATCGACCGTGGAGGCGGGCCATTCGGCTGACGCGCCCCCTCTGCCCACCCGGAGAAGCCGGACGAAGTCTTTCCGTCCGCCACACGAGCGGGAGCAAACCCCCCTAGCCGCAGCGACGCCCCTAGCCGCAGCGACGCCCGGGCTCGCAGCCGCTTTCCGCAACGGCCTCCAGGCCGGCGGCGCCGCTGGCTCCCCTCCTGCCTCGGTAGAACACCCCACCCCCTGACCCGTCCGTTCCCGGTGGCCCGGCACATCGGCTGGCCCTTCCCCCTTCTGGAGCGACCCTTATGAGCACCCACCCCACGATGAGCAACGTGACCGACGGCACGCCCGCATCCGCGACGACCACCAGCGGACAGCGGGACGACATGGCCTGGCTGCTCCGTCAGTTCACCTCCGAGACGCTGGGTGTCACGCACGCCGTCCTGCTCTCGCGCGACGGACTACGGCTGCTGGACAGTGACGTCGACAAGGACTGGGCGGACGAGCTGTCCGCCGCCTTCAGCGGGGTTGCCTCCCTCGCGGCGAATATCACCGGCCCCAGCCACAAGAAGAGGCAGGCGCGGCAGGTCATCATCGAGCGGGACGACTGCCTGTTCTTCGTCCAGAGCGCTGGGCGCAGCGCGGTCTTCGACACCCACCCCGGTGCCGAACGCGGTGAGGTGCACACCATCCTCGCCGTCATCGCCACCAGGGATGCCGACGCGGGCACCGTCGGGTTCGAGATGGGCCGCCTCGTCCAGAGGTTCGCTCCGTACATGGTGACCCCCGTCCGTGTCGGCACGGGCGGAGAGGTCCGGTGACCACGTTCGGTCGCGCGGCCGCGGCCGAGGAGTCGGCGTTCGTGCGGACCTACACCCTCACGCGCGGGCGTACCAAGCCGCGGCACCTGCTCGGTCTGGAAACCGTGCTGGAAGCCGGGCCGGGCAGGCCCGGCCCGGCGCAGGCCGAGGAGTGCGGGGAGATTCTCGCCCTGTGCCGGCAGCGCCGACGGTCGGTGGTCGAACTGGCGGGCCGACTCGGCCGACCCGTGACCGCCGTCAAAGTGCTCGTATCCGATCTCCTTGACGCCAACGCCCTCGTCGTCCCCCTGACCCACCCCTATGCCGATACCGGCGAAGGGTCCGGTCCGACTCCCCAACTGCTGGCAGCCCTTTC
>NZ_JOGO01000179.1 GCF_000719475.1 Streptomyces sp. NRRL F-5630 | reverse complement strand
GGTGGGGAGCGTTCCTGTTTCGAGGTGCGGGTGCGGCGTGGTCGGGCGGGAGGGGGGTGAGGGGGACGGGCCTTACGGGGCCTCGGGGTCGGGGCCGGGTCCGGCTCCGGGCACGGGTTCGGTGTCCGGGGTCGGTGCCGGTGCCGGGGCCGGATCGGTGAGGCGGCGGTCGAGGGCGAGGGAGAGTTCGGCGTCCATGACGGCCTTGGCGAGCGGGCGGAGTTTGTCGGGGTCCGTGACGAGCGCGTGGGGCCGGAGGGTCTCCAGGAAGAGGGTGGCGAGGGCCTCGGCGTGGACGCGGACCTGGCGGCCCGCCTCCAGGACGGTGGCGAGCGGGACACCCTCGCGGACCAGGGTCGTGGAGACTTCGAGGAGGCGCCGGCTGATGTGGACGATCGTGTCCCCGTCGACGGCGAGGTAGCCGAGGTCGAGTGCGGCGGCGAGGTTCTCCGGGGTGACCTCGCCCGCGAAGTGGTCGGCCAGCTCCTCGGGCGATAGGCGGACCGGGGTCTCCTCGGTCGGGGTCTCGCCGACGCCGAGGACATCGGCGACGTCCCTGCCGTGCTCGAAGGCCTCGGCGAGTTCGGCGATGCCGTTGAGGGTGTGGCCGCGCTCCAGGAGCGCCGCGATGGTGCGCAGGCGGGCGAGGTGGTGCTCGTTGTACCAGGCGATCCTGCCCTCGCGGCGGGGCGCGGCGAGCAACTTGCGCTCGCGGTAGAAGCGCAGGGTGCGGATGGTGATGCCGGCTGCCTCGGCCAGCTCGGTGGTGCGGTACTCCTTGGCCGGGGCTGCCGGGGCTGCCGGGGCTGCCGGGGCTGCCGGGGCTGCCGGGGCTGCGGGGGGCGCAGGAACGGCCTGGGTCGCCTGGGTTGCGGGTGGAGCCGGGGTTGCCGGGTCGGGGTGCGGCGCCGGGTTCTGGCCCGGGGCTGAGTCGGCGGTCGGCTGCCGGGCGGGGGCCGACGTGGGTGCGGGTGCGGGGGTGGTCGCCGGGGTGGGGTCGGGTGCCGGGGTGGGCTCGGTCGTCGGGTGCTCGTCCACGTGGCGCACCTTATGCG
>NZ_JOGO01000178.1 GCF_000719475.1 Streptomyces sp. NRRL F-5630 | reverse complement strand
TGTATTGATCACGAGCGTTGTTAACGCGGGTCAGGTCTTGATCATGACGAAGACCTCCGGTGTGGTGGAGGTGTCTAAGCTGCACCGCACACGGAGGTCTTCGTGTCTCACCGTAACGCCCGGCTGACGGTTCATGGCAGGCGGATCCTGGTCGAACGTGTCCAGTCCGGTCGGCCTGTCGCGCACGTCGCTGCTGAGATGGGTATATCCCGCCCCACCGCCCACAAGTGGGTTCGCCGCTGGCGGGCCGAAGGCGAAGCCGGCCTCCATGATCGCCCGAGCAGGCCGCACACGACCCCGCACCGTACGCCCGCCGTGATCGAGGCCCGGGCCTGCCGCCTGCGGACCGACCGCAAACTCGGCCCCGCCCGCATTGGACCCATCCTGGGCCTGCCGGCCTCGACGGTCCACCGGATCCTGACGCGCCACGGCATCAACCGGCTGGCCTGGCTCGACCGCCCCACCGGACGGGTGATCCGCCGGTACGAGCGGACCCGGCCCGGCGAACTGGTCCACGTCGACATCAAGAAGCTCGGCAACATCCCCGACGGCGGCGGCTGGCGCACCGTCGGCAGAACAGCCGGCGACCGCAACCGCCAGGCCACCACCAGCGAGCGCAGGAGTAGCAAGCCGGTGATCGGCTACAGCTACATCCACTCCGCCGTCGACGACCACTCCCGTCTGGCCTACAGCGAGGTCCTTGCCGACGAGCGCAAGGACACCGCGATCGCCTTCTGGCAGCGGGCGAACGCCTTCTTCGCCGCTCACGGCGTGAGGGTCGAGCGCGTCCTGACCGACAACGGCGCCTGCTACAAGGCCAGACTCTTCACCCAGACCCTCGCCGCAGCCGGTATCGCCCACAAGAAGATCCGCCCCTACCGGCCGCAGACGAACGGCAAGGTCGAACGCTTCAACCGGACACTCCTGGACGAGTGGGCCTACCTGCGGCCCTACACCTCCAACCACGAGCGGACAACGGCCCTGGCAGACTTCCTCCACACCTACAACCACCACCGCTGCCACACCGCACTCGGAGGCCAACCTCCGATCAGCCGCGTCAACAACGCTCCGGGTCAATACACCTAG
>NZ_JOGO01000177.1 GCF_000719475.1 Streptomyces sp. NRRL F-5630 | reverse complement strand
GTGTCGGGGGTGTGCGTGTAGGGGTGGGGCGTGCTCGTGCGGGTGGGGTGGGGCGTGCGCGTAGAGCCTGGGGTTCGGGGCGGTGAGGCACGTATCGGGCTGCTGGACGCCGGGGGCTTCGTGCCGCCGGTCGTCCCTCTCCGCACCTGGCGGGCTGCCCGGCTCCGGTCTCAGAAGGGGTACCAGCGCACCGTCGTGTCGCCGTCCCGCAGCGAGTTCACGCGGCGCCGGAACTCGGTCAGCGCGGCCGGGTTCGAGGGCGCGTGCTGCGCCACCCACGCGCAGCTCGCCGTCTCACGCGCCCCGCGCAGCGTGAGCCTCCCCTCCCACTCGCGGACGTCCCAGCCGTAGGCCCGTACGAAGTCCTCGTACGCCTCGGCGGGGAGGCCGTAGCGGTCGCGGGAGAGGTCCATCACGACGAGGTCGTGCTCACGCAGGTCGAAGGAGAAGGTCTCCAGGTCCGAGAGGACCGGCCCGTCGGGCCCGGCGAGCACGTTGCGCGGCAGGGCGTCACCGTGGATCGGGCCGGGGGTCAGGTGCGGGGTGAGCGCGGCGGCGGCAGGGGCGAAGCCGTCGCGGCGCTCGCGCAGGAAAGCCGCGTCGGCCGGGTCGATCGCGTCGCCCGCCAGGCGCAGCCAGCGCTCGACGCCGCCGAGAAGCTCCCGCCGGGGCAGGGCGAAGGCCGGGGCGGGCAGCGCGTGGACCTGGCGGAGGAGACTCGCGAGGTCGGCGGGCGTCGCGGGCCTGCTCGCCTCCGGCAGCCGCTCCCACAGCGTGACGGGGTGCCCCTCGACGAGCAGCGGCTCGGAGCGCGCGGCGCGCACGGCGGGGACGCCGCTCTCCTTGAGCCAGTCCGCGATACGGAGCGCGAGCTGCGCCCGTTCGAGCAGTTCGGGCGCCCGCCCGACCTTGATCACGAGGTCCCCGGAGGCGAAGACCGCGTTCTCGCCGAGCACCATCAGCTCCGCGCCCGCGTCGAGCCCCGCGGAGCCCAGCACCTCGCGCGCCCGAGCCTCGTCCATCGTCCGCCTCCCCTGCCGGACCCTGGGGGCCCGCCGTGCTGTGGTCACGGCGCCCGGATGTGGGGGCGCCGTGACCAGTTTCCCACTGGGGGCGGGGGCCGGGGCGGGGGAGGGGGAG
>NZ_JOGO01000176.1 GCF_000719475.1 Streptomyces sp. NRRL F-5630 | reverse complement strand
GGCGCCGGGCCGGGCGTGAAGAGGTCGCTCTTGACCGTCGTGCCCTTGACGTTCGCACCGCCGGGGCCCCCGTGCGGCTTCTCGGACACCGGGGGCTTCGGGTCCCCGTCCCCGGTGCCCAGCGGGTCGTTGGGGCCGGGAAGCTTGTTGTGATCGGTGAACTTGACCTTGTCGTCGAAGTACTTGTTGTAGATCTGGATCGCACCGGCGCCGAGGGCCAGCCCCGCGCCCAGGTCGAACAGGGTGCTGGTACCGGACCCGACGAAGGTCTCCCACTTGAACTCCCACTTGTCGTAGAAGGCCCCGTTGATGATGACCTCGGCCGCGCTCTCCGCGGTACCACCGACCACGAAAGAGGTGACGACCACCGGCGGGCCGTTCACCAGCCCCTTGAACAGCAGACTGTCCCGGTTGATCTTGAACTTGTCGAACACATCCCCCAGGAGGTCCTTGAAGAAGTTCTTGACCGGCTTCAGGATCTTCTCGAGGAACTCCATGAAACCGGCGGTGAGCGCACCGAACGCCGCCGAGACCCCGACGTCCTTCCAGTCCACCCCGCCGGGCCTGCGGGCACCGGTGTTCAGGCCCATCTGCGCCAGCCGGTTCGCCAGCGTGACCATGGCCTCCTCGATCGCCTCCCCGAGGGTCGGCGCGATGTGCGTCATCCGCACCAGCCGGTCGACGATCATCAAGATCGCCAGCTTGCTCCGGGCCCTCGCCAGGAACATCTGCGACACCGACGCACCACCGGTGAACGCCATCAGCGCCGCCAGAATCGCCAGCTCCGCGATCAGCAGGATGATCTCGGAGATGATCTCCCACTTCGACGCCTGAATGTTCTGCGAGTAATTGATCTGGCCATTGGCCATCTCGTCCAGCTGAAAAAGCAGCTTCTGGACGGGGTCGCCGCCGTTGGGCATATCGGTGAGCATCCGCACACTCTCGATGTACGGCTGCGCCACCTCCGGCGGCAACGCCTCCTCCACCATCTGAATCGTCTCCCGCGCGGCAGAGCGCAGGTCGATCAGACCCCTCTGAAGGGAAAGGTAGAGATTACGACTTTCCCACGCCAGATTCTCCCTGGCCTGCAAAGGCATTTCGCCCAGCAGGATCCAGAGCATCGTCCGGACGTCCGGTGGAAAGTCGATCTCCTCCAC
>NZ_JOGO01000175.1 GCF_000719475.1 Streptomyces sp. NRRL F-5630 | reverse complement strand
CTAGGCCGTTTCCTCTGGATCACCGCGCTGACCAAATGAAGATGGCAGCGAGATGGAGTGCGGCAAGGTAGATGGTGGCGGTCTTGTCGTAGCGAGTGGCCAGGCCGCGCCACTGCTTGAGCTTGTTGATGCAGCGCTCGACGGTGTTCCTCTGCTTGTATGCCTCGCGGTCGAAGGCCGGCGGGCGACCGCCGTGACTGCCCAGGCGCCTGCGATTGGCGGCCTGGTCCGCGGGCTGTGGGATGACTGCCCGGATCCCACGCCGACGTAGGTGACGGCGGATCGCCCGGGACGAGTAGGCCTTATCAGCCAGGACCGCATCCGGCGTGATTCTGGGGCGGCCGACCCGCCGGGGCACCCTCAATCGGTCCATGACCTGTGCGAATGCTGGCGCATCACCAGCCTGGCCTGGCGTGAGGACGAAGGCGAGCGGTCGGCAGCGTCCGTCGGCGGCGAGGTGGATCTTGGTGGTCAGTCCGCCGCGGGAGCGTCCGAGGGCATGGTCGGGCGGCTCGCCTTCCGGGGCCCCTTTTGACGGGCCCCGGCGGCGTGCTGGTGAGCTCGGACAATCGTGGAGTCGACCGAAACGACCCAGTCGAGGTCGCCTTCAGCGTCGGCCTGGGCGAGGAGGGCCGTGAAGACCTTCTCCCAGGTGCCGTCAGCGGCCCACTTCCGCAGCCGGTTGTGGACACCCTTCCACGACCCGAAGTGTTCGGGCAGGTCCATCCACGGCGTCCCGGTCCGGTACTTGAACGCGATCGCGTCGATCACCTGCCGGTGATCCCGCCACCGGCCACCCCGTCGAGGTGTCCTGTCCGGCAGCAACGGCTCGATGCGTGCCCACTGGGCGTCAGTCAACGACACACCCGGACCAACGATCAGATGATCCGAAGGCTACTGCTCAACCTCCTTGGCGCTGTTGACGCTCGCGAAGCCGCCGCACATGCCTGGCGTACTGCCCAGCCCGCGACCTCTGAGCGCGATCGATCGAAAGCACCTGGGGATCAGCCGCACGCTCGTACAACTCGACCTCGAAGGGGTCTGCGTCAACCTCGACAAGCCGTGCCAACGCGTCCCGATCCTGCACAGCCGTCGGACGTACGCGAACCTCGCCCCTCCACACCTGACCGCTCGCTTCGGCTTGATCCACCTCGCCAATATAGGTGCGGGCAGGCCACGTGCAGACCCTTCTGAACCAAGATCCGAAAGAGACGCCCTAGG
>NZ_JOGO01000174.1 GCF_000719475.1 Streptomyces sp. NRRL F-5630 | reverse complement strand
CGGGCCTTGACCCCGGTTCCTGGACACGGGTTATGCGGCTTGCGTCAGCGTAGTTGATGTCGTTCGGAAGGCGTTCTCGTAGGCGATGGGGCTGCGGTGTCCGAGGCGGGAGTGACGGCGGCGGACGTTGTAGCGGTGCAGCCATCGGAACGCGTCGAGCCGGGCCTCGCGCTCGTCGGCCCAGTGCTTGCGGCCCTGGAGGGTCTCGCGTTTGAACGTCGCATTGAAGGACTCGGCGAGTGCGTTGTCCGCGCTGGAGCCGACCGTGCTCATGGACTGGCGGACGCCGGCCTGGTGGCAGGCGTCGGCGAAGGCCCGGCTGGTGTACTGAGCGCCGTGATCGGTGTGCAGGACCGCTCCGGCGAGGCTGCCGCGGGTGCGTTCGGCGGCGGCCAGCGCGTCGACGACGAGATCGGTGCGCATGTGGTCCGCGATCGCCCAGCCGGTCAGACGCAGTGAGGCGAGGTCGATGACGGTGGCCAGGTAGAGGAACTTCCCGTTCTCCAGGGGGAGGTAGGTGATGTCACCGACGTACTTCGTGTTCGTCTCACGTGCGGTGAAGTCGCGGCCGATCAGGTCCGGGGCCTTCGCCGCCGCCGGGTCCGGAGTCGTGGTGCGGTGTTTTCGCCGCAGCCTCAGGCCGGCCAGATTGATGCTCCGCATCACACGTGCGACCCGCTTGTGGTTGACGCGTTCGCCGTCCTCGCGGAGCTCGGCGGTGATCCTGGGGACGCCGTAGGTGCCGTCCGACTCGCGGTGCACCGCCCGTATCCGTGCGGCGAGACCGGCGTCGGCCGCTTGCCGGGCGGCCCGGTCGGCGGCGGTGCGGCGCCAGTAGTAGAAGCCGGATCGGGCGATGCCCAGGATGGTGCACAGCCGCTTCACGCCGTAGCGGCGCTGGTGGTCGGCGACGAACTGGAAGCGGTTCACCAGCGCGTCTCCCCGGCGAAATACTTCGCAGCTTTCCGTAGGATCTCGCGCTCTTCCTCCAGCGCGCGGATCTTCTTGCGCAGGGCGGCATTCTCCGCCTCCAGCGCAGTGGGCGGCTCGACGAATGCCTCGGCCCGGCGGCCCCGCGGCCGACTCGCACCGGCCGCCCTGACCCAGTTCCGCAACGTCTCCGGGTTGATTCCCAAGTCAGCGGCGACCGACCTGATCGTCGCTTCGGGCCGCGACTCGTACAGCGCGACCGCGTCCGCCTTGAACTGCGGCGGATAGTTCTTCATGACCACGAGATGTCCGTTCTCAGATCCTCAGGATCCAGTGTCTCGTGTGTCCAAGATCCGGGGTCAAGGCCC
>NZ_JOGO01000173.1 GCF_000719475.1 Streptomyces sp. NRRL F-5630 | reverse complement strand
GGCGGTTTCTGGGGATCGTCGCAACACGTGGTCGGTTGTGTTAGACGGCGAGTAGTTTATGCAGGCGCTCGGCTGGGGTTTCCCAGCTGAGCGTTTTGCGTGGGCGGCCGTTGAGTTCGGCGGCGACGGCGGCCAGGTGCTCAGGCGTGTGCACGGACAGGTCGGTGCCCTTGGGGAAGTACTGCCTGAGCAGGCCGTTGGTGTTCTCGTTCGAGCCACGCTGCCAGGGACTGGCCGGGTCGCAGAAGTAGACCGGGACGTCTGTGGCGATGCTGAAGGAGTGGTGAGCGGCCATTTCGGAGCCCTGGTCCCAGGTGAGCGAGCGTGTGAGGTGTGACGGCAAGGTCTTCACCGTCTTCACCAGCGCGTCGCGCATGTGCTCCGCGCTGCGGCCGTCGGGCAGGTGGACGAGCATCACGTAACGGGTGGCGCGCTCCACGAGGGTGCCGATCGCCGAGCCGTTGTCCTTCCCGATGATGAGGTCGCCTTCCCAGTGGCCGGGAACCGCCCGGTCCTCTGCCTCGGCGGGCCGTTCGCTGATCATGACCATCGGGTGGGTAAAGCGTGGCTGCCGGGAAGCGGCCTGCCGCTGGGGCCTGCGGCGCGCGCGGCCCGAGCGCAGGGCCCGGGTTACTTCACGGCGTAGTTCACCACGGCCCTGGACGTAGAGGGCCTGGTAGACCGTCTCGTGAACCACGTGCATCTCCGGCCGGTCGGGGAACTGTGCACGCAGAGCGTTGCAGATCTGCTCCGGGCTCCACCGCAGGGCCAGATGCTGCTGGATGAAGTCGCGCAGCTCAGCGTTCCGCGCGATCTTGCCCGTCTTGGGACGGGGCCGGCGGGCGTCGGCACGGGCCTGGGCCGCGTGGGGGCGGTAGTGCCACTGTCCGCGAGGATCCGTGGTGCGGTTGCGGTGGATCTCCCGGCTGACCGTGGACGGGCTGCGGCCCAGCTCCGCGGCGATCGCGCGGATGGTGGCCTTCTCCCGTAGCCGGTCAGCGATGTGAAGGCGTTCATCGTCGCGCAGATACCGGCCCGACGACGCGGCAACGGGCGCCCGCCCTTGCTGGGCGGGCGCCCGAAACCTGGCCGGATCACTCCGGCCGTTACGCCACTCACGTCCGGTCCGCTCGTTGACGCCCACCAGCCGGGACGCCTCTTTGTTGCTCAAGCCCTGTCGCACAAGCAGGAAGTATCGCTCCCGCTCCCGCCGCAACTTCACAGGCCCATGAGCCTTGCGGACCTTCCGGACCTCGAAGTCCATCGCATCCCCTGAACTGGGGTGTTGCGACAACCACTAGAACGCAAG
>NZ_JOGO01000172.1 GCF_000719475.1 Streptomyces sp. NRRL F-5630 | reverse complement strand
CCGTCGCGGTGCGGCTGGGCGAGCGGGGTTGGTTGCGGGTGTGGGCGGGGGGAGGGGGCAGGGGTGGGCGGTGCGCTGGGGCGGGGTGCGGGGGCGGTACGCGGACGGGCGGCGTTCCGTACGGGGTCGTACCTCGTCCTCGTACGGGGTCGTGCCATCCCTGGCGCGGAGTCGTGCACCGTCCTCGTACGGGGTCGTACCGGGCCTCGTACGGGGTCGTCTCGGCCTCGTACGGGGTCGTCTCGGCCTCGTACGGGGCGGGCCGGCTCTAGTCGTGATCGCGATCGCCGCCCTCCTCCTCGCGGCGTCCCGGGTCCCGAACGGGGCGGGCCGGCTCGTATGCGGTGCGAGCCCCCTCTCTGTCCGCCTGTCCGCCTCACCGGCCGCCGGGCCCGGTTGCGGCTCGGCCGGTCTACGTGCCGCCGATCCACGGGCCGCCGGTCTGCGGGCGGCCGTCCCACGAGCCCGCCGACGGTGCGTACGACGGCGTTCCGCTTCCTTCTCCCCTCCCTCCCGGACCCCATGCCGGAGTCCGCATATGCCCGGGGCCGAGTCCATCCGCCGGGGTTCCGGAAAGTCACTCCCTCCTGGGTACCCTCCCCCGGCTCCGGCGGCTCCCACGCGCCCCCGGCGATGCCCCCGTGCGCCCCGCACCCCGGGTCGGTGCCCCTCCCCGCGCGCGGCCTGCCACGCGGGGCCCCGATGCGGCCGTAACCCCGGTTCCCGGCGGGAGTTGTGCTGAGCGTGGAAGAGACCCTCGGTGTGACCGGAGCAGGCACGATCCCCTCGCAGCAGCGCGGTCAGCCGCTGCCCGATACGGCGGTGCGGTACACCGAGGACCGGCACTGGGACGTCGTCCCCGGCGTCTGGCTCGAAACGGCCGGGGGCGTGGAGCGCTGCTCGTGCGGCGACCGCGGCTGCCCGGCCCCGGGAGCGCACCCGGCGGACAAGAACTGGGCGACGCAGGCGACCGGCAGCGCCAGCGTGGCCCGCGAGCTGTGGGCGGAGCGGCCCACCGCCGCGATCCTGCTGCCCACCGGCCGCAGCTTCGACGCGATCGAGGTGCCGGAGACGGCGGGCTTCCTCGCGCTGGCCCGGATGGAACGCATGGGCATGACGCCCGGCCCGGTCACCCGGGCCCCCGACCGCCGGATGCGCTTCCTCGTCCTGCCGGGCGGCGCGACGAAGGCGGGCGACCTGGTCCGCGGGCTCGGCTGGTCCCCCCGGGCCCTCGGCCTCAAGCCCCTCTCCGAGGGCGCCTGGATCGCCGCCCCACCCACCCGCGTCGGCGGCCAGGGCACCATCCAATGGGCCCGCCACCCCACCCCCGCCAAC
>NZ_JOGO01000171.1 GCF_000719475.1 Streptomyces sp. NRRL F-5630 | reverse complement strand
GGCTTGGGGCGGTGTGGGGGGTGAGGCCGAAGGTGGTGAAGGCGGTGCGGGCGGGGAGCGGGTAGGGGGTGGTGCCGGTCAGGGTGTTGAGGATGGTGGCGCTGCGGTGGGCGGCGAGGCCGAGGTCGGGGGCGCCGACGCCGTGGGTGTGGCGTTCGGCGTTCTGGACGTAGACGTGGGAGCCGGTCGCCGTGATGGCCTCGTCGAGGTGGAGGCGGTAGTGGGCGTCGACGCGGGGGCGTTCGGCGTCGTCGCGGTGCAGGTAGGGGTCGAGTCCGGCGAGGAGCTGGTCGAGGGGGCGTTCGCGGTAGCCGGTGGCGAGGACGACGGCGTCGGTGGTGAGGCGGGAGCGGGTGCCCTGTTCGCGGTGTTCGAGGTGGAGTTCGATCTGCGTGGTGGCGACGCGGCCCGCCGTGCGGACGCTGACGCCGGGGGTGAGGGTGGCGTCGGGCCAGCCGCCGTTCAGGGTGCGGTGGTAGAGCTCCTCGTGGATGGCGGCGATGGTCTCGGTGTCGATCCCCTTGTGGAGTTGCCACTGCTGGGCGGTGAGCTGGTCGCGGGTGGCCTCGGGGAGAGCGTGGAAGTAGCGGGTGTAGTCGGGGGTGAAGTGTTCGAGGCCGAGTTTCGAGTACTCCATGGGGGCGAAGGCAGGGGTGCGGGCGAGCCAGGTGAGGCGTTCGTGGCCGGGGGCACGGTGGCGGAGGAGGTCGAGGAAGATCTCTGCGCCCGACTGGCCTGAACCGATGACGGTGATGTGCCCGGCGGCGAGGAGTTGTTCGCGGTGGCCGAGGTAGTCGGCGGAATGGACGACGGGGACGTGGGGGGATTCGGCGAGGGGGCGCAGGGGTTCGGGGATGTGGGGGGCGCTGCCGATGCCGAGGACGAGGTTGCGGGTGTGGGTGCGGCCGAGGGCGTGGGCCTCGCCGTCGGCGTCGAGCTGGGTGTAGTCGATCTCGAAGCAGGAGCGGTCGGCGTTCCAGCGGACGGCGTCGGCCTGGTGGGAGAAGTGGAGGCCGGGGAGGTTCTCGCTGACCCAGCGGCAGTAGGCGTCGTACTCGGCGCGGTGGATGTGGAAGCGCTCGGCGAAGTAGAAGGGGTAGAGGCGGTCGTTCGCCTTGAGCCAGTTGAGGAAGGTCCAGGGGTTGGTGGGGTCGGCGAGGGTGACGAGGTCGGCGAGGAAGGGGACTTGGAGGGTGGTGCCGTCGATGAGCTGGCCGGGGTGCCAGTGGAAGGCGGGGCGTTGCTCGTAGAAGGCGGTGCGCAGCGGGGCGGTGCCGGTGGGGAGGTGGTGGGCGAGGGCGGCGAGGGAGAGGTTGAAGGGGCCGATGCCGATTCCGGCGAGGTCGAGGGGGGTGTCGGTGGG
>NZ_JOGO01000170.1 GCF_000719475.1 Streptomyces sp. NRRL F-5630 | reverse complement strand
GCCGGGGCGGGGCGGGGGGCCGAGGCGCGCTGGGCATCTGTGCCGCTGGGGCCTGCGCATCGGTGGGCGTACGCAGCGCTGGGCCTTCGCGCCGCGCGCCTGGCAGCGGCCGTCTCTCAGGGGTTCGTCGCGTCGGCCGGGGCGGGGCGGGCAGCGCGTTCGGCGAGGGCGGTGAGGGCGCGGGCGGTGTCGAGGTTGACGCGGCCGAGGTCGAGGAGAGGGGTCTGCGCCTCTCCGGAGCAGGAGGGGAGGTCGAGGCGGAGGGACGGCAGCTTGATGCCGGCGGCGATGAGGGCGGCGCGGAGGCGCTCCAGGTGGTCCTGGGCCTCGTACATACCGGTCAGTTCCCGCGTGTCCTGCTCGGTCATTCGTCCACGCTCCCGTTCGTCGTCACTCGTCCTGCTCCACCCCGCGCGGCGCGCGTCGCCGCCGCAGCCCTCCGGTGGCCGCCCGCCTGCCCGCCGTCCGGCCCCCGGGGTGGTGGGGGCCGGACGGCGGGGCTCCCAGGAGCGGGAGGCTCCCCGCGGAGGCGAGGCCGTGGAGGAGTCCATCACTCCGCCCGGGCACGCCGCCATGGCGCCACCGGGCGATTCACCATTTCGGCGCGGCTTGAGGAGAATCCCCGGCGCGTCGTGGAAAGAGCGGATAACCTGCCGCGCCACACGCGGCACGAGACGTGCGGAACGCGCGAGAGGTGCGGGACGAGAGGGGAAGAGACAGCGGGACGGTGGCGTGCGGGCGGGAGGCGTGCGGCTCAGAGGGTGCGGGTAAGGAAGACGCTGAGCGGGTCCTCGCGGTAGGCGCCGAAGGGCGGGCAGGGGCGGAAGCCGAACTTGGCGTAAAGCGTGCGGGCCGGGAGGAAGAAGTCGTCCGCTCCGGTCTCCAGGCTGACGCGCTCCAGCCCGGCGCGCCGCGACTCGTCGAGCGCGTGCCGCAGCAGTGCGGAGGCGATGCCGGAGCGGGTGCGGGCGGGATCGGTGCGCATGGACTTGAGTTCGCCGTGTCCGGGGGCGATGCGCTTGACGGCGCAGCAGCCGACGATCTCGCCCTCCTCGCGCGCGGTCCAGAAGGTCACTTCCGGTACGCGCAGGCCGTCGAGGGCGAGTGCGTGGGTGCTCTCGGGCGGGGACAGGGCGCGAAGCTGCGAGACGTGGGCTTCCAGGAAGGCGGCGATGGCGGGACCGGCCAGGTCGTCGACTGCTATCTCCATGTCCGGCGAGCCTAGCCAACTGGGGGGCGTGCCACCCGCCCCCGCATGGCTGGAGGTCTGCCCCCGCCCCCGCTCGCTGGGGGGTGTACCACCGGGCGGGGGGGCTGGGGGTGCCCCCCCGTGGCAAACCCCCCAGCGAGCGGGGGGGGGGGGCGAACTCCCGCCA
>NZ_JOGO01000169.1 GCF_000719475.1 Streptomyces sp. NRRL F-5630 | reverse complement strand
CTAAGTGTTGTCCCGTAAATGATCTTCAGGTTGCCTCGGTCATGGCTGGCCTCTGTACGGCCCGCTCGCTTATCCGGCGAGGGCGAGGTTGTGCATGCGTGCGATGCCGAGCATGGCGTGGTGGACTCCGTCGCCTTTGAGGCGGCAGTCGCGGAGGATCTTCCAGGTCTTCATGCGGGCGAAGGTGTGCTCAACGCGGGCTCGGACCTGCTTGTGGGACTTGTTGTGTTCCTCTTTCCAGTCCGGGAGTCCGGCTTGGCCGCGCTCGCGGCGGTGAGGGATGACGAGTCCGGTGCCTTGGTAGCCGCCGTCGGCGATGGTCATGGTCTTGCCGACGGCGGCCTTGGCGCCGGACTCCTCCCATGCCTTGCAGTCGTTGCGGTTTCCGGCGAGCGGTCGGCCGACCACGACGACCAGGCGGCTGTCGGCGTCGATGACGACCTGGTGGTTGGTGGAGTACCGGTAGTTCTTCGACCGCTCGGCAATGGTGTGGTCGCGGGTGGGGACCAGGGTGCCGTCGACGATGAGCACGGTGTTCCTGGCGAACCTCATGCGGGGCTGGAGCGCGAGCATCGGCCCGAGATGGTCGATGATGCGGTCCGCTGCCGACTTGGAGACTCCGAACAGCGGGGCGAGTTGGCGCATGGTCAGGTTCGTGCGCCAGTAGGCCGCGACCAGCAGGGTCCGGTCTTCCAGCGGAAGGCTCCACGGCCGGCCCTTACGGACGGCGTCCGCACCCTGGCGCCGCAGAACGGTCACCAGCTTCCTGAACTGCCTCGGGCTCAGCCCGCTGAACGGGGCTATCCAGGACGGCTCGGACGCCGTGATCACACCAGCCACGGCGAGATCGTCTCATCTTGATCATGCTGCTGGGCCGTCAGCTTCTGACGGGACATATATCGGTCGCTCGGACGGATTCGGCATGAGAGCCTCACGCCCGTGGCTACTGAAACCGAGGTGGGAGAGCTGTTGCACCAGCGCGGCTGGCGGACGGCATTCACGGTCACTGACAGGGTGAACGCGTGGGCTGCCCTGGTGAGCATCATCGAGCGCGGCTACAGCGACGACATCTACGAGTACACCAACGACCTCTACTGCCGAAACTGGCTGCACGAAGCGTGGCTCCTGCTGGACGAACACATCGTCCAGCTCTGGACCCCGCGGATCAAAGCCCTGGACGCTCAGTACAAGGCCGCGACCATCGACGACGACGGCCAAGCACTCGAGCAGTTCCACAGGCTGCCCGGCCCCGACCTGTGGTGGTGGCGGCGACACCCCCGCATCCTCACCGGAAACCTCGGGCGTTCGCTTCGCTCAGCCGGTGCCATCGACGCCGACCCGGACACGGCATGACCCTCAGCCTCGTGGGATTACGGGACAGCGCTTA
>NZ_JOGO01000168.1 GCF_000719475.1 Streptomyces sp. NRRL F-5630 | reverse complement strand
GTCGGTCCCGCCGAGGTGGTACGCCGCCCACGCGTGACCGGGCGCCTCACCCTGGCGCCGCGCCAGGACGAACGCCGCCGCGCCCGGACCCGCCAACCAGGACCCATCACCAGCGACGACGCGGCAGACCGCTCGTCGATCACCGCATCGTCGACCGTGGCCGCCGGACGCACACCCTTGGGGTACAGCTCGTCCCGCAGCCCCCGCAGCAGCACGAGACACCGCTCGACCGACAACCCCCGCGCCGGCCCCCGACCAGCCACGCCGTGCACCCGGCGCGCCAGTTCATCCCGGCTCAGCACCAACGGCCCTGAACCCTCCGGCGCGGTGAGGGTCCTGGGCATGGTCGGCGTCGGGGAGGAGAACACCGCGTTCCCGTAGGGGGCCGTGAACAGGAGGCTGGAGTTGAGCCCCTGCAACCACGCCTTGCGCCACACCCCCGGCTGCCCGGTACCCGCCTCCGGCAGACCGATCAGACGCAACGGTGCCGATGTGACGCCTGGCGTGGCGTCCGATGGGGCGCCCGACGTGGCGGGGGCCATCGTCAACGGGCCGCTGTAGGCCCAGCCATTACGTGCCGTCCGGTTGGAGAACGCTTCCGCCCACACCACCGAACGGCCCGTGCCGCTGCCCGGACCCGATGCCACGAACACCAGCGGAACACCCAGCGGCATCACACGCAGCAACGGCGCCAGATCCAGCAGCGCCAGCAACTCCTTGTCCGTCACCGCGAACGGCCGCATACCCGGCAGGTGCAGGACCGGGAAACCCCTGGCATCCGTGTCCGTCCACACCACCATCGCCTCACCGGGCTCACCCTCACCCGCCCACGGCGCAGTGAACTGCTTACGGGACGCCGCATCCCCCTCTTGGTCCTGCGTACCGACGACCCGCAGGTCCACACCCTCCGGGGCCGGTGTACCGCTCCAGTTGTAACCCCGCGCGTTGCCACCCTCTTGCAGAAGGTGCGCCGGGCCGAACGCGCCCTTGGTCGCCAGGTGGAAAGCGGCCAGCGTGAAGTAGTCCGCCGGGTCCAGACCAGCCGCGATCGCCTGAGCCGTCAGGACCCACAACTCCTGCTTCCGCGCCGGAGTCCACTGCTCGTCCGGGAACATGTGGAGTATCCGGCGCCCCAGCTTCTCCGTGAACGCCGCATCCATCGTGCCCATGTGCCGCGCCGCACCAGCCACCGCCCAGAACGCCCACGTCACCGCCTTCTTCGTCACCGGCGAGTCCGCACCCGGCTGCCTCAGCACACTGCGCACCAGGCCCGCACCCAACTGCGTCACCTGCTTCAACGCATGCTGGACGAACAACTCCGGCATGTCCTCGCCCAGCCGCGCACCCGGCTTCCGCGCCAACGTCTGCGCGGCGATGTCCAGAACGGCCCGGTAGTCCTCGGGAGTCGGGACCTTTTTGCCGCCCACCGTCTGCGCCATGAAGCTCCACAGCTCCATCCGGAACGGCGTGAACCGGTCCAACGCCCCATCATTGGCACGCATC
>NZ_JOGO01000167.1 GCF_000719475.1 Streptomyces sp. NRRL F-5630 | reverse complement strand
CCCGGGGAGTGAGGCGGCGAGGGGTCGGGGCAGGGGACGGCGCGGGGTTCCGGGGCAGGGGACCGCGTGGGTCGGTGACCGGCTGGCGCAGGGCGCGGCGCGGGTATGGTGACCGGGGCGGAGGTGGGCTTCTCCACCTTGGGGAGTACGGTGATCGCTCCCGGATCGGCCCTTCGGCTGACCCCTCCCCCTCGTCCCCGTTCCTACGCTGGGCAACGTGCAGCGCCTCTACGACTTCATCCGCAGACACCCCTCGTGGGTCGACGGGTGCTGGGCCGGGCTCCTCGTCGTGGGGACGCTCCTCACCTTCGCGGGGCAGCACGGGCAACGCAGCATCCCGTTGTTCGTCATCATCCTCCTCGGCCTCGGCTGCGTCGTCGGACTGCGCCGCCGCAGCCCCGAACGCGTCCTGCTGCTCGCCGTCGTCCTCGGCGTCGCCCAGCTTGTCCTGGACGTGGAGGTCTTCGTCGGCGATTTCGCCCTCCTCGTCGCGGTCTACACGGCCGCGTCCCAGGGCGCGCGCTGGTCCTCACGCCTCGCCCTCGTCGGCGCCTTCCTCGCCGCCCCACTCGCCCAACTGCGCTGGCCCACCACTGCCGCCGGCACCTCCGAGACGCTCTTCTTCACCGGCATCCTGATGGTGCCGTTCGTCCTGGCCTGGGTGATGGGCGACTCCCTGCGCACCCGCCGCGCCTACTTCGCCCACCTCGAAGAACGCGCCGCCCGCCTCGAACGGGAACGCGAGGCACAGGCGAAGATCGCCGTCGCCGCCGAACGCGCCCGCATCGCCCGCGAACTCCACGACGTCGTCGCCCACAACGTCTCCGTCATGGTCGTCCAGGCCGACGGCGCCGCCTACGTTCTCGACGGCTCGCCCGAGCAGGCCCGCACGGCCCTGGAGACGATCTCCGCCACAGGGCGACAGGCCCTCGCCGAGATGCGCCGCCTGCTCGGCGTACTGCGCACCGGCGAACCCCGCGAAGCGGGCGAGTACGTGCCCCAACCCGACGTCGACCAGATGAACGAGCTGATCGAGCAGGTCAGAGGCGCCGGACTGCCCGTCGACTTCCGGATCGAGGGCGCGGTACGGCAACTCCCGCGCGGCGTCGAACTCACCGCCTACCGCATCGTGCAGGAAGCCCTCACCAACACCCGCAAGCACGGCGGCCCCGACGCCGGAGCCAGCGTCCGCCTCGTCTACTTCGACGACGGCCTCGGCCTCCTCATCGAGGACGACGGCCGCGGTGCCCCCACCGCACTCGCCACCGACCGCGGCGCCGACGGCGCGGGCCACGGCCTCATCGGCATGCGCGAACGCGTCGGCATGGTCGGCGGCACCTTCGACGCAGGCCCACGCCCGGGGGGAGGCTTCCGCATCAGCGCCCTCCTCCCCCTGAAAACAACCTAGATTCCCTCGGGGGCCTCCCCCCGCCCCCCCGCCCCACCCC
>NZ_JOGO01000166.1 GCF_000719475.1 Streptomyces sp. NRRL F-5630 | reverse complement strand
GGCTGGACCCTCGGGGGAGGTGAGGGGGCGGGGGGCGTGAGCGTGCGGGGTGCTCGGGGAGGTGGGGTGCGCTGAAGGCTCGGGTGCGTCGAGGGTGCGGGGTGCTTGGGTGCGCTGAGGGCGCGTAGGGCGTTGAGCGTGCGGGGTTTTCGAGAGGTCCGTCGAGGGTGCGGCGTGCCTTGGTGAGCTGAGAGTGCGGGGCGTGTCAGGCCGGTGCGGCGGGGTGTGGGGTGGGACGGGTCCTGCGGAGGGCGCCGTCGAGGAGTTCCTAAAGCGCGGGGGTGGCGGCCTGTTCTGGGGGTGCTTGCTCGCCCGTGTCGAGGAGTGCGGCGGCCGGGATAGGGCTGACGGGCGAGCCGGACTGCCCCGCCTGCCCGGCTGTCTGTCCGGGTGTGTCTGCGCCGTACGTACTGTCGTGCGGTAGTCGCTCCGCTTTCCCTATTTGCGGCTTGTCGTCAAGAATGCGTTCACTCCTCCGGGCGCATTCCCTTGGTCGACGGGGGGTGGATTGGTCTGCCCGATAGGAACGGGGGATAGGGCTGCCGGATAGGGGCGGGTATAGGGGCGACGTCGTGGGTGCCCGAGGCGGCGCGGGCCCCGTCTCGTGGGAATGCCTGTTGCCTTTCTGGGCCATTTCCCGGCGTCTCCGTGCCGGGCGGAAGGGGGCGGCGCACGTCTTGTACGGCGTACGTTGCCGAATGGCGCGGAGGGAGGGGGAAAGGGGTGCGAGGAAGCCCCGGCGCGGGAAATTGGGGGAGACGGAATTCGGTGCCGGCGCGCTCGGGGGTGTCGGCTGTTGCGGGCAGGGCGACGCGTCGGCGGGGCGATAAGGGGCGGGCTCTGGGGGCCCGGCGGCTGGGTCGGTGCCGGGTGGGCGCTGCTTGTGGTCCGGCGGCCGGGAGGGGGACGCGGGCGGGGCATGGCCGGTGGGTGACTGACCGGGAGGTGAGCGGGGCGGGGCGTGCGTGATTCCCGTCTGGTGACGCAGGCCGGGCCTTGAGGATCGGGGGTCGGGGCCCGCCCGCGCGGTACGCGCCCGGCTCACGGAGGAGTCGAGGCCCGGCGCCGTGATGCAGCCGGCCTGCGGGACTTGAGCGTTCTGCCAGCGCCTTTGCCCGGCGCGGCGAAGCTCCGAATTCAGTCCTCGCACCCGGCGCCTGCGCGTCGCCGTCTGCCCGGCCCCTCCCCACGCGGCGCGTCGGCACAGCTCCGGCGTTGCCCCTCCTTCGTCGGGCGCCAAGGCGCGGCTTTGACGCCACCCCCGCTTCGTGGGGTGCCACGGCGCAACTCGGTCGGGTGCCACCCCGTTTCCTCGTCCGGCGCTTGGGCGCGGCTCCTGTGCCAGCCTTTCCGCCCCCCGGCCCGCCGCACCCCCACACGGCGTGCTCGGCCTCCCGCGTTTACGCCCCGTGCTCGGCTGCCGCCGCCGCCCCTTCTGCCCGGCCCGCCCCTTCTGCCCGGCCCGCCCGCTTCCGCCGCCTGCCGCGCCTGCCGCGCCTGGCCCAGGGCAGACCCCCACCCCCCC
>NZ_JOGO01000165.1 GCF_000719475.1 Streptomyces sp. NRRL F-5630 | reverse complement strand
CGCGAAGCACCCACCGCCCCACCCAGCGCGTCCGCCAACGCCTCGATCAACCCGAAGTTCTCCGCACCATTGACCCCACGACCACCCGAGACCACGATCGCCGCCTCCGTCAGCTCCGGCCGCCCCGAAGACTCACGCGGCGTGCGCGAGACCACCTTCGTCCCCGACGCCTGCGCCGAGAACGACACCGACAGCTCCTCCACCGCACCCGCACCCGCCACCGGCTCCACCGGCGCCGAGTTCGGCTTCACCGTGATCACCGGCACCCCCCTCGACACCCGCGACTTCGTCGTGAACGACGCCGCGAACACCGACTGCGTCACCACCGGCCCCTGCTCACCCGCCTCCACATCCACCGCGTCCGTGATCAGCCCCGACCCGATCCGCAACGCCAAACGCGCCGCGATCTCCTTCCCCTCAGCAGAAGAAGACACCAGAACAGCCACCGGCGAGACGGAAGAGACAGCCGCCTGGAGCGCATCCACCTTCGGGACCACCAGATAGTCCCCGTACTCGGCGGCCTCCGAGGTCAGCACCCGCACCGCACCATGCTCACCCAGCGTCCCCGCCGCCTGCCCCGCACCCGCACCCAGCACCACCGCGACCGGCTCGCCCACACGACGCGCCAACGTCAGCAACTCCAACGTGGGCTTGCGCACCGCGCCATCCACGTGATCCACATACACCAGAACTTCAGCCATGTTCATGCACTCCAGCCAGAGAGAAGGAAGAGAGGTTTCAACGACCCAGGACTCAGATGAACTTCTGGCCTGCGAGGAACTCGGCCACCTGCCGGCCCCCCTCCCCCTCATCCGTCACGATCGTCCCCGCCGTCCGCGCCGGACGCGCCGCCGCCTCCTCCACCCGCGACCACGCACCCTCCAGCCCGACCTCCCCCGCCTCGACGCCCAGATCCTCCAAGTCCCAGGACTCCACCGGCTTCTTCTTCGCCGCCATGATCCCCTTGAACGACGGATACCGCGCCTCACCCGACTGGTCCGTCACCGACACCACCGCCGGCAACTGAGCCTCCAACTGCTCCGAAGCCGCGTCACCATCACGACGACCCCGCACCACACCACCACCCACCGACACCTCCGACAACAACGTCACCTGCGGCACCCCCAACCGCTCCGCCAGCAACGCCGGAAGCACCCCCATCGAACCGTCCGTCGACGCCATCCCGCACACCACCAGATCGAAACCGGCCTTCTCCACCGCCTTCGCCAGCACCAACGACGTACCGAACACATCCGTCCCGTGCAGAGCGTCGTCCTCCACATGCACGCCCTTGTCCGCACCCATCGACAACGCCTTGCGCAACGCGTCCTTCGCGTCCTCCGGACCCACCGTCACCACCGTGACCTCCGCGTCATCGGCCGCATCCGCGATCTGAAGCGCCTGCTCCACCGCGTACTCGTCCAACTCCGACAACAGACCATCCACATCCTCACGGTCCAACGTCAGGTCCTCGGCGAAATGCCGGTCACCCGTCGCATCCGGCACGTACTTCACACAGACAACGATCCTCAAGCTCACGCC
>NZ_JOGO01000164.1 GCF_000719475.1 Streptomyces sp. NRRL F-5630 | reverse complement strand
CCCCTATACCAGACCACCCCCGCCCGGAGGTGGATTCACTCCGCCCCCATACCTCTTTCGGGTTCCGTTCGTTGGGCTCTGTGGACCTCGCACGCGCAGCGCCGGGCAGGCTGATCGCCGACCCGCAGACCCGAAGGACGAGTCGTCATGCCCCGCACCCTCCCGCCCCTGTCCGGCGGCCCCCACGGATCCGAGGCCCTGCGGCCGCTGCTCGACACCGTCCTCGCCGCCCTCACCGACGGCACCCACCACCGCAAGGGCCCCCTCCCCGCCGGGGGCCCGGCGTCCGTCGCCGCCGCGCTCCACGCCGCGGCGACCCCCGTGCTCCCCGACACGGGCACCGACCCGCACACCGCCCTCGCCACCCTCGTCACCGCCCTCGCCGCGGGCGCCGCCGACCCCGCCCACCCGCACTGCGCGGCCCACCTGCACTGCCCCCCGCTCGCCGTCGCCACCGCCGCCGACCTCGCCGCGAGCGCCCTCAACCCCTCGCTCGACTCCTGGGACCAGGCACCCGCCGCGACCGCGCTCGAAGAACACGTCACCCACACCCTCGCCGCCGAGGTCTACCCCCAGGCCGTCGCCGCCCAGGCGCTCGTCACGACCGGCGGCACCGAGGCCAACCAGCTCGCCGTCCTCCTCGCCCGCGAAGCCGCGCCCGACCGCGACCCGCTTCTCCTCCACGGCGCGAACGCCCACCACTCCCTGCCCCGCGCCGCCTGGCTCCTCGGCCTCGCCCCGGCCCACCGCATCCCCACCCCCACCGGGCGCCTCCACCCCGCGGACCTCCGCACCGCGCTCGAAGCCCACCCGGGCCGCCCCGTCCTCGTCGCCGCCACCGCCGGAACCACCGACGCCGGACTCATCGACCCCCTCGACGAACTCGCCGGGGTCTGCGAGGAGTTCGGCGCCCGTCTCCACATCGACGCCGCCTACGGCGGCCCCCTCCTCTTCAGCCCCACGCACCGCCACCTCCTCACCGGCCTCGACCGCGCCCACACCGTCACCATCGACCTCCACAAACTCGGCTGGCAGCCCGTCGCCGCCGGGCTCCTCGCCACCCGCGACCCCCACGACCTCACCCCCCTCACCCACCAGGCCGACTACCTCAACGCCGACGACGACACCGACGCCGGACTCCCCGACCTCCTCGGCCGCTCCCTGCGCACCACGCGCCGCCCCGACATCCTCAAGGTCGCCGTCACCCTCCGCACCCTCGGCCGCGACGGGCTCGCCCACCTCGTCGACACCGTCCAGGAACAGGCCCGCACCCTCGCCGCCCTCATCGCCGCCCGCCCCCACCTCGACCTCTGGGCGCCCCCCACCCTCAGCACCGTCCTCTTCCGCCCCGCCCACGCCACCGACCACGACCTCGCCCGGCTCCGCCGCACCCTCCTCACCGAAGGCACCGCGGTGCTCGGCCGTGCCCACGCCGAAGGGCGGCTCTGGCTCAAAGCCACCCTCCTCAACCCCCACACCACCCCCCAGGACCTCACCGCCCTCCTCGACCTCGTGGAAGGACACACCCCCCGATGAACCTTTCGCCCCGGCCCTTCCGAAGCCACCACGACATCCCCGCAGTCCCCCCGCCCCGCGCCGCGGAAGCCACCCACGCCACCGAGGAGCCCGAACCCCCCGAGACCGCCCCCGCCCCCGAAC
>NZ_JOGO01000163.1 GCF_000719475.1 Streptomyces sp. NRRL F-5630 | reverse complement strand
GGGGGGGGGGCCCCCAGGGCCGCCCCCGCACCGCAGCACAGACCCAGCCCCCGAGGCCCCCCACCGCCACAAGGTCCGCCCCCCCACCTACCAGCCCGACACCCTCAGGGCTCCCGCACCTCCACCCGCACGTCCGCCGGGAATCCCGTGGTCGGGCCGACCCGGCGGGCGAACTCGCGGACTCCGCCGAGTTGCCGGCCCGCGAAGCGGAAGTCGAGGGTGCGGAAGTAGCGCTCCAGGATCTCGGCGTCGAAGCTCTCCCAGCGCGCCGCCTGCTCGGCGACCTTGGTGACCTCGACGAGCGAGAGGTCGCGGGACTCCAGGAAGGCGCGGTGCACCTCGGCGACGACCTCCGGCTCGCGCTCCAGGTAGTCGCGGCGCGCCGCGAAGACCGCGAAGACGAAGGGGAGGCCCGTCCAGTCCTTCCACATCTGACCGAGGTCGTGGACCTGGAGGCCGAGACGGGGCCCGTCGTGGAGGTTGGCGCGCAGCGCGGCGTCGCCGATGAGGACGGCGGCGTCGGCCTCCTGCATCATCAGGCCGAGGTCCGGCGGGCAGGTGTAGTACTCGGGAGTGACGCCGTAGCGGTCCGCGAGGAGGAGTTGCGCGAGGCGCACGGAGGTACGGGACGTGGAGCCGAGGGCGACGCGAGCGCCGTCCAGGTCCTCCAGCGGGCCCTTCGAGACGATCACGCAGGACATGACGGGGCCGTCGCAGCCCACCGCGATGTCCTGGAGCGCCACGAGGTCGTCGCTCGCCTTGAGGAACTCGACGAGCGTGATGGGCGCGATGTCGAGCGAACCGCCGACGAGCTGTTCGCTCAGCTTCTCCGGCGTGTCCTTCGTGAGTTCGAGGTCGAGGAGGGTGCCGGTGCGGGCGAGGCCCCAGTAGAGGGGGAGGCAGTTGAGGAACTGGATGTGCCCGACGCGGGGGCGGGCGGTGCCGGGGCGCGCGGGGAAGTCAGAATGGTCCACATCGCGAGACTAGCCCCCGAAAGGGGGAAGGAAACGGGCGGGCCCGCAGGCTCGGGCGAACCTTGCGCTTTCGCGTATGTCAAGACGGCTTCACCCGGTTTCAGACATCCGGGTGAAGTGATCTTGCCCTCTATCGCTTTCGGGCGGCCCCATGCTAGGCTCGCTCGCAAGTTGCAGTTTGGTTTCCCTTGCAGTACAGAGCCTGCGGAGCATGTGACCGCGGGCTCTCGTCGTTTTCAGGGTATGCATTTGTTTATCGCACGTGCAGGTTCTGGAGCAGGGCAACCCTTTGGCCCAAGGAGGGCTTATGGCTACCGGAACCGTGAAGTGGTTCAACGCCGAAAAGGGCTTCGGATTCATCGCCCAGGAGGGCGGCGGCCCCGACGTCTTCGTCCACTACTCCGCGATCAACGCCAACGGCTTCCGCTCCCTTGAGGAGAACCAGGCCGTGACCTTCGACGTCACCCAGGGCCCGAAGGGCCCGCAGGCGGAGAACGTCAGCGCGCTCTGACACCGGTCTCGCGGAGCCCATTCGCGAGCGGTGGACCGGATTCCCGGTCCCGGACCTAGTACGCAGTACCAAGAGGCCCTGTCTCCGCCCGGCGGCGGAGACAGGGCCTCTGTCTTTCACGGCAGGTCTCTGTCTTTCACGGCAGGTCTCTGTCTTTTACGGCTGGGGAGACGCCTGGTGACACGCCATCGGCCTCGCGGAGCCGCCTCCGCCCCGAGCCCCTCGGCCCCACCTCACGCGGCTCCCCCACCCC
>NZ_JOGO01000162.1 GCF_000719475.1 Streptomyces sp. NRRL F-5630 | reverse complement strand
CACCCTCCAACCGGTCCACGAACCACAACCGACGCTGCGCGTACGACAACGGCAACCGCTCCGGCCGCACCCCCGCCACCACCCCCGGACGCGCCCCAGCGCCCGCTTTCTCGTCCAGCAGGGCGGTCAGTCCGGCGACGGTCGGTGTCTCGAAGAGGTCCCGGATGAGCAGTTCGACGCCGAGGACGGCCCGGATGCGGCTGACAAGACGCACGGCTTGCAGGGAATGGCCACCGAGGGCGAAGAAGTCGTCGTCGGGGCTCACCTCCGGTACGCCGAGCACCTGCGCGAAGACGGAACGGAGCAGCTCCTCGCGCAGCCCCGTGCCGCGCCGGGCGAGGGCATCGGAGGGCCGGGCGTCCGGCCCCGGTGCGGTCTCGGCTTCGGTGTCGGCGTCGGGCGTCACGAGGTGCAGGCGGCCCTCGTCGTCCCAGCGGGCTCGTGCGCCGGTGAGTCGCATGACGGACTCCTCCTCGGTGAACGGGCAGACGACCGTGGTGTCCTCGGAGGCGTCGCAGGTGGTGTAGAGCGCTCCGGCGACGCCGGGCGGAACCGGCATGAGGTGGTCGTCGAGGACGAAGACGCGGGCATCGGGGCCGGCGATCTGCGGCTGCCGCCGCGACCACTCCCCCACCACCGCCCGCCGCTCGGCCTCGTCGAGTACGTCGACCGTGTGCACGGGCCGCTCCGGGGCGTCGGCCACGGCGTCGAGAACGCGCAGCAGCCGGGCGGTCAGGGCCTCGGCGGTGGAGTGGTCGAAGAGGTCGGCCGCGTAGACGAGTTGGCCCTCCATACCGGCGGGGTGTCCCTCGGCGTCGAAGCCCTCGGCGATCTGCAGGTCGAGGTCGAACTTGGCGTCGCGGACCGTGGGGGGCAGCGCCTCCACGGCCACTCCGTCCAGTTCCGGGACGAGCAGGGGTGTGGACTGCACTTCGAGGACGGTCTGGAAGAAGGGGTGCCGCCCCATCGACCTGGGTGGCGCCAGCTCCTCCACCAGCCGCTCGAAGGGCACTTCCTGCCGGTGCAGGGCGCTCAGCGTGTCCCGGCGGACCCGGGCGAGCACGTCGGTGAAGGCGGGGTCGCCGGACACGTCGGTGCGCAGGACGAGGGTGTTGACGAAGCACCCGACCAGATCGTCGAGCGACTCGTCGGTACGGCCCGCGACGGGGCTGCCCAGCGGAATGTCGTCGCCCGCGCCGAGGCGCGACAGCAGGACGGCCACCGCCGCCTGCCACACCATGAACATCGTCACGCCCTCGGAGCGCGCGAGGCGTGCCAGTCGCGCGTGCAGTCCGGCCGGGACACGGACGGGTACGGCCGCGCCCCGGTGGGTCTCCACGGACGGCCGCGGCCGGTCGGTGGGGAGGGACAGCTCCGCGGGCACGCCTTCCAGCGCCGTGCGCCACTCGGCGACCTCCGCCGCCAGCAGGCTTTCGGGGTCGGCACTGTCGCCCAGCAGGTCGCGCTGCCACAGGGTGTAGTCGGCGTACTGCAGGGGGAGCGGTTCCCAGGCGGGGGCGTGACCGGCCCGACGCGCGGTGTAGGCGGCGGACAGGTCGCGCCACAGAGGGGCCAGGGACCAGCCGTCACCGGCGATGTGGTGCACGACCAGCACCAGGACAGAGCTGTCCTCGCCCGTGGTCAACAGCCTCGCCCGGATCGGGAGTTCAGCGGCCAGATCGAAGACGTGACCGGAGAACTCCTCGATCCGCCTCTCCAGCTCACCGGCCCCCACCGGCACCACCGCGA
>NZ_JOGO01000161.1 GCF_000719475.1 Streptomyces sp. NRRL F-5630 | reverse complement strand
TGCCGACGCACAGGCCGTGGTCATCGACCCCACCGGGCAGGCGATCGACCCGCACCGGCGGGACGTCGCGGACGGCGCGTTGCCCGCGTTCGCGCAGTCAGCCTCCACCGCCTACGCGGCGCTCGACGCGCCGATGCGGAGTCCGTACGGTGCCCTCGGCCTGGAGGTCGAGAAGCGCCAGATATTCGTCATCGAGGGGATGCCACACGTTCCCTCGAAGCAGGTGCTGGCCAAGGCTCCCGGTTTCAAGATCGTGACGGATCACGCCGGGCTCTGGCGGACCGCCGACGGACGGCTGCACCAGTCGTACCCCAAGCCGGCAGAGGGAGAGCCGAAGCCGGTCCACACCTCGTATCTCATCGGTGAGATCGTCGTCGAGCCGATGACGGTACTCCCGGGTGAGCGCAGGCAGGACCCGGAGCAGACGCTGGCGCGCCTTGAGAGGCTGACGAGGGCGCTGGATGCCAGGAATGAGCCCCAGAACGCCGCGCGGATACCTCTCGCCGATCTTTTCCCTGCCGGGGACGGCTGGGAGACCACCGACCTGGGGGACAAGACCGAGGTCGGCCCGACTCCGGTCGGAACGGACCGCGCCTACGTGCAGCCCACTCCTGGGGTCCCCGCCCTCGGCCTGAGGGTGCTCATGGACGTGGCGGCGGACCGGCTGCCGGAAAGCCCCTTCGGGGCATTGGACGCGTCGGGCCGGGAATTCGGGATGAAGGTCGTCGCGGCGTTCGTGCGTGACTTCACCCGCCGGACCAACGTGCCCGAGATGGCCGTTCCCTTCCTCTCGGCCATCCCGGACATCGACGACATGTGGGGCTACCTGCGATACAGCTATGCCCACACGGTGGCCAGGCCGGCCGGGACGATCCTCAATCAGGCCCCGGTTCCGTTCATGGCCAAGAACGCCTTGGCGGTGGCGTCCCGGCCCGCGCTGGACCGTGTCCTACGGGCTCTGCGGCCCCGCACCCGGGACTTCCTCAACGAGCACCACGACGGCATCAGCGGGAATCTGGCCGGTGTGCTCGCCAAGCTGCTGGAGCTCTATCGCAAGGCCATCACGCCGGACAAGCCCTTCTTCCCGGGCTTCTTCGACGCGACCATCGGCGATGTGCCCTCTCCCCGTGAGCATGTGACCTCCGTGCTGACGGGGCGGACGTCCGAGGGCAAAGTCGTCACGCAGAAGCAGATGGTCGACATGGACGACGACCGGTTCCCGGTCCTGGACACCGATGACGGCCAGCTGGATATTCCGCTGGTCCTCGCGGAGCTGCGGCACTTCGCCTACGACGACGTGTTGTTGACGCCCCAGGAGATCCGGCGGGCCGTGGCCGAGCTGTCGCAGCTGAGCCGGGAGGCATACCAGCGGGCGCAGAGGTTCCCGGCTCCGCTGCCCGAGGACGTCCTCCGTGAATCCATCGTGCGGATCCTGGACAACAAGGTGGTCCAGGGACTCGCGGCCTTCGTGCAAATGGTCCTGCTGGCGGGCCTGCCGCAGGCCGCCGGCGGTGTGCCCCGGCGGCTGATGTCCATGGGCGACAGCCAGCGGCTCGCCAGTGCACTGGGTGCCTACGCTCTGGGAACTCCGCTGCCCGACTCGGTGCACCAGGCGCTTCGGACGGCCGTCGAGGAGGCGGCCGGCCTTCTCGGCACCATTCCTCCGACGCATCAGCCGATGCTCCGGATCATGGTCGAGGCGGCGCGGGGTGCCCTCGGCATCCTGGCCGATCCCGCGCAGACGCCGCCGGTCGTGAAGTGGGACGCCGAGCTCGTCGCGGTGGACGGGTCGCGGGTTCTGCTGGACCGGGTGCTGACGGTCGGGCACCGGAGCGCGGATGGGACGCCGGTGGGTGTGTCGTCGCGTCCGGTTCAGGACTGGCAGGACGTGTGGCGCCATGCGTATGGGCTGCTGCCGGAGGTGTCCGGGTTCACGCAGGTGCGGCAGGGTCCTGTGCCGTTGGAGAGCCCCGTGCAGCCGCTGCCGTTCGGCAAGGCGCATGTGGTCGGGCTGCGTGGTGACGCGAATGTCGCCGCGTTGGCGTTGTCGGACGGTACGGACGCGGTGTTCGACTATGCGCGGGTCGTGGATTTCCTGTTCGCGGTGGATGGTCATCTGACGGCGGCGTCTCCGGAGACGGCTGCGGTGGTGGTGGGTGCTGATCTGGCGGGTCCGCCGGTGGCTGATCCG
>NZ_JOGO01000160.1 GCF_000719475.1 Streptomyces sp. NRRL F-5630 | reverse complement strand
CGGATCAGCCACCGGCGGACCCGCCAGATCAGCACCCACCACCACCGCAGCCGTCTCCGGAGACGCCGCCGTCAGATGACCATCCACCGCGAACAGGAAGTCCACGACCCGCGCATAGTCCACAAAGGCGTCACTGCCGTCCGACAACGCCAAGGCCGCGGCAACGGCAGTGCCCCGCAGCCCGACCAGATACGCCTCCTCGAACGGCAGCGGCTGCACCGGGCTCTCCAACGGCACAGGACCCCGCCGCACCTGCGTGAACCCGGACACCTCCGGCAGCAGGCCATACGTCTGCCGCCACCCGTCCTGCCAGTCCTGAACCGGACGCGACGACACACCCACCGGCGTCCCGCCCGCGTCCTGGTGCCTGGCCACCTGTACCCGGTCCAGCAGCACCCGCGACCCGTCCAGTGCCACGATCTCCGCCGCCCACGGCATGATCGGCGGCGTCTGCGCGGGATCGGCCAGGATGCCGAGGGCACCCCGCGCCGCCTCGAAGACGGCCCGGACCTCCGCCTGTGCTCCTGGGGGCACCTGGGGCAGCAGGCCGAACGCCTCCGCGACGGCCGCCCGGAGACGCCGAACGGCGGGGTCGTCGTCGGGCAGCCGGCTCCCCAGGGCGTACTCGCCCAGTGCGAGCGCGATGTTCCTGCTGTCCCATTCGGACACCGGCTTCCTGGTGGAACCGTCCAGCTGCGGTACGCCTTCCCCGGCGGTCACCGCGAGGAAGGCCGCGACGGCACGCACCACCGGGTTGTTCGCGATCCGCAGGATGGATTCGCGCAGAACGTCCTCGGGCAGCGGGGCGCGGAGCGTCACCGAGCGTTCGTAGGCTCTCCGGCTGAACGTGGAGATCTCTTCGACGGCACGCTCGATCTCCTCGGGCGTCATGTAGTGGCCCGTGTACCCGAAGTGCCGCAGCTCCAGCAGGACCAGCGCGACCGCCAAGCGGCCCTCGTCGGTGTCCAGGGTCGGATAGTCGGCGTCGTCCATGCCGACCGCGTAGCGCTGGCTGATGGCGTCGCCCTCGGAGGTGCGGCCGGTGAGCACGGCCGTCCAGTGCTCCCGCGGTGTCGGCACGTCGTTGCCGACGGCGTCGAAGAACCCGGCGTCGAAGGGCTTGTCCGGCGTCAACGACCGCCGGTAGAGCTCCATCACGTGGGAGAGATGCGGGAGGAGCCGCCCCGTCAGCTCGTCATGGCGCTCGTCGAGGAACGCCCGGGTGCGCGGCCGCAGCGCCCGCAGGACGCGGTCCAGCCCGTTCCGCGAGGCCACGAGCAGGAAGTTCTTGATGAGGTTCGGGTCCACGCCCGCGGGCGGGGCGCCGTCGAAGATCGTACTGACCGGCGAGGCCGCGACATTCTGGTATCCGAGCCACCCGTAGCCCCACACCTCGTCGACGTCCGGAATCGCCGCGAGGAACGGCACGAGGTGGTTCTCCACCGAGCCCTGGCCGAGGGCACGGTTCACGAACACCCTGGTGACCGTCTGCCCGAAGGACCGCCCCCCGACCATCAGCTGCTCGAGGTCCGGCCGGGTGAACCGCTCGAGAGCGAGGTCCTGGAGCTCCCTGAGACGGTCGGTGGCGTACCCCGCGGTGAGCTGGGTGTAGGCGGACCAGTCGAAGCCCTCGGGGGCCGGATTGACCTTCGCGCCCTGGCCCTCCTCGGTGAACGTCCAGCCGAGGGGGCCCAGCAGCTCGGGGAGCGGGACCGCTCGCTGCCGCTCGTCCGCGAGCCTCGCCGCGGCCCGAGCCCTCCGGAGCTGAGCCATCGCTTCCCGTCGGGACTGCTTCCGCTCTCCGGGGATCGCGGCCATCGGGTCGACGACGAACTCCCCGATGACGTACTTCCTCCGCACGGGCGGACGCTCACCCGCTGCCACCTGCGGCCGCCGGATGTGGAGCAGCCCGTCTTCCGTCTCCCAGAAGGAATAGGAATCCGTGACGAGCTTGAGCCCGGGGCCGTGGCCCAGTACCAGCGTTTGTTTGACAGCGCCCGGAACATTCAGGAAGAGGTCGCGGCGCTCCTCGGCCTCAAGGCCGACGCCTTCGTAATCGTCCCCGGTCGGCGCGTCAAGTACGGCGTGTGTCGTGGAAGACGACTGCGCGAACGCGGGCAACGCGCCGTCCGCGACGTCCCGCCGGTGCGGGTCGATCGCCTGCCCGGTGGGGTCGATGACCACGGCCTGTGCGTCGGCA
>NZ_JOGO01000159.1 GCF_000719475.1 Streptomyces sp. NRRL F-5630 | reverse complement strand
GGGTGGGGTGGCGGCGCTCCGGGCGGGTGGGGAGTTCTCAGGGGCGACCGGCTCCCGCGGTGGTTTCACCGTGCGCATCGCCGAGGCGAAGTGGTCGTCCAGCGTGTCGGCCGCGGGGTCCGGGCCGGTGTCCGGCGCCGATTCCTCGTAGAGCTGGTCCCACCACTCGTCCTCGCGCGCGTCCCCCTGTTGGCTCATGCCCTTATTGTCCACCGCGAAGGCGATACGAAAACGGCGCGAGGAGAAGTTACCGGCCGGTCCGGAGGGCTTCGCGCCGGCCGGGCGGCCCTACCCCCCACGGGAGAACCGCCCGGCGACGCGGGTGACTTCCCGGCCCTGGCGGGGGTGCCGCCACGGCCGTACCACGCCGTGACGGCGCGGAAGTCACTCGGAGAAGTCCGGCCGCGGAAGTTGCTGCGACGCGCACCCCCCACGGATGCCCGGTCGCCGACCTTTGGCCAAGACACGGTCACTGTGTCAGATCCCGCGCGGGGACGACGATGATAGGCACTGGCGGGTTTACGCCGTGGCCAGTTTCCGCCAGAAATCTGTGTGTGCCACGGCCGGGGAGGGGAAGCGGAAGATGCTGGGCGCGATCGGACTGGATGAGCCGCACGAGGCGGCGTACCGGGCACTCGTGGCGGACGGCGCGGCCGAACTCGGCGCGCTGGCACGGCGGCTCGGGCGGGGCGAGGCGGAGACGCGGGCCGTGCTGCACACCCTGGAACTGCACGGACTGGCGGCGCGCTCCTCGGCGGGTCCCGGCCGCTGGGTCGCCGCGCCGCCCGGCGTCGCGCTGGGCGCGCTCCTCACGCAGCGGCGGCACGAGCTGGACCAGGCGGAGCTCGCGGCGGCCCTGCTCGCCGAGGAGTACCGGGCCGGCGGCGAACGCACCCCGGCGCACGACCTCCTGGAGGTGGTGACCGGCACGACCGCCATCGCGCAGCGCTTCATCCAGCTCCAGTTGGGCGCCAAGGAGACCGTGCGGGCGCTCGTCACGGGGGCGCCCACGGCCGTGTCGGGGATGGAGAACGACGCGGAGGAGGAGGTGGTGGGGCGGGGGGTCGCCTATCGCGTGGTGATCGAGCGCGAGGTGCTGCACCAGCCCTCGGGGCTCGTCGAACTGTCGGCGGCACTGGGCCGCGAGGAGCGGGTACGGGTCGTGGACGAGGTGCCGACGAAGCTCGTCCTCGCCGACGACACGCTCGCGATGGTGCCGCTCACCTCGCGCGCGCCGGAGCCCTCCGCGCTCGTCGTGCACGCGAGCGAGCTGCTCGACGCGCTGAGCGGGCTCTTCGAGTCGGTGTGGCGCGAGGCGCTGCCGCTGCGGCTCGGGGCCTCGGCCGGGGAGGTCGACGAGGACGGGGAACCGGGCCCGGACCGGATGGACTTGGAGGTGCTCTCGCTGCTGCTCGCGGGGATGACGGACGCGAGTGTGGCGAAGCAGCTCGATCTCGGCCTGCGCACGGTGCAGCGGAGAGTGAAGGGCTTGATGGAGCTGACGGGGTCGACGACGCGGTTGCAGTTGGGGTGGCACGCGTACGAGAGGGGCTGGGTGGCGCGGTGAGCCCCCGCGGGGGCTCACCAGGCGACCGCCTTGGTGAAGCGAGCTGTCGTCAGTTGGGGCGGCACCTCGGCCACCGCAGGAGGGGAGGATCGGGACCACCGCCGGGCACGGGGTACTCCGTATGGGCCCCTCGGACGTATCCGGACTGCGTGGGCGGGCGCGGGCGCGCAGGGTGGGGCCATGAGTGTGTGGGAGGTCCTGATCGTCGCGCTCGTCCTGCTGCTCGGCATCGTCGGGGTGCTCGTGCCGGGAGTGCCCGGGCCGTGGCTGGTGTGGGCGGCGATCCTGTGGTGGGCGCTCCAGTCCCCCCGGCCGCTGTCGTGGGGGGTCCTGGTGGGCTCCACGGTCGTGCTGCTGCTCAGCAACCTCGTGCGCTGGCTGCTGCCCAACCGGCGGGTACGGGGCTCGGGGGTCAACCGGCGGATGATGGTGTGGGCCGGGAGCGGCGCGGTGCTCGGCTTCTTCCTGGTGCCCGTGGTGGGCGCGCTTCCCGGCTACGTGGGCGGCATGTACCTGGCCGAGCGGCGCCGGCTCGGCAGCCACGGCGACGCGGCGGCCTCGACCCGTACGGTGATGCGGGCCAGGGGCGCGAGCATCTTCGTCGAACTCTTCAGCTGCCTGCTCATCGCGGGGGCGTGGGCTGGGGCGGAGGTG
>NZ_JOGO01000158.1 GCF_000719475.1 Streptomyces sp. NRRL F-5630 | reverse complement strand
GGCCGGGACCGGGGCGGGGCGGAGGGCGAGGCCGCTCGGGGGGACGGCTCCGGACCCGTACCGGCAGGTGCTCCGACCACGCCGGAAGCGGAGGGGAGCGGCGCTGAGGCGGTAGGGGCCACGGGTGCAGCCGAGGCGAATGGAGCCATGGGTGCCAACGGGGCGACTGGGGCAACCGGGACCGCGACCGCCGGGGCGACCGGAACCGCCCAAGCGGCCGGAGCGACCGGGGCCTTCGGAACCGCCGCGTCAGCCGAAACCACCGAGTCCGCCGAGTCCGCCCCAGGACACGAGGACCCCTCAGCGCCCGAGCCGCCCGACCCCTCCGGGCCCACCAAGCCCCCCGAGGCGCGGGTCATCGAGGTCGTGCGGTCGTTCAACGGCCCCGTGCGGGATCTCGCCTTCTCGCCGGACGGGGCGTGGCTCGCGTGGTCGCACCCGGGGGTCGGGCGGAGTCTGCGGCAAATCAAGCTCGCGCGGATCAGCGAGGGAGAAGGACCGTTCTCCCTCATCGACGTGACGGACGGGCGGTTCGAGGACGAGAACCCCGTCTTCACCCGCGACGGCCGTTACCTCGCCTTCCTCTCCTGGCGCGGCTTCGACCCCGTCTACGACGTGCACACCGGCGACCTCTCCTTCCCGCTCGGCTGCCGCCCCCACCTCGTCACGCTCTCCTCCGCGACCCCCTCGCCCTTCGCGCTCAGCGCGGACGGCCGCCCGGCGGCCGGCGGCCTGGACCCGGACGACCGCGCCTCGGGGTACGAGGGCGTCGTCATCGTCGAGGCGGAGGGCCTCGCGAGCCGCGTCACGCCCTTCCCCGTACCGGCGTCGAAGTACTCCTCGCTCTGCCCCGTCGCGGGCGGCGGCCTCGTCTGGCTGCGCTGGCCCATCTCCGGCGCGCTCGGCCAGACCTTCGTCAACCCCGCCGACACCTCCAGCCGCCCCACGCTCGAACACTTCGACCCCGCCCGCGCCCGCCGCACCCAGCTCGTCGACCACATGGACGCCTTCGCCGTGAGCGGCGACGGCAGCCGCCTCGTCGTCGTGGACGACGGCGAACTGCGCGCCATCCCCGCCAACGACCTGCCGGACGACTCCGGCACCTCGTACATCGACCTGCGCCGCATCCTCCACGAGGTCGACCCGCCCGCCGAGTGGCGCCAGGCGTACGACGAGGCCGGACGCGTCATCCGCGCCTACTTCTGGGACCCCGGCCTCAGCAACATCGACTGGGACGCCGTGCTCGACCAGTACCGCCCGCTCCTCGACCGCGTCGCCTCGCCCGACGAGTTCGCCGACCTGCTCCGCGAGGCGTACGGCGAACTCGGCACCTCCCACGCCTACGTCACCGCCGCCCGCCGCAGCGAGGGCCCGCCCCACTACCAGCGCGCGCAGGGCCTCCTCGGCGCCGACTTCACCTGCCGCGACGGGGCCTGGGAGCTGCGGCGCATCCTGCCCGGCGAGTCCTCCGACCCGCGTGCCCGTTCCCCGCTCGCCGGTACGGGCATCCGCGAAGGCGCCGTGCTCACCCACGTGGACGGGCGTCCGGTGGACCCCGTAGCCGGGCCCGCGCCGCTCCTCGCCGGGGCGGCGGGCACGAGCGTCGAGCTGACCTTCGCCGCCGCCGGCGGAGGCCCGCCGCGCCGCGTCGCCGTCCTCCCGCTCGTCGACGAGCGCGCGCTGCGCTACCACGACTGGGTCGCCAAACGCCGCGCCGTGGTACGGGAGTTGAGCGACGGAAAGTGCGGTTACCTGCACATCCCCGACCTCGGTGGCTCCGGCTGGGCCCAGTTCAACCGTGATCTGCGCCTGGAGATGTCCATGCCCGCGCTCATCGTCGACGTGCGCGGCAACGCGGGCGGCAACATCAGCGAACTCGTCCTGGAGAAGCTGACGCGCCGCATCATCGGCTGGGACCTCACGCGCGACGCCATGCCCGTCTCGTACGCGTCGAACGCCCCGCGCGGCCCTCTCGTCGCGCTCGCCGACGAGGCCACGTCCTCGGACGGCGACATGATCACGGCCGCCTTCAAACTCCTCGGCCTGGGGCCCGTCGTGGGTCAGCGGACCTGGGGCGGCGTCGTCGGCATGACGGGCCGCCACCGGCTCATCGACGGCACGGTGGTCACGGTCCCGATGAACGCCGCCTGGTTCGACGCGTACGACTGGGGCGTCGAGAACCACGGCGTCGACCCCGACGTCCCCGCCCTGCGCACCCCCCTCGACTGGGCCGAGGGCCGCCACGCCCAGCTCGACGACGCGGTCTCCCTCGCCCTCGACCTCCTGCGCTCCCACCCCCCGGCGGAACCCCCCACGGTCGCGACCGTCCCGGACCGGGCCCGCCCCCCGCTGCCGGGGCGGGGGGAGTCGGCACGGAGGGGCGGCCGGGCGGCGGAGGGGCGGGAGGCGGAAGGGCGGGAGGCGGAAGGGCGGGGT
>NZ_JOGO01000157.1 GCF_000719475.1 Streptomyces sp. NRRL F-5630 | reverse complement strand
GGGTGACGGCGGGGGCTGGGGCGCGGGGCATGGGATCAGCGAGGGCGCGGGATCGGCGGAGCGCGCGGAACGGCAGGGCGTGGGCTGCGGACCGGCGTGCGGCGTGCGGCGTGCGGCGTGCGGCGTGCGGCGTGCGGCGTGCGGCGTGCGGCGTGCGAGGCGAGAATCTATCGGGCATATCGCCTGGGGTCCTTCCTTCTTGCCCCTCGGCTTGGCTAACGTGCCGAGCGCGGCCCCCGCCGCCTGCCCGACCGAGAGGAGCGTGCGGCGTGACGTCGAGCGTGCCCCCCACTTCCGAGGTGCCTCCGCGCGCCGCCCGTCGCGTACCCGTCCGCCGGGCTTCCGCGTACCGCAAGCGGCGCCGCCCGAACTCCGCCCTGGCCCGTACCGGCTTCGCCGTGACGACCGCCGCGCTCGCCTCCGTCGTGCTGCTCGCCCCGCAGGCGACCGCGGACCCCGCCGCCCGGCCCTCGATCGAAGAGGTCCAGCGCAAGGTCGACGGCCTCTACCGCGAGGCCGGGACCGCCACGCAGAAGTACAACGCCGCCAAGGAACGCGCCGACCAGCAGCGCGCGAAGGCCAACGCCCTCATCAGCGCCCTCGCATCCTCCACCGAGGACCTCAACCGCTCCCGCGAGGACCTCGCCCGCTACGCCGCCGCCCAGTACCGCGACACTTCCGGCGGTTTCTCCGGCACCGCCACGATGTTCCTCGCCGACGACCCGCAGAGCTTCTTCGACCAGAGGTACGTGCTCGACCGGCTCGCCGCCGACCAGCACACGAAGGTGCAGGAATTCCGCGCCCGGCAGGCCGCCACCGACCGCAAGCGCATCGAAGCCCAGAAGAGCCTGAACCAGCTCACCGCCGCACAGCGGGACCTGCGCACGAGCAAGACCGAGGTGCAGGGCAAGCTCGCGGAGGCCCGTCGGCTCCTCGCCCGTCTGACCGCCGAGGAGAAAGCCCGCCTCGCGGAGATCGAACGCCGCCAGGAGGCGGAGGCGAAGAAGAAGGCAGAGGAGGCGGCCGCGCGGCAGAAGGCCGAGGCGGAGCGGGCCGCGAAGAAGGAACCCGCCGCTTCCGACAGCGGCACGGCGGCCTCGGCGGGGACAGGAACGAGCGCGGCGACGAGCGGCGCCTCAGGCTCGTCCAGCACCAGGGGCGAGAAGGCCATCGCCTTCGCGCGCTCCCAGCTCGGCAAGCCCTATGTGTGGGGCGCGACCGGCCCGGCCTCGTACGACTGCTCCGGACTCACACAGGCCGCCTGGAGAGCCGCGGGAATCTCCCTGCCGCGCACGACATGGGACCAGGTCAAGGTCGGCACACGCGTCGGTGTCAACAACGCCGTCCCCGGTGACCTGGTCTTCTTCTTCGACGACATCAGCCACGTCGGCCTCTACATCGGCAACGGCATGATGATCCACGCCCCCAAGCCGGGCGCCTCCGTCCGCGTCGAGTCCATCTTCACCATGCCGGTCCACGGAGTCGTCCGCCCCGCCTGACCGGCCGCCCGGTACCGGTCGAACGCCTCCCGCCCGTCCGGCACGAAGTCCGCCCGGCACACCGCCTCGCACATCGCGGCCTCGGTGAGCCACCCGTACCAGGCGATCTCGGCCGGATCGGGCGCGAGCGCCCCGGTCACCAGCACCTCGTGCAGCCCGAGCCAGTACGGGCTCAGCCCGCTCCGGCACACATAGGTGACCACGGGCCGCGGAGCCGCCGCCCCGCTCCCCAGTTCCTCCGCGAACTCCCGCGCCGCCGCGTCCTCGCCTACCCCCTCGTCCCGCTCACCCGGCGAGATCATCGGCACAGCCCCCACCCACGGCAACTCACCGTCCTGGGCAGGCGGTCATGAGAGGTGCGAACGTCAGCGGTCATTCCGCGAACCGAGTGTACGAGCCCCCACTGACGAAGAGCCCCGACCGACAAACAGTCCGGCTCAGTGCCAGGTGACCGCGATGAAGATGTTGGCGACGGTCAGCGCCCCGACCGCGCCGAAGAGCGGCTTCGGAACGCGCTCGTCGTCGCGCTTCACGTACACGAGCGCCAGGATCACGATGAGGAACGCGAGCTTGATCCCGATCTTCGTGTTGTTGAGCGAGTAGTCCTGCGCCTGGTTGAGACCGACGAGGACCGCCCCGGTCACCAACATCGTGAGCGCGCCGTGCAGCATCGCCGGCGTGAAACGGGCCGTACCGGCGCCCATCGCCTTCATCTGCGTGAGGAACCCGCCGAGCAACGCGCCGATCCCGATGATGTGCAGGCCCACGAAGACATTGATGAGGACATCCATGCCGGCGAGCCTATGCGCACCCCCCGACGCACCCACGGCCGGGTGGGACGGCCCCCCGGCTTCCCACGCAGGAGCCGAGGCGGGGTGGGGGGACGGGAGCGCGAGGGGTACGGAGCGGTGGGCGCGAGCCGCGAGCGGGGCGGGGCGGGGA
>NZ_JOGO01000156.1 GCF_000719475.1 Streptomyces sp. NRRL F-5630 | reverse complement strand
GCCGCTACGAGCGCAAGGCCGAACACTTCCTCGCCTTCGTCGGCATAGCCGCAGCCCTCATCTGCCACCGCCGACTCACCAAATAAAACAACGTCTAAAGGGGCGGGCAGCTTGTCGTCATTCGCCGTCGCTTGCCGACGGCATCAGGGTGCGGAAGTTGCGGTCCAGGTGGTGAGCCAGCGGGGTATCCGAGGTGTCGTTTCGCCAGTCGTCGAGTGAGAGCCGAAGGGTGCCGATGGCCATCATCGCGGCGATGCGGAGGTGGGTCCGCTGTGCGGGGTCGGGCCAGAGCGTCGACATGGCGTCGGCCAGGTCCCGTTCCATTTGGATCTCGGCAATGTCTTTGCGGCCGCTGAGCGCGTCGGAAGATCGCATCAGAGCATCCATGGCTTTGGACTCGGCGGTTTCGTAGCGCGAAGCGAGGCTGAGCAGGCAGCGCATCGCTGCTTCGAGGGGGGTCTGTTCCGGGGATTGTTCGAGCATGGCCGGGTGCAGAGCGGATGAGAGGGCCCCTGCCCCGTGCCAGGCGAGCAGGACATCGTCCTTGGACTTGAAGTAGTAGAAGAAGGTTCGGCGGGAGATCCCGGCTGCTGCTGCGATGTCGTCGAGCGTGGTGGCGTCGTAGCCGTGTTCGCGGAAGAGCCGCAGTCCGGCTTCCGCGATCCGGGCGCGGGTGGCTTCCTTCTTGCTCTCGCGTGCTCCTGTCACCTTTCCCCCGCCTCCTTCCGGTCCGGGTCCGGCCTCGCGCCGAAAACTCGCACTCAGTGTAACCTTGCAAGAGTTCGCACTGAGTGTAATTTTTGGAGGCTGGTCATGACGCCAAAGGTCTGGTTCGTCACGGGCGCGTCGAGTGGGTTCGGCCGCATGTGGACGGAGGCAGCCCTCGGCCGCGGGGACAAGGTCGTCGCGACCGCCCGCACCCCTGAGGCACTCGCGGATCTGGTGGACCGTTTCGGGGACGCCGTACTGGTATGTGCGCTGGACGTGACCGACCGCGAGGCCGTGTTCCGGACCGTCGCCGAGACGCACGCTCACTTCGGCCGGCTGGACGTGGTAGTGAGCAACGCGGGCTACAGCTACACCGGCGCGGTCGAGGAACTGGACTTCGACGAGGTGAAGGCGAACTTCGACACGAACGTCTTCGGAACCCTGTCGGTCATCCAGGCAGCACTGCCGCTACTGAGGGCGCAAGGCAGCGGGCACATCCTCACCGTGTCCAGCATCGGCGGGATCGCCAGCTTCCCGACCGGCGGGGCCTACGTCCAGACCAAGTTCGCTGTTGAAGCCATGAGCGAAGCCCTGGCCGGTGAGGTAGCCGCGCACGGGATCAAGGTGACGATCATCGAGCCGGGCAGCTACACCACCGGATTCCGCGGAGCAACGAAGGCCGCTCCAGCCATGGACGAGTACGACGGCGCCCGCAAGGCGATCTACGCCTCGTTCGACCCGTCGACGACCGGCGACGCTGCGGCAACCGCAGCCGCTGTTCTCGCAGTCGTGGACACCGCCGAACCGCCGCTGCGACTGCTGCTCGGCGACTGGGTCCTCAACCGTGTCAAGGGCGTCTACGCGAAGCGGATCGACACATGGGAGCAGTGGGCCGCAGTGTCCGACGCCGCGCAGCGGTAGCGGACCGAACCTTTTGAGCATTGGCAGGGCGGTGATGGAGGCGGCAGAACAGGTCCGTGACCGCCTGGAGCCGCGCCACGGCCAAAGGGCAGGTGCCCTGAGCCGACCGAACTGCTCACGGCCACCAACTGATGCAGACCATCGCAAGGCCAGGGCCCTTGGGCGCAGAGCGTCCTGGCCCCGGCCCCGCTCTCCGATTCCCCCCAATGCTCTAGAGGTCGACGTGCCCCACCCCAATGCACGGTTGACGGTCCACGGCAGACGCCTCCTCATCGAGCGAGTCCGCGCAGGCAGGCCCGTCGCACATGTCGCCGACGAAATGGGCATATCCCGCACCACCGCTCACAAGGGGGTCCGGCGCTGGCGAGCCGAAGGCGATGCTGGACTGTATGACCGCTCAAGCCGCCCGCTGACGACACCACACCGCACCCCTGCAGACGTCGAGAACCGCATCTGCGAGCTGCGGCGCGAACGCAAGCTCGGTCCCGCACGCATCGGTCCGATCCTGGAAATGCCCGCCTCGACGGTCCATCGCGTTCTGACCCGTCATCAGCTGAACCGTCTGCGCTGGATGGACCGGCCCACCGGCCAGGTCATCCGCCGCTACGAACGCGAGCATCCCGGCGAGCTGGTCCATGTGGACATCAAGAAACTCGGCAACATCCCCGACGGCGGCGGACACCGCATCATGCCCCGCCAGCAAGCCACCGGCAACCGGCAGGCCACGACCGACGTCCGCAAGGGCGGCAGCCGGGCCTTGACCCCGGTTCCTGGACACGGGTTATGCGGCTTGCGTCAGCGTAGTTGATGTCGTTCGGAAGGCGTTCTCGTAGGCGATGGGGCTGCGGT
>NZ_JOGO01000155.1 GCF_000719475.1 Streptomyces sp. NRRL F-5630 | reverse complement strand
CCCCCCCGCCCCCGGCCCCCCCCCCCCCCGCTCCGCCGTCGTCCCACCCGCCGGGCGGGGGGGCTGGGGTCCGGTCTGGGGCGGTGGCACCGGCTGGGGTGGCGCTCCGGGTGGGGGCGGGGCTCCGGGCTGGGGTGGCACTCCGGGCTGGGGTGGCGCCCCCGGCTGGGGTGGGCCGCCGCTCGCGCCGCGGCCGGGCATCATCCCTCTGCGACCGCTCGACCTCGGAGACATCCTCGGCGGTGCCTTCCGCATGATGCGCTCGCACTGGCGGGCGGTGCTGGGCATCTCGCTGGGTGTCGCGGTCCTCGTCGTGGCTGTCAGGCTCCTCGTGCAGGGCACTCCGCCCGGCTCCGCCACGAGCACCTCCGTCCTCCGCTCGCTCCCCGCCCAGCTCGTCTCGATCCTCGGTTCGACGCTGGCGGTGGGGATGCTGACGTCGGTGGCGAGCCACGCGGTCCTGGGCCGCCCCCTGAGCCTGAAGGGAGCATGGCGCGAGGCGCGTCCGCGCTTCTGGAAACTGCTCGGGCTGACGGTGCTGATGTCCCTCGTCCTGGCGGCGGCAGTCCTCGTGTGCCTCGCCCCGGGGCTCCTCGTGAACGCGGCGGGGGGCGGCGACGGTCTCACGATCCTCGGCGCCGTGGCCGGGATGGTCCTCGTGGTGTGGCTGTACATCCGTCTGGTGTTCAGTACCGCCGCGCTCATGCTGGAGCGTCAGGGCATCGTGGACGCGATGCGCCGCTCGGCGAAACTGGTCGACGGCGCCTGGTGGCGCACCTTCGGCATCCTGCTGCTGACCGGGCTCATCGCCGCCGTGGCCCAGTTCCTCATCATGCTCCCCTTCGACGTCCTCGGCCTCCTCGTGTCCCTCACCGGCCCGGACGGCGGCGCGACCGGCGACCCCGCCTTCTGGCTCTTCGCCGGAGCCGGCCTGGTCGCCTCCACCACCTTCGTCTTCCCCCTGACCGCAGGCGTCACGGTCCTCCTCTACGTGGACCAGCGCATCCGCCGCGAGTCCCTCGACGTCGAACTCGCCGCGGCAGCGTCCTGACGTCCTCGGCACGACGGCCCCCGGGGCGGTATCTTCCGTTCTAGTGGTCGTCGCAACACCCCAGCTCAGGGGATGCGATGGACTTCAAGATCCGGGAGGACCGGGGGCAGGCGCCAGGCCGTAGGGCCCTGGTCCGTGAGCGGGAGGAATACTTCCGGCTCATGGACCAGGGCGTCAGCAGCAGGGAGGCTTGCCGGATCGTCGGTATCAACCGGCGCACCGGGAAGCGGTGGCGCAACGGGCGCCAGGCCACGGGAAGCACGCGCGGTGCGCCTCCAGTTCGTAGGCCGCTCCCTTCCGGTGGCCCGTCGAGGTATCTCCGCGAGGCGGACCGCATCTACATCGCCGACCGGCTGCGGGAGAAGGCATCGATTCGGCAGATAGCCGCCGAGCTGGGCCGCAGCCCCTCCACCATCAGCAGGGAGATACGGCGCAACGGGACGTTGTGGCGGGGCAAGGACTGGGTCTACCGGCCGCACGCCGCCCAGTCCCGTGCCGACGCCCGACGGCCTCGTCCGAAGCCGGGAAAGATCGGCCAGAACCCGGAGCTGCGCGACTTCATCCAGCATCACCTCGAACGGCGCTGGATTCCCGAGCAGATCTGCCAGGCTTTGCGGGCACGCTTCCCCGACCGGCCGGAGATGCACGTGACCCACGAGACCGTCTACCAGGCCCTCTACGTCCAGGGCCGCGGTGAACTCCGCCGTGAGCTGGCCAAAGCCCTGCGCACGGGACGCACCATGCGCAGGCCGCACCGCCAGTCCTACCGGCGCCGGCCCCGCATGTCGAAGGACATGGTGATGATCAGCGAACGGCCCGCCGAGGCCGCCGACCGGGCGATCCCAGGTCACTGGGAGGGCGACCTCATCATCGGCAAGGCCCACAAGTCCGCGATCGGCACGCTCGTCGAGCGCTCCAGCCGCTTCGTCGCCCTGGTCCACCTGCCCGACGGCCGTCAACCCGCCCAGGTCCGCGACGCTCTCATCCAGACCGTCTCTGCCTTGCCTGCCCAGCTCAGACGCTCTCTCACCTGGGACCAGGGCTCCGAAATGCACCTGCACAAGGACTTCAGCACCGCCACTGACATGCCTGCCTTCTTCTGCGACCGGGCAGCCCCTGGCAGCGCGGCTCGAACCAGAACACGAACGGTCTGCTGCGGCAGTACTTCCCCAAGGGCACCGACCTGGCCCGCTACACCCGCGAGGAGCTGGACGCCGTCGCGGCCGAGCTGAACAGCCGACCACGCAAAACGCTCGGCTGGGAAACCCCAGCCGAGCGCCTCGCTAAGCTCCTGGCAACAGCCAGTTGAACAACTTGTGTTGCAACGACCCCTGGAATGCGCCTATCCGCCCCGCGGGCCACGTATTTCCTTCCGCGCGCATACCCCTGAACGCGGAAAAGCCCCGCACCATAAACGGTGCGGGGCTTCCCGACAAGAATTGTTCGGCGGCGTCCTACTCTCCCACAAGGTCCCCCTTGCAGTACCATCGGCGCTTTGAGGCTTAGCTTCCGGGTTCGGAATGAGACCGGG
>NZ_JOGO01000154.1 GCF_000719475.1 Streptomyces sp. NRRL F-5630 | reverse complement strand
CTGGAAGGTGGGGTTGCCGGTGAGGTCGGTGCGCAGGACGAGGGTGTTGACGAAGAAGCCGACGAGGTCTTTGAGGTTTTCGTCGGTGCGTCCGGCGACCGGTGTGCCGAGGGGGATATCGGTGCCCGCGCCGAAGGCGTTCAGGGTGAGGGCGGTCGCGGCCTGGAGCACCATGAAGGTCGTCACACCGGACCGGGACGCCAGGTCGGCGATCCTGGAGCTCAGTTCGGTGCCGATTGGGAAGCGCACCACCGCGCCCTCGTACGTCCGGTGGGCGGGACGGGGGCGGTCGTGGGGGAGGGGGAGTTCTGCCGGCGCTCCGGTCAGTGCGGTGCGCCAGTGGTCGGTCTGGGCGGCGAGGATGCTCTCGGGGTCGTCGGCGGTGCCGAGGTGGTCGCGTTGCCAGAGGGTGTAGTCGGCATACTGCACGGGGAGTTCGTCCCACGCGGGGGCGCGGCCCGCGAGGCGCTCGCCGTAGGCGGTGGACAGGTCCCGGGCCAGGGGGGCGAGGGACCAGCCGTCGCCCGCGATGTGATGCAGCACGACCACCAGCACGGACTCTGTGTCGTTCAGTACCCCGTGCACGACCCTGACAGGGAGATCCTGGGTCACGTCGAAGCCGCGCCCGGTTATCTCCCGGACCCAGGCACCTGTGTCCGTGCCGGGCACCAGATGTTCCGTGCTGAGGGCACGTTCGGTGGCGGTCTCCGCGTCGAGGATCACCTGCACTGGGTATCCCTCGTGCTCACCGAACACCGTCCGCAGCGACTCGTGCCGGATCAGCACGTCCGTCCACGCGGTCCGCAGGGCCTCCCCGTCCACCTCGCCGCGCAGGCGCAGTGCGAGCGGGAGGTTGTAGGTCGCGGAGCCGCCCTCCAACCGATTGAGGAACCACAGGCGCTGCTGCGCGTACGACAGCGGGAGACGCGCCGGGCGCTCGTACCGCACGACGGCCGGGCGCACCACCCCCGAAGCGCCGTCCATCCGCTCGGCCAGTCCGGCGACGGTCGGCGCGGAGAACAGGTCGCGGAGGGCGACCTCGGAGCCGAGGGCCCGGCGGATGCGGCTGAGCAGACGGGTCGCGAGCAGGGAATGGCCGCCGAGCGCGAAGAAGTCGTCGTCCACGCCGACCGACGGCAGGCCGAGGACGTCCGCGAACAGCCCGGCAAGCAGTTCCTCGCGCGGCGTCCGCGGCGCACGGCCGGACGTAGCGGCCACGGCGTCGGGCGCGGGCAGGGCGCGGCGGTCCAGCTTGCCGTTGACGGTCACGGGCAGCGCGTCGAGGGTCACGACCGCCGAGGGGACCATGTAATCCGGCAGCAGTCCGCCGGTCAGCGCGCGCAGCTCGGCTGCCAGGCCACCGGGTGCGGTCTGCTGCGTGGTGACGTAAGCGACGAGCCGGGTGTCCCCGGGTACGTCCTCGCGGGGGACGACGGCCGCCTGTCCGACGGCGGGGTGGGTGAGGAGGACGGCTTCGATTTCGGCGGGTTCGACACGGAAGCCCCGGATCTTGACCTGGTCGTCGCCGCGGCCGACGTAGGCGAGCTCACCGTCGGCGGTCCAGCGGGCGAGGTCCCCGGTGCGGTACATCCGGGTTCCGGGTTCCCCGTAGGGGTCCGCCAGGAAGCGGGCGGCGGTGAGGGCGGGCCGGTGCAGGTATCCGCGCGCCAACTGGGCTCCGGCTATGTACAGTTCGCCGGTCACGCCGGGCGGCACGGGGCGCAGCGCTTCGTCCAGGACATAGGCACGGGTGTTCCACACCGGGCGGCCGACGGGTGCCTCGGCGGGCCAGTCCGCCTCGGCGGACGGCAGGGAACGGGCGGTGACGACGTGTGTCTCCGCCGGGCCGTAGTGGTTGTGGAGCCGCGCGTTCGCCTGGCCGCGGAAGAACTCCCGGACCGGCAGGCTGAGGTGCAGGCGCTCACCGGCCTGCATGATGTGCCGCAGTGACGACAGGTCGTGGCCGTGCTCGACGGCGGCGGCACTCAGCGCGTCCACCATCAGGTCGGGTACGAACAGGTCGGTGATCCGGTGCTCCGCCAGCCAGGCGGCGAACGCCTCCGGATCCCGGCGGGTGTCCTCGCCGGGGATGTACAGGGTGGCGCCAGCGACCAGCGTCGTCAGGATCTCCTGCACCGACACGTCGAAGCCGATCCCTGTGAACTGCGCGGTGCGCCCGCTCTCTTGGGCACCGCCCCCGTGGGCCCCGCCCTCCTGGCCCCCGAACTCCGCCGCGTGCCAGCGCAGCAGGTTCACGACGGCCGCGCCGGGCATGACGACGCCCTTCGGGGTGCCGGTGGAGCCGGAGGTGTGGATGACGTAGGCCGGATGCTGCGGGTGCAGCGACGCGACACGGTCCGCGTCGGTGACCGGAGTGGCCGGGAACGCGGCCAGGCCGGCCGGGTCCGGGGGGCAGGTAGGCGGCGCCCGCCTTGAGGACCGCGAGCAGTGCGGTGACCAGCTCGGGGCCGCGCGGCAGGGCCACGGCCACCAGCGTCTCCGGGCCCGCACCCTCGGCGATCAGATACCGGGCGAGGCGGTTCGAACGGGCGTCCAGATCCCCGTACGAGACCTCCGAGCCCTCGCACACCAGCGCCGGGTGTCCGGGCGTGCGGGCGGCCCGTGCGGTCAGCAGCTCGGGCAGCAGCGCGTCACCGGTCGCGTGACCGGTCGCGTTGTACGCGTCCAGCAACTGGGTGCGTTCGGCCGGGGTGAGGACGCCGATTTCCGCGAGGGGGGTGTCCGGAGCGGTGGTCACCGTCTCCAGGACGTGCAGGAAGCCGTCCGTCAGCCGCTTGGCGGTCGCCGCGTCGAACAGGTCCGTCGCGTAGTACAGCAGCGCCGACAGGCCCTCGGGGCCGGCCGTGCCCCTGCTGCGGACCAGCTCCTCCGCGAAGGAGAACTGCAGGTCGAACTTGGCGGCGTCCACCCCCGCCCCCTCCACGGTGATGTCCAGCCCGGCCAGGTGCAGTTCGGGGGCGGTGTTGTTCTGGAGGTCCACCATGACCTGGAAGAGGGGGTGGTGGTGGGTGGTGCGGGTG
>NZ_JOGO01000153.1 GCF_000719475.1 Streptomyces sp. NRRL F-5630 | reverse complement strand
GGGTGAGCAGGGACAGCGGCGCGTACGGGCTGGGTGGCGGGACGGGGCGGGGGAGAGGCGTGCTCGTGGCGGGTTGGGGGGGGCTCGTGCCGCGTGGGGGGACGTGCTGTGCGGCCGGGGCCGGGGCCGCGTGGCGTGCCCGTACGGGCATGGGGGCGCCGCCCGTCGCGTGGGTTTCCGCCGCTCCCGTGCGGCCCGTTAAAGTCGCCGCATGAAGACTTGGGAATACCTCACCGCGCCGCTGCTCTCGCACAACACGAAGGCCATTCTGGACAACTTCGGCCTGGACGGCTGGGAACTGGTCGCCGTGATCCCCGGCCCCAACGGCTGGGAGAACCCGGTGGCCTACATGAAGCGCGAGAAGCAGGCGTGAGCGCGGTCGAGGCGCGTCTCGCCGAGCTGGGCCTGACGCTGCCGGAGGTCGCGGCACCGCTCGCCTCGTACCAGCCGGCCGTGCGCAGCGGCGTGTACGTGTACACCGCCGGGCAGCTGCCGATGGTCGAGGGCACGCTGCCGACGACCGGGAAGGTCGGCGCCGAGGTCACCGCCGAGGAGGCGAAGGCGCTCGCGCGCGTCAGCGCGCTCAACGCGCTCGCGGCGGTGCGCTCGGTGGCCGGGGACCTGGACCGCGTCGCGCGCGTCGTGAAGGTCACCGGCTTCGTGGCCTCGGCGACGGACTTCACGGGACAGCCGGGGGTCGTCAACGGGGCGAGCGAACTGCTCGCCGAGGTCCTCGGCGAGAAGGGCGTGCACGCGCGCAGCGCCGTGGGCGTCGCGGTCCTGCCGCTGGACGCGCCGGTGGAGGTCGAGCTGATCGTGGAGCTGGAGGCGTAGCCGCTTCGCGGGAGGGCGGGAGGCGCGGCTCCTCGCGGGGGCGGGCGAGGGCGTGTCGCCTTTCCGTGGGGCAGTGGGCGCTCTTTCCGCGGAAGGCGGTGGGCGCTCGTGGGGGCGGTGGGCGCTCTTCCCGTGGCGACGGCGGGCGCTCGCCGGGGGGACGGCGGCTGGTCGGCCGGTGGGGCCGGTGGGTCGGTCGGAGGCCGGTGGCCGGTGGAATTGCTGCGGGCGGCCGGTCCTTCGAACTCCCGCGCGAGAGGCGTTAGCCTCCGAGGATGAGCGAACGTGCAGGCAAGAGCACCGGCGCACAGTGGTTCCCCGCCGACTGGCCGGACCGTATCCGCGCCCACGCGCGCGGCGACCTCGTCCCCGTGACGCCGCGCCGCGCCGCCACCGTACTGCTGCTGCGCGAGGCGCCCGAGGGTCCCGGCGGGCTTCTCGTGCACATGCTGCGCCGGCGCGCATCGATGGCCTTCGCGGCCGGCGCGTACGCGTACCCGGGCGGCGGCGTGGACCCGCGCGACAGCGAGACGGCCGTGCGCTGGGCCGGGCCCTCGCCCGCCGCGTGGGCGGAGCGCCTCGGGCTCGGCGAGGAGGGCGCGGCGCGGGCCGTCGTGTGCGCGGCGGTGCGGGAGACCTTCGAGGAGTGCGGGGTCCTGCTCGCGGGCCCGGACGCGGAGACCGTCGTCGCGGACGTCTCCGGGCCCGAGTGGGAGGCGGAGCGCGTGGCGCTCGTCGCCCACGAGACCTCGTTCGCCGAGTTCCTCAACCGCCACGCGCTCGTGCTGCGCAGCGATCTGCTCGGCGGCTGGGCGCGCTGGATCACGCCCGAGTTCGAGGCGCGCCGCTACGACACCTGGTTCTTCGTCGCCGCCCTCCCCGAGGGCCAGCGCACCCGCGAGGTCTCCACGGAGGCCGACCGCACCGAGTGGGTGCGCCCCGTGGACGCCCTGCACCGGTACGAGGAAGGGGCGCTCCAGATGATGCCGCCCACCGTCGCCACGTTGCGCGACCTCGTTCCCTACGGTTCGCTCGCCGGGGTCATGGCCGACCTGGAGGGACGCGCGCTCAAGCCAGTCCTGGCGGAAGCGCGCCTCGACGGCGACGAGGTGATCCTGACCTGGCCGGGGCACGAGGAGTTCACACGGCGGCTGCCGGGCGGAGCGCTGGCGGGGGAGGGTTCGCCGGGCGCGGTGTCGCCGGGCGGAGAGACGTCGGGCGGAGGGGCGCCGGGCGGGGGCGTGCGGGGCGAGGGATTGGCCGGTGGGGGGTCGGTCGGCGGGGGAGCGGTTGGCGGGGGTGAGGGGGCGTGAGTGCCGTGCCCGCGCTGCCGGGGAGCCCGCGCGGGGCGGTGACGAGCGGCCCGGCGACGGCGCGCGCGGTCAACGTCCTCGCGCCGAACCCCTCGGCGATGACGCTCGACGGCACGAACACGTGGATCGTCGCCGAGCCCGGGTCCGGCCTCGCGGTCGTCATCGACCCGGGTCCGCTCGACGAGGGCCACCTGGCGCACGTCATAGCCATGGCCGAACGCGCCGGGCAGCGCGTCGCGCTGACGCTGCTCACGCACGGCCACCCCGACCACGCGGAGGGCGCGGCCCGCTTCGCGGAACTGACCGGGAGCCCGGTGCGCGCGCTCGACCCGGCGCTGCGGCTGGGCGAGGAGGGACTCGCCGCGGGCGATGTCGTCACGACGGGCGGCCTCGAACTGCGCGTCGTACCGACCCCGGGTCACACGGGGGATTCGCTCTGCTTCCACCTCCCGGCGGACCGGGCCGTCCTCACGGGGGACACGGTGCTCGGACGCGGTACGACGGTGGTGGCGCACCCGGACGGGCGGCTCGGGGACTACCTCGACTCGCTGCGACGGCTGCGGACGCTGACGACGGACGACGGCGTGGACCTCGTCCTTCCGGGCCACGGCCCGGTCCTGGACGACGCGCGCGGGGCGATCGAGTACTACCTCGCGCACCGCGCGGCCCGCTTGGCGCAGGTCGAGGAGGCGGTCCGGGCGGGGCTGACGACGGCGCCGGAGGTGGTGGCCAGGGTGTACGCGGACGTGGACCGGTCGCTGTGGCCGGCGGCGGAGTGGTCGGTGGGGGCGCAGCTGGAGTACTTGCGGGAGCGGGGGGTGGGGGG
>NZ_JOGO01000152.1 GCF_000719475.1 Streptomyces sp. NRRL F-5630 | reverse complement strand
AATGGTGTCCGGTCGCCGTTGACGTGGGGCGATCTGCGGTTCGCGGTCGGTTCGTACTTCGCCGCCAACGGTCAGCCGGAGCCTCCGTTGCCGGTGGCTCTGCAGTTCTTGCTGGTCTCGGCGGCCGGTTCGGTGGGTATGGACCTGGAGCTGTCCCGGTTCTCGATCGTCCCCAGTCATCAGAGCGTGCGGGCCTGGGACGGGCCCACTGCCGGGCAGGCGCTCGGCAGTGGGACGACGGGGGACGCGGAGATGTCCCTGTTCGCGCCGCCACCGGGCACGGCCGCGCCGGCGGTGGCGCCGCCGGTGAACCTGCCGGAGCCTGCGGCGGTGTCGGGGAGGTTCACAGGCGCGAGTGATCCGATGTTGTCGCCGCGGACCGTGATGTCGGGGCCGTCGGGGCGTGCGCAGGGCCGTAACTGGACGGGCAAGTCCGTGAGCCGGGTGTTGCCGGGCAAGATACGGGTCATCGAGACCCGGCCCGGCCAGTCGCCGGTGATCGTGTCGGAGGACGACGCGCCGTGGCCGGACACCGCGTATGTCGTGGCGGCCGAGGGCGAGAACGGGCGGGTGCGGCTGCCGGACGGCCGGGTGCTGGACGCCGAGGCGGTCGCTGACGCGCTGGCGGCCGACCCCGAGTTGGCGAAGCTGCCCAAGGACGTCCCCGTCGTGCTGGTGCTGTCGGACGCGGGGGACCAGCGGCAGGCCGTATTGCGGGCGGTGGAGGAGCGGACGGGCCGCAAGGCATGGGGCCCCAGTGGCCGGGCCCGTCTGGTGGCCGACGCGGACGCGGGCGGGCACCGTCCGGTGATCATTGATCCCGATGCGAATCTGCCGGTCCCGCGCTGGGTGCCGTTCGACACACCGGCGAGGAGGACGGCGTACGAGGACCGTGAGTGGACGGCACTGGACGGGACGACGTTCCGCGACAGCGATGTGTTCACCCGGCCGCTGGTGGACGAGGGCCATGAGCGGTTCGGCCAGATCTCGGTGCAGACCAGGGACAATCTGCGCGGACGCGAGCGTCAGCTGAAGGCGTTCCGCACGATGCGGCGGCTCGTGCACAAGACGCCGGCCGGCAGCGGTCACCAGGCGGTGGGTTTCGAGGAGGTCACCCCGGATTCGGCGGTCTACGTCTACGCGGCTCACGGGAAGCCGGGGCGGCTGCAACTCGCGCTGCGTGACGGCCGGACGGTGTGGCTGGGCAAGCGGGACGCCGCGCGGTACATCGCGGGTCTGCGGGAGATGCGGGAGCTGCCGCCGGGGCACCGGCCTCACCTGGAGGTGTGCTGGGGCGCGACGGACGGCGACCCCTCCCAGCAGCATCTTTCGCACAACCCGTCGCCCCACGTCGATGATCCGCTGGACGATGTTCCGCTCGGTCAGCACTTCGCCAACGAGATGCGGAGTGAGACGACATCGGTCACCAGGCCAACCGGTGTGGACAACCACAACCGTGTGGTGATCGACGCGCCGGGCGAGGCGGGGCGCGTGGTGAGCCACCGCCCTGAGCCCTTGGACCACGAGCTGGACCAGCTGGCGCGGGACGCGGGGCTGCACCGTGGCCCGGGTGCGGTGTCCCCCGAGGCGCGGAAGACGATGCTGCGGCTGGTGCGGGCGTTGCGGTCGGTGTTCGGTAACGAGATCGAGGATCACCGTGGGCCGGGTGGCCGGTACGAGCGGGTGTTCCACGGCATCGTGGCGCTGGAGCGGATGCGGGCGAACGACACGTCGATCAGCGGATTCACTCCGCTCCGGCTGGACATGCTGGCGTTCTTCGTCCAGGAGCACACCGGTCGGGCCCCCGACCTGGCCGGGTATGTGGCGCTGCTCGACTTCGCGGCGGCCCGGATCACGGCCGATCCGCAGGCGAAGCTGACCGAAGCGGTCCCGGCACCGGCTGTCCAGATCACCCTCGACCAGCTGGCGGACAAGGGTGAGCGGATAACCCGCTACGTGCAGTCGCTGCCCGCCCCGTCGCCGTTCACCCCCCGGCACATGGCGTCCACGCTCTGGTCCATGGCCCGTACCGCCCAGACCTTCCGGTCGATGACGCCCGCGGAGCGGGAGGCGATGGGCCGCAGGACGCTGCACCTCGACGCGGCCGCTGTGTGGGACAGGTCGCAGCAGGAAGCCTTGTGGGTACTGATGGCCAAGGCGACCGCGGAGGGCCTGGACGCCTCCGACCACGACCTGCTGGCGGCGTATCACCTGAAGGAGAGCGGTGCCTTCGGTCCGGCGGCGCTGCTGCGGCAGGGACCGAACGTCCAGGGGGTGAACTGGTCCGGCATCGCCGCGCCCGCCGGGATCAACTGGACCAGCGTGCGGCAGATGACGCTCGGGCCCAACGGGACGGCCACGCAGCCGGTCCAGCCGGACTGGGTCGGCCCGCGCAAGCCGATGCCGATGCTGAACGTGCTGGAGGTCGACCGGGCCGGCAACATCGTGCTGCACCTGCCCGGCCGCGGCCCGCTCCCCGTCTCCGAGAACGAGTTCCTGGCCCTGCTCGGACTGGATCCCGCGTACCGCACGACGCCGACGGGCAATCCGGTGCTGTTCCTGACCACGGGCGACGGGGCGCTGAGCCCGCGGGTGATCCAGCGGTTCTCCCAGAACACCGGACGCCCGGGCTTCGCCTACGGCGCACCGATGATGCTGACCAGCGCCGACCCGTCCATTCCCCTCGGCATCCTCGCCCGCCTCGACCCGGCCACCCAGGCCCCGGGCCGGTGGACCGCGGCCACCCGGCAGCCCACCATCCCCGGCACGTCCGACACCGATGACGGCCTGGTCATCTTCGCCCCCACACCCGCGTCTTCGGGGCGGTTGCCGGATGTCGGGGGGTTGCGGATTGGTGAGGCGTCTGATTCTGCGTCGGGTGTTTCGTGGTCGGCGGAGTCGTTGATGGTGAGTCCGTCGGGTGCGTCGCGTGGGCGTAATTTGACGGGCGAGAAGGTGCGTCATGTGCGGTTGG
>NZ_JOGO01000151.1 GCF_000719475.1 Streptomyces sp. NRRL F-5630 | reverse complement strand
GCCGGAACAGCGTCCACAACTCCTCCGGCACCAGACGCTCCACCAGATCAGCCATGCACGGCTCAACGAGCGACTACGCCAATAGAAACGGCCTCTAAGCGCTTGGCCGCAGGTTCGAGTCCTGCCGGGGGCGCCATCCAGAAGGCCCGCAAACGAGCAAGTTTTTGCAGGTCAGCGCCTTGCAGCACCCAAGCGCCGAGCCCCGCCCGAGGCACGTCGCTCAAGATCAAAGTCCGGCCGAGGGCGACGGAATACGGCGCTCTACGGCTGTCCATTCCCATTACGTTCCCACGGGAACGGCTGCGGCGGACGCCCCACAGGGGACGTCCGCCGCAGCCGGAGGGGGAATGATCACGCCGCCGGGTAGTAGTGCGTTCCGTATGCGCGGCGCAGATAGTCGGCCTCCCGCCCGGTGATGCATCGGGCGTAGACCGTGAGGAGTACCTGCACGCTGTTCCCAGCCCAGTAGGCAACGGTCGCCGGGGGGATGCCCGCGTTGAGCCAGTTCGTCAGGCAGACGTTCCGACAGTCGTACACACGCTCCCCGGCGATGGAGCGGTACACGTGAGACGGAAGAACGTTCTCGCGCGCTTTGTCCCAAATTCGTCGCAGCACGCTTCCCGCGAGCATCTGCCCCTTCAGCTGCCCGGGGAAGAGGAGGTCACCCTTGCTGAGCTGCAGCTTCGCGATGAGGTCCCGGAGCAGCGCGACGAGGTCTGGGTGGAGTGGAACCGTCCGGGTATCGCCCTTCGGCCTGCCCTTCAGCCCTCGCTCCTCATGCGGCTCACCCGAATCGGTCCATCCACTGCCGACCTCCGGCTGCGCTTCATGGACGATAACCTCGCCCCACACGGGGTCGCCGTCTTCAGTCAGTGCCCCTGCAGCCGGCAACTCCAGGTCGGCCACCCGCAGAGCGACCGCCTCCTCAGGGCGCAGTCCGGCGTAGCAAAGGGTGGCGAAGAAGGCTTGGTAGACATGCCCGTAACGCCTTGTCCCGATCCAGGCGAGCATCGACTGGATCTGGGCGGTGTTGAGCAGCGATCGCTTGTCGATCGCCGCCGGCACGCTAGGCGCCGCATTGGCCACCTTCCCCTTGGGGAGCGGGTTCCTGGACAAGACCTTGCGGCGCACGGCCTTCTCCATGACCAGATTCATGATCCTGCGATGCCGCAAGACCGAGCTGGGCGCGGCGGCCGTGCCGTCGAGTTTCGTTCCGAGAGCGTGCAGCACCCGGTCAACCCGCTCCGGCTCCTCCCAAGCGGACATGTTTCGCGTATTGCGCTCGACCCATCCGAGGATCTCCCTGATATCGGCGGGTGTACCGGTCGTATCCGCCCGCCTCTTCGCGTGAAAAGCCCACTCGCGAAGAGCCGTCCAGACCCGGACCGGATCGAAGCGAGCCGGTGGCGGAGTACGGAGTAGCGCGATCGTCGCGGTCATGAGGGCCTTGGCCACGTTCTTGCGCTGGTTGGCCGAGTACCCCGGCCAGGCGTCGTCCACGAATTCGACAGCGAACTCGTACCAACTCACCTCCCCAGCCCTGCTCCCGTACGACACCGGACGCCCCGTCTCGAGGTCGAAGGGTTCGCCGGACTTGGTGGCCGTCAGGAGCTTGGCGCGCTCCGCATCCGCCAGCGCTTTGGTATTGAACGTCCGCGAGAAACGGCGCTTGGGGCCGACCTGCCATAGCAGTCGGTAACCAAAAGTGCCATTGGCGCGCCGACGGGCCTCAATGTTGAATATTCGAACCTCAAACGAGGCGTTTGTCAATTTACCTCACAATCGCTGAGCCAGTTTTCGAAATCGCTACGCCGTATCCGGAGGCTTCCGTTGGGAAGCCGGATGCAGCGCGGCCCTCGCCCCTTCTGCCGCCAGTCGTAGAAGGTGGATCGAGCTATCCCCAGCTCGTCACACACGTCATCAACCGTCAGCTTTGCCCCAGGCCGCACTGTTACCGCCACGCCGTCACCTCCCGGCGGCCAAGAGCGGAACTCGGTGTCATCTCGTGGCGAAAAAGGGAAGGGGGTATCACGGATTGGCGCACGGAAGGGTTTCCTTGCTGGGGAGCGAGGAGCGACAGGGGCACGGCAGCGCCGCCTCGCGGTCCTCGGCGCTTGGAGAACCGCTTGCCAGCGGTGCACGCTGCCTACGGCATAGAAGCCGCAGCAGAGCTGCCTCGCGCCTCCTCTTGCCAACGCGAAGCTGTCTGCGTCCGCCACGGCTCCACCGCCAAGCGCAGCCGGAAGGCGAACACCTCAATGGTCGCGACGATCGCCGGTTTGGCTAACCGGCGATCGTCGGCTATGTTGCCCGCCCCATCGGCCACGGCGGCCCCCTGCATTACGTTGTCCCTCCTAGGGAATGAAGCGCTTAGAGCTCTGGCCAGAGAGCACTACCGCTTCGAATGACGGGTTTTCCGCAGCCGGAATACGTGCGCTGCGGACGTTGTACGTTGACATAGGTTCGGAGCGACTATCCACCCATCACGTCCCTTTTCTTGTCTGCCGTGAGCGATTGCCCCGATGTCCTGGGGTTGACGGCTGTGCTCCGCAGCCCCGGCATACGCCGCGCTAGTGTTATTCGGCGTCAACTTGCCGCGATGTCGGGAACGCGTGACTACGGCCGGCCACCGCCACACGGAAGACGCCGATCCCCGCGGACTAACGAACGTGCGCAGATACGGGGACGCCTATAAGCCTCACCGCAGCGAGGGTGAGCAGGCCCCGGAGGTCGGCCTCTTCGTTTGGACCCAGCACCACGGGCACCTCGCTGGCGCCGAGTGGCTCGGGAGAGCGTGGACGGTGCTGTAACTCGGCTCCACGGAGGACAAGGGGCGGTCTTCCCAGCAGCGAGCAGAGCTGGGGCGCGGTGTTTTCGATCTTGGGCACGGTCTGGACGACTCGCCGAAGGTATGGCCGTTGCTCCAGGTGCGGGCCCGAGGCCGCTTTTTCGCCGCTCCCAGGCCGAGGTGCTTACCGCGCGCGCAGGCCCGCAGTCGCTGCACGGCTACCACTCGCCGGGAGGAAGCAGGTCCTGCTGCGCTGGTCTTACTTCCAGGGATGGGCGGAACCTCTCCAGCAGGGGCTGGTCGGTGCTGAAGCGCACGTCCTCCCGGCGCCGAACTATGACACTGGGGGTCTCATGGGATGCGGCCGTGCACCGAAGTAAAAAGGCCGGTCGCACTGGCGGCAGTGGGGGAGAGCCCCACCGACCATGTCGGTGGGGCTCTCCCCTAGGTGTATTGACCCGGAGCGTTGTTGACGCGGCTGATCGGAGGTTGGCCTCCGAGTGCGGTGTGGCAGCGGTGGTGGTTGTAGGTGTGGAGGAAGTC
>NZ_JOGO01000150.1 GCF_000719475.1 Streptomyces sp. NRRL F-5630 | reverse complement strand
GCGGTGGGTGTGACAGGGGTGCCGGGGGTGTGGGGAGCGCGGGGGTGGCTGGGGTGGCGAGGGTGGCTGGGGCGTGCGGGCTCAGATGCGCGTGGTGTCTGTGCGGGTGCGGGTGCGGGTGCGGGTGCGGGTGCGGGTGCGGGGTGCGCATGGGCGCTTGTTGCGGGGGCGAAGGGTGAGCGGGTGGGTGCCTGTGCCGGCGCCTGTACGGGCGTGGGTCTCGGGCCGGTGCAGTCTCCTCACCACCTGAAGCTCCGCATCCGCAGTTGCTGACGCCGCATGCGAGCCGCCCTGGCCCGGCGCGGCTGGACGCGCTCGCGCAGCTCCTGGGCCTCCTTCAGATCCCGCAGGAACTCCGCCCGGCGACGGCGCCGCTCCAGGTCCGGCGGGGGCACGGAGGAGTCCTTATCGGGCCGCTCCGTGGACCCTGTCCCGCCGCCACCAGCGGCTCCGCGCTCGCGGCGCGGGTCGTCTCCGTCACGTTCCGTTGCCTCAGTCATGCCTTCCGTCACCGTCCTCCGCCCCGGTGGGCACCCCTCGCCCTTGTGCCCCTTCGGTTCCCCGGGCTGGGGGCTTTGATGCCGGTCGGGGGGCGTGGGGGCGTCCGGTTACTGTGGTGAGATGCGGATTCACGTCGTCGACCACCCCCTGGTGGCGCACAAGCTCACCACGCTGCGCGACAAGCGCACCGACTCGGCCACCTTCCGGCGCCTCGCCGACGAACTGGTCACCCTGCTCGCCTACGAGGCCACGCGGGACGTGCGCACGGACCAGGTCGACCTGGACACCCCCGTGGCCCGCACCACCGGCGTGAAGCTCTCGTACCCGCGCCCGATGGTCATCCCGATCCTGCGCGCCGGGCTCGGCATGCTCGACGGCATGGTCCGCCTGCTGCCCACCGCCGAGGTCGGCTTTCTCGGCATGGTCCGCAACGAGGAGACCCTCCAGGCGTCGACGTACGCGACCCGCATGCCCGAGGACCTCTCGGGCCGTCAGGTCTACGTCCTCGACCCGATGCTCGCGACCGGCGGCACCCTGGTCGCCGCGATCAAGGAACTCATCGCACGCGGCGCCGACGACGTGACGGCCGTTGTCCTCCTCGCCGCACCCGAGGGCGTCGAGATCATGGAACGCGAACTCGCCGGTACCCCGGTCACCGTCGTCACCGCCTCGGTGGACCAGCACCTCAACGAGAACGGCTACATCGTCCCCGGCCTGGGCGACGCGGGCGACCGCATGTACGGGGCCGCCGAGTAGCGGTCCCTCGCCGGTCCGGGCTCCGTTTCGGGAGTCCTTCCGGCGGCGGAGCGATCGGCGCCCGGGACGGAGCGCCTGAGGCCGCGCGCTCTCAGCGGCCCGGCCCGGTCGACCCGAAGGGCCGCCCGGCCGGGGCCGATGGCCGCCGAGGCCCCGAGGGCCCGGTCGGTCCGCCCCGCGAGACCCCGCCCCTCAGCACTTCGGCTTCGCCGACTCGACGGGCCCCTGCTGCAAAGCGGCGAGCGCCTTCTTGGCCGTCCCCGGAGCGGTCAGCTTCGTGAAGCCGTCCCCGATCACGAGATCCAGCGCCGCACCCTTCCGCGCGTCGGTCCGCGTCCCTGCTCCGGCGAACTGTGTCCCGAGGACCTTCAGCGAACTGTCCGCCGCACTCTTCGGCCCGATCAGCAGTCCCGCCGTCTTCACCTTCTTGTCGTACGCGGCCGGCGCGTTGCCGACCTCGCCGATCGTGAAGCCCCGCTTCTTCAGCTCGTCCGCCGTCTCCTTGGCGAGCCCCGAGCGGGTCGTGGCGTTGAGGACGTTGACCTTGACCGATTTCGGCTCGGGCAGCTTCGCCACCCGCGCGGGCTCGGCCGAGGGGCGGGCACAGTGCTGGGGGCCGTCCGCCGCCTTCGCCGTGCCGCCGCCGGAGAACACGTCGAAGAGCTGGAGCGAACCCCAGCCGAGCAGACCGAGGACGGCGGCCGAGGCGACGATCACCGCCACGAGCCTGCCGCGTTTGCGGGGGCGCCGCATATGGGGGTACTTGTCCCCCGTGATGCGGTATTTGCCGCCCATGCCGGGGGGTGTGAGCATGCTCATACACGCAGCGTAGTGCGGCCCGCGAGCCATGCCTACTTAATGATCATCCAGTTGGGTGTACATGGCGCGGAGCGACCCGAACGGCCGAGCGAACCCCGCCCAGACGGCCGAGCTGCCCGAGGGTCGGGCTGTGAGGAGGCCGGGCTGCCAGACGGCCGGGCTGTGGGGAGGCCGGGCTGCCGACCGAGCTGCCGAAGGGCTGGTACGCCGGGGACGTGCCGCCGCAGAGGGCCGGGTGCCGCGCGACGGCGGTCGCGGCCGGACAACCGGACTTCTGCGCCACCTGCTTGCCGTGCCGCCCCACTGCGCTTGCCGGGTTCGTGCCCGCCGCCTGCCCCGCCCACCACCTGCCGGGGCTCGTCCGTCACTTGGCCGGGGCCGACATGCCGTCCGCCCGAGACTGACGCGTCACCTGGCCGGGGGTGCTGGATGCGGCCCGCCGGAAGCCTGGCCCGCTGCCTCCAGGCTGCCGTCTGCCGTCTGCCGTCTGCCGTCTGCCGTCTGCCGTCTGCCGTCTGCCGTCTGCCGTCTGCCGTCTGCCGTCTGCCGTCTGCCAGGGAACGGGTGCTGTCTGGCGGGTGAAGCCGCACGTGCCACGTGCCGCCTGAACTGCCGCCTGCCCGGCGCGCCCGCGACCGATGGGCCGGCACGCCTTACCCGACGCCGGCGAGCCGCCCGCCGGGAAGGTCGCCTGTGCCATCCGCCGGGCAGCCACGTGCGCTACCTGTCGGGCAGGCCGCGTGCGCCGTCTGCGGGGAAGCATCACGTGCCACCCGCCCGATGTTCAGTGCGCCGTGCCCGGAAGTTGCGGCCGAGGACCCGACCGACCGCGTGCTGCCCCGCCGAGGTTCAGTCCGCCGCGCCCGCTGAGAAGCCCACCCACCGGGAAGCCCCGCCCGAGTACCTCGTCCGAGGCGCCCTGCCGGATTCGTCAGTCCATCTCCAGCACGCGCGCGTGCAGCACCTGCCGCTGCTGGAGCGCAGCCCGGACCGCGCGGTGGAGGCCGTCCTCCAGGTAGAGGTCGCCCTGCCACTTCACGACGTGCGCGAAGAGGTCGCCGTAGAAGGTGGAGTCCTCGGCGAGCAGGGTCTCCAGGTCCAGCTGCCCCTTGGTGGTGACGAGCTGGTCGAGGCGGACCGGACGCGGTGCGACGTCCGCCCACTGCCGGGTGCTTTCCCGGCCGTGATCGGGGTACGGCCGGCCGTTTCCGATGCGCTTGAAGATCACACGGAAAGCCTACCGGGCCGCGTCCCCGAGGCGCAGCCGAGCGGAGGGTTTGGGGCCTGCCCCGACCGATTCCCCTCCGTTTCGTGCACGTATCCCGTACGGACCGGATCGTCACCCCGCGTGTTCATGCCCCCCTGCGCAGGTTGTCCGTCAGAAAACCGCGCAGGTCACGAGGTTCGCGCCCGAGCAACTCACCGAGTGCGGGCCCCGTCTCGGCGAACTCCTTCGCGCGGCTCGCCCGGAAGAGGCCGAGCAGCAGGTCCGCCTGTGGCTCCGGCACCCCGTGCCCGACGAGCTGGTCCCGCCACTGGTCGTCGGGCACGACGATCCGCTCGACCTGGCGCCCTGTGACCTCCCCCGCGATCCGCGCCACGTCGGCGAGATCGAGAGCCTCGGGACCGGTGAGGGCCGGGGTCGGACCGTCGAACGGGGCCTCGCCGCGCTCCCCCTCGGCCAGGATCACGGCCGCCGCTTCGGCGAGGTCGGCGTGGATGGTCCAGGAGACCGGGCCGTCCTCGGGCGCGTACAGCTTTCCGCTGGTCAGCGCGTCGCCGAGGAGCTGGAGGGTCGTGGAGGCGTAGAAGCCGTTGCGCAGCGAGGTGTGCGCGATGCCGCTCGCGGCGAGCAGTTCCTCGGTCGCCGCGTGGTCCGGCATGGGGGCGAACGGGGAGGTGGCCGAGACGCCTTGGTGGCTCGTGTAGAGCACCCGCCCCACGCCGGCCGCGCGCGCCGCTTCGAGCGCTGCCGCGTGCCGCTCGACGGCCTGGGGGCCCGTCGCGTCCACCGAGACGAGCAGGAGCTGACTCGCTCCCTCGAAGGCGTGCGCGAGGCTTCCTGGCTCGGTGAAGTCCCCGCGCCGCACCCGTACGCCCCGCGCTGCCAAGTCCGCGAGCTTTTCGGGGCTGCGCGCGCTGACCCCGACGTGTGCGGCGGGAACGCGTCGCAGCAGTTGTGCGAGGAGCGCGCGGCCGAGCTGCCCGGTGGCTCCGGTCACGATGATCATAGGTGTCTCCCTCGAAGCGATATCGTCGCTAACGCTTCCACTGTAACACCGATAATTCCCCCGTTACCAAAACGGCGATAACGGTGATACTCTGCGTTCACGAGCTCGCGTTGCGTGCGTACGGACGAAGGAGGGACTGGTGGCGGCTGTGGAGGGATTGCGGGAGCGGATCGTGGTGGCGGCCACGGGGCTCCTGGAGGAGAGCGGCAGGGAAGCGGTGACGACGCGGGCCGTGGCGGCGCGGGCGGGCGTTCAGGCGCCGGCGATCTACCGGCTCTTCGGTGACAAGGACGGTCTGCTGCGTGCTGTCGCGGACGAAGGGCTCGGTGCCTATCTGAGCGAGAAGGAGGCGCAGGAACAGGTGGAGGATCCGGTCGACGACCTGCGGGCAGGGTGGGACCTGCACGTCGAGTTCGGCCTCGCGCACCCGGCGCTCTACTCCCTCATGTACGCGGACCCGGGGACCGCACCCACCGCGTCGCCCGCCCTCACGGCCGCCGAGGAACACCTCGCGCGCCGCATACGCAGGCTCGCCGCCGCAGGTCGGCTGCGTGTCGGCGAGCGCCTCGCCACCGACCTCGTCCACGCCTCCGGCCGTGGCACGGTCCTGACGGTGCTCGCGGAGGGCCGCCGCGACGACGAGCTGCTGGCCGCCTCGCGTGAGGCGCTCGTCGCCGCGGTGACGACCGAGGCCCCCGCCTTCGAGAGCCCAGCGGGCCCGGCCGGGGCGGCGCGCGCGCTCCGGGCCGGGCTCGACGGGATCACAGGGCTGTCGACGGCGGAACGTCAGCTCATGGGGGAGTGGCTGGAGCGCATCTCCGACTGAGCGGCCGGACGGGGTGAGGGAGGGGGTGCGGTGGCGGGAGCCGGGGTCTCCTGCGCGGGCTCGGGCTCCGGGGCGGGTTCGGTCTGCCGGTCCTCGGTGGGACTGTCGCGATGCGGCTCGGTGCGGCGGCGCGCCTCCGCGCGGAGCAGGGCGTAGAGGGCCGCGTCTCGGTCGAGAGGCATGGGGGTGCTCCCTGGTGGTGCTGGTGAGTCGTGTGGGGCGTGCTGAGCGGAGGGAGCGGGAGTCTCAGCAGCGCAGGACGACGTGCGGGGGATCGGGGTGGGCGCAGGGGACGGCAGGGGACTGCGTAGGTACGGGCTTCCGTGATTCGGGTGCGGGGGCGCGTCCGGCGCGGGGTGCGGGAGTACGGGGTGGGGCGGCGGTGGTCGCCTCGACGTCGGCCTCCTCGACGGGCGCGCCCGCCTCGATCTCGGCGACGGAGGCCCCTGTGCCCACGGGGAAGCCTGCGCCGCCTGTGGGGTCCGCTCCGCCGAAGGCCCCCGGGCTCCCGGAGGTCGCCGCACTGCCGGGGGCGGCACCCGCAGCCGCCGCCGTGCCGACGAGTACGCAGCAGAGCCCGAGCAGCACGGCGGCGAGGGACACCAGCCACCGCCCCGACCTGCCCGATTTCCGCATGGGGCGGTTCTTCCCACCGATCCCGCCGCCCGTGCGCGACGGCCCCGCTTAGCACCCGTACGGGGGACCCGCGCGGTCGCCTGCCCCGCACACCCGTCTCCCCAGGCACCCGGGCCCCGCTTCCTCAGCCCCGTGCCCCGCCGCGTGCGCCCGTCTCCCCAACTCCCTGCCCGCCCCTGTGCGCCCGTTTCCTCGGCCCCATCCCCCGGCCGCGAGCCCCTGTTGCGTGCCC
>NZ_JOGO01000149.1 GCF_000719475.1 Streptomyces sp. NRRL F-5630 | reverse complement strand
GGGGGGGGCGCACGCGCGTACGCGAGCTGAGCGCAGCCCCCGCCCTCCCAGGGGGGCGCCCCGTAACCAGTCTTTCAGCCCCCGCGCCCCACCCCCCGCCAATCCGCCGAATCTGTGGATAACTTCGCCCTTCCCGAAAAAGCTCTCACTCTTACAGGTGGCGAGCGTTCCCGGCGTGCGGCAGAGGGCGCCGGGATGTGTCACTGTGGCCCCAGCGCGAGGACCGGTGCCTCACCCAGCACCAAGCACCATTGCTCCGTCAGCTCCCACCGCCTGCCGCATGCAGCACGCAGGGGGCGACGAGGGTTACCGGTCTCACCCCGCCGTGGTCCCACCTCCCCGGACCTGCGGCGGGAACGCCGCCCGAGATTCCAGGCGGCGAGCCGCGCCACGTGCACGCAGCCAGGCGGTGGTCTCCTCCGGGGGCATCGCGGCCGAGACCAGCCAGCCCTGGACCGCGTCACAACCGAGGTCTCGCAGCCTCTCCCACGTCTCGTCGTCCTCGACGCCCTCGGCGACGACGACGAGACCCAGGGAGTGGGCGAGATCCACGGTGCACCGCACGATCTCGGCATCCTCGGTGTCGATGGCGAGGCGGGCGACGAACGAGCGGTCGATCTTCAGCTCGCTCACGGGGAGGCGGCGCAGGTGGACAAGGGAGGAGTAACCCGTGCCGAAATCGTCGAGGGACATCTTCACGCCGTGCCCGGTGAGGCCGGCGAGAGTGTCCGCCGCACGCTGGGGGTCTTCGAGGAGGACGTGCTCGGTGATCTCCAGTTGGAGGGCGCCCGGCGGGACGCCGTGCCGCGCGAGGCGTCCCGCAACGGCCCCGGCGAAGCCCGGCGTGTGGACGTCACGAGGGGAGACGTTCACCGCCACGGGAACGTAGAGCCCCTGCGCGCGCCACCGGGCGACCTGCGCGAGAGCGGTCTCCAGCACGTACTCCGTGAGGTACGGCATGAGGCCGCTGCTCTCGGCGATAGCGATGAACTCGTCCGGCGGCACCTTCCCCCGCTCCGGGTGGACCCAGCGCACAAGCGCCTCCAAGCCCGCGACTTCGCCGTCGAAGCGAACCTTCGGCTGGTAGTGCAACTCGACATCGCCGGTGTCGAGCGCACGACGCAGGTCACCGAGGAGCCCCAGCCGGTCGGGGGTATTGGAGTCGCGCTTCGACTCGTAGACCTCGACGCCGGAGCGGTCGCGCTTGGCCTGGTACATCGCCACGTCCGCGCGACGCAGAAGACCTTCGGCGTCGCGCGCGTGGTCGGGGAAGACGGCCACGCCGGCGCTGGCCTCCAGGACGAGGGTCAGCCCGTCGAGGTCAAGAGGGGAGCCGAGTTCGCCGACGAGGCGGCGGGCGAGGCGCTGGGCGGCGGTGGTCGAATCGGCGGCGGGGAGGAGTATCGCGAACTCGTCCCCGCCGAGCCGGGCGGCCTCCGCCTCGCGGGGCAATGAGACCCGCAACCGTTCGGCGATCTGGAGGAGAAGGCGGTCGCCCGCGAGGTGGCCGAGGGTGTCGTTGACGGAACGGAAGCGATCGAGGTCGATCAGGAGCAGCGCGGTCCGCCCTCCCTCCCGTTCAGAGGCGTCGAGCGCGGTCCAGATGCGTTCGAGGAGCCACTGACGGTTGGGGAGGCCGGTGAGGGGGTCGCGCAGTTGTTCCTCGGCCCGGGCGTGCGCCATCCACAGGGAGGTGTCGAGAGCGTAGAGAGGAATGGCGAACAGGGGCAGCAGGAGGGGCCGGTAGGCGGCGACCACGCAGATGAGGGGCGCGATGCCGAGAAGCGCGACGGCGACGAGGAGATGCCGGTTCACCGCGGTACGCGTGGCTGTGGGCAGGCGCGGGGCCCGGTGGCTGGAGAGCAGCCACAGCAGGACGCGCGTCACCAGGAGGTAGGCGAGACAGGCGAGAAGGAGTTCGGGGACGGTGTAGAGGTCCCAGCGTTCGGGGTGCCAGGGGTGCTCGACGCTCGGGGTGACGCCGCAGGCGGCGAGGGCGAGGGCCCCGGCGACGGTGCCGAGGATGTCGACGGCGCCGTGCAGGACGCCGCGGCGCCAGCGATGGCGGCGGGCCAGGCCGACGAGGACGACGACGGTGAGGCTCACGAGGACGGCGGGCAGCCAGCCGTACAGGAGCAGGACGGCGAGGGTGAGCGCGGCGCCCGACCCAGTGCCGCCCCACCAGCGGTCCCTGCCGAGGGCGACGAGGTGGCCGACGATGAGGCCGGTGAGCACGGCGAGGGACCAGCCGTCGACGCCACCGGGAAAGAGTCCGTGCCGGGTGCCAAGGGCGCGCACGACTCCCGTGCCGAGCAGCACGGCGGCGAGCGCCACGACGGCCGCGGGCAGCGCGGGCAACACCCGCCCGGGCGTCACCCCGGCCCCCCTCTGCCGGAACATCGCTTCCCCGTACGCCCTTCCCACCCGGCCGCCGGTGACGGCACCGCGCGCACCCCCTGATGTACCTCCGTGCGTTCCCGACCTTCCGCGCGCGGCCTCGTTCATCCGGGCTTGAGTTCGGGCCCGAGACCCGGCCATGAGGCCTCGCGCTCCGCGCTCCGCCCAGGGCACGTCACTCTCGCTCCCGCGTGCTTCGGTTCCGCGCCCGGGTACTACGGCCTGGGCTCCCCGCGCCGCAGATTCGGACACCCACGCTGCCGATTCAGACTTGCGGACCGCCGACTCCGGTTGGCGTCCCGCCGACTCGGGCCCCCGCGCAGCCACTTCGGACCCGTGCACCGCAGGCTGCGGCCCCCGTGCCCCCGGCTCCGACCCGCGGCCCGCCGACTCCGGCCCCCGTCCAGCAGTCCCGGCGCCGAACCCGCTCCCGCAGACATCCGAGGCGCCCGCCCCGAGTCCCTTCCGCCCGGCCCCCCTCAGAGATCCCGTACCCCCGGCGGACTGGGCGGGCCGGTGCGGGAGGGAGGGACGGGGCTCAGCGGAAGCGGGCGGGCGGGGGGCGTCGGTGGGCGTGGGAGGCACGGAGTGCGCGGGTGAGGGGGTGCGGGTGGGGGGGTGCGGGCCTCTTCCGACAAGCGCGCGCAGTCTTCGCAGGGCTTGGCGCGTTCGTTGCCGCAGCCTGGAGACTGGGGCGACGCTCTCGGTCGGTTCCATTCCCGTCCCTCTCACCACCGGCGGTACCCGTACCCCGGCCCGAAGCCTTCGGTGCGGAACCCCCCATTCCGGCCTCGCGGGCGGAGACGGCGGGCGCGCCAGTCCACACTAGGCCGCGAAGGGCCTCCTGGGGCAGGCGTAGCACAGGGTTGCCCGAATGCGCCCCGGCCTTACGGATGCGTCTGGTATGCGTTGAACGGGCGGACCTTCACCTCGCCCCCGCTCAGTGCGTCACGGCGGGCAAGGCGCCGGTCAACCGCCTGCCGGGCGCCGTGTGTTCCCCTACGAGCGACCCCCGCGCGCACTGCCCGAGCGCCCCGGCGCACGGCACCATCCGCGCCCCTCCCCACCGCACGGCCGTGGGCTCCGCAGCCCCTCCCCCGCCCAGCAGCCCTCAGCGGCCCCCTACCGCCTTGGCGTTCCCCAGCCCGCCTCGCTCGACCCGCCCCCCTGCCTGCCCCTTTTAAACATCTGA
>NZ_JOGO01000148.1 GCF_000719475.1 Streptomyces sp. NRRL F-5630 | reverse complement strand
CCGGGCGGGGCCGGGGGCGCGTGGCGGGGGGTTGCCGCGCGGGGGCGGGGGTGTCCCTCGCGCGGGGGCTTGGCGAAGGGGAGGCGCCTCGTACCGGCGCGGGGCGGGGGCCTCCCGGCGCGTGGCGGGGGCCTCGTGCTCGCGGGGTCTTGGAAGCGCACTGACGCGAGGCGCGCTTCCGGCGTGGGCACGGGGTGATCCCGGGGCGTGGGGCGAGCTGTGTGCGGGGGCGCCGGCGGTGTTTCCGCGGGGGCGCGGTGGGGTGGCGGGGGTCACCGGAAGCGAGATGAATCCGACCCGGTCAGCGTGCTAATCTTCAGATGTCGCCAGGGCAACACGGCGGCAGACACCCAATTTGCGCGGGTGGCGGAATAGGCAGACGCGCTGGATTCAGGTTCCAGTGCCCGAAAGGGCGTGGGGGTTCAACTCCCCCCTCGCGCACACAGTAAGAGGCGGCACCGTGAAAGCGGTGCCGCCTCTTTTTGCGTGGGTGAGCGGGGCGTGGGTGCCGGGAGCCGGGGCCCGGGGTCGAGCCCCCGAGCCCCGCGCCAGGGGTGATGTCAGGCCGCCAGCCGCGCGGCCAGCGCCTTCGCCTTGGCGTCCGCCTCCTCGAAGGCCCGCTCGCGGCTCGCGTGCGCCAGCGGGCGCAGTTCGGCCAGCTCCTCCTTCACGGGCGCCAGCGTCAGCTCCGGCACGATGAAGTCGACCTCGGCCCCCAGCATCCCGGTGAGCACCTTCTCGACGTAGTTCGTCACGAACTCGAAGCTCTCGCGCGGCGTCCCGGGCGCGTACGAACCGCCCCGGCTCGCGATCACGGTGAAGGGCAGCCCCTTGACGGTGCCTTCCGCGCCACCGGTGCGCCCGACCACGATGACCTGGTCCAGCCACGCCTTGAGCGTCGAGGGGATCGAGAAGTTGTACATGGGCGCGGCGAGCAGCACCGCGTCGGCGGCCTCCAGCTCGGCGACCAGTTCCTCGCGCACCGCGAGGGCCGCGCGCTGTTCCTCGGTGCGCTGCTCGGCGGGCGCGAAGTCGGCGGAGAGGGCGTCCCAGCCGAGGTGCGGCACGGGGTGCGCGGCGAGGTCGCGGTAGACGACGGTGCCGCCGGGGTGCGCCTCCAGCCAGTTCTTGACGAAGGCCGCGCCGACCTCGCGCGAGGAGGACTGCTGGGGGGCGAGGGCCGAGTCGATGTGCAGCAGGGTTGCCATGGGGACTCCAGGTACTTCGTACTTCCGGGCATTGCCGGGCGGACGGGAACGGAACACGGGCGGAACGCGGGTGGGGACCCGGACGCGGCGGCTCAGGAACGCGAGCCGGTACGCCGGATTCCCGCCCGGGACGCGCTGACGGCGTGCCGAGGACGCGCCGGGGATGCGTCGGTGGCGTGCCGAGGCCGCGCCGAGAGCGTGGCGAAGACGGGACGAGGGGCGTGAGCTTTCCTCTGCGACTATTAATAACACAGGTACTTACTTTTCCGCAGCACCATCTTGAGGGGCAGTACCCTGGTGGGCATGGCGGAGAAGACGGAGAGCGACGCGGCGTGTACCGAGGTCGGCAGAGGGATGACCCTCGTCTTCAACCTCCTGGGCAAACGCTGGACCGGGCTGATCGTCTCCGTGCTGATCCCCGGCCCCGCGCACTTCGCGGACCTTCGCCGGGCCATCCCCGGCATCAGCGAGCGGATGCTCTCGGACCGCCTCACCGAACTCGCGGGCGCGCGTCTCGTCGTGCGCGAGGTCGACGAGGGCCCGCCGCTGCGCGTCAGCTACCGCCTCACCGAGGCCGGCGAAGCGCTCGGCCCCTCCCTCGCCTCGCTCGGCGACTGGGCGGAGCGCTACCTGGAGGAAGCGGGCTCCCCCTGCACCGAGGCCCGCGCGGCGGTCCACCGGGCGACGGGGGACGCCGACGCGGCGTGCTGAGGTACGGGGCGGGCTGCCGCTGAGACGCGGGGGCGACTGCTGTCGGGGTGCGGGAACGGCTGCCGTTGTGGTGCGGGGACGACTGCCGTTCTGGGGCGGGGAGCCGCTGCCGTTGAGCTGCGGGGTGAACCGCCGCCGATGTGCGGGCCGGGGCTGTCGCTGTCGCGCGCGGCCGGGTCCCGTCAGGCGCGCGGCGACGTACGGGGCCGGGGGAGCCCGGCGTTGGCGGCGTGGCCGCGTCGTAGGGTGCCTGCCACACATACAGCGCCCGGAACCCGTACCCGTCGGAACGGGAGGGCGCGCGGACGAGGGGGCGGTCGGCGTATGACGGAGACGGTGGCGGGTACGGCGGCGAGGACCCGGACGGGAGCGGGCGCCGACGCGTCGGCGGGGCGGATACCTGAGGTGGCCGGCTTCGCGCGGCGGGGCGCGGCCGGGGGCGGGAAGGCGTACGGGAAGGCCTTGCGCGAGCGGGTGCCGCGTGCCGCGCACGCGCGGTTCGTGCGCGATCCCGCGCGGCCCGATCCCGTCGAGGTCGTGGCGGAGTCGAACCGGGGGCGGCTGCCCGCGCTCACGCCGCTGCGCGCGGAGCGGATGGCCGCGAGCCCCTTCGCCTTCCTGCGCGGCGCGGCCGGGCTGATGGCGTACGACCTCGCGCGCACGCCCGTGACCGGCGTGGGCGCCCAGCTCTGCGGCGACGCGCACGCGGCGAACTTCGGGATCTACGGGGACGCGCGCGGCGAACTCGTCATGGACCTCAACGACTTCGACGAGACCGTGTACGGGCCCTGGGAGTGGGATGTGAAGCGGCTCGCGACCTCGCTCGTGCTCGCGGGGCGCGAGGCGGGGGCGGGCGAGGCGGTGTGCGCGGACGCGGCGCGCGACGCGGCAGGCGCGTACCGGCACACGATGCGGCTGCTCGCGAAGCTTCCCGCGCTCGACGCCTGGCACGCCGTCGCCGACGAGAGCCTCGTCTCGCACGCCGACGCGAAGGACCTCGCGGGCACGCTCGCGCGCGTCGCGGCGAAGGCGCGGCGCAATACGAGCGCGCGCTTCGCGGCCCGTTCGACCGAGGCGGCGCCGGACGGCGGACGACGCTTCGTGGACGCGCCGCCCGTGCTGCGCCGCGTCGGGGACGCGGAGGCGGCGGCCGTCGCGCGGGCGCTCGGCGACTGGCTGCCGACGATCGCCGAGGACCGGCTCCCGCTCCTCGCCCGTTACGCGGTGCACGACGTGGCCTTCCGCGTCGTCGGCACGGGCAGCGTCGGCACGCGCTCGTACGTGGTGCTGCTCCTCGACCACCGGGGCGAGGCGCTCGTCCTCCAGGTGAAGGAAGCGCGCCCCTCGGTGCTCCTGCCGCACCTCGCGACGGCCGGTTTCCCCGCGCCGGACCCCGGGACGCACGAGGGGCGGCGGGTGGTGCTCGGGCAGCGGCGGACGCAGGTCGTCAGCGATCACCTGCTGGGGTGGACGACGATCGAAGAACGCCCCTACCAAGTGCGGCAGTTCAGGAACCGCAAGGGAAGCGTCGATCCGGCGTCGCTGGAGCCGGCGGAGCTGGACGACTACGCGCGGATGACGGGGGCGCTGCTGGCGCGGGCGCACGCGCACACGGCCGACCCACGGGTGATCGCCGGGTACTGCGGGAAGGGCGAGGGGTTCGAGGAGGCGGTGGGTCAATTCGCCTGCGCGTACGCGGAGGTGACGGAGGAGGATCATGCGCGGTTCGTCGCGGGGCGGTGAGGTGGGGGGATGAGGTGGGGGCTCTGAGGTGGGGG
>NZ_JOGO01000147.1 GCF_000719475.1 Streptomyces sp. NRRL F-5630 | reverse complement strand
CGCCCGCTCCTGCCCCCCTCCCACGCCCGCCGCTCACCGCCGCGCACGCCCCGCCCGTGCCCGGCGCCCACCTCGGCCCCGTCCCCGAAGGAATCCCCATGCCGCCCACCCCACCCGCAGGCCCCAGCACCCCCGGCCCGGGCACGCCCGATCCACGCGGCGCCGGTCCCCGCGCCTCGCGCCCAGCCACCTCCCCTCCCGGCGCCCTCGGCTCGGGCCCCGCTGCCCCCGGCGGCTCCACCCCCCACGCCTCCGCCTCCGACCCCGCCGTTCCGAGCGCTCACGGTCCCGGGGGACCCGCCCCCGCGCCCGCGCCCGCGAGCCCAGTCGCCCCCGGCCCGAGCGCACCCAGCGCCGGCCCCGCCGACACCGGCACTCCCGCTCCCTCCGCGCCCATCCGCATCCTCCTCGTCGATGACCAAGCCCTGCTCCGGGCCGGATTCCGGATGGTGCTCGCCTCGCAGGCGGATCTGGAGGTGGTCGGCGAGGCGGGGGACGGGCTGGAGGCGATTGAGGTGCTGGAGCGTGTCGAGGCCGATGTCGTGTTGATGGATGTGCGGATGCCTCGGCTCGACGGGGTCGAGGCGACGCGCCGGATTCACGAGCGGCCTGCCGCGCCGCGCGTGCTGATCCTCACCACCTTCGACCTCGACGAGTACGCCTTCTCCGCCCTGCGCGCGGGAGCCAGCGGCTTCATGCTCAAGGACGTGCCGCCCAGCGAGCTGGTCGCTGCGATCCGCGCCGTGCACAGCGGGGACGCGGTGGTCGCACCGAGCACCACACGACGGCTGCTCGACCGCTTCGCCCCGATGCTGCCCGGCGCCGCCCCCGTCGCCCACCCCGAACTCGACCGGCTCACGGGCCGCGAGCAGGAAGTCATGCGGCTCGTGGCGCAGGGCCTGTCCAACGGGGAGATCGCCGCGCGGCTCGTCCTCTCCGAGGCCACGGTGAAGACCCACGTCGGCCGGGTCCTCACCAAGCTCGGCCTGCGCGACCGCGTGCAGGTCGTCGTCCTCGCCTACGAGACCGGCATCGTCCGCGTCGGCGGTGGCCCCGCCGCCTGAATCGCCTGCCGGTGCGCTCCCTCCCTCCCTTCCGTCAGTTCTCGTCTCCTCCCGGACCAGGGCTTCGCGGCGTCCCGCTCACCTCAGCAAGTGCCCCACGAAGTCCGTGCCCAGCCGGGCCACGAGTTCGAGATCCAGTTCGTGCAGTACGTAACGGCCGCGCCGGTTCGACGTGACCAGGCCCGCCCGCTTCAGCACCGCGAGGTGGCGGGAGATCTCCGGGGCGCTCAATCCGTGCGCCTCCGCGAGCTCCATCGTGCTGTACGCCGAGCGGGAGAGCAGTCGGCACATCCGCATCCGCACTGGGTGCGCGAGGGCCTCCATCCGCAGCGTCAGCTCCTCCACCGTCGGCCCCGGTGGCGGGTCCTGCGCGGCGACCGGGTAGTGCAGCACCGGCTGCCAGCCGTGCCGGTGCAGCACCATCAGGTGCGGGCTGCCCAGTCGCGTCGGCACGAGCGCCAGCCCCTGCCGTCCCGCCGCGGTCCGCGCCGTGGTGAGCTTGTCCACCGTCACGCGGGCCGTCTCCTCGTCGTACGTGAGGGCCGGGGAGGCGTGGGCGAGAGCCGCGCCGAGGCCCTTGCGACGGAGCAGCTCCGCCGTATGCCGCGCGTCGGCCGCGAGCCCCGGCCCCACTCGCCGCCACGTATCGGCGAAGAACGCCTCGTCGCACTCCGCCATCAAGCCCCGGAACCACTCCCGCGCCCAGCCCGGATCGGCGAGGACCCGTTGGGTGAAGTCGACCAGGGCCCGGCCCTGCGCCGCCGCCAGCGTCAGCGTGCGCCGCCTCACCACGGCGTCCGTCAGCGGACTCGGTATCCGCGTCCCGTACGAGGGATCGCACACCGATTCGAGCAGCGCCGCCACGAAGTCCTCGTCCGGCACCCGGTCCAGGAGGTCCAGTTCCCCGGAGAGTGTCTCGGCCGGCTGCGCCTCCTCCTCGGCGGGCAGTCCCGCGAAGGCCGTGAAGACGTCGGAGAACGTCGTACCCCACAGGAACCTCGCCTCCTCCAGCCGGTCGGCCAGGTGCGGGTCGAGACGGGCCGTGGTCGCCGTCACCCACGCCGCGAGCCGTGGATGGTGCCGGGACTCCGTGAAGGCGTGCAGCGCCATGCCCAGCTCCGCCAGCGGCGAGGGCTTCACGCGGACCCGGTCGTGGGGCAGCCCGGCAATGTCGATGATGACGCTCACCGCACCATGGTGCCCCGCCCACGTCCCCTCCCCTCAGCCCGTACCGACCCGTCCCGACCCCACGCCGCCGTTCTCGCGCCGCTGGCACCACGTCCGACCCCGCCCCCGTTTTCGCCTCCCGACCCCCCGATCCGACCCGGCGCCTCGCTCTCGCGGCCCCTGCGCCATGTCCGGGCCCCGCGTCTCCCTTCTCCCGTCCCCTGCGCCACGTCCCGGTCCGACCCCACGCCTCCGTCCGCGGCAGCCTCCGCGCGTCGGGACGCCTCCTCGGCCGATGCCTCAGGCCCGTGGCCGCGCCCCCTCTCCCGCTCGGCCGCCCCCTTCCAGCCGTGCCACGAAGTCGGCGATCGCCTCCTCGATGTCCTCGTCCGGCCACTCCAGCGCCGCCCCGGTCACCGTCACCTCCGTGAACGCGGTTCCGGGGACCTGCTGCTCGTGCCAGGCGCCGAAAAGGCTCTCGCTCCGCTCGTGCGCCTGCGCGATCCCCGCCTCGTCGAGTTCCCGCGCCGCGTACGGCAGCCACAACTGGAACTGATGCGTGTGCGGCACCTCCGGATGCAGCCGGTACCAGGGCACCCCGGACCGCTCCAGGCCGCGCCGCAGCGCCGCCGACACCTCGCGCGCCCTCGCCACGTACTCCGGCAGCCGGGGCAGTTCGCGGTCCAGGCCGATCAAGGCGCTCAGCGCGGTCGGGAACTGCTGGAAGACCTGGCCCCCGTACCGGTGCCGCCAGGCCCGCGCCTCCTCGACGAGCTGCTGAGGACCGGCGAGCACCGCCCCGCCCAGTCCTTCGAGCGACTTGTAGAAGGACACGTACACGCTGTCCGCGAGAGCCGCGATCTCCCGCAGGTCCTTCCCGAAATGCGTCTCCGTCTCCCACAGGCGCGCCCCGTCGAAGTGCACCACCGCGTCGCGCTCCCGCGCCGCGGCCACCACGTCGACCAGTTCCTCCCAGCTCGGCAGGACGAAACCGGCGTCCCGCAGCGGCAGCTCCAGCATCAGCGTCCCGAACGGCTCCTCCAGCGCCGCCACCTCCGCCGCCGTGGGCAACCGCGGTGCTCGCGTCGGGTGCACCGTGCGCAGCCCGCTCACCGTGTGGAGCGCGTCCCGCTCGTGCACCTCCGGGTGTGCCAGGGGGTGCAGCGCGACGACCGGGTTCCCTGTCCGCCCCGCCCAGGCGCGCAAAGCCACCTGCTGCGCCATCGTCCCGGTCGGGAAGAACGCGGCCGCCTCCGTGCCGAGCAACTCGGCGACCCGTTCCTCCAGTTCGGCGACGATCCCGCCGCCGTAGATGTCCACCGGCTCGTCCAGGTCGGCGACCGTACCGGCGAGCAGCGCCAGTTCCTCGATCCGTTCCCTCAGCGAGTCCCGCATCCGCGGTCTGCTCAACGCCCGCCGCGCCGCCCGCTGCGCGTCTCTGCGCCGCCGCTGGAGAGTCACGTCCTCGTCCTGCTCCGCCTCCTCAGCCCGCTCCACAGAGCCCTCCGTCGCCGCCCTCGCCTCAGCCATCGCCGTCGCCTTTCTCGTCCGTCCGCTCGTTCGTTCCGGTCGTTGGATAGATCATGGCAAGCCGTCAAAACGAGCGCCCGAAGTTATCCACAGACGGCGTTGATGGTCGTATCGCCCGATAATCAACCTCCCCCTGTGCCGCCCCGCCCCCGACGCCAGCCCCCACCTCGGCCC
>NZ_JOGO01000146.1 GCF_000719475.1 Streptomyces sp. NRRL F-5630 | reverse complement strand
GGCCCACGCGCTCCCCCGCCCGCCGCCGCCCGGCCCGCCCGCTCCCCCGCCCCTGCCGTGCCGGGCGTCTCCGGGACTCCCGCGGACTCGTTCCCTACGATGACCCGGTGACCAGTACCGCTTCCTCGACCGAGGCCGGCCAGGCGCAGGCCGCCGATCCCCAGGCCCCACCGCCCTGGCAGCGGCGCCTGCGCCGCTTCGGCTACGTGCCCAGGCGCCGCGAGGCGAGCGTCGCCGAACGCCTCGACCCGCCGTGGGCGGGGCCCGCCGACCCGGGGCTGTGGACGGCGATCGGTCTCCCGTACCGCCTCTCCGCCTTCCTCGTGCGCTCCGCGAGCTGGCTCGGTCCGCTGCTGATCACCCTCGTCGCCGGGGTCACGCGCTTCTGGCACCTCAGCTCGCCGAAGGCGGTGATATTCGACGAGACGTACTACGCGAAGGACGCCTGGGCGCTCATCCACCGCGGCTACGAGGTGAGCTGGGGCGAGCAGGCCAACAAGCAGATCCTCGCCGACCCCTCCACCGTCGACGTCCCGACGCAGGCCGCGTACGTCGTGCACCCGCCGGTCGGCAAGTACGTCATCGGGATCGGCGAGTGGCTCTTCGGTCTCACGCCCTTCGGCTGGCGCTTCATGACGGCCGTGCTCGGCACCGCCTCCGTGTGGATGCTGTGCCGGATCGGGCGGCGCATGTTCCGCTCGACGTTCCTCGGCTGCTTCGCGGGCGCGCTGCTCACGATCGACGGCCTGCACCTCGTGATGAGCCGCACCGCGCTCCTCGACCTCGTGCTGATGTTCTTCGTGCTCGCCGCCTTCGGCTGCCTGCTCCTGGACCGCGACCGGGCCCGCGCCCGGCTGCTCGCCGCGCTCCCGGTCGACGCCGACGGGGTCGTACGGGCGGACGCCGCGACCGCCGGGACGGTGTCCCTCGGCCTGCGGCCCTGGCGCTGGGCCGCCGGGATCTGCCTCGGCCTCGCCTTCGGCACGAAGTGGAACGGCCTCCTCATCCTCGCCGTGTTCGGCGTCATGACGGTCCTGTGGGACGTCGGCGCGCGCAAGGTCGCGGGCGCGCCCCCGGCGCGCGCCTGGCGCGCGATGCTGCTGCGCGACTCGCCGATCGCCTTCGTCTCGATGGTCCCGGTCGCCTTCGCCGTCTACCTGGCCTCCTGGACCGCCTGGATCGCCTCGCCCGACAACGGCAAGGGCGGCTACCTGCGCGACTGGGCGAAGACGGCGGGGCAGGGCGGCCACTTCACCTGGCTGCCCGACTGGGTGCGGAGCCTGTGGCACTACGAGCACGAGGTCTACCGCTTCCACGTCGGCCTCACCGACGGCCACCGCTACCAGTCCAACCCGTGGAGCTGGATGGTCGACGGCCGCCCGGTCTCGTACTTCTACGAGTCCCCGCCCCCCGGCAGCGACGGCTGCCCGAGCGGCACTTCGGGCGACTGCGCCCGCGAGGTCCTCGCGCTCGGCACGCCCGCGCTGTGGTGGGCGGCGTGCGCCGCGCTCGTCTACGTCCTGTGGCGCTGGGTCTTCCGCCGCGACTGGCGCGCGGGCGCGATCCTCGGCGCGGTGGCCGCCGGCTGGCTGCCGTGGCTCCACTACCAGGAGCGCACGATCTTCTACTTCTACGCGGTCGTCTTCGTGCCCTTCCTGTGCCTCGCGCTGACCATGCTCGTCGGCGCCGTGCTCGGCCCCGCGGGTGCCACGGAGCGGCGCAGGACGGTCGGGGCGACGGCGGCGGGGGTGCTCTTCCTCCTCATCGCGTGGAACTTCGTGTATTTCTGGCCCCTCTACACGGGTACGGCGATCCCCTACGGGTCCTGGCACGACCGGATGTGGCTCAACTCCTGGATCTGAGCGGGCATCGGGCGGAACAGCGGAAAAGGTGAGCGATGTCCCACGAGCGAAGCGTCCAGGAACTGCGCCTGGGCCTGTACGCCACCCCGGCGCGGGCCGAGGAGCTCAAGCGGCGGATCGAGCACCTGCTGTGTCCCGATCCCGGCCACGCCCCGCCCTGCCCCGTCCCCTGGTCGGCGATGCTCCTCGGCCTCTCCACGCAGGAGGCGCGGGAGGCGTACCCCGAACTCCTCGACCAGGCACAGGCCGAACCCCACCCGGGCTGACCCTTCCCCACCGCCCGCTGGACCCGCCCCAGGCGGACAACGGCCGCGTCATCGTCGCGATCCCGTAACGGGATCTCCACAGGTCCCGTGCGCCGCATAGGCTCCTGAGGACCACAGACGGGGAGGGGGAGAGCTGTCATGCGCACCGGGGTGAAGGTTTCGGTGGTGTCGGGGGCGCTCGTCGTGCTGCTCGGTGGGGGCGGGTACGGGGCGTACAACCTCGTCCACGCCGTCACCTCGGGCACGGCGGACGAGAATTCGGCCGAGGCCGTCGCCAAGCGCCTCGACACGCCGCTGACGGCAAAGGACGTACGGGAGACCGGCGAGAAGTTCCTCCGCACGTGGGGCGCGGGGCGCGTCACCGCGGCCGCCGCCCTGACCAGCCGGCCCGCGCCCGCCGGGGTCGCGCTCCAGGGCGTACGGGACAAGGCGCACGTCGGCAAGGTGACCCTGACGCCGGGCACCGCGGCGGGCACGCGGCTGCCGTACCACGTGAAGCTCGCCGTGCGCGGCAAGTCCCTCGCGTACGACACGGAGCTGACGGTGATCCGCTCGGAGGCGACCGGACACCCGGTCGTCAAGTGGACGCCCACGCTCGTGCATCCGCGGATGAAGGAGGGCGACCTGCTCGTCACGGGGGACGCCGACGCGCCACCCGTGACGCTCGTCGACCGGGACGACAAGGTGCTCGACGTCAAGACCTACCCCTCGCTCGCGCCGGTCCTCGCCCAGCTCAGGGAGCGGTACGGGCAGAAGGCGGGCGGCTCCGGGGCCGTCGAGCTGGTGATCAAGCACGCTGACGACGCTGCGGACACGACGCTGCTCACGCTGGACAAGGGCAAGCCGGGGCGGGTGCCGACGACGCTCAGCGCGACGGTGCAGGCGGCCGCCGAGAAGGCCGTGGCCTCGTACGCGAACGCGTCCGTCGTCGTCGAGCAGGCCGGTACGGGCGACATCCTCGCCGTCGCCAACCACCGCGACGACCAGTTCAACGCCGCTTTCCAGGGGACCGTCGCGCCCGGCTCGACGATGAAGATGATCACGGCGGCGATGCTCATAGACAAGGGCCTGACCAGCGCGAACGGGCCCGCCCCCTGCCCCGCCACGGCGCTGTCGGGCGGGCAGACCGTGCACAACCTCACGGGGATGGAGGCCGATCCGGGCGCGACGCTCGCACGGGCCTTCGCGATCTCCTGCAACACCTCCTTCGTCTCCTTCGCGCCGAAGCTTCAGCCCGGCGACCTCGGCGCCGAGGCGAGCGAGAAGTTCGGGCTCGGGCGCGACGACTGGAAGACGGGCATCGCCTCGGCGGACGGGAAGGTGCCGGTCGCCGAGGGGGACGACAAGGGCGTCTCGCTCATCGGCCAGGGCAAGGTGCAGCTCAATCCGCTCAACCTCGCCTCCGTCGTCGCGACGATCCGCGACGGCGCCTTCCGCCAGCCCGTCCTCGTTCCCGCCTCCTTCGACAAGCGCCCGCTGGCCCGGGCCGCCGGGCTCAGCGCGAGCACGGCGGCGCAGCTGCGGCAGATGATGAACCTCACCGCGACGAGCGGTACCGGGGCGACCGCGATGAGCGGGCTCGGCCCCGACATCGGCGCGAAGACCGGCTCGGCGGAGGTGGACGGGCAGAAGCAGTCGAACAGCTGGTTCGCCGGCTACCGGGGCGACATCACGGCCGCCGCGTACGCGGAACAGGGCGGCCACGGCGGCGACGTGGCGGGCCCGATCGTGGCGGCGGTGCTGCGCGCCACGGGGTGAGGCGAGGCGGGGCGGGAGGCCGAGGGGCCGGGCGGCGGACGATGGCGGGCGGCGGCGGGCGGCGGGCGGGGGGGGGGGGGG
>NZ_JOGO01000145.1 GCF_000719475.1 Streptomyces sp. NRRL F-5630 | reverse complement strand
GCCGGAACAGCGTCCACAACTCCTCCGGCACCAGACGCTCCACCAGATCAGCCATGCACGGCTCAACGAGCGACTACGCCAATAGAAACGGCCTCTAAGGGTGAAATGACGCAATTGCAGGGACGTAACCCTTGCACCAAGCGTCCGCGGGGGCCTTCCCCTTGTTCCTCAGCCGAGTGTGACGCAGCCATCCTGGATCCGCTGACTGGTTTCCTCTGGACCAAGGATTCGCTCCAGGTCCTCAAGGACCGAGGCGAAGAATTCCGACAGGTCCGGGAAGATATCCATGGTCTCTACGTCGCCGTCACTCCACAGCCCCACCGCGCCTGTCTCCGCGTCAATGAAAAAGCCATACATCTCACCACACTCATAAGACTCGGCGGCGAAAGGAATCCACTCCTTCCTCCAATAGCCCTCATCCTCGTTCGGACCAGGCATCATCTGATAATGCAGGCGCTCGATACTCGACAGGGGAAGCAGCGCCCATCCGCCGGCGAGGAACTCGCCTTCCGGGCAGGAGCCCGTCAGGCCGTTCGACCTATCGAGCCGGGTGACGGTCCCATCGTTGATCTTCAGATAGGCACGCAGAAACTCTGGGAACCGAACACCCATCTTCTCCTCGACAGCGGCGATCTCCTCCTCGTTCGCCGCAGCACCCAGAGCACGGTGACTGACCGGGGCATGCTCAAGCAGCCAGGAAACAACCCGCTGCCACGCCTCACCTATATCACTCGGCACGCATACCTCCATCAACTTCTACTCATCACGCTGGGACATCTGCTGGGACAGGGGAAATACCGCCCCCGCGCCACAAGCAGATTCCAGGGCAACGGCCAGTTCAGCCCACACCGTACCCTCGGCTGTCTGTGCCGACATCTTGATCAGAAAGCCATGGGCTCTCGTCCAGGACGTAGCGGACGTGCGGGCCGCAGAAGTAGCCGCAGACGATGTGGGGCTGGCGCTGGTGCCGATGGAAGAAGCGGCGTGTTTCGGCGCCGGGTTGGGTCTGGTTCCGGGACCGGTGCTGCTTGGGCAGGCTGTGCTTGAGCTCGGCGTTGACCAGCTCGTCAGGGTTCAGGTCGGGCAAGGACGAGGGCAGGAAGCGCAGCTCGACGGCGCCGGGGTGAGCCGCCCGTAAAGGACGGCCGCCCGCATCAAGTATCTGACGCCGAGCGGCCGCCCTTCAGGGGCTCGTTGCTTGATCCGGAAACCTAGAGGATCAGACCAAGGATACCTCCGAGAAAGATCATGCCACCGATCACCGTGAAACCCAGGCCGATGACCAAGGTGATGGCACGTGCCGTTCTCGGTTCCATGGGTTTGAGACCGGTTGGCTCGCGCGACCAGTTGACCAGGCTGTTCGTACTGTCCTTGGCAGACCGAAGCAGACCTACGCCGCAAAGGATCGCCATAGGCCCCCCGATGAGGGCGACGAGGACTTCCTCAGAAGGAGAGCTCATGTCGGGCATCCCTCTCGCTTGGGATCAGTGCGCCGTTCATCAGCTCTTGATCCAGGTGCAATTCGGCCCACCAGTGAGCTCGCGGGGAAAGGCTGCGCCCCCTGCACCAGCGAAAAGATCTCCACGCGATCTCCCTTTTTGAGTTCCGGCCACGCCCGTCGGCCATGCCGCAATGGCCGCTGGCTCGCGCCTGCACTTTCTTCCATACGGACCCCTTTACCTCTCAATTTACCGCAAGAGCCGACGCTACCTTGCGTCAAGTCTGCGGGAAAGGAGCCGCCGGGGGACCCCCGGCTTAGCCCGCCAGAAAAAGACGGCGGCGGGCGACATCTACTATCGACCGTCCACACAGACGAGGATTGGACATTTTTGGCCGCCGCCGACTCCGATATTGAAGCCAATATTTCCGCAGGCTTCGAGCACCTGGTCGCACCCCATGAATTTTCGCGACTCTTGGACTTGCCCGGCGGGATCGGCTGACGTAAACGCGTCCATGAATATTGCTGTGAGCAATCCGCTCCATTTCCCACGGGGCGTAGACCGATGTGGGCGCGCTGGGTGAGGGGGTTGTTGTGGGCGTAGGGGTAGGCGTTCGCCTGGGCCGGTCGTCTTCGTCGGTGATGGGGGCGGATGTGTCAGGACGGACCCGCCTCGGGACGGGGGCGTGCGGTTGGGCCTGTGCAGGGTGGTGAACTCCGGACCGCGAAGCGGCCGGGTGTCCGTCCACGGAAAGCTGTGTTCGCTGCGGAAGTGGTGAACGGCCACCAAGTCGTAGCTGGGCGACTGGTAGCGCCATGCGGTTCCCGCGGGTGAGAGCCCTCCGTGCGACTGGTCGGAGGGGGCGTGGAGGTTTCCCCCGTCAGAAGCGGCCGGGCAGGGCGAATGGCAGATCAGTCACGTGCCTCCTCCTTCCTCAGATTCGTACGCTCGTCCGTGATGACGTTAACGACCGGCCGTCGTTGCCTCGCGCGCGTCGCTCGCCCGCGAACGGATGGGCGGCCGGTCCTCGTGCGACCCCGTCGCGCCCTGCACGCCCGGCTGCCCATGTGGTCCTCATAGTTGTGCGGGACCGTAGCCGAAGGGGACGTACCCGGTGCGTCTGCCTGGGCGTCCACGGTTGCCGGGCCCGGGCGGGACGACGCGGTGGCGGGGAAGGGGGTTCTGCCTCGTCGAGCGTTTGGGGGCTGCCGCGCCGGGCGAGGGGGTGCCGCGTGCTCAGGGGGGCCGGTCGCGTGTGTTTCGGCAGCGCGGCTGGTCGCCGGGGGCGATGGCTCTCAGGCGTCGTTCGGGAGGCCGGTCCGCTCGGGTCGTGCCAGGTGTCCCAGCAGACTCCATCCTGCGGCGGCGACCAGCGACCACACCACCACGGGCGTGGGCAGCCCGCCCCCGAAGAGGCCGATCGCCAGGGAGAGCACCAGCGGCGGCAGCAGACGACCGAGGAGCCTGCCCCATTCGCCCGGGGTCTGGGCCGTCCGCCGGGGAACGAGCGCGGCGACCACGGCGAGGACGAAGTACACCGAGAGGCTCGCGCACAGGACCCAGCGGCCACCAGTCGGTAGTTGACCGTGCCGGTGCTCCATGGCTGCGCCGAGGCCGGCGGCCAGGGCGGTGAGCGTTCCGTTGGTGACCCAGTGCAGGAAGAGCACCAGGCGCGGGGCGAGGACGGACTCGCGCAGGTTCGGGACGCCGCCGTATCCGTGGACGAGCGAGAGCTGCCACAGGGCCACCAGGAGCAAGAAGGCCGCGAGGCCCGAGAATTCGAGAGCGTGGTCCCAGCCCGCCTCGGAGGCCACGTCCACCAGCTGGACGACGCTCTCGCCGAGCACGATGAGGGTGAACAGGCCGAGCCGCTCGCCCAGGTGCACCGGATCGACCTGGGCGAGGGTGAGGGTGGGCGAGTGGCCGGTCCGTTCGTTGCGGCGGGCCTCGGCGTCCGCCTGACGTTTGCGGGCGGAGGCGCTGAGCGTGGTCCACAGGTCGATGGCCAGGCCGGCGGCCCACAGCCAGTAACGCGCCGGCCCGTCGACCCAGATGGAGACGAGCCAGGGCGTCACACCCGCGGTGAACTGCCCGATCGGCCACTCCTCCAGCATCTTCCCGCTGCGTCGCCAGGCCCTTCGTGCCACCAGGCGCAGCAGCACGTAGGTGATAGCGAACGCCTGCTGGTGCTCTCCCTCGTGGACGCCCGCCACCGACGCGGCCAGGACGGCCATGCCGAGCATGCCCAGCAGCATGGTCCACGTGCGTGCCCGGTCGCCGATGACGTTGCCGTAGACGGTGAAGCACATCCAGATCATCCAGAACGCCAGGAAGAGGAGGATGAACAACCCGACGTCGGGCAGGGACGGCCTGCCGTGCAAGAGGTGCGCCAGCTGTGCGGTGCCGGCCACGACGATGAGGTCGAAGAAGAGTTCCAGCCACGACGCGTGGCGGTCCTCGGCGGTGGACTGCTGCGACTGTTCGCTCTCTGGTTCTCGCACGTCCGCCACCCTAGACATCACGCGGAGCCGGACGGCAGCTCGGGGTGCGGCGGCACCGGCCAGGTTCTCTGTGTCGCGTCCCGGCACGTTGGTGGCACGTGTGCCGGGTGCGTGAACGGGTCAGGGCCCTCTGGGGCCGGTGGGGATCGCGCCATCTACCGACCACCGACCGCCGGAGGCCCTCGCGGCCCACCGCAAGGCTCCCGGACAACGACGGGGAGACTGCGTCCGGTCCGGTGCTCGCGGACGAGGCCGGCCGCCGCGGCGGGCGGCAGGCGGCAGGCGGCAGGCGGCAGGCGGCACGCGGCAGGCCGCAGAACGTTTCCAGCTCACCCCCGCCACCGCCGCACGCCGAGCCGACCGCTACCGCGCCATGGGCCCGCCGCTACCGCACGCAGGGCCAGCCACTACTACGCCCCCGAGCCAGGCCGGAAGGGGTGCTCCCCAGCGGCCCTCACCATCGGCCCCGCCCCCCGACCACCCCCGAGGAACACACCGCCCCCCCCCGCCGCGAGCCCCACCCCAGCCC
>NZ_JOGO01000144.1 GCF_000719475.1 Streptomyces sp. NRRL F-5630 | reverse complement strand
CCTCGGCACCCCCCTACACCCCCAACGACTTCACCGCCCCCGCGACCTCCCCGTCGAAGCCACGCTCTCCCCCCGCACTCCACGCCGCGGCACACAGCGCCCGCAGCCCGTCGAGCATCGCGCCATCCCCCTCCGCCCCGCCGCCCGTGTCCGCGCCGTTCCTCTCCAGTACAAGCTCCCCGTCCCTGACCCGCGCCCGTGCCCGGCCGCACACCCACGCGCCGTCGTTCTCCGCACGCGGCGCCTCGTGGCCCACCAGCAGCTCCCGCAGGTCGCGCCCCACATACGTCGGCCGATGCTCCGGAACCGCGCGCAGCAGCGCCACCGCGTCCGTCACGCCCGTCAGCACGAGCAGCGAGTCGACACCGCCCGCGTTCGCGCCCTCGATATCCGTGTCCAGCCGGTCCCCCACGACGAGGGGCCGCTTCGCGCCCGTACGCAGAATCGTTTCCCGGTGCATCGGCGGGAGCGGTTTGCCCGCCACTTTGGGCTCCCCGCCCGAGGCGATCCGCACGACCTCGACGGCCGCCCCGTTGCCCGGCGCGATCCCGCGTCCGCTCGGGATCGTGAGGTCCGTGTTGGAGGCGTACCACGGCACTCCGGCCCGTACGGCGTAGCCCGCCTCCGCGAACCGCGACCACGGGAAATCGGGGCCTCCGTACCCCTGCGCGACCGCCGCGGGTTCGTCGTCCGCCGAGTCGACGGGCACGAGGCCGCGTTCGACGAGCGCCTGCCGCAGCCCCTCGCCCCCGATGAGGAGCACCCGCGCGCCCTCCGGCTGTTCGTCCGCGATGAGCCGCGCGACGGCCTGCGCCGACGTGATGACGTCCGAGGCGTCCGCCGGAACGCCCAGCTCGCTGAGGTGCGCCGCCACCGCCGAGGGCGGGCGCAGCGCGTTGTTGGTGACGTACGCGAGGTGCATCCCGCCCTCGCGCGCGGTGGCGAGCGAGTCGACGGCGTGCGCCACGGCCTCGCCGCCGGCGTAGACGACCCCGTCCAGGTCGAGCAGCGCCGTGTCGTACACCGCGTCGAGCCGTTCCTCGCTCGATCCGGTCACGGTCCGAACCTTCTCGGTCATATTGCGGCACTCCTCGCTCGGCATCGTCGGCACGATCGGACGATCATCCGTCTTCCCGATCATCCCCGATGTCCCTACCACGCACCGCCCGATGCCCCACCACGTACCGCCAGGCCCCGCTCAGGCACCGCCCGGCGTCCGCCCCCGCTTCACGCATACGATGCACGGATGACTTCTCCGGGGCCCGAGCAGAACGGACTGCGCCTGTCGCCCTTCCGCGGCGTGCGCTACGTCGCCGAGCGGGTGCGCTCGCTCGCCGCGGTGACCTCCCCGCCGTACGACGTCGTCGTGCGGCCTGACGGCCTGCTGCACCTGGAGAACGCGGACCCGCACAACATCGTCCGGCTCATCCTCCCGCAAGGAGAATCCCCTGCCGTACGCGACGAGCGGGCCGCCCGCACGCTGCGCGCCTGGCTCGCCGACGGCATCCTCGCCGTCGACGAGCAACCGGCTCTGTACGTGTACGAGCAACGCGGCGACGGCATCCTCCAGCGCGGGGTCATCGGCGCCCTGCGCCTCTCGGAACCGTCCGAGGGCGTCGTCCTGCCGCATGAGGACGTCATCCCCGAGGTGGTGGCCGAACGCGCCGACCTCCTCCGCGCGACGGCCGCGAACCTGGAGCCACTGCTTCTCACGTACCAAGGCCCTCAGGAGGAGGGCCCCGGCACGGCGCGGGTCGTCGAGAAGACCGTTCGGACCGCTCCGCTCCTCGCCACGACCACGGAGGACGGCTTCGCGCACCGGCTGTGGGCCGTGACGGACCCCGCCGAGATCGCCGAGGTCCGCGCCGATCTCACGGAGCGCCAGGCGCTCATCGCGGACGGCCACCACCGCTGGGCCACGTACCTGCGACTCAAGGGACAGCACCCCTCCCCCGGCCCCTGGGACGAGGGCCTCGTCCTCCTGGTGGACACGGCGCGCTTTCCGCTGCGGGTACGCGCGATCCACCGCCTGCTGCCCGCGCTCCCGCTGAAGCAGGCCCTCGCGGCCATGGACGGCGCTTTCCGCGTGCGCGCGGTGGACGGCCCGCTGCCGCACGCCCGCCAGGCCCTCGCGGACGCCGCCGAGGACGGCAACGCCTTCCTCCTCACCGACGGCACCGCCTTCCACCTCGCCGACCGTCCCGACCTCGCGCTCCTCGCACGCACCGTCCCGGCCGGCCCGCCGCCCGCGTGGCGTTCCCTGGACGCGACCGTCCTGCACACGACGTTGCTCGGCCACCTGTGGCACGTGCCCGACGCCCCCGGCTCGATCAGCTACCTGCACGACGCCGCGGCCGTCGCCGAACAGGCCGCGCGCGCGGGCGGCACCGCGGTCCTCCTCCACCCCGTCACCGAGTCTGTCGTACGGGAGCTGGCCGGGCAGGGCGTCCGGATGCCCCGCAAATCGACCTCCTTCGGCCCGAAGCCGGCCACGGGCCTCGTCCTCCGTGACTTGACCGTCTGAGCGGCCCGACGATCTAACCGGTCCGGACACACAAAAAGCGGGCGGTGCTCCTCGTGGAGGGGCACCGCCCGCTTTCGTACCTGCGGCTCGCAGAGCGCGTCGGTCAGCTGTCCTGCCGCGCCTCGCGCTCGTCGTCGCTGCCACGCAGGCCCTCGGACCGAACGTCGTCCGGCTTCGCGTCCTCGCCCGTGACGTGCTCGGCGGCGCCGGACTCCTCGTCCGCCTCCGCCTCCTCGTACGCGTCCGTGAACTCGACCCCGTCCAGCTCCGCGAGCCGGTCGGAGGCGTCGGTCGTGCCGTCCTTGTCGGACTCCACGGCCTTCGCGAACCACTCGCGGGCCTCTTCGGTACGGTCCGCGGCGAGCAGCGCGTCGGCATAGGCGTAGCGCAGCCGCGCGGTCCACGGGTGGACCCCGTTCGAGGCCAGCTCGGGGCTCTGGAGGGTCACGATCGCGGCATCGAGCTGACCGAGGTCGCGACGGGCCCCGGCGGCGACGAGCCGCATCTCGACCTGCCCGGCCTTGTCCAGCTTCTGCACCTCGGGCGCCCCGGCCATCTCAAGCGCCTTCTCGGGCCGCCCGAGTCCCCGCTCGCAGTCCGCGATGACGGGCCACAGCTCCACGCTGCCCGACATGCGCCGGGCGGTGCGGAATTCCTTCAGCGCCTCGTCGTAGCGCTGGGTCGCGTACGAGGCGAAGCCGGCCGCCTCGCGTACGGCGCCGACGCGCGAGGCGAGTCGCAGCGCGACCTTCGCATAGCCGTACGCCTTCTCGGGGTCCTCGTCGATGAGCTGCGCGACCATGACGAGGTTGCGCGCCACGTCGTCGGCGAGCGTCTTGGGCAGGCTCATCAGCTCCTGGCGCACCGCGCCGTCGATCTCGAAGCCGGTGACCTCCTCGGGGATCGGCAGCCGCTTGACGGGCTCCCGGTCCCGGTCCCCGCGGTAACCGCCACGGTCGTCCCGACGATCCCGGTCCCGGCCGCCGCGGTCGTCCCGCCCCCGGAAGCCGCCGCCACGCCGGTCATCGCGCCGGTCGTCACGACGCGGGCCGCCGGAAGGCCGCCCGTCACGCCCACCGCGGAACCCACCACGATCATCCCGTCGAGGCCGCTCGTCGCGACGGAACCCACCACGGTCATCGCGGCGGTCGTCACGCCGCGGAGCGTCGCGGTCGTCTCGACGGAACGACGGCCGGTCATCACGGCGGTCCTCACGCCGGAAAGCAGGCCGCTCACCACGGTCATCGCGACGGAACCCACCACGGTCGTCATGGCGGTCGTCACGACGCGGGGCATCCCGGTCGTCACGACGGAACGACGGGCGATCATCACGACGATCACGACGCGGAGCGTCACGGTCGTCACGACGGAAGGCCGGCCGCTCACCACGGTCGTCACGACGGAACCCACCACGATCGTCACGGCGGTCGTCACGACGGGGAGCATCCCGGTCATCACGACGGAACGAAGGCCGGTCATCACGGCGATCGTCACGCCGGAAAGCAGGCCGCTCACCACGATCATCGCGACGGAACCCACCACGGTCATCGCGGCGGTCGTCACGCCGCGGAGCACCTCGGTCGTCGCGACGGAACGAGGGGCGGTCGTCGCGGCGGTCGTCACGACGGAACGGCGGGCGTCCGCCCTGATCGTCACGGCGGAACGAAGGCCGGTCTCCACGATCGTCCCGGCGAAACGGCGGGCGGTCGTCACGACGCTCACCACGATCGTCACGCCGGAAGCCACCACGGTCGTCACGACGCTCACCACGATCATCGCGGCGGAATCCGGGGCGATCACCTCGGTCGTCGCGACGGAACGAGGGGCGGTCGTCACGACGGAACGGCGGGCGTCCGCCCTGATCGTCACGGCGGAACGAAGGCCGGTCTCCACGATCGTCCCGGCGGAACGGCGGGCGATCGTCACGCCGGAAGCCACCACGGTCGTCACGACGCTCGCCGCGGTCGTCGCGGCGGAAACCGCCACTCCGCTGACCGTCGCGCTGGCCGTCACGGCGGAAGCCACCGCGCTGTCCGCCCCGCTCACCGCCGTCCCGGTCGCGGCCTCGGCGCTCGGGACGCTCGTCGGAAGGGTTGGGGGACATGCGGGACTCCTCGGGACTGACTGCCACCGCATACCTGACGAGCGGTGGTCCTACAGAAAAAGTGTACGAAACCCACAAGGTCCCCCTTGCAGTACCATCGGCGCTTTGAGGCTTAGCTTCCGGGTTCGGAATGGGACCGGGCGTTTCCCTCACGCTATGACCACCGAAACCCTTTCAGACCCTCCGCACAGAATACGGAGCTGAACAGGGTCAGCGAACAAGCACACTTTTCAATTAAGTGGTGTTCAAACCGACAACGCTGTTCGTTGTCTGGGAACAACACAGTGGACGCGAGCAACTGAGGACAAGCCCTCGGCCTATTAGTACCGGTCAACTCCACCCCTCACAGGGCTTCCATATCCGGCCTATCAACCCA
>NZ_JOGO01000143.1 GCF_000719475.1 Streptomyces sp. NRRL F-5630 | reverse complement strand
CAACACAGTGGACGCGAGCAACTGAGGACAAGCCCTCGGCCTATTAGTACCGGTCAACTCCACCCCTCACAGGGCTTCCATATCCGGCCTATCAACCCAGTCGTCTACTGGGAGCCTTACCCTCTCAAAGGAGGTGGGAACACTCATCTCGAAGCAGGCTTCCCGCTTAGATGCTTTCAGCGGTTATCCCTCCCGAACGTAGCCAACCAGCCATGCCCTTGGCAGAACAACTGGCACACCAGAGGTTCGTCCGTCCCGGTCCTCTCGTACTAGGGACAGCCCTTCTCAATATTCCTACGCGCACAGCGGATAGGGACCGAACTGTCTCACGACGTTCTAAACCCAGCTCGCGTACCGCTTTAATGGGCGAACAGCCCAACCCTTGGGACCGACTCCAGCCCCAGGATGCGACGAGCCGACATCGAGGTGCCAAACCATCCCGTCGATATGGACTCTTGGGGAAGATCAGCCTGTTATCCCCGGGGTACCTTTTATCCGTTGAGCGACGGCGCTTCCACAAGCCACCGCCGGATCACTAGTCCCGACTTTCGTCCCTGCTCGACCCGTCGGTCTCACAGTCAAGCTCCCTTGTGCACTTACACTCACCACCTGATTACCAACCAGGCTGAGGGAACCTTTGGGCGCCTCCGTTACTCTTTAGGAGGCAACCGCCCCAGTTAAACTACCCATCAGACACTGTCCCCGATCCGGATCACGGACCCGGGTTAGACATCCAGCACGACCAGAGTGGTATTTCAACAACGACTCCACAACCACTGGCGTGGCCGCTTCACAGTCTCCCACCTATCCTACACAAGCCGAACCGAACACCAATATCAAACTGTAGTAAAGGTCCCGGGGTCTTTCCGTCCTGCTGCGCGAAACGAGCATCTTTACTCGTAATGCAATTTCACCGGGCCTATGGTTGAGACAGTCGAGAAGTCGTTACGCCATTCGTGCAGGTCGGAACTTACCCGACAAGGAATTTCGCTACCTTAGGATGGTTATAGTTACCACCGCCGTTTACTGGCGCTTAAGTTCTCAGCTTCGCCGACCCGAAAGTCAGCTAACCGGTCCCCTTAACGTTCCAGCACCGGGCAGGCGTCAGTCCGTATACATCGCCTTACGGCTTCGCACGGACCTGTGTTTTTAGTAAACAGTCGCTTCTCGCTGGTCTCTGCGGCCACCCCCAGCTCAAGGTGCAAGACCCATCACCAGGTGTGGCCCCCCTTCTCCCGAAGTTACGGGGGCATTTTGCCGAGTTCCTTAACCATAGTTCACCCGAACGCCTCGGTATTCTCTACCAGACCACCTGAGTCGGTTTAGGGTACGGGCCGCCATGAAACTCGCTAGAGGCTTTTCTCGACAGCATAGGATCATCCACTTCACCACAATCGGCTCGGCATCAGGTCTCAGACAACATGCCAGGCGGATTTACCTACCTGACGTCCTACACCCTTACCCCGGGACAACCACCGCCCGGGATGGACTACCTTCCTGCGTCACCCCATCACTCACCTACTACCAGCCTGGGTCACCGGCTCCACCACTCCCCTCAACTCCGAAGAGATCAGGGCGGCTTCACGGGCTTAGCATCACTGGATTCAATGTTTGACGCTTCACAGCGGGTACCGGAATATCAACCGGTTATCCATCGACTACGCCTGTCGGCCTCGCCTTAGGTCCCGACTTACCCTGGGCAGATCAGCTTGACCCAGGAACCCTTAGTCAATCGGCGCACACGTTTCTCACGTGTGAATCGCTACTCATGCCTGCATTCTCACTCGTGAACCGTCCACCACTCGCTTCCGCGGCAGCTTCACCCGGCACACGACGCTCCCCTACCCATCACAGCCTCCGTTAAGAGTATGTGCTGCAATGACACGACTTCGGCGGTACGCTTGAGCCCCGCTACATTGTCGGCGCGGAATCACTAGACCAGTGAGCTATTACGCACTCTTTCAAGGGTGGCTGCTTCTAAGCCAACCTCCTGGTTGTCTCTGCGACTCCACATCCTTTCCCACTTAGCGTACGCTTAGGGGCCTTAGTCGATGCTCTGGGCTGTTTCCCTCTCGACCATGGAGCTTATCCCCCACAGTCTCACTGCCGTGCTCTCACTTACCGGCATTCGGAGTTTGGCTAAGGTCAGTAACCCGGTAAGGCCCATCGCCTATCCAGTGCTCTACCTCCGGCAAGAAACACACGACGCTGCACCTAAATGCATTTCGGGGAGAACCAGCTATCACGGAGTTTGATTGGCCTTTCACCCCTAACCACAGGTCATCCCCCAGGTTTTCAACCCTGGTGGGTTCGGTCCTCCACGACCTCTTACAGCCGCTTCAACCTGCCCATGGCTAGATCACTCCGCTTCGGGTCTTGAGCGTGCTACTCCACCGCCCTGTTCGGACTCGCTTTCGCTACGGCTTCCCCACACGGGTTAACCTCGCAACACACCGCAAACTCGCAGGCTCATTCTTCAAAAGGCACGCAGTCACGAGACACCAGCAAGCTGATGTCCGACGCTCCCACGGCTTGTAGGCACACGGTTTCAGGTACTATTTCACTCCGCTCCCGCGGTACTTTTCACCATTCCCTCACGGTACTATCCGCTATCGGTCACCAGGGAATATTTAGGCTTAGCGGGTGGTCCCGCCAGATTCACACAGGATTTCTCGGGCCCCGTGCTACTTGGGAACAACGCAAGTGAGCCACCACGATTTCAGCTACGGGGGTCTTACCCTCTACGCCGGACCTTTCGCATGTCCTTCGCCTATCATGATGGTTTCTGACTCACCCAGCCGCCGGCAGACGACTGAAGCGCAATCCCACAACCCCGTACATGCAACCCCTGCCGGGTATCACACACATACGGTTTGGCCTCATCCGGTTTCGCTCGCCACTACTCCCGGAATCACGGTTGTTTTCTCTTCCTGCGGGTACTGAGATGTTTCACTTCCCCGCGTTCCCTCCACACTGCCTATACATTCAGCAGCGGGTGACAGCCCATGACGACTGCCGGGTTTCCCCATTCGGACACCCCCGGATCAAAGCTCGGTTGACAGCTCCCCGGGGCCTATCGTGGCCTCCCACGTCCTTCATCGGTTCCTGGTACCAAGGCATCCACCGTGCGCCCTTAAAAACTTGGCCACAGATGCTCGCGTCCACTGTGCAGTTCTCAAACAACGACCAACCACCCATCACCCCAAGACCAAAGTCTCAAGTTCACTGGGGCCGGCACGAAGGACAGCCATACGGCCGTACCCTCAGACACCCAACAACGTGCCCGACACCCCCAACCTTCCTGGTCTCACGTTCCACGCCGAAGCAGTACTAATGAACCCGGAAAACCGAGAGTGCCGAATAGTCAACGTTCCACCCATGAGCAACCAGCACCGGACATTCGCCGATGTACTGGCCCCTTGACCATCACTCAGAAGAGCTCCGGTAAGAAGTGCTCCTTAGAAAGGAGGTGATCCAGCCGCACCTTCCGGTACGGCTACCTTGTTACGACTTCGTCCCAATCGCTGGTCCCACCTTCGACAGCTCCCTCCCACAAGGGGTTGGGCCACCGGCTTCGGGTGTTACCGACTTTCGTGACGTGACGGGCGGTGTGTACAAGGCCCGGGAACGTATTCACCGCAGCAATGCTGATCTGCGATTACTAGCAACTCCGACTTCATGGGGTCGAGTTGCAGACCCCAATCCGAACTGAGACCGGCTTTTTGAGATTCGCTCCACCTCACGGTATCGCAGCTCATTGTACCGGCCATTGTAGCACGTGTGCAGCCCAAGACATAAGGGGCATGATGACTTGACGTCGTCCCCACCTTCCTCCGAGTTGACCCCGGCGGTCTCCCGTGAGTCCCCAACACCCCGAAGGGCTTGCTGGCAACACGGGACAAGGGTTGCGCTCGTTGCGGGACTTAACCCAACATCTCACGACACGAGCTGACGACAGCCATGCACCACCTGTACACCGACCACAAGGGGGCGACCATCTCTGGCCGTTTCCGGTGTATGTCAAGCCTTGGTAAGGTTCTTCGCGTTGCGTCGAATTAAGCCACATGCTCCGCTGCTTGTGCGGGCCCCCGTCAATTCCTTTGAGTTTTAGCCTTGCGGCCGTACTCCCCAGGCGGGGCACTTAATGCGTTAGCTGCGGCACGGACAACGTGGAATGTTGCCCACACCTAGTGCCCACCGTTTACGGCGTGGACTACCAGGGTATCTAATCCTGTTCGCTCCCCACGCTTTCGCTCCTCAGCGTCAGTATCGGCCCAGAGATCCGCCTTCGCCACCGGTGTTCCTCCTGATATCTGCGCATTTCACCGCTACACCAGGAATTCCGATCTCCCCTACCGAACTCTAGCCTGCCCGTATCGACTGCAGACCCGGGGTTAAGCCCCGGGCTTTCACAACCGACGCGACAAGCCGCCTACGAGCTCTTTACGCCCAATAATTCCGGACAACGCTTGCGCCCTACGTATTACCGCGGCTGCTGGCACGTAGTTAGCCGGCGCTTCTTCTGCAGGTACCGTCACTCTCGCTTCTTCCCTGCTGAAAGAGGTTTACAACCCGAAGGCCGTCATCCCTCACGCGGCGTCGCTGCATCAGGCTTTCGCCCATTGTGCAATATTCCCCACTGCTGCCTCCCGTAGGAGTCTGGGCCGTGTCTCAGTCCCAGTGTGGCCGGTCGCCCTCTCAGGCCGGCTACCCGTCGTCGCCTTGGTGAGCCATTACCTCACCAACTAGCTGATAGGCCGCGGGCTCATCCTGCACCGCCGGAGCTTTCCACCACCTTGGATGCCCAAGGCAGTGAGTATCCGGTATTAGACCCCGTTTCCAGGGCTTGTCCCAGAGTGCAGGGCAGATTGCCCACGTGTTACTCACCCGTTCGCCACTAATCCCCGCCCGAAAGCGGTTCATCGTTCGACTTGCATGTGTTAAGCACGCCGCCAGCGTTCGTCCTGAGCCAGGATCAAACTCTCCGTGAATGTTTTCCCGTAATCGGGAGACACCACGAGAGCGGAACCGGGAGAGGAATAATCCCCCAGGTTCACAGCGTCCTCGCTGTGTGT
>NZ_JOGO01000142.1 GCF_000719475.1 Streptomyces sp. NRRL F-5630 | reverse complement strand
GAGGGGCATGTTGTAGGTGGCTGAGCCGCCCTCGAAGCGGTTGAGGAACCACAGGCGCTGCTGCGCGTACGACAGCGGGAGACGCGCCGGGCGCTCGTACCGCACGACGGCCGGGCGCACCACCCCCGAAGCGCCGCCCATCCGGTCCGCCAGCGCGGCGACAGTCGGCGCGGCGAACAGGTCCCGAATGGTCGGTTCGGCGTCCAGCGTGGTCCGGATGCGGCTGATCAGCCGGGTCGCGAGCAGGGAATGGCCGCCCAGGGCGAAGAAGTCGTCGTCCACGCCGACCGACGGCAGGCCGAGTACTTCCGCGAACAGCCCGGCAAGCAACTCCTCCCGCGGTGAACGTGGCGGGCGGCCCGCTTCGCCCACAGGTATCTCCGGGGCGGGCAGGGCCCGGCGGTCCAGCTTGCCGTTCGTGGTGACGGGCAGCGTGTCCAGCACGACCACCGCCGACGGCACCATGTAGTCGGGCAGGTGCCGGGCGGCCAAGTCGCGCAGATTGCCGACGAGCGTGGGCTGCGGACCGCTGCCGTGCGTGGTGACGTAGGCGGTGAGGCGCTTGTCGCCCGGCATGTCCTCCCGGACCACGACGGCCGCCTGGGCGACTTGGGCATGGCCGAGCAACAGGGCTTCGACCTCGGCGGGTTCGATGCGGAAGCCCCGGATCTTGACCTGGTCGTCGGTACGGCCGACATAGAGGAGTTCGCCGTCCCGGTTCCAGCGGGCGAGGTCCCCGGTGCGGTACATCCGTGTCCCCGGAGGCCCGTAGGGGTCGGCGACGAAACGGCCGGAGGTCAGCGCGGCCCTGCCGAGATAGCCGCGCGCCAACTGGGCTCCCGCAACGTACAGCTCGCCTGTCACGCCGGGCGGCACGGGGCGCAGCGCGGCGTCCAGGACGTAGGCGCGGGTGTTCCACATGGGGCGGCCGATGGGAACGGTGCCGGTGGCGTACGTGTCGTCCGGGCCCAGCGGGTGGTCGGTGCAGCCCACAGTGACCTCGGTCGGCCCGTAGTGGTTGACCACGGCCGTGCCGGGATGGCGGCGGCGCCACTCCTGGAGTTGCGCGTACTGCACGGCCTCCCCGCCCACCATCAGCTGCCCGGTGGGCGCGCAGTCGCCACCGAGGGCGTCCATGTACGCCAGGTGGCTGGGTGTCGCCTTGAGGAACGTGTACGGCTCGCGCGCGGCCAGTGCGGGCAACCCCTCGTCCATGGCGGCGACACGGACGCAGCCGCCGCTGATCAGTGCGCCGTAGAGGCCGGTGACGCCGGCGTCGAACGAGATCGAAGCGTGGTAGAGGGTGCTGCCGACGACGTCCGGGTACGCCTCCGCGCAGCGCGCCACATAGTTCACGAGGTTCCGGTGCTCGATCACCACGCCCTTCGGGCGCCCCGTCGACCCGGACGTGTAGATCACGTAGGCGGGATGGCGCGGGTCGGCGGGAGCGAGGCGCTCGGCGTCCGTCACGTCGGCCCCGGTGCCACCGGCAGCCCGCCCGCCGGCGCCCTCCGTCCCGGCATCCGCGATCTCCGCCACCGTCCCCGGATCGTCGAGCACGATGACCGGCACCCCGCCGTCGCCCACCGCCCGGTACGCGATGGAGGCGCACGCCTGGTCGGTGAGGACCAGGGCCGGAGCCGAGTCGCCGACCATGTAGGCGACGCGGTCGGCGGGATACCCCGGGTCCACCGGTACGTAGGCGGCACCCGCTTTGAGCACGGCGAGGAACGCCGTCACCAGGTCGGCCGAGCGGTCCGCGACGACGGCGACCAGCACTTCGGGGCCGGCGCCGCGGGCGATCAGGTACCGGGCGAGCCGGTTGGCGCGCGCGTTCAGCTCGCCGTACGACAGCCGGACCGCGCCGTGCGCGACGGCGGGCGCCTCCGGTGTGCGCGCGACCTGCCTCTCGAAGAGAGCGGTGAGCGTGGCGGAGGGCACCGCGTGCGCGGTGTCGTTCCATCCGGTCAGGAGCTGGTGCCGTTCCTCCGGGGCCAGCACGTCGGCACGGGAGATCCGGGCGTCGGGGTCGGCGGTGAGGGCATCGAGGACACGCGTGAGCCGTCCGGCGATCTCCCGTGCGGTGTCCGTGTCGAACAGATCGTGCGCGAAGGTGAGCACCCCCGCCAGGCCGCCCGGCGCACCGTCGCCCGCGAAGGTCTCCTCCAGCGAGAACGCCAGATCGAACTTGGCGGGGACCGTCCCCGCGTCCACCGGTTCCGTCGTGACGCCGGGCAGCTCGAAGAGCGCGGGCGGGGTGTTCTGGAGCGTCAGCATCACCTGGAACAGTGGGTGACGGGACATCGACCGGGCCGGTGCCAGCTCCTCCACCAGGCGCTCGAAGGGCACGTCCTGGTGGGCGAAGGCGTCCAGCGAAGCGTCCCTGATCCGGGCGAGGAGCTCGGTGAACGGCGGGTCGCCGCCCAGATCGGTGCGGAGCACCAGCGTGTTCACGAAGAAGCCGACCAGCTCGTCCAGCGCCTCGTCGGTGCGTCCGGCGACGGCTGTGCCGACGGGGATGTCGTCGCCCGCACCGAGCCGGGACAGCAATACCGCCAGTGCGGCCTGCACCACCATGAACACCGTGACGCCCCGCTCGCGCGCCAGCCGCGCCGTCCTGGCGTGCACCGCCGCCGGGACGGCGACCGGCACGGTACCGCCCCGGTGACCCGCGACTGTCGCGCGCGGCCGGTCCGCCGGGAGAGACAGCTCCTCCGGGAGTCCCTCCAGAGCCGCACGCCAGTACGCCAGTTGCTCGGTGAGCAGGCTCTCCGGATCGTCCTCGGTGCCGAGCAGGTCGCGCTGCCACAGCGTGTAGTCGGCGTACTGCACGGGCAGCGGTTGCCAGACGGGCGCCTGCCCGGCGCGGCGAGCGGTGTAGGCGATGGACAGGTCACGTGCCAGTGGTCCCGTCGACCAGCCGTCGGTCGCGATGTGGTGGACCACGAGCACGAGCAGGTGCTCACGCGGACCGCACACGAACAGCCGTCCCCACACCGGCACTTCTCTCGCCAGGTCGAAGACATGGGCGACAGCGTCGGCCACCTCGGGAGCCGTCCCGAGGAGCGTCGGCGAGGCCGTCGTGTCCGGCGGGGCCGTCCCGGCGCCCCCGGGCGCGGACAGCGCCGTGACCGGCAGCCGCACCGCTGCCGCCGCTTCCTCGGGTTCCAGCACGTGCTGGACGGGCCGCCCGTCCACGACCGGGTACACCGTACGCAGCACCTCGTGCCGCGTCACCACGTCGACGAGGGCGGCACCCAGTGCGGCGGGGTCCAGATCCCCGGACAGGCGGACCAGCATCGGCATCGTGTACAGCGGGCTCGGACCCTCCAACTGGTCCAGGAACCACAGGCGCTGCTGCGCCGGCGACAGCGGGATCATCGGTTGTCCTCCTGCCGGTTCCGGGGGCGCAGCGCGGGCCGTGGCCTGCGCTGCGGCTGGGTGTCGAGCCGGACGGCGAGCGCGGCCGGCGTCGGGCTCTCGAAGAGTGTGCGCAGGGGCAGCTCGACCCCCAGGGCGGTGCGGACCCGGCTGATCAGCCGGGTGGCGAGCAGCGAGTGGCCGCCCAGGTCGAAGAACGAGTCGTCGACCCCCACCCTGGCCGCGCCCAGCACCTCCGAGAACAGCCCGCACAGCGCGGCCTCGCGCGGAGTGCGCGGCCCCCGGTAGGGCGTGACCGGCTCCGGAGCCGGGACAGGCAGGGCTGCCGTGTCCAGCTTGCCGTTCGCCGTCACCGGCAGCCCGTCCACCACGACGACGGCCGACGGGACCATGTACGGCGGCAACAGCCGCGTCGCCAACGCGCGCAGCTCCGCGCCGAGTTCGGTGGAGTGGAGACCGGCGGAAGGGGAGCCGGCGTCCTCCCCGCTGCCGTGGAGGGACGCGGCCCCGGCGGGTGCGGGTCCGGTCGGCGCGCTTCCCATGGGTGCGGGCTCCTCGCGCCGGGTCACGTACGCGAGGAGCCGGGTGCCGCCGTCGGGGCCGTCCGCGCGTGCCACCACGGCGGCCTGCCCGACCGCCGGGTGCGTGAGCAGCGCGGTCTCGATCTCGGCGGGTTCGATGCGGAAGCCGCGGATCTTGACCTGGTCGTCGGTGCGGCCCATGAACACGAGGTCACCGTCGGTGTTCCAGCGGGCGAGGTCCCCGGTGCGGTACATGCGGGTGCCGGGCTCCCCGTAGGGGTCGGCCACGAAGCGGGCCGCGGTCAGGGCGGGCCTGTTGAGGTAGCCCCGCGCCAACTGGGCGCCCGCGACGTACAGTTCGCCGGTCACGCCGGGTGGAGCGGGACGCAGCGCCTCGTCCAGGACGTACACCCTGGTGTGGGCCGTCGGGCGGCCGATGGGCGGCGTCCGCTCCCCGGCGGGCCGGACGCAGCGCATGAGGGTCACGGCCACCGTGGTCTCCGTGGGGCCGTAGCCGTTCCAGAACTCCCGGTCCGCCGTCGCCCAGGCGTCGACCAAGCGACCGGCCGGGGCCTCACCGCCGACGGACACCAGACGCAGCTCCGGGAGCCCGGCCGGGTCCAGCAGGGGAAGCACCGCGGGCGGCAGCTCGGCCGCCGTCACCCGCTCCTCACGCAGCAGCCGCTGCAGCAGGTCGGCGTCGGTGCGCTGCTCCTCGCCGGCCAGCACCAGCGTGGCGCCCGTGGCCAGAGCCGTGAAGATCTCGAAGACCGATACGTCGAAGGTGACGGCGGCGAAGCCGAGCAGCCGGGTGTCCGCGTCCACCGCGTACGCGCGGGCGATGTCCGCGACGAAGGTGCCGACCGCGCCGCGGGGGACGACGGTGCCCTTGGGCGTACCCGTCGAACCGGACGTGTACAGGACGTACGCCGGGTGTTCCGGGCGCGGCGGCGCCACCCGGTCGGCGTCGGTGACCGGGGCCGGTGCGTACCCGGCCAGACCGGCGCGGTCCGGCGCGTGCACCGGTGGGCAGGTAGGCGGCGCCCGCCTTGAGGACCGCGAGCAGTGCGGTGACCAGCTCGGGGCCGCGCGGCAGGGCCACGGCCACCAGCGTCTCCGGGCCCGCCCCGTGGGCGATGAGATACCGCGCGAGGCGGTTCGAACGGGCGTCCAGTTCGCCGTACGAGACCTCCGCACCGTCGAATCGGAGCGCCGCACGGTCCGGGTCACGTCCCGCTCGCTCGGCGAACAGGCAGACCGGGAACGAAGCCTCCGACGGCCGCACGGCCGCGTTGTACTCCTCCAGCAGCAGTGCCCGGTCGGCCGCCGACAGGACGTCCAGCCCTGTCAAAGGTGTGGCCGGGTCGGCGGTGACCGCGCGCAGCACCCGCAGGAAACCGTCCGCCAGCCGCTCGGCGGTCGCCGCGTCGAACAGGTCCGTCGCGTAGGTCAGTGCCCCCGCGAACCCCCCGGCCCCGCCCGCCCGGCTCGTGGCCGCCGCGTCCTCGGCGAAGGAGAACTGGAGGTCGAACTTGGCGGTGTCCGGGCTGCCGTCGGCCACGGTGATGTCCAGCCCGTCGAGGCCGAGTGCCGGAGTGGTGTTGTTCTGGAGGTCCACCATGACCTGGAAGAGGGGGTGGTGCCGGGTGGATCGGGTGGGGTTCAGCGTCTCCACGACGGCTTCGAAGGGGATGTCCTGGTTTTCGTAGGCGGCGAGGTTGGTGTCCCGGACGCGGGCGAGGGTTTCCTCGAAGGTGGGGTTGCCGCGGAGGTCGGTGCGCAGGACGAGGGTGTTGACGAAGAAGCCGACGAGGTCCTTGAGGTTTTCGTCGGTGCGTCCGGCGACTGGTGTGCCGAGGGGGATGTCGGTGCCGGCGCCGAAGGCGTTCAGGGTGAGGGCGGTGGCGGCCTGGAGGACCATGAACACCGTGACCCCGTGGGCAGCGGCCAGCGCGGACACGGCACCGCCGAGGTCCCCGTCCAGCCGGAACTCCACGGTCGCCCCCTGGTGCGTCGGCTGCGCCGGGCGTGGCCGGTCGTGCGGGAGGGGGAGTTCCGCCGGTGCTCCGGCCAGTGCGCTGCGCCAGTGGTCGGTCTGGGCGGCGAGGATGCTCTCGGGGTCTTGGGCGGTGCCGAGGTGGTCCCGTTGCCAGAGGGCGTAATCGGCGTACTGGACCGGGAGCTCGTCCCAGGTGGGTGCGTTGCCGGAGCGGCGCTGGTTGTAGGCGTGGGAGAGATCCTGGGCGAGGGGGGCGAGGGACCAGCCGTCGCCCGCGATGTGGTGCAGGACGATGACGAGTACGGACTCGGTGTCGCTGAGGATGCCGTGCACGACTCGGACAGGGACGTCTTCGGTCACGTCGAAGCCGCGCCCGGTGACCCCCTGGGCCCAGGCTTCGGTGTCCGTGCCGGGTGCCAGGTACTCCGTGCTCAGGACACGTTCGGCGGCCGTCTCCGCATCGAGGATCACCTGCACGGGGCTTCCCTCGTGTTCCCCGAACACCGTCCGCAGCGTCTCGTGCCGCGTCAGTACGTCCGCCCAGGCATCCCGCAGGGCCCCGGTGTCCACCCTGCCGGTGAGGTGCAGCGCGAGGGGCATGTTGTAGGTGGCGGACCCGCCCTCCAGCCGGTTCAGGAACCACAGGCGCTGCTGCGCGTACGACAACGGGAGACGATCGGGGCGTTCCCGCCGTCCGAGGGCAGGACGTGCCGGCTCCTTCGCCGCGTCCAGCAGCGCGGCCAGGGCCGAGACGGTCGGCGCGGTGAACAGATCGCGGATGGCCGGTTCGATCCCGAGCGCCTCCCTGATCCGGCCGATCAGGCGGATCACCAGGAGGGAATGGCCGCCGAGGGCGAAGAAGTCGTCGTCCACGGTGACGGCCGGCAGGCCGAGCACGTCCGCGAAGAGGTCGCACAGCACCGCTTCGCGGGCGGTTCGTGGCTCCCTGCCGGGGTTGGCGGTGGGAGTCTCCGGTGCGGGCAGGGCGCGTCGATCGAGCTTGCCGTTCGGGGTGACGGGGAGGGTGTCGAGGAGGACGTAGGCGGTGGGGACCATGTAGTCGGGCAGGTTCCGGGTCGCCAGTGTGCGGAGTGTGGCGGTGAGTTCGGGTTCCGCCGCGCCCTCTGTGGTGATGTAGGCGACGAGTCGGGTGTCGCCGGGGTGGTCTTGGCGGGGGATGACGGTTGCT
>NZ_JOGO01000141.1 GCF_000719475.1 Streptomyces sp. NRRL F-5630 | reverse complement strand
GGCCCGCCCCGCCCCCGCACCCGCCCCGGCACCCGCTCCCGCCCCGGCCGCCGCAGACGCGGCCTCCCGCTCCGTTACCTCCTCCCCGTCCTCTTCCTCTGCACGGTCGCCGCGATGCTCATGCTGCGCGGGTACGTGCACAGCGAGATCATGGCCGACCACCGCGTCCGCCCCGAGGCGGCGACCGACAAGGTGCCGGAGAAGATCCTCGACGGCGGCCCGGTCATCGACACGCGCGACGGCAAGGAGAAGTCGCTGCGGATACCGGACCACCGCATCGTCCTCACCTTCGACGACGGCCCCGACCCGACGTGGACGCCCCGCGTGCTCGACGTGCTCAAGCGGCACCACGCGCACGCCACGTTCTTCGTCACGGGCACGATGGCCTCGCGCTACCCCGCACTCGTGCGCCGGATGGTCGCCGAGGGCCACGAGATCGGGCTGCACACCTTCAACCACCCCGATCTCTCCTACCAGTCGAAGACCCGCATCGACTGGGAGCTCTCGCAGAACCAGCTCGCGCTCGCGGGTGCCGCCGGGGTACGCACCTCGCTCTTCCGGCCCCCGTACTCCTCCTTCGCCGACGCGATGGACGACGCCTCGTGGCCGGTGGCCGAGTACATCGGCTCGCGTGGCTACCTGACCGTCGTCAACACCGCCGACAGCGAGGACTGGCGGCGCCCGGGGGCCGGGACGATCATCGCCAACGCGACACCGGAGAAGGCGGGCGAGGGCGCGGTCGTCCTCATGCACGACTCGGGCGGCGACCGCGCTCAGACCGTCGCCGCGCTCGACCGCTACCTTCCGCGACTCCAGGGCGAGGGCTATACGTTCGCCAACCTCACCGAAGCGCTCGGCGCCCCCGGCGCGCTCGCCCCGGTGAGCGGCCTCGACCTGTGGAAGGGCCGCGCCTGGGTGTGGCTCGTCGCCGCGTCGGACAGCGTCACGGGCGTCCTCGTCGCGGGCCTCGCCGTGACGGGCGGACTCGTCATCGCCCGTTTCGGCCTCATGCTCCTGCTCTCCTTCGCGCACGCGCGCCGCACCCGCCGCCGGGGCTTCGCGTGGGGGGTGCCGGTGACCGAGCCGGTCACGGTGCTCGTGCCCGCGTACAACGAGGCCAAGTGCATCGCCGCGACGGTGACCTCGCTCACCCGGAGCGAGCACCCCGTGGAGATCATCGTGATCGACGACGGCTCGACCGACGACACGGCGGGCATCGTGGAGCGCCTCGGCCTCCCGGGCGTCCGCGTGGTGCGGCAGGCGAACGCGGGCAAGCCGGCCGCGCTCAACCTGGGCATCGCGCACGCCTCCCACGACATCATCGTGATGATGGACGGCGACACCGTCTTCGAGGCGGCGACCGTCCGCGAGCTGGTGCAGCCCTTCGGCGACCCGCGGGTGGGCGCCGTCGCGGGCAACGCCAAGGTGGGGAACAGGGATTCGCTCATCGGGGCCTGGCAGCACATCGAGTACGTCATGGGCTTCAACCTCGACCGCCGCATGTACGACATGCTGCGCTGCATGCCCACGATCCCCGGCGCGGTCGGCGCCTTCCGCCGCGACGCCCTCGTCCGCGTCGGCGGCCTGAGCGGGGACACGCTCGCAGAGGACACCGACATCACGATGGCGATCCACCGCGACGGCTGGCACGTCGTCTATGCCGAGAAGGCCCGCGCCTGGACCGAAGCCCCCGAGTCCGTCGCGCAGTTGTGGTCGCAGCGCTACCGCTGGAGCTACGGCACGATGCAGGCCATCTGGAAGCACCGGCACGCCTTCGTCGAACGCGGCCACTCGGGCCGGTTCGGCCGCGTGGGCCTCCCGCTCGTCTCGCTCTTCATGGTCCTCGCGCCGCTCCTCGCCCCGCTCATCGACGTGTTCCTGCTGTACGGGATCGTGTTCGGCCCGACCGGGAAGACCCTCCTGGCCTGGCTCGGCGTCCTCGCCCTCCAGGCCGTGTGCGCGGCGTATGCCTTCCGGCTCGACAATGAGCCCATGACGTACCTCCTCTCGCTGCCCCTCCAGCAGCTCCTGTACCGGCAGCTCATGTACGTGGTCCTCCTCCAGTCCTGGATCACCGCGCTCACGGGCGGCCGCTTGCACTGGCAGAAGCTCCGCAGGACCGGTGTCTTCGACGCGGGCGGCACCCCGCGCGGCAAGGATCTGGCCGAACTGACCGGCGCGGCGCGGCTGTCCGGCGGGGTGTTGAGCGGCGACGAGAACGACAGCGAGCGGAGGCCGGTGGCATGAGCGGGACCGACAGCAAGGCGCACGGGGAGGAGGGCGCGGCCCTCACGGAGGCGCGCCCCCTCCCGAACACGCGGCCCCTCGCGGAGACATCGCCCCTCGCGGAGTCGCCGCCCCTCACGGCGATACCGCCTCTTGCGGAGTCGCCGCCCCTCACCGGGGCCGACGCCGGGCCCGTGACCGTGCCGCCCCCCGCCCAGGAGGCGGAACCGCTCGCAGCCGGAGAGGCCACCCGGAGCCGCCCGGCCGACGTGGCCGGGTCACGCCCGCCGGACGTGGCCGGGTCCCGCCCCGGCAGGGACCGTTACCTCGATCTCCTCCGCTCGGTCGCGCTCGTCCGCGTGGTCTTCTACCACGTCTTCGGCTGGGCGTGGCTCAGCATCGTGTTCCCCTCCATGGGCGTGATGTTCGCGCTCGCGGGCTCGCTCATGGCGCGCTCCCTCGCGCGCCCGGCCGTGTCCGTGATCCGTGGCCGGCTGCGGCGGCTGCTGCCCCCGCTGTGGCTCTTCGCCGCGCTGCTCGTCCCCGCGATGCTGTACGCGGGCTGGCGCGCGCCGCGCGGCGAGGGCTTCGGCTGGTGGCTGCGCCTGGCGACGTACCTCGTGCCGCTCGGCACGCCCCCCTACCCCGGAAGCCTGGGCGCGGCGGGCGGCTGGCTGGAGCAGGGCTGGGCGGAGGAGGCGGCGGTGCCGCTGTGGTACCTGCGCGCCTACCTGTGGTTCGTGATCGCCTCGCCGCTGCTCCTGAAGGCCCTGCGCCGCGCCCCCTGGCCGACACTCCTCGCCCCTGTGGCGCTGACCGCCGTGATCGGTACGGGCGTCGTCACGATCCCCGGCGACGGCGGCCCGGTGCTCACCGACTTCGCGCAGTACGGGAGCTGCTGGGTGCTCGGGATGGCGTACCAGGAAGGTCTCCTGCGCAAGGTGCCGCGCTATCTCGCCGTCTCGCTCTCCGGTTTCCTCATGGCCTTCGGCCTGTGGTGGGCGCTGGGCCACCAGGGGGAGGACGGCTTCGACCTCAACGACATCCCGCTCGCGCAGGCCACGTGGTCACTCGGCTTCACGGTGATCCTCCTCCAGTACGCCCCCTCCTGGAAGGCCCTCCCCGCCCGCCTCGCCCGCCTCGACCGCTTCGTGACCCTGACCAACAACCGGGCGGTCACCATCTACCTGTGGCACAACCTGCTCATCCTCGCCACCGTCCCGCTCATCGACCTCCTGTGGCGGCTGCCCGTCTCCGACGGCGCCTTCGGCACCTTCCTTGGGGACTCGTACGTGTGGTGGATGTTCGTGGCGGTGTGGCCGCTGATCGCCCTCGTGATCCTGCTCGTCGGCTGGGTCGAGGACGTGGCGGCGAAGCGGCGGCCGAGGCTGTGGCCGGACGGGGGAGGCAAACGGCGCGCGTAAGGCGGGCCCGCACCGCGCCCCCGGCGCCCGGCCCCCAAGGCGGGCCCGCACCGCGCCCCGGCGCCCGGCCCGCCCAGCCCATAGGCCGTGCCCCCCCGAAGGCCCCGTCCGCCTCCCCGGCTCGTATACCACCGCCCCCTTCGCCGGGCCCCGTCACGCGCGCGGCATACGCTGGGCACCGTCGCGAAACCTGCGCTTGGCAGGCTGACGCGCTCCCCGGCGGCGGGCCGGGAGAGGACCGGACGGGCGGGAACGGCGGTATGAGGAGCAGCGATACGGGGCGGGCGGGCGCGGAGCGGGAGGCGTGGCCGCTGAGCGGGTTCACCGTTGCCGTCACCGCCGACCGCCGACCGCCGCGCCGAGGACCTTCTCGCCCTGCTCCGCCGCCGGGGCGCCCGCGTCCTCCACGGCCCCGCGATGCGGACCGTCCCGCTGGAGGACGACGCGGAACTGAGGAAGGTCACCGGGGAACTGCTCGCGCGCCCGCCGCACCTCGTCATCGGCACCACCGCGGTCGGCCTGCGCGGCTGGTTCGCGGCGGCCGAGGGCTGGGGGATGGGCGCGGGGCTGAGCGAGGTGCTGCGCGGGGCGCGGCTCCTGGCGCGCGGGCCGAAGGTGAAGGGCGCCCTGCGGGGCGCGGGGCTCACCGAGGAGTGGTCGCCCGCCTCCGAGTCGATGGCCGAAGTGCTCGACCACCTGCGGACGTTCGAGCTGCGCGGCGCGCGCGTCGCGATCCAGCTCCACGGCGATCCGCTGCACGAGTTCCGCGCCGCCCTCACCGAGGCGGGCGCCGACGTCGTCGCCGTCCCCGTCTACCGCTGGCTGCCACCCGAGGACCCCGGCCCGCTCGACCGCCTCACCGACGCGGTCCTCGCGGGCAGCGTCGACGCCCTCCCCTTCACGAGCGCCCCGGCGGCGCTCGCGCTCCTCGCCCGCGCGGAGACCCGGGGTAAGCGGGACCAACTCCTCGGCGTGCTCAGGGAATCCGTCCTCGTCGCCTGCGTGGGACCGGTCACGGCCGCCCCGCTCCAGGCCCTCGGAATCCCCACCGTGGCCCCCGACCGCTTCCGCCTCGCGCCCCTCGTGGACCTCCTGTGCCGCGAACTCCCGTCCCGCGCCACGACCCTGCGCGTCCACGGCCATCTCCTCACCCTGCGCGGCACCTCGGCGCTCGTCGACGGCACCCCCCGCCCCCTGTCACCCGCGAGCGCCGCCCTCCTGCGCCGCCTCACCGAGCAGCCGGGCCGCGTCGTCCCCCGCACCGCGCTCCTCCGCGCCCTCCCGGGCACGGCCACCGACCCGCACGCGCTCGACTCCGCGATCAGCCGCCTGCGCACGGCACTCGCCACCCCCGGTCTCGTCCAGACCGTCGTCAAACGCGGCTACCGCCTGGCCGTCGAGCCGTAGGGCGGTGTCCGCGAGACCCTGTGCGGTGCCCGCCGACGAGGCGACGGCGAGACGCTTGGCCGACCGGCCGCGAGAGGGGTCCTGATCCGGGACCGAGCGGGTCGGACCCGGTCCGGGCCGGGGCACACGGAGCGAAGGCGCGCACGCCCTCCACGCCCCTACGCTCCCGCCCCGTACGCCCGCCCCCTTCCGTTC
>NZ_JOGO01000140.1 GCF_000719475.1 Streptomyces sp. NRRL F-5630 | reverse complement strand
GGACCCGACACCCCCATCATCACCACCGACGCCCGCCACCGCGCCGACGCCAAATCCGCCCTCATCACCCTCGTCGAACACGCCCTCATGGCCCGCCTGAAGTGAGGTCGTGACAGCCGCGTGCGCGCGCCGCGCGGCGGTGACGACGGCCGCCGCGGGGCCCTCGCCGGGCCGCGTGGCGCGCCCGCCGGGCCCCGTTGTGTCCTTCGACACGGTGCCGAGAGGCTTCATAACGTTTCGACAGAGAATCGACCGCGCGCCACCACGCGCAGCGCCCGCACGGTGCCGCTGCGCGCATACGAGTCCCGGCTTTTGCCGGGGCTCGTTGTTTTATGCCCCTTTTATTAGTCCGCGGCGGCGGATCACGTGTCCGGAAGACCACTTCCGCAGAACGTTTGGCGGCGCGCGGCGGACCGTGCTGAAATCGCTGAACTGCCCAGTAGCAGGGGCGGTGAAGTGCCCGCTGTTGAGGGCCTTGGAACGTCAGCGGCACGCGAGAAGTGCCGCCGCCGAGAGGTTGTTGGTCGAGTGAGGCGAAGCACGAAGGGCTCAGGCCCGGCGCAGGGGGCCCGGGGTGGCTTCACCCCGCCCGCCACCGCCGAGGCGTCCGCCGGAGTGCGGGAGCACGGGAGCCCCGCCTCCCCCTCCGCCCGCGGCAGCCGGCTGTCCCCCCGCAACTGGCGGGTGCCGACCCGGCTGAACGCGATCCTGCTCATACCCGTCATCGTCGGCCTCGTCATGGGCGGCTTCCAGGTGAAGGGCTCGATCGACACCTGGCACGAGGCGGAGGACGCGAAGAACGTCGCGCGACTCGTCCAGGCCGCCGCGACCTACGGCAACCGGCTCTCCGAGGAACGCGACATCAGCGCCGAGCCCCTCCTGCGGGGCAAGCGCGAGGACCCGGCCGTGGTGAAGGCGCGCGCGGCGACCGACACGGCGGCCCGGCGGTTCGACGCCGCGGCCGAGGACCTCCCCCGTACCGCGGCCCTCGACCGGCGCATGGCCGACTTCCGCTCCGTTGAGCCGGAGCTCGACTCGCTGCGCCAGGCCGCGTACACGAAGAAGCTCAGCGGGGTGCGGACCGAGGAGGGGTACCTCCGGATCCAGCACCCGCTCATGGAGTTCGCCAACGAGCTGGGCCTCGGGACCGGCAACGTCACCACCTACGGCCGCTCGGTCTACGCGATCGCGCTCTCCACCTCGGCGCTCTCGCTGACCCGTTCCCTCGGCGTGCACCTGTGGGTCGAGCCGGGCCCCGGCACGGCCGACGCGACGAGGCAGCGCGTCGCGCTCTCCTCGTACGCCTACCTGGAGGGCATCGCCGAGAAGGAGTACACCTCCAGCGCACGGCCCGCGGACGTCGAGCGGCTCGACGCGGAGATGAGGAAGGCCGCGCTCCAGATCAAGCGGAACGCCGCCAAGGCCGCCATCGCCTCCGCGAAGGACATGCGCAGCGGCGTCACGCCGCCCGCCCCCGAGGCCATGATCGACCAGCTCGTCTCGCCCGCGTCCACCCAAAAGACGCTCGGCGACCGGGGCATCACGCCGCAGACCTGGTGGGACGCGACGACACCGCGCGTCACGGCGTACCGCACCGTCGAGTCCGAGCTGACCGCGCACGCGGTGACCGAGGCGAGCCAGATCGCCGACGACGCCAAACGCGAGGCCCTCCTCGTCTCGGCGGCCGTCGTCGCCGCCCTCCTGCTCGCCTTCCTCATCGCGGGGATGATGGCGCGGCAGATGAGCCACTCCATGCGGCGCCTGCGCACGGAGGCCTTCGGCATAGCGCAGAAGCGGCTGCCCTCCCTCGTCGACCAGCTCTCGCGCACCCACCCGGGGCGCGTGGACACGCGCGTCACACCGCTGCCGATCACCTCGACCGACGAGATCGGCGAGGTCGCCCGCGCCTTCGACCAGGTGCACCGCGAGGCGGTCAGGCTCGCCTCCGAACAGGCCCTGCTGCGCGGCAACATCAACGCCATGTTCACCAACCTCTCGCGGCGCAACCAGTCCCTCGTGGAGGGGCAGCTCACGCTCATCACGGAACTGGAGAACAACGAGGAGGAGCCCGAGCAACTGGAGAACCTCTTCAAGCTCGACCACCTCGCCACCCGGATGCGCCGCAACGGCGAGAACCTCCTCGTTCTCGCGGGCGAGGAGCCGGGCCGGCGCTGGGACCAGCCGGTGCCGCTCGTCGACGTGCTGCGCGCCGCCGCCTCCGAGGTCGAGCAGTACGAGCGCGTCGAACTGTCCGGGATCCCCGAGGCCGAGATCCACGGCCGCGCCGTGACCGACCTCGTCCACCTGCTCTCCGAACTCCTCGAGAACGCCACGACGTTCTCCTCGCCGCAGACGAAGGTACGGGTCACGGCGACGCGGATGCCGGACGGCCGCGTCGTGATCGAGATCCACGACAAGGGCATCGGCCTCAACGCCGCGGACTTCGCCGACATCAACCACCGGCTCGCCAATCCGCCGGTCGTGGACGCGGCGATCTCCCAGCGCATGGGACTCTTCGTGGTCGGGCGGCTCGCCGACCGGCACGGCATCCGGGTCCAGCTGCGGCCCTCGGGCGAGCAGGGCGGCACCACCTCGCTCGTCATGCTCCCGGAGTCCATCACGCACGGCGGAGGCGGCCGGACCGGCCAGGAGAACGGGTTCACCGCCTCCTCGATGATCCCCTCGCAGGCGCACGCCGCCCCGGGCACGGGCCGCACGCCGCCGCGCACCGCGGCCGGACTCGGCTTCGACGACGGCCGGTACGGGGCCGGGCACCACGCCCTGCCCGGCGGCGAGCACCCGGCCGGGCTCGACCCCGTGGGCCGCTCCCTGTTCCGCGAGGAGCGCCGCGCGGCCCTGGAGGCCCAGACGCACGGGCAGGAGCCCGCGCCGGAGCAGCACCGGGACGAGGGGGCTCAACCCTTCCACGGCGGCGGGGCCCCGACCGGCCCGTACGAGGGCGAGGGCGGCCCGTACGAGACCAGCGGCAGCCCCGCGCCGTACGGCGGGACTCCCCCCTACCAGGGGCAGGCGCCCCAGCCCTCCTACGGCACCGGCGAGGCATACCCGCAGGGCTACCCCGCCCCGTACGAGAACGGCCCGGCCGGTTACCCGGGCGACGGCGGGACGGCCCCCTACCCGGACGGGAACGCCTACGCTCCGCAGCCGCCGTACCCGGGCTTCACGCAGGGGGCGTACCCCGGCGCCGAGGCCGGGGCGCCTGGCACCGAGGTCGGCTACCCGGCGCAAGGGCAGGGCGAGTACGCCCCGGAGTCCGCCTACGCGCCCTATCCGGAGGCCCCGTACTCCACTTACGCGCCGGAGACCGCCGGGACCGGCACCTACCCCGCCACCCCTCACCAGGAGGAGTGGCGGCAGGAGCCCGTGCAGGGCGGCGCCCCCGGGGGTGAAACGGAATCCCCCGCGCGCGCTCCCCAGGAGGACGCCGACCGCGTAGGCTTCGGCCCGCACGGTGCCGCCGCCGAGCAGGAGGGCGGGGTGACCGAGGCAGGTCTGCCGCGCCGGCTTCCGGCCGCGGGGGCCGGTGAGGTGACGGCCCGTCAGGGGTGGGACAATGGCCCGAGCGGCTCCCCGCCCGAGGACGGCACGCCCGCGAGCGAGCAGTCCCGGGCGGAGCAGGATCCCGGTTCCTCGGCCCACGCGGCCAACGAGGACCGCGCCCGGCGCGCGAGCGGCCTGCGCCGCCCGCAGGCGGGCGGGGTCACCTCCTCCGGTCTGCCGCGCCGGGTGCCCAGGGCCAATCTGGTCGAGGGCGCGGCAGAAGCAGAACAGAGCCCGCAGGGCGGCCCCCAGGTCTCCCGCGCTCCCGAGGACGTCCGCGGCCGGCTCAGCCGGCTCCGCAGCGGCGTCGCCAGGGGCCGCACCGCGGGAAGCGGCACGAATGGCACGAACGGTCGGGGTTCCGGCCCCGACAGGACCTACGACCAGGAGCGTTAGCGTGAGCCCGATGAGCCAGGCGGCACAGAACCTGAACTGGTTGATCACCAATTTCGTGGACAACACCCCGGGGGTGTCGCACACGGTGGTCGTCTCCGCCGACGGTCTTCTCCTCGCGATGTCCGAAGGCTTTCCCCGTGACCGCGCCGACCAGCTCGCGGCCGTGGCCTCGGGCCTCACCTCGCTCACCGCGGGCGCGTCCCGCATCTTCGAGGGCGGCACCGTCAACCAGACGGTGGTCGAGATGGAGCGGGGCTTCCTCTTCATCATGTCCATCTCGGACGGTTCCTCGCTCGCGGTCCTCGCCCACCCGGAGGCCGACATCGGCCTCGTCGGCTACGAGATGGCCCTGCTCGTGGACCGCGCGGGCTCCGTCCTCACCCCGGATCTGCGTGCGGAACTCCAGGGTGGTCTGCTCAACTGACGCTTTTCTCAACCATCAGACAAGCGGTGCGTTTTCGCGTCCCGGGGCCGTAAGGTTTCGGGACGCGGCTCCACACTGACGGCGCCCGGACAGCAGGAGGAGGAAGAACGTGACGACACCCCCCGGTGGTTCGCCTGCCGACTGGTCCCACGGCCAGGGCGGGTACCAGGGTGACGGACCGGGTCCGCACTCCTTCCCAGGGCAGCAGCAGGACGAGCAGCGGCACGACGAGTGGCAGCGGGCCGAGTGGCGGCAGGCCGAGTGGCAGTACGGGCACGGGCAGGAACCGGCCCCCGAACAGCCGTACGGACAGCGCCCCTCGTACGGGGACCAGCAACCGTACGGGGACCAGCAGCCGTACGGCGAGCAGCAGTCGCCCGGGGACGAACAGTCGTCGTACGGGGACGAGCACGACCCCTTCGACTCGTACCCCTACCCGCACCCCGGCCAGCAGCAGCCCCAGCCCGGTCCCGCGCAGCCGCAGCCGAGGCACCCGCAGCACCAGCGGCAGCCCGTGGAGCCCACCGGGCCCCGCGCCCCCCTGCCGCGCCACAACGCGCAGGACGACTCCGGCGGTTCGGGCGGGCGCGGCCCGAGTCCGCTCGTGCGGCCGTACGCGATGACGGGCGGCCGGACCAGGCCCCGTTACCAGCTCGCCATCGAGGCGCTGGTCAGCACCACCGCTCAGCCTTCCCAGATGCAGGGGCAGTTGCCCGAGCATCAGCGGATCTGCAATCTGTGCCGGGAGATCAAGTCAGTAGCGGAGATCTCGGCACTCCTTTCCATTCCCCTCGGCGTGGCCCGGATTCTCGTCGCCGACCTGGCGGAGGCCGGTCTCGTCGCGATCCACCAGCCCGGCGGCGACGAGAACGCCGGCGGCCAGCCAGACGTGACACTGCTC
>NZ_JOGO01000139.1 GCF_000719475.1 Streptomyces sp. NRRL F-5630 | reverse complement strand
AGGGCTCGGGCCCGGCGGGGGTGGGGGCCGAGGCGGGCGTGGCCGGGGCCGGGGCCGGGGCGCACGTGGTGGGGGGCGTAGCCGAGGTGGACGAGGCGTCGGCGGAGGGGGGCTTCGGCGTCATAGCTCCGAAGCCTAGGGCAACTCGGTTAAATTTGTTACTCGGTTAAAAAGGTGCCGTCCCGCTCAGCGCTCCCCCAGCGCCGCCGCCAGTCCCCTGAAGCCTTCTTCCGCCTCGCGGGCGGCCGTCGGGTGGAGGGCGTCCGCTGTGGCTCCGCTCGCGATGCGGCGCCAGTTCTCCATGGCGAGGACGCGCTGGACGGCGAGGATCTGGGCGGCGGCGAGGCGGTGCGCGAGCGGCGGGAGGTCCGCGTCTGGGGCGGGAGCCCCGGCGAGGGCGCGGGCCAGGGCGGTCTCGGAGCGGTGGGTGTAGGCGTGGAGACGGGCGAGGAGGGACGGGGTGCCGTAGAGGAGGCGGTGGTAGGCGAGGACGGCGGGGAAGTCGTTGAGGCCGGTGACGGGGTCGCGGCGGTCGAGGCCCGTGCGGAAGTGGGCCGCCAGGGCGGCGATCGGGGGGCGGCGGTCGGCGCGGGCCTCGGTCACGACGCGGGCGGGCTCGTCCTCGTGATCGGCGAAACGGTGGAGGACGAGGTCCTCCTTGGTGGGGAAGTACCGGAAGAGCGTCGGCTTCGAGACGCCCGCCGCGGCGGCGATCTCGGCGACGGGCACGGCGTCGAAGCCCCGTGCGAGGAAGAGGGCGATGGCCGTCTCGGACACGTGCCGGTAGGTCTGGAGGCGCTTGCGCTCCCGCAGACCGGGCGCCTGGTCCGCGCTCTCCGCACCGCCGTTGCCCGCGCCCTGACCCGCCCCGCTCCTCGCTCGCACCCGGCCATCCTAGGCAAGCGGGGGGCGGGCGTCGTCGTACGTCACGGAACGACTGTCATACGACAGGGGGGCGGGCGAACCGGGCCGAGGGCGGCGGCCCACGCAAAGCGCGGCCCCGGCGCACCCGGGCTGGTAGTCTCCCCTCTCCGCCGGGCCACCGGCCGGAGTCCGCAGGCAGGCCGCCATGTCCTCGTACCGGCACGCGCTCCTGAGCGCGCTCGACGCCCTCGACTCCGCCTTCGCGGCGGAGCCCGCCTTCCCCGTCACCGGCTGCACGTACTGCTGGGCCGACGAGCACTTCGCCGAGTTGTCGGGGCCGCTCGCCGCGATCTCCGAGGAGACGATCCTGGGCGCCGCCATGGAGGTCTCCGACCACTGGAGCGACTTTCCGCGCCTGTACCGACGCCTGACGCCGCTTTTCGTCCGGCGCGCCGTCCTGGGCGGCGAGCACGGCGTGCCGGCCGATGTCGTGGCGTGCCGTTTGCGGCAGGCGGGGTGCCTGGAGTGGGCCCCGGGGCTGACGGACGCGCTCTGGGCGGTGGGGGTGGCGTGGTGGCGGGCGGTGCTCCACGGCGAGGCCGGGGACGCCTGCACGGAAGAGGTGCTCAGCGTGCTCACGGTCGCGAGCGGGACGGTACGGCCCTGGCTAGGCATCTGGGCGGCGACCCGGACCCCCTGCGCGGACGCTCTCCTCGCACAGTACATCGACCACCTCCCGTACTCCCTGAGTGACCTTGGCGATGGCTGGTGGGACGGGCCACGACACGACCCGCGCCGAGAGGTCGCGGCGTGGCTGCTCCGTGACGTGCGGGACCGGCTGGGCGGTCTCGCACCCGACGTCGTGAGGGCGCTCAACGAGGTGCGCTGCACGTTCTGACGCGGCGGGGGCGCGCGGAGCCTGCGGGCTCGGCACTCAGAGGGTCGCGCCGCCCGCTGCTCCGAGCGCCGCGAGGGAGGCGCGCGCCGCCGCCAGGGTGCGGCCGTGACGGCGGACCGCGCGGGCGACGTTGGGGGCGTCGAGGGCCGTGCCGGTGACGATGCGGTCGAGGTCGAGATAGGCGCTGCGGAGGCGTTCGAGGTGGGCGTAGACGGGGGCGTCGCGCTCCCAGCCGGCCGTGCGGTCCGGGGGGAGCGCCCGGCTCCAGCGTCCGAGCATCCGGGCGCGCAGGGAGGGGCGGGCGGGGGCGAGGTGGAGGTGGCGGACCAGCTCGTAGAGAGGGTCGCCCGCCAGGGCCAACTCCCAGTCGATCAGGGCCAGGTCGTCACCCGGGAGGCGGACGAGGTTCCACGGGTTGAGGTCGCCGTGGAGGAGGCCGGGGGTGCGTGGGGTGACGGTGAGCGGGGCGAGCAGTGCTTCGAGCGCGGCCGGGCCCGGCAGGCCGCTCGCGTTCGCGCGGGCGAGGACCGGGGCAGGGAGCGAGGCGACGAGGCGGACGAGTTCGGCACGCAGCCAGGCGAAGAACTCCGGGCGCCCGGCGGCCGGTTCGAGGTCGGCGCAGTCCACGCGAGTCAGGGCGGCGAGCTGGTCGACGAGGGCGTCGGCCTCGCGGACACGCAGGCCGTTGACCGGGTGGCGGGGGGTGAGCCGGTCGGGCGTGACGCGGGACGGGGCGGGCAGTGGGCCCTCGTACGTGTGGAGCGAGAAGGAGCCGTCCGCGTCGCGGCCGAGGGCGAGGACCCGGGGCACGCGCGGGGCGCCGGGCGCTCCGTCCTCGTAGGCGGCGTGGATCGCCTCCAGGACGCTGTGCTCGCTGTAGAAACCGCGCTCCCTGCGGACGGCGACTGCGGGGGCGAACCGCCGTACGACGACGGCGCGTTGCCAGGCGGGAAGCCAGACGACGGCGTTGCGGTGCGCGGTGCCGCTCAGCACGCGGACGCGCGTCGGGTCGGCGGTACGGGCCGCCGCGAGCGCCTCGGTGACGGCGGCGGGCGGGAACTCCGGCGCCAGCGGCACGCGTTCGTCCGGCGTCCAGCCGAACCGGCTTGCGGAGGACGGCGGTACGGGGCGGTGGCGCCCCGGCGCGGCGGCCTGGGCGCCCGCCGCCTGGGCCCCGGCGGCGTGGGCGACGCCGCAGGCGATGGCGTGCAGACGGGGAGCGGGTGCGTGGTGCGCGGCGCGGGGGCCGTGCGGCTCGTAACTCCCGTGCGCGGCGCCGCGCGTGCCGCTGTGCGCGGCCTCCCGCCCACCGCCTTCGCCGCCACCCGGCTCCTTGCCCTGCCAACCGGACCTCACGGTGCGCACGTGCCACTCCCGAACCGGCCCCGCCCACCGGGGCTCCGCTCGCTCACCGTAACGGAGCGGAACGGGTGCCTCCGCTCGCGGGGCCATGAAAAAACGATTCAGCGGACGGCAGTACGAGTCTCCGCACCACCTCCTCCCCTTCGCCACCCGTCCGCCACCCCCGCGCGCCAGCCCGCGCCACCCATCGCGCCAGGTCAGGGGCGAGGTGACGGGCGAGAGGAGGGGGTGGCGGGACGGAGGTGAGCCGCCTGCCGGGCGGGGGTGGTTCAGGGGCGCCAGGGCCTCCCGGGGGCGCCCCTCGGGGAGCGTCGGCTCCCGCACGGAAGGCCGCACAGTGACCACAGGCAGTGACGGAGGTGACGCGGGTGCGGAGGCGGGGCGGCGGGACAGGAGCGACGGCGGCACGGAGGGGGATGCCGGGGACGCGGGTGCCTAGGGGACGGTGGCACTCCGGCTGGGGCGCGGGAACGCGGATGCCGGCGCGGGCGGGGCAGCGCCGAGGGAGGCGAGGTGGCGGCGGTGCGCGTTCGGCTCACCGGGCGACCGCCACCCCGGACGCGCACCACCGCCACCCCCGGCCACGCCCCGCCCCCCGCCTACAGCACCTCCGCGTACGACGCCACTACGTGCCTCGCCCCCGCCGCGCACAACGCTGCGCGGCGCGCTGGGCGTTCGGCGTAGCCGAGGAAGGGAATCCCGGCCGCGCGGGCGGCCTCCGCGTCGCCCGGCTCGTCGCCGATCATCAGCGTCGCCCGGGGGTCGGCGTCGAGGGACTTCACCGCCTCGGTCAGGCAGTACGGGTCGGGCTTGAGGCGGAGCGGGAGGCCCCTGCCGTGGTAATGGTCGGCGAAGTAGCCGTCCAGGTGCTGGAGTTCGAGGTAGCGGCGGGCGGCGAGCGGGGAGTTGTTGGTCGTCACGGCGAAGCGGCGGCCCGCCTCGTACCAGGTGTGGAGGAGTTCGGTGAGGTGCGGGGTCGGGCGGGCGCTCTCGACCGCCTTCAACTCCTCCTGTGTCAGCAGGGATTCGAGGTCACGGACGGTCCCGCCCTCCGTGTCCCGCGTATCCACCGCCCGTAGGAGGGCCTGCGGGTTCTTGCTGAGCGCGGCGCCCGCCGCGAGCGCCCGGCCGCCGGGGCGGGCGTCGAGCCAGCTCGCCAGACGGCGGGCGATGCCGCGCGCCGGGTGCCCGGCGAAGAGGCGGCACACAGGTCCGTCGAAGTCGAAGAGCACCCAGCGGGTGCGGTCGAGCAGTTCGCCGAGGGGCTCGGCGGGGCCTTCGTCACGAAGGACGGGTCCGGTCGGCCCGAACTCCGGTTCCGTCCCTGGTCCGGGGCCAGGCCGAGGGCCCGACTCCCGTGCGAAGCAGGTGTGTTCCGGTTCCGTGTGCGTCCTGGTTGTCGTCACCCGTCGAGTTTCAGCTCCTCGCTGATGGTCTGCCAGAGGCCCTCGAACCAGCGGGCGGACTGCGCGACGAACACCTCGTCGCGCGGACCGTGCGTGACGTCGTACGGGAAGAGCTGGGCGCGCGGTCCCCAGGTGTCGATCATCTCGGGGACGTCCTCGCCGTTCTCGTCTGTCCGTCGCACGAGGTAGTAGGCGAAGAGGGCCTCGCTCCCGTTGAGGACGTACAGCTTCACGGGCGGGGTGAAGGGGACCGTGCGGAAGGCGACGGAGACCTTCGTGCCGTGGGACTGCCGCAGCCCGGTGAGCGTCCGGCTCAGGACCCGTACCTGCGAGTCGCGCATCTCCAGCCAGCGGCGGTGCACGGCCGCGGCCTCGACCGGCTCGCCCGAGGCCGCGACGGGGAAGGCGAGGTCGATGCTGCGGCTGGGCAGGAGGATGCGCACGTCGACGGACTCGGGCCGCAGGCTCCCGCTGTGCACCCCGATGACGGCCTCGCTCACGGCGGGGATGAGGGATTCGGCGGTGAGGCAGAGGGCGTCGATCCGTACCTCGGTCGCGGCGAAGGCCCGGACGAGGCGGGGGCCGAGCGCGACGAGCGTGGGGCGCGGCTCGGGGGTGCCACCCGGGCGCTCGCCGTCCTGGCCCGGCTGGGCGACGCGCGGCGGGACACCCTTCGTCGAGTGGCTGAGCAGGCCCTCGGCGCGCAGCGCCTGGAGCGCCTGGCGCACCCGGCCGCGCTCGACGCCGAACTCCTGCGAGAGCTCCGCCTGGGTGGGGATGCGGTCGCCCGCCTTGAGCACCCCGCGCGCGATGCGCTCGCGGAGGGCCGCGGCGATGGCGGCGGGGGTGGGCGGAAGGGGGTGCGGCGGGGACGGGTCCCCGGACGGTAAGGACG
>NZ_JOGO01000138.1 GCF_000719475.1 Streptomyces sp. NRRL F-5630 | reverse complement strand
CGCGCCGACGACAGCCCCCCCCCCCGGGAGAGCGCCCCTCCCGGCGCCGCCCACCGCCTCCCCCGCCCCCCTGTCAGTCCCCTACGGCACAGTGACCCCATGACCTCACGCCCCACCCGTCGCCCGTCTTCCGCCACCCCGCGCTCCGCCCGGCGGACGCTCGCCGTACGGCCGCCGCGCAGGCCGGAGTTGCGGCTGCCCTCTCTCGTCGACCCGCCCGCCTGGGGGCTCGTGCCGGACGGGGACTACGACGGGGTCGAGTGGCGCGGGGACACGCTCGACGAGGCGGACGGGGGCGGCGCCTCGTTCCTCGACTGCGTGCTCCGCGACTGCGCCCTCGGAGGCACACGGCTGACGCGCGCCCGGTTCGTGGACTCGCGCCTCGAAGCGGTACGGGGCGTGGGGACGCGGCTCGCCGAGGCCACGCTGCGCGATGTCGAGGTGATCGACGCGCGACTCGGCGGGACGCAGGCGCACGGGGCGGTGCTCGAACGGGTCGTGGTGCGCGGCGGGAAGCTCGACTACCTCAACCTGCGCGGCGCGAAGCTCAAGGACGTCGTCTTCGAGGCGTGCGTGCTCGTCGAACCGGACTTCGGCGGGGCGAGCCTGGAACGGGTCGCGTTCGTCGACTGCGTCGTGAAGGGCGCGGACTTCAACAAGGTGACGCTCAAGGACGTCGATCTGCGCCAGGCCGCCGAACTGGGCGTCGCCGCCGGGATCGGCGGGCTGCGCGGCGCGGCCATCAGCCCGGACCAGCTCATCGACCTCGCTCCCGCGCTCGCGGCCGAACTGGGGATGCGGGTCCTGGACTTGGGGGAGTGAGGACTCAGGACACGCGGGGGAAGCGGGCACGCAGGTCCCACACCAGCGGGTTCTCGTCCAGCTCCTCGTGCATCTCGGCGAGGTCGGCCAGCAGGTCGTGGAGGAAGTCGCGTGCCTCCCGGCGCAGTTCGGCGTGCGAGAAACTCAGCGGGCGCTCGCTCTCGGGGCGCCACTCGGCCTCGATGTCGACCCAGCCGAAGCGGCGCGCGAAGAGCAGCCGGTCCGCCGACTCGGTGAAGTCCAGCTCCGCGTACTGCGGCCTGCTCGCCCTGCTCCCCTTCGGGTCCTGGTCGAGCAGTTCGGCGATGTCGCACAGCGCCCACGCGAAGTCGAGCACCGGCACCCACCCCCAGGCCGTCGCCAGCTCGCGGTCCTCCTCCGTGTCCGCGAGATACACGTCCCCGAGAAACAGGTCGTGCCGCAGCGCGTACCGGTCGGCCCGCCGGTAGTCGGTCTGCGGCGAGTCGGGATGGCGGCGGGAGAGGGCGTAACCGATGTCGAGCACGGGAGGAATGGTGTCACGGCGGGGCGAGCCGAAGGCGAGGGCCTGGACGGGGCGGGGCGTACACCCCGCACACGACGGCCCCCTCGGCGGGCGTCCCTGGGCGAGCCGTCTGTCGGCGGGCCGTCCCTCGGCGGTCGTCCGTTGGCGGGCGGTCCCGGTGGCCATGCGCGCCGTGCGCGAGCGGTCAGAGGCTGGACGGGTCCGGCGCGTGCGGCGGCTGAGGACCGTACGGCAACCCTGTGAGGAGCTGTGCCCGGTTCGGATGAGGAGCCTCGGCTTCGCGCACCCGTTTCGCGCATACGCTGAAGGCTGTCGCTGAAGCGAAGGAGGTCCGCCGTGGCAGAGCCAGTCCCGGAGTACGAGTCCACGTCGGCCGAGTCGGATCAGTGGGCGCACCGTGCGGCGCTCCTGGCCGAACTGGCCGGCTTCAGCCTGCCGGCCCCATCGGTGGACGCGGCCTTCGAGGTATTCAGCGCCGCCGCCCCTCAGGGCTGGCGCGTGGAGTTGGTCGAAGGGGAAATCCACGTGACACCACCGGCGAACGGCGAGCACGAGGAGATGGTGTCGGAGCTGAGCGGTCAGGCCCGGGACCATCGCCGCGATCTCGCTCGTTACACCGGGATCGGCCTCCGCGTGCCCGGCGCCTCCGGAAGCGGGCGGGTCATCCCTGACCTCGTCCTCGCCCCTCGCGGGAGCTTCGCCGACCGGCAGGAGTGGCACGACCCCTCACCCGTGCTGCTCGCCGCCGAGGTGACGTCCGTCTCCATGGCCGCCAACGACCGGGTGCGCAAGATCCGGGGCTACGCGCGAGCGGGTATCCCTGTCTACGTGGTGGTGGATCGCGAGGCGGCCCACATCGTTGTCTGCACCCGCCCCTCCGGCGACGACTACCGGCAGAAGACCACGTACAAGATGGGCGATCCGGTGCCGCTCCCCGCCCCCGTGGGATTCACGATCGACTCCGGGGAGCTGTGAGCCCCGCCCGCTTGTGGCGGTTGTGGAAGTCCCGTCATTCCAGCAGTCGTTGCTCCTTCGCCACCGCCACCGCTCCGGCGCGGGTGTCCACGCCCAGTTTCTGGTAGACGCGGCCCAGGTGGGTCTTCACCGTGGCCTCGCTGATGTGGAGGGCGCGGGCGATGTCGCGGTTGCCGAGGCCCTGGGAGAGCTGGGCCAGGATGTCGCGCTCGCGGGGGGTCAGTCCGGGGCGCGGGGCGCGCAGGTGGGCCAGGACGCGGTGGGCGACCGGGGGCGAGAGCGCGGTGCGGCCCCGCGCGGCGGCGTGGATCGCGGCGAAGAGCTCCTCCGGGCGCTCCGCCTTCAGGAGGTAGCCCGTCGCCCCCGCGTGCACCGCGCGCGTGACGTCCGCGTCGGTGTCGTACGTCGTGAGGACGAGGACGCGCGGCGGAGCGGGCAGCGCGAGCAGGCGCCGGGTCGCCTCGACCCCGTCGATGCCCGGACCGAGCTGGAGGTCCATGAGCACGAGGTCCGGACGCAGCTTTGCCGCGAGCGCCACCGCCTCCTCGCCGCTCCCCGCCTCCCCGCTCACCTCGATCCCCGCCGCGCTCGCGAGCAGTGCGCGCAGCCCGGCCCGTACGACGGCGTGGTCGTCGCACAGGAGGAGCCGCACGGGGCTCTCGTCCGGGGAGGAGCCGGTCACGGGGGTGTCCGTCATGAGGAGGGTCCTTCGTCAGGTCCGGGGGAGAACGTTCGTTCCCGCTCCGCCGTGCCGGGCGGCTCGTGCCACGGGACCCGCGCCGTCAGGACCGTGCCCTCGCCCGGCGCCGACTCGACGGCGAGCGTGCCACCCAGCTGCTGGAGGCGGGCCCGCGTCGCGGGGAGCCCGTGGCCGCGCGGTCCGCGCGGTGCCGCCGCCAGGTCGGGCACGAAGCCCCTGCCGTCGTCGGCGACGTCCAGGAACGCGAGGTCGTCGAGCAGAGTGAGCGTGAGCGTCGCCGTACGGGCGCGTGCGTGCTCCCGTACGTTCGCGAGCGCGCCCTGCGCCGTACGCAGCAGTGCCGACGCGACCCGGTCCGGCAGGACGGCCGGGCCCGCGCCCGTCTCGTCGTGGACCTCGGCCCGCACCGTGAGCCCGCCGTGCGAGGCCCGCGCCGCGAGAGCCGTGAGCGCGGCCCCGAGGTCCGTCCCGCCCGCGAGCCCCGCGGGGCCGAGGTCGTGCACGAGGCGCCGCGCCTCGGCGAGGCCCTCCGCCGCGATCCCGGCGGCCGTGCGCACGTGGGCGCGCGCCACCGCCGGGTCGTGATCCCACTGGCGTTCGGCGGCCTGGAGCAGCATCCGCTGACTGGACAGGCCCTGCGCGAGCGTGTCGTGGATCTCGCCGGAGAGCCGCTGCCGCTCGGCGAGCGTGCCTTCGCGGCGCTCCGTCGCGGCGAGTTCCCTGCGCGTGCGCACGAGGTCGTCGATGAGCGCCCCGCGCCGCGCGGACTCGCGGCTCAGGTGCAGGAAGACGCCGGTCGCGAGCGCCGCGACGACCGGCGGCAGGAGGACGAGGTTCGGGTCGAAACCGTCCGCGAGCCGCAGTTCGGCCACCACCACGAGCGCCGTGAGCACGGTGATCGCCGCGAGCGCGGCCCGCACGGGCAGCAGGCGCAGCGCCGTGTGCACGAGCGGGATCGCGCACCACGCGAAACTCGGCGCGAGCAGCACGACGACCGCCCAGCACACCGCGACCACCCCGAGCCGCCCCCGCCGCGCCCGCGCGGAGCCGCCCCGGACGAGTTGCGTCCCGGCGAGCACGAGGCTCAGCGCCACGACCCACGGCAGCCGGCCGCTGTCGCCGTGCCGCAGCACGTAGCGGAGCAGCGCGCCCGCGAGCAGCGCGAGGAAGGCGAGGGTGAGGAGCGCGGTGAGCCGCCGCTCGTCCGCCTCGGCGGCATCGTCGGCCCGCGGAACAGGGAGGGGGACGTCGGACTGCGGTGGGGGCATGGGCGGGTGTCCTGGGTGCTGTGAGGCCGGAGGCCGGTCCTGGGTCCGGGGGCGGGCCGGGAACGCGGGACGGGGCTGCGGGGTGGGAGGGGCGGTACGGGCAGGGCGGGCAGGCTCGCCCCCTCGATCATCGCGCCGGGCGCGGGGCGCCGCATCAACCGATCGGCCGACCCGGGGGCCCACCGGTCGGGGGGCGGAGAGGAGCCGGGCGGGCGACGGGAGAGGCGGGCGCGGACGGCCAGGCTTGAGGAGCGGAAGCCGCCACGGGAACGGCGCCCCCGCACTCGCCGGGCCGAACCCCGGCCCGGCGTCCGCAAGGCCGAACCCGGCCCGGCGTCCGCAAGGCCGAACCCGGCCCGGCGTCCGCAAGGCCGAACCCCGGCCCGGCGTCCGCAAGGCCGAACCCGGCCCGGCGTCCGCAAGGCCGAACCCCGGCCCGGCATCCGCAGGGCCGACCCCGGCCCGTACCCGTGGGCACCCGCCCCCGACACCCGTGGGGCCACCCCGACCCGTAAGCCCCGCCCTCGTCCCCCCCGACGCACACCCCAGGAGCGCAACCCATGTCCCTCACCCTCCGCACCCGCCGCAGCCGTGTCCTCGCCGGTGGCACCCTCGTCGCCGCGCTCGGCACCGCCGGGGTCCTCGGCACCGTGTCCGCGAACGCCGAGTCCCCGCGGCCCCGCCCCGCCGCCTCCGCCACTCCCGCCGCCGACGTCTCGGGCCGCACCACCACGACCACGACGCACCTGACCACCGCCGCGGCGACCCGCGCCGCGCAGGCCGCGCTCGACGCCGCCCGTCGCGCCCACCAGAACGTCTCGGTCGCCGTCGTCGACCGCGACGGGCGCACGCTCGTCACGCTGCGCGGCGACGGCGCGGGCCCGCAGTCCTACGAGTCGGCCGTGAAGAAGGCGTACACCGCCGTCTCCTGGAACGCCCCCACCTCGGACCTCGTCAAGCGCCTCGACTCCGCGCCGACCCTCAAGGACATCCCGGGCACGCTCTTCCTCGCGGGCGGCGCCCCGGTCACCGCGAAGGGCGCGCCCGTCGCGGCGGTCGGCGTCGCGGGCGCGCCGAGCGGCGACCAGGACGAGAGCTTCGCGAAGGCGGGTGTCGCCGCGCTGGGCAGGTGAGGCGGGACAGGAGCTGTCCCGTACGGGCGGGGGTCCCCCGTGCCAGGAATCGCGCCCGCCACCGCCTCCTCGCCCCGGCCCGCACGGGCGATCCCTCCCGCACCGGCCCCCCCCGCGCCGGTCGCCAACCCCTGTCTCTTATACACATCTGACGCTGCCGACGATAC
>NZ_JOGO01000137.1 GCF_000719475.1 Streptomyces sp. NRRL F-5630 | reverse complement strand
TTGTGGGAGCGGCGCAGTGTGATGACGGGTGGTTTGGAGCGGGCGGATCTGGCGCGGATGCGGCGCATGGGTGTGCTGCCGATGTCCACCGAGGACGGGCTGCGCCTCCTCGACACCGCCGAACAATCGACGGACAGCCTGGTCGTGGCCGCGCGGTTCGATCCCCGGACCCTGGCCAAGGGCGGAGCCGAAGGCGCCCTCCGGCCCCCTGCGCGGGACGACCGCGCGCGCACCTCCGTGTCTCTTCGGCGCCGCACCGTCGCCTCCGTCGCTTCCGTCGAGGGCGGCGCGGAGCCCGGCGGCCCCGCGCTGCCGGCGCGCCTCACCGGACTGGGCGACGCCGAACGGCACCAGCTGCTCCTGCGCACCGTGAGGGAACACGCGGCCACCGTGCTGGGGTACGACGCGGCCACCGCGATTCCCGTCGAACGCGGTTTCCTGGATCTCGGCATCGACTCGCTCACCGCGGTCGAACTGCGCAACCGGCTCAAGACGGAGACCGGACTGCCCCTGCCCGCCACCCTGGTCTTCGACCATCCCGACGCCACCCGCCTCGCTCGCTACCTCGACCAGGAGCTGGCCCCGACCGAGGCCGGGGGCGCGCCCGTGGACGGAGACGCCGACCGAGACGCCGAGCCGGGGCGGCGGGCGCACGCCCGCAGCGCTCCGGAGACCGCCCCCGCGGCGAAGGCGCCCGGCGTGGCCGGGCGCCTGGAGTCGGCGGACGCCGACGAACTCTTCGACTTCATCGACCGCGAATTCGGCCCGAACTGACGGCCACGGCGCCACCCTTGGCCCCCAGCGACCAGGTGTGCGCCGTCCGATCCACGACGCCGCGGCACGACCATGTGAGGCCCTGATGCCGGAAGATGACAAGCTCCTCGGCTACCTGCGCCGGGTGACCGCCGACCTGCACGACACCCGGGGACGGCTGCGCGCGATCGAGGCCGCGGCCCACGAACCGATCGCCGTCGTCGGCATGGCGTGCCGCTTCCCCGGCGGCGTCACCACCCCCGAGGAGCTCTGGCATCTCGTCCGCGACGGCGTCGACGCCATCACTCCCTTCCCCGACGACCGGGGCTGGGACACCGACGCCTTCTACGACCCCGACCCGGACGCCCCCGGACGCACCTACGTCCGGGAGGGCGGATTCCTGCACGACGCCGGTGACTTCGACGCGGGATTCTTCGGCATCTCCCCGCGTGAGGCCGACGCGATGGACCCCCAGCAGCGCCTCCTGCTCGAAGCGTCCTGGGAAGCCGTCGAGCGGGCGGGCATCGACCCCGCCACCCTCAAGGGCCGTGCCGCAGGCGTCTTCGTCGGCGCCGTCGCGCTCGACTACGGGCCGCCCCTGGACGCCGCCGACGGCATCGAGGGACACCTGATGACCGGCACGACCACCAGCGTCCTGTCCGGCCGCATCTCCTACACGCTCGGATTGCAGGGTCCCGCCGTCACGGTGGACACCGCCTGCTCGTCGTCCCTCGTCGCCCTGCACCTGGCCGTGCGTTCGCTCCGTCAGGGCGAGTGCGATCTCGCCCTCACCGGCGGTGTGACCGTCATGCCCACCCTCGGCACCTTCATGGGGTTCAGCCGTCAGCGGGGCCTTGCCCCCGACGGCCGGTGCAAGCCCTTCTCCGCCGCCGCCGACGGCTTCGGCCCCGCGGAGGGCGCCGGGATGTTCTGCCTCGAACGGCTCTCCGACGCCCGCCGCGACGGACACCGAGTCCTCGCCGTCGTCCGCGGTACGGCGGTCAACCAGGATGGCGCCAGCAGCGGACTCTCCGCCCCGAACGGCCCCGCGCAACAACAGGTCATCCGGGCGGCGCTGGCCGACGCCGGGCTCGACGCGTCCGAGGTGGACGTGGTGGAGGCGCACGGCACCGGCACCAAGCTGGGCGACCCGATCGAGGCCGGGGCGCTGCAGGCGACGTACGGGCAGGGGCGCGATCCCGAACGGCCGTTGTGGCTGGGGTCGGTGAAGTCGAACGTCGGGCACACCCAGGCCGCCGCCGGAGCCGCCGGCGTCATGAAGACCGTACTGGGCCTGCGCCACCAGGAACTGCCGCGCACCCTCCACGCCGACGAGCCGTCCCCGCACGTCGACTGGTCCACCGGGACCCTGCGGCTGCTCACCCGGCCCATTCCCTGGCCCCGGGGCGAACGGCCGCGCCGGGCCGGGGTGTCGTCGTTCGGCGTCAGCGGCACCAACGCCCACGTCATCATCGAAGAGGCACCGGCCACCGACGAGGCACCGGCTACCGAAGAGACGCCCGTGGAGCAGTCCGCCCGGACCCCGGCGACCGTGCCCTGGGTCCTGTCCGCCAAGTCCGCCGCGGCCCTGCGCGACCAGTCCGCGCGGCTCGCCGTCCACGCCGAACAGCACCCCGGTCACACGCCCACCGACATCGGCTACACCCTCGCCACCACCCGCACGGCCTTCGACCACCGGGCCGTCCTCCTCACCCCGGAGGACGGCGACGCCGCGCACCTGCTGCGGCAGTACGCCTCGGGCGAGGAACCCGCACCCGCCGAGTTCGTCTCCGGCACGGTCCACGACGGGATCGGCCCCGTTTTCGTCTTCCCGGGGCAGGGCTCCCAGTGGACCGGTATGGCCGTTGAACTGCTCGACGCGTCACCGGTGTTCGCGCGGCGCATGGACGAGTGCGCCGTCGCGCTCGCACCCCACCTGGACGTCCCCCTGCTGCGCGCGCTGCGGGACGAGGCGGCGCTGGAACGCGTGGAGGTCGTCCAGCCCGCGCTGTGGGCGGTCATGGTGTCGCTGGCCGCGGTGTGGGAGTCCTACGGCGTCCGGCCGGCCGCGATCGTCGGCCACTCGCAGGGCGAGATCGCCGCCGCGGTCGTGGCGGGCGCGTTGAGCCTGGAGGACGGGGCGCGCGTGGTGGCGCTGCGCAGCCGGGCGCTGACGGCACTCGCCGGCCGTGGCGGCATGGCCTCCGTCACCGCGCCCGCGGACGACGTGCGCCGCGCCGTCGCGTCCTACGACGGCGTCCTGTCCGTCGCCGCGGTCAACGGCCCCGAGCACCTCGTGGTCTCCGGCGACGCCGCCGCGCTCGACGGCCTGCTCGCCGCGTACGACGCCGAGGGCGTGCGCACCCGCCGCATCCCGGTCGACTACGCCTCCCACTCGGTCCACGTGGAGGAGATCCGCGCCGAGGTCGAGAAGGCGGCGTCCGGGATCTCGCTCCATCCCTCCGACGTGTCGTTCTACTCCTCCGTGACCGCGGAGAGGACCGACACGACCACGCTGGACGCCGCGTACTGGTACCGCAACCTCCGCTCGCAGGTCCGCTTCGAGGACACCGTGCGCGCTTTGCTCGACGCGGGGTTCCGCCACTTCGTCGAGGTCAGCCCGCACCCGGTGCTCACCCCGGGTGTCGAGCGGACGGCGGAGGACCACGGCAGCGACGTGGCGGCGGTCGGGACGCTGCGGCGCGGCGACGCCGGCGAACCCCGGCTGCTCAGGTCCCTCGCCGAGGCCCACGTCGCCGGAGTGCGGGTGGACTGGTCCCGCGTGTTCGACGCGACCGGAGCCGCCCACGTCGACCTGCCCACCTACGCCTTCCAGCGCACCCGGCACTGGCTCGACTCCGCCACGACGGCCACCGCCGACGCCGCCGCCACGGGCATGGAAGCCGTCGGCCACCCGCTGCTCGACGCGGGCGTGCCCCTTCCCGACTGCGACGGCTACCTGTTCACCGGCCGCTGGTCCCTGCGCACCCACCCGTGGCTGGCCGACCACACGGTCGCGGGCCGGGCGGTCGTCCCGGGCAGCGCCCTCGTCGAGACCGTGCTGCGCGCGGCGGACGCCGTCGGCTGCGACCGGCTGGAAGAGCTCAGCATGGAAAAGCCGATCGTGCTCCCCGCGGACGGCGGCGCCCTGCGCGTCCAGGTCACGGTGGGCGGTCCCGAGGACGCCGACGGCCGCCGTGCCGTCGGCGTGTACATCGGTGACACCGACGGCCTCTGGTCACAGCACGCCCGCGCCACCCTCACGGCCGCCGCCGACGACCGTGAACCCGCGGGCCTTGACGCCTGGCCCCCGGCCGACGGCGCCCGGCAGGTCGACACAACCGGGCTGTACGAGCGTCTCGCCGCCGCCGGACTCGCCTACGGCCCGGTCTTCCGCGGCCTCGGTGCCGTCTGGAGCCAGGGCGACACGCTCTACGCCGAGGTCGCCCTGTCCGAGGAGGCGCGGCGGAGCACCGACGGGTTCGGCCTGCACCCGGCGCTGCTCGACGCCGCCCTGCACGCGTGGCCGGCCCGGACGGAAGAGGGCCGCGCCCGCGCCGAACCCTCCGCTGCATCCCCCGTCGAACTGCCCTTCCTGTGGACCGGTGTGTCCTTGTACGCCACGGGGGCGACGCGTCTGCGCGTACGGCTCACGCCGGTCACGGGCGGGGGCATGTCGGTGCTCCTGGCGGACGACTCGGGCCGGCCGGTGGCCTCCGTCGAGACCCTCGTGACCCGCCCTCTCCAGGGCTCCGACGCGAAGCTCGGAGACGGGGCGGGCCCCTTGCTCCGAGTGCGGTGGACCCCTGTACCGGTGCCGGACGCGGACACCGCACCGACATGCGCGTGCGTGGGCCCGGAGATCCCGGCTGACGGCCTCGAAGGCATCGCAGCGCGCCACGACAGCCTGACCGGACTGGCCGCGCAGCTGGCCGACGGACGGTGCCCGGCACCGGGATATGTGCTGGCGTGCGTGGACCAGAACCCGGTGGCCCCGGACGGCGCCGAGGAGGACACGGCGGGGAGGGCCGTGGCCACCGCCGGCCGGGCGCTGGCACTCGTGCAGTCCTGGCTGGCCGACGAGGCGTTGTCCGCCACCGGCGCCAAGCTGGTGCTGCTCACCCACGGGGCCGTCGCCGCGGGACCCGGCGAGGGTGTGCGGGACCTCGCCGCCACACCTGTCTGGGGCCTGGTGCGCTCCGCTCAGTCCGAGCACCCCGGCCGGTTCGTCCTGGCCGACCTCGACCGCGACCCGGCCTCGCTCGCAGCGCTCCCCGCAGCGCTCGGCACCGGGGAACCGCAACTGGCACTCCGGCGGGGCGAAACCCTGGCCCCCCGCCTCACCGCCGTACCGGAGAGTCCCGAACTCCCCTTCAGAGACTGGCAACTGCGGGCCGCTCCCGGAGCCGCGCTCGACGGAGTCACCCCGGTTCCCGCGACGGCGGCGCCCCGGCCGCTCGGTGAGCGCGAGGTACGGATCGAGGTCCGGGCCGCCGGTGTCAACTTCCGTGACGTACTGATCTCGTTGGGCACCTACCCCGACGCGGAGAACGCGCGGATGGGCAGTGAGGGCGCCGGCGTGGTCACCGAGATCGGCTCCGGCGTGACGGGCGTGGCCGTCGGCGACCGGGTCATGGGCCTGGGAGGCGACTGGTTCGGCTCGTTCACCGTGGTGGACGAGCGGGTGGTGGTGCCGGTCCCGGAGGGGTGGTCGTTCGTGGAGGCGGCGTCGGTTCCGGTGGCGTTTGTGACGGCGTTTTACGCGTTGGTTGATGTGGCGGGTGTGCGGTCGGGGGAGACGGTGTTGGTGCATGCGGCGGCGGGTGGGGTGGGGATGGCCGCGGTGCAGTTGGCCCGGTGGTTGGGGGCT
>NZ_JOGO01000136.1 GCF_000719475.1 Streptomyces sp. NRRL F-5630 | reverse complement strand
GCGGGGCGGTGGGGTGGCGGGGGGGGGGGTGGGGGAGGGGGGAGGGGGCCCCGCCCCGGCGCTGGCACAATGCGGGGATTGTTCTAGTTGCACCGAAGGAGAATCGTATGACGACGCAGGTGAAGCTGACCACGAACCGTGGGGACATCGTGCTGGCGCTCGACGAGGAGAAGGCGCCGCAGACGGTGGCGAACTTCGTCCAGTACGTCAAGGACGGGCACTACGACGGGACGATCTTCCACCGGATCATCGACAACTTCATGGTCCAGGGCGGCGGTTTCGACACGAAGATGGTGCAGCGCCCGACGCGGGCCGCCGTGCAGAACGAGGCGGACAACGGGCTGACGAACGACACGTACACCGTGGCGATGGCCCGTACGAACGACCCGCACTCGGCGACGGCGCAGTTCTTCATCAACGTCGCGGACAACGACTTCCTCAACCACAGCGGCAAGCACGCGCAGGGCTGGGGATACGCGGTCTTCGGTGAGGTCGTCGAGGGGCGGGACGTGGTCGACAAGATCAGGGTGGTGCCGACCGGGATCAGGAACGGGATGCGGGACGTGCCGAAGGACGACGTGGTTATCGAGCGGGCGGAGCTCGTCGGCTGACGGCGGTCACCTCGCGCCGTCGGGCGTGGTGGTGGGCGGGTGGGCATAGGTGCCTGCCCGCCCCTCGTCGTTTCTGCCCGCACTACCTGCCTGGGCGCCTTCCGGGCTGCCGGGGGCGCCTCGCCGTTTGCGGGCGCCTCCGCTGCCGGGTGGCCTCCCGCGTCGGTCGGCGTTTTTCGCCGGCTGGCCTCCACCGCCGGGCGCCTTCCGCCGGCCACAGGGCGACCTCCGCCGCCGATGGCCTCCGGCCTCCACTACCGGGCGGCCTCCCGCGTCGGTCGGCGTTTTTGCCGGGTGGTCTCCGCCGCCGGGCGCCTTCCGCCGGCACAGGGCGACGTCCACCGCCGGGTGGCCTCCTCCGTCACCGGGCGCCCCCCGCCGTCGGACGGCCTCTGCCACCGTCGGGTGGCCTCCTCTGCCGGATGACCTCTCCTCCGCCGCATGGTCTCCCTCATCACCGGGCGACCTTCGCCACTGGCGGCCTCCGGCCTCCTCCGCCGAGTGGCCTCCACAGCCACCGACCTCCGCTGTTGGATGGCTTCCTCCTCCGCCGGGCGACCTCCTCTGCCGGGGGTCCTCCGCTGCCACCGGGTGGCCCTTCTCCACCACCACATGACCTCTCCTCCGCCGGGGTGGCTGCCGACGATCTCCTCCGCCGCATGGCCTCCCTCACCACCGGGTGACCTCCGCCGCCGACAGCCTGCTGCCTCCTCCGCCGAGGGGCCTCCACCGCCACCGACCTCCGCTGCTGGATGGCTTCCTCCTCCGCCGGGCGGCCTTCTCCGTCACCCGGGCGCCCTCGACCGCCGGACGGCCTCCCGCCGGGCGCCCCCCGTCGCCGCCGCCAACCCCCGCCGCCGCATGGCCCCTTCCGCCGCGCGGTCCTCCGCCGGAGCCGGGTGGCTCCCGCCGCCGGACGGTCCTCTGCCCCAACCTCCGTCGCCTCCGGGACCCTTCGGTGTTCCGTTCCCCGGCCGGGAGGCCGGCCGCGTCGGCATCGGCGGGGGTTTCGTACCGGCGGTAACAAGTCCGGTCCGACCCCTACCCATGAGTACGGGTCTGTTCTACGCTCCAACCGTGCCAGTGATTGCTGGCAGCATCGTCGGGAGAGTGCGGGAGGCGGCTCGATGGCGAAGACGAAGACAAGCAGCAGCACCCATGTGCGGGTGGCCGTGGTCGGTTCGGGGTTCGGAGGGCTCGGCGCTGCCGTGCGGCTGCGGCGCGAGGGGGTGACCGACTTCGTCGTTTTGGAGCGTTCGGGCTCCGTCGGCGGGACCTGGCGCGACAACACGTACCCGGGCTGCGCCTGCGACGTGCCCTCGCACCTGTACTCCTTCTCCTTCGCGCCCAACCCCGAGTGGCCGCGCACCTTTTCGGGTCAGCCGCACATCCGCGCCTACCTGGAACGCGTCGCCGACACCTTCGGCCTCCGCCCGCACCTGCGCTTCGACAGCGAGGTGCGGCGCATGCGCTGGGACGGCGAGCGGATGCGCTGGGAACTGGACACGGCCTCGGGCCCGTACACCGCCGATGTCGTCGTCTCGGCGACCGGCCCGCTCTCCGATCCGAAGATCCCGGACTTCCCGGGGCTCGACACGTTCCCCGGCAAGGTCTTCCACTCGGCGCGCTGGGACCACGACTACGACCTGCGCGGCAAGCGGGTCGCGGTGATCGGTACGGGCGCGTCCGCGATCCAGATCGTCCCCGCCATCCAGCCGGACGTCGAGCGGCTCACGCTCTTCCAGCGCACACCCCCCTGGGTCATGCCCCGGATGGACCGCCAGGTGAGCGGCCTGGAGCGGCGGCTGCACCGTGCGCTGCCCTTCACGACGGCCGCCCGCCGCGCGGCGCTGTGGGGCATCCGCGAGCTCCAGGTGCAGGCGTTCACGAAGCGGCCCGACGAACTCGGGCTCGTGGAACGCCTGGCGAAGGCGAACATGCACCGGGCCATCAAGGACCCGGCGTTGCGGGCGAAGCTGACGCCCTCGTACCGCATCGGGTGCAAGCGCATCCTGCTCTCCAGCGCCTACTACCCCGCCCTCGCGCGGCCGAATGTGGACCTCGTGGCCTCCGGGCTCAGCGAGATCCGGGGCAACACCCTGGTCGCCGCAGACGGTTCGACCGCCGAGGCCGACGCGATCGTCTTCGGCACGGGCTTCCATGTGACGGACATGCCGATCGCCGAGCGCGTCGTGGGCGCGGACGGGCACACGCTCGCCGAGAGCTGGAAGGACGGCATGGCCGCGCTGCGCGGCGCGACCGCGAGCGGCTTCCCGAACTTCATGACGGTCATCGGCCCCAACACCGGCCTCGGCAACTCCTCGATGATCCTCATGATCGAGGCCCAGCTGAACTACCTCGCCGACTACCTCCGCCAGCTCGACGTGCTCGGCCCCGGGACCGCGCTCGACCCGCGCCCCGCCTCGGTCGACGCCTGGAACGAGCGGGTCCAGACCCGTATGGAGCGCACGGTGTGGAACACCGGCGGGTGCACGAGCTGGTATCTCGACGCCTCGGGGCGCAACACGACCATCTGGCCCGGTACGACGGCCGAGTTCCGCGCCGCGACCCGGCGCGTGGACCTCCTGGAGTACGAGGTGCTGCGGCCCCCGCGCGCGGGCTCCGTGCCCGGCGCGGCAGCCACCACCCGTACGGCGAAGAACACGAAGGACGCGAAGGAGGTGGCGGCCGCATGAGCCCGCTGCTGAGCAACCCCGGCCACGCCGTGCGCGGTACGTACGTGCCGCCCACGCCCGTGAGCGAACCGCGCGTCGTCTCGGCGGACGGTTCGCCCGTGCACGTGGAGGTCTTCGGCCCCGAGGACGCCCCGGCCGTCGTGCTCGCGCACGGCTGGACGTGCTCGATCGCCTTCTGGGCCGCGCAGATACGCGCGCTCGCCCCCGATCACCGCGTCATCGCCTACGACCAGCGCGGCCACGGTCGCAGTCCCGCCCCGCCCGGCCCCCTCGGCTACAGCCCGAAGGCGCTCGCCGACGACCTCGAAGCGGTGCTGGAAGCGACGCTCGCCCCCGGCGAACCCGCCGTGCTCGCCGGGCACTCGATGGGCGGTATGACCTTCATGGCCGCCGCCGAGCGTCCCGCCTTCCGCGAGCACGCCGCCGCCGTGCTGCTCTGCTCCACCGGACCGGCCCGGCTCGTCGGCGAGGCGAGCGTCCTCCCCCTGCCGAAGAGCCCCCTCCGCAGGCGGCTCACCGGCGCGGTGCTCGGGGTGCGCGCGCCGCTCGGGCCCGTCACACCGCTCGGCAGGAAGGTGCTCAAGTACGGGGTGATGGGGCCGGGGGCGAGCCCTGAGCAGGTCGACGCCTGCGCGCGGATCGTGCACGCCTGCCCGAGCCCCGTGCGCTACGGCTGGTCGCGCGTCCTCGACGCCTTCGACGAGGAGGCGGGGCTGCGCGCGATCGAGGCGCCCACGGCCGTCGTCGTCGGTTCGGCCGACAAGCTCACGCCGCCCGTGCATGCCCGCCTCATGGACGAGTCGCTGCCGCACTCGCTCGGGCTCACGACCCTGCCGGGGCTGGGCCACATGACGCCGATGGAGGGCCCGGCGGCCGTGACGGGGCTGATACGCGACCTCGTGACGACGTACGTGGTGGCGACGTCCGGGGAGGCCAGGGAGGCGGCCCCGGCCGACGCCCCCGAGGCCGTCGGTGCCGCTGCCGGGTCCGGCGCCTCCGGTGCGGCAGGCACCGCGAAGCCCGCCGCCGAGTCCTCTGCCGCGCCCGCCGCCGAGTCGCCCGCCGAGTCCCGCGCCAACCGCGCCGCCAAGACCGCCAAGGAGTCCGCATGAGCCCCCAGCAGCCCGGCACCGGCCGCACTCTCACCTCGCGCTCCGAGCGCCGTCGCCGCCCCGGGCCCCTGGAGGGCCAGGTCGCCGTCGTCACCGGGGCCGCGCGCGGGGTCGGCGAGCTGCTCGCGCGCAAGCTCTCGGCGCACGGGGTTCGCGTCGCGCTCGTGGGGCTGGAGCCCGAGGCGCTCAAGGACCTCTCCACGCGGCTGTACGCGGACAGCGACCACTGGTACGCGGACGTGACCGACCAGGCCGCGATGACCCAGGTCGCCGCCGAGGTGAAGGAACGCTTCGGGAAGGTGGACATCGTCGTCGCCAACGCCGGGGTCGCGACCGGGGGGCCCTTCATGGACTCCGACCCCGACTCCTGGCGGCGCGTGATCGAGGTGAACCTCCTCGGCGCGGCGGCGACCGCGCGCGCCTTCCTGCCGCTGCTCGCCGAGAGCCGTGGCTACCTGCTCCAGATCGCCTCGCTCGCCGCCGTCACGCCGGCCCCGATGATGAGCGCGTACTGCGCGTCGAAGTCCGGGGTCGAGGCGTACGCGCACTGCCTGCGCGCCGAGGTCGGGCACCTCGGCGTGAAGGTCGGCGTGGCGTACCTGAGCTGGACCGACACCGACATGGTGCGCGGCGCGGACCAGGACGACGTCATGCGCGAACTGCGCTCCCGGCTCCCGTGGCCCGCCAACAAGACGTACCCGCTGAGCCCCGCCGTGGACCGCATCCTGCACGGCATCGAGCGGCGCTCGGCGCACGTGTACGGGCAGTGGTGGCTGCGGCACATGCAGTCGGTGCGGGGCGCGCTGCCGATGCTCATCGGGACGGTCGGGGCGCACGAGGTCGGCCGGTTCGGGGAGCGGCTCGCGCAGGTGCCGAAGGGCCTGGTGGGGGCGGGCGGGGCGGCCGACGAGCGGAGCAGGGGCGGCGTCTGATCGACATGCGGGGCCGGTCCGCCCGTGCCAGGCTGGGACGGGGCGTTCGTCAGGGGCGCCCCCTTCTCTCCCCCCACCCCTCTTGAGGAGTGAGAGCTACATGGGCATCAAGGACCAGTTCCAGGACAAGGCCGAGCAGCTCAAGCAGAAGGCGAAGGACGCCAAGGACCAGGCGTCCGAGAAGTCGTCCGACACCTCGGACCAGGCCCGCGAGACGGGCCAGGACAGGGCCGACGACCTGCGGGGGAAGATGGGCCACGACGACGACAGGTGACGCCGGTCCCGCGCGGTGCGCGTGAGCGCGAGAGCGCGCGGGCTCGGCGCGGTGGAGGGCGGCGGTGGGCCGGGACGGTCCGCCGCCGCCCTCGTGCGTGGGTTGGCTCGGGGGATGCGTGGGTGGGCGTAACGATCGTTCTGTCTCATCGCGCTTCACGCGTGTTGAGGGCGGCCGGGGACGGAGGCGGGGCTGGCAAGAACGAACGTTCTGTCCCGCCCGGCCGACGTCACGGGACCGGAGTGACAGCACGGGCGGAGACGGGCGGAGACCGGCCGGATGAGGCCCCGACGTGGGCCGCGGGCTCGGGGCCTTCTTGGTCAACTCGGTGCGCTGTGCCCCCCTCTGCTTGGCTCCGCCGCCTTGGCAGCGTGCCCCCCCCCCCCCCCCCCCCCCCCCCCCCCCCCCCCCCCCTTCC
>NZ_JOGO01000135.1 GCF_000719475.1 Streptomyces sp. NRRL F-5630 | reverse complement strand
CCTCCGTGGCGGCCCCCTCTCGGACCGTAAACGCGCCCCCGAACACGCCCCCCACGTGCACCCCGCCGCCCCTCACCCGCATCACTGCCGCGCAACGATTTACGCGAAGCCGCTGTGTGCTGTGTCACGGTGGAGTTCAATTCGGCGCAGGCAAGGCAGACGTACGAATGGCGTACGTACGGCAGGGGGTGCCAGGGTGAGTGTTTCCCGGCGCGGTGGGACCACGGACGATCCGAGCGCTCGGGGCGGGGCCATGGACGGGCAGGGTGCCGCGGAGCCGGCGCACGGCGCTGCCGGGAGCGATGACTCCGAGCTTCTCGCCGCCCTTCTCGACGGCATGGACGCAGCATTGTGCGCGCTCGACACGGACGGCGTCGTCACGCACTGGAACCGCGAGGCGGAGCGCATCCTCGGCTGGTCCCCGGAGGAGGCGGTCGGGCGGCAGGGTTTCGGCGGCTGGGCCGCGCGTGAGGCCGACGCGGGCGACATGTGGCGTTCGCTCGCCGCCGCGATGCGCGCGCCGGGACGGCAGGTGCACGAGTTCGCGCTGCTCACGAAGGACGGCGGTCGCGTCCTCGTCCGCGTCCAGTCCGCCGCCGTACGGGACACCGACGGCCGCCCCGCCGGGGTGTACTGCGCCTTCAGCGAGGTCCACACGCAGATAGACCTGGAGCGCTCCATAGCGCTCGGCGAGGCGCTCTTCGACGAGGCCGCCTGGGGCGTCGTGCTCGTCGACGCCGATCTGCGGCCCGCCGCGGTCAACGCCTACGCGGCCCGCGCGCTCGGCACCGGCCGGACGGCGTTGCTCGGCCGCCCGCTCGCCGACATCCTCGGCCAGGGTGTCGAGGAACTGGAGAGCGCGCTCACGCACGTGCTCGCCGAAGGCGCCCCGCCCGCCCCCGCCGAGCTGTGGGTCACGGTCCGCGAGGAGGAGGAGCGCACGCGGCGCTGCTGGCGCTCGGGCTTCGTACGGCTCTCCTCGCCGCTCAGTGAGGAGCCCGTGCCGCTCGGCGTCGGCTGGTTCTTCCAGGACGTGACCGAGGCGCGGCTCGCCGAGCAGGAGAGTGCGCAGCTGCGCTTCCGCTCCGGGCAGTCGCAGCGTGCCGCACGCGCCGCGGCGGAGTGCGAGGACCCGGGCGAGGCGGTCATGGTCCACCTCGACTTCGCCCTCGCCGGTTTCGCCGACCACGCCTTCGTCGACCTCCTCGACACCCCCGCGGCGCACCACGAACCCGAGGGCAATGGCGGAACGCCGCGTCTCGTGCGAGGCGCGATGACCCCCGGTGGAAGTCCGGGCCCGCTGCGCACCGCGCTCGCGGGGGTCGGGCTGCCGGTCGGCTACGGCGAGGCGCACCCGGCCGTGCGGGCGGTGCGCCGCTCGGGCGCGGTGCGCACGAGCTGGCACGGCGGCGTCGACGACGAGGAGCGCGAGGACTGGTCGCACCGCCACCGCTGGCCCCGCGAGACCGAGCACGCGCTCTGTGCCGTGCTGCGCAGCCGCGGTCTCACGCTAGGTGTCGTGACGTTTCTGCGCGGCCCCGGCCGCCACGCCTTCGACCGCTCCGACGCCCAGTACGCGGAATCCGTCGCCCTGCGCGTCGCGGGCGCCGTGGACCTCGCCCGCCTGCTCGTCCCGCACCCGCGCGCGGACCGGGGGCCGTACGCGAGTCACGAGCCGTACGGGGAGTGAGGCGCGGCCGACGGGCGCGCGGCGGACGACCGGGCGCTCCCCGCCACAGACGCCTCAGTGCTGGTAGTGGATGCGCTCCCGGTGCCGTGCGAAGACCTCCTTGTTCCACTCCAGTCCGCCCGGCACGTTCCCCGAGCGCAACAGGGGTGGTTCGGTGCCTTCGGCGGCCAGGAGCGCCGCCGCCGTCGCGGTCGTGGCCTGGAGGAGCGCGCTGGTCACGGCCGTGGAGGCCGGACCGAAGGGGGCGGCGATGCCGTCACCGCTCAGTTCCGCGTCGCCCACGGTGATCTTGTTGTCGAGCACGACGTCGCAGTGCTCGGCGAGGAAGGAGTTCCAGGGGTTGGCGGGGACGCTGTGCCCGGCGTACGCGGCGGAGGTGACGCCGATGACCTTCAGCCCCTTCTCGCGCGCGCGTACCGCCATCTCGACGGGCAGGACGTTGCGTCCGGAGAGCGAGATGATCACCAGCAGGTCGCCGGGCGCGGCGGGCGACTGGTCGAGCACGGTCCCCGCGAGCCCCTCGACGCGTTCCAGCGCGGAGCCCAGGGTCGCGGGCCGTACGTCCACGCCGAGCGTGCCGGGCACCGTGAGCAGGTTCACGAGGGCGAGCCCGCCGGCCTTGTAGACGAGGTCCTGCGCGATGAGCGAGGAGTGCCCGGCCCCGAAGGCGAAGATCCGCCCGCCCTCGGTCACGGTCGCGGCGAGCAGCCGAGCGGCCCGCTCGACGGGACCGCCGGGGACGGCTTCCTCGTCCCGTACGCGGGTGAGGAGCGCGGTCACGGCGTCCAGGTAGCGGCGGGCGGTGTCCGGGGCGGGCGGGGTGGCCACGGTCCCGGCGACCGGGGTCGCGGGGTCCGCGGGCGCGGCGTCCTCGGGGGAAGTGGTCTCGGCGCTCATCCGTGCCTCGTGCCTCCTGCTCGGGCGCCCCTGCCCCGGGCGAGGGCGGCGCGGTGGGTGGCACGGCGGCGTGCCGTCGCTCACGGTGCGGCCCGGGGACCTGGGCTGTCAACAGTGCCCGGGTGGGGCGCGGGGGAGAGGCGGGAGGGGTGGGAAGGGCCGCCGGAAGACCCCCGCCGGTCGGCCCGGGCCGGTTGTCAGCGGGATGCGTCAGAATTGACGGCAGGGCCAGCGCACACCGATCGCCGGGACCCTCGGCGGTCACAGCATCAAGGGGCACGGATGTCCGGACTGATCGACACCACGGAGATGTATCTCCGCACCATCCTCGAACTGGAGGAGGAAGGTGTGGTGCCCATGCGCGCCCGTATCGCGGAGCGGCTCGACCAGAGCGGCCCCACCGTCAGCCAGACGGTGGCGCGCATGGAAAGGGACGGTCTCGTCGCCGTCGCCAGTGACCGCCACCTGGAGCTGACCGAGGAGGGCCGCCGCCTCGCCACGCGGGTCATGCGCAAGCACCGGCTCGCCGAGTGCCTCCTCGTCGACGTCATCGGCCTGGAGTGGGAGCAGGTCCACGCCGAGGCGTGTCGCTGGGAGCACGTCATGAGCGAGGCGGTCGAGCGCCGCGTCCTCGACCTCCTGCGCCACCCGACCGAGTCCCCCTACGGCAACCCGATCCCGGGTCTTGAGGAGCTGGGCGAGCAATCGGAGGCCGATCCCTTCCTCGACGCGGGCATGGTCTCGCTCGCCGACCTGGAGCCGGGCGGCGAGGGCAAGAACGTGGTCGTGCGCCGCATCGGCGAGCCCATCCAGACCGACGCGCAGCTCATGTACACGCTGCGGCGCGCGGGCGTCCAGCCGGGCGCGGTGGTGAGCGTGACGCGCGCGGCGGGCGGGGTTCTCGTCGGCAGCGGCGGCGAGGCCGCCGAGCTGGACACCGAGATCGCCTCGCACGTCTTCGTCGCGAAGGGCTGAGGCGCTACACCGGGGGAGCGAGCGCGCCGACCGCACCGGCGCACGACCCTCCGCGCGCCCGGCGACGGCCGGGCGCCGCTTCGGCATGTCGTCCGACGTCTGCGGCGGGCGCGGGCGGGGCCGCGCGAGCGGTGGGGGACGGCGCGGGGCGGCACCGGTGCCGGGGGGTGGCACGGAGTCCGTCGCGCGGGGGCGCCGTGGCGACGGTGGCCCGGCTGGGTGCGGGCGTGCGTTGCCGCGCGCCGGGAGCGTCGACCCGTACCGGAGGGGATGAGTGCGCCTCTCCGGGTGGCCCTGGTCAATGGGAGCCGTGGTCGATGAGGTTCAGGGGCCGGACAACCGGATGACCAGGTGTCCGGAAGTCCTCCACGGCCGCTGAGGGGGCCCGGTCCTCCCCGCTCGGGCCTGTGTGGTGGACGGAAAGCGGATCGAGGGCGTCCGGAGTGCGGCGAGTGTTCCTGGTTTTGGTTTTTTCTGGGCCGGATGGGCAGCGCCGACGGGTTTGGCGTGTCAGTCTGACGCGATGGGACGGTCGAGGGCGGCGGTGGCTCCTCGGGGAGGCGGCGCGTGCGCGCCGGGTTCCGGCGCCTCGCGACGCCGGAACCCGGTCCCCCCTGCACTGACCCGGAGCCCCGAGCTCTCAGGGTCACCCCCGGGCGGGTCCGTTCCGCGAGGAACCCGCCCCTCGGCTGAGATCTCCCCCGCGCCACGGGCGTCAACCTTCCCCGACTGTCACTCGTACGAGGGGACTTGGGGCGAAAAGCGTTGTTTTCCACCGAGAATCGAATGACGTTTCGATAGCGTCCGTGTCGCGGGTTGCGGGGGCGCCGCGCGGGAGCAGGACAGGAACGACTGGGGGTGCCGGGACCGATGGTGCGCCGGATCGATGTGACAGGGGCGGGCGGAGTGCGGCTCGCGGCGTGGGAGTACGAGGGGACGGTGCCGGGGAGCGGGGGCTCGCGTCCCGGTGTCCTCCTGCTGCACGGACTCCTGGGGCGGGGCTCGCACTGGGCGGGAAGCGCGGGCTGGCTCGCGGAGCGGCACCGCGTGATCGCGCTCGATCAGCGGGGGCACGGGGCGAGCGAGCGGCCGGGCGCGGAGTACTCGCGCGCGGCTTACGTGGGGGACGTGCGCGCCGTGGTGGAGAGCCTGGCGCTCGGCCCCGCCGTGCTGATAGGACACGGGGCCGGTGCGCTGACGGCCTGGCAGTTCGCTGCGCGGCACCCGGAGTCCGTGCGGGCGCTCGTCATCTCGGACATGCGGGCGTCGGCGCTGGGTATCGCGGCGCAGCGGGAGTGGGTGGACTGGCTGCGCGGCTGGCCGCTGCCCTTCGCGTCGCTCGGCGAGGCGGAGAAGTGGTTCGCCGCGGGTGACCCCTGGCTGGAACGCCCCAGCGCGGCGCGTGGGGCCTACTACGCGGAGGTCATGGAACGGGCGGGGGACGGCTGGCGACCGGTCTTCGAGCCGGAGCACATGATCGCCTCGCGCGAGGCGTGGGTCCACGACTCGCACTGGGACGAGCTGGGCCAAGTGGCGTGCCCGACGCTGGTGTTGCGCGGAACGGAGGGGGAACTGGGCCGGGCGGAGGCGCAGGAGATGGTCCGCGTGCTGCCGCGCGGCCAGTACGCGGAGCTGAGAGGCGCGGGCCACCTGGCCCACTACGAACGACAGGAGGCATGGCGGGAGGCGGTCGAACCCTTCCTGGCGGGCGCGCTGACCGCCTGAGCGGTTCCCGGCGACGACCGAACGGCCTGGGGGAGCCGGAGTACGGCTGCCGGATTACCTGCTCGCCCGGAGCCGCCGTCGCGGGGCCGCCCTGAGCGGCTGCCTGTCGCGCCGTCGCGGGGGGTTTGTTGCGGGGTGCGGTCGGTGCGGAGGCCCGCACGCGGGTGAGGGCTGAACAAGTCGGTACGGAGGGCGGATTCATCCCTGTGCAGCGCGTCGGGGGCGTCGGCGTCCCGGGCCTGCGGTGGGTGCCTGCTCCTCGTGACACGGGCGGGGCGGCGCCATCGGGGTGGGGCGGTTGGTTCGCTTTCGGGTTCGCCTGCGGGAATCAGGGGTGCGGCTGGTGCGAACCTGCGGCGAGGCCGCCGCGGACGCGAGGGGGCGGCGGCAGGCTGGCCCGCCGTGCGGCTGACGGGCGCCCGCGCGCCCCGGCGCGCTATCGGCGTGCGGGGGCGCATGACCGCAACGCCGACCGCTTCCACGTCCCACCCGGCAGGCCCCCGGGCGCCCCGGTCGCTCCAGCCGACACGCAGTTCCCGGCGCCTCCTGACCCCTCGGGCACCCTCCGCAGTCCTCTCGGCCACCGGGCTGTCTTCGCGTCGACGCACGGGTCCCGAGCCGAGCCCTCTCAGGCCGACGTGCGTCTCCGCTTCTAACGCCAGCGCCCGACAGCCAGCCCGTGCCACAGTCAGCCGCCCCTGACCCAGCCCCCTCCCTGCACCCAGCCCCGTAGCCGCTCCGCCCCCGCCTCCGTCAGGAAGTCGGCTGGGGTTCTCTTCCGCAGGCGTAGGCCAGTGGGTTGATGAGCTCTTCCGTGGTGGGGAGCCAGCGG
>NZ_JOGO01000134.1 GCF_000719475.1 Streptomyces sp. NRRL F-5630 | reverse complement strand
GGGGTGGCGGGACCCTGGTCCGACTGGTAGGACCAGTTGGGCGGGAAGGAGGCTAGCAGGAGGGGGCGGGGGACGGTAGGGGGTGAGGGAGGGGGATGGGGCTTTGGAGGGTGAGGGGCGACTGAGGGCGCCAGGGGTTCATTCCGGCACGGGCGGGGAGCAGTCCGACCGCTCGGCGACGACGGCCCGCAGGGTGGGTCCATCCCCGCACGCGCGGGGAGCAGGGCTCATCGCCCATTGAGTCGCTGCGTGAACTGGGTCCATCCCCGCACGCGCGGGGAGCAGCGGCCCGCGACGACGATCGGGTCCGCGGCCGCGGGTCCATCCCCGCACGCGCGGGGAGCAGCCGGCACTTCGTGCAGGCGACCCCGGCGGGTGGGGTCCATCCCCGCACGCGCGGGGAGCAGCCACCGAGACCCCGACCAGAAACAGCCAGGTCGGGTCCATCCCCGCACGCGCGGGGAGCAGCTCTACGACTCCGTGGTGCGCCTGAAGGCCGGAGGTCCATCCCCGCACGCGCGGGGAGCAGGCTTGCAAGCTGCGGCACGGCCGTGCCACGGGGGGGTCCATCCCCGCACGCGCGGGGAGCAGGAGGCGAACCGCCCGCGGCGGGCCTCAACGGGGGGTCCATCCCCGCACGCGCGGGGAGCAGCAAAGACGACCCGAAGAACCCCACCGGCGACCGAGGTCCATCCCCGCACGCGCGGGGAGCAGTCGGTGTCCGTGAAGGACGTCGTGTTGCCGCCCGCTCCTGAGCCGGGTCCATCCCCGCACGCGCGGGGAGCAGCCCGCGGCGCTCTCTCTCCCACTGGGGGGATAAGGTCCATCCCCGCACGCGCGGGGAGCAGTGGTACGCCACGAGCGGGGCGGCGGGGGAGGGGGGTCCATCCCCGCACGCGCGGGGAGCAGTCTTTCGGACCTGGGGGTTTACCTCCGGCTCACGGTCTGCCGCGCAACAATCGCGCATTCCGGCATATCTGCCATAGAAGGCATACAGGGCAGGGCATCACCTCGCACGTCACCCCTCACCTCCTCCGCTCCCCCAGCAGCATCTCGATGTGCTGCTTCGCCATCACGTCTACCTGCACATCGAGGTCCCGGCCGTACGTCCGCAGGCCCAGGCGCAAGTGCGCGCGCATTCGCTCGGCGGCCAGGGGCGGGTCCCGTCGCTCTATGGCCTCGAAGATCTCGGGATGGTGCGGCACGCCCGGCTCGGCGATGCTCGGGTCGGAGTTGGACCGCAGCATCATCTCGAACATCATCCCGCTGATGGACGAGAGCATGATCCGCAGCACGGGGTTCCCGGCCGCGACCGCGATGGCCTCGTGGAACTCCAGGTCCGCCCGCGCCTTGCTCACCGGCTCGTCGGCGGACTCCAGGGCGACGACGGCAGCCCGCATCACCCCGAGGTCCTCGTCCGTCGCGCGCTCCGTAGCAAGGCGGACCATCTCCGTCTCCAGAGGGAGCCGCGCCTCGATGAGCTGCCGCACGGTGGGACGCCCGGCCCGGTACAGCGCGTCGTACCCTCGCGCCTGTGCGGACGTCTGCTCCCGTACGAAGGACCCGCGCCCCGCTGCCACTTCGATGAGCTGCTGCGCCTCCAGGCGCCGCAACACTTCCCGCACGACGTTCCGGCTCGCGCCGAACCGCACCGAAAGCTCCCGCTCGGAGGGCAGCTTGTCCCCGGGCGCGTACTCCCCCGTCCGAATACCGTGCTCCAGCTCACGGGCGATGCGCTCGGTGAGAAGGCCACGGCGGGCGGGCTCGGGGGCGGGGGTGGTGGACATGCGGGGGAGCATAGCGGGGGGCCGCGGAAGGCGACGCCGGGCGGAGGGCGGAGCGAGGCGAAGCCACCCCCGCGCGTACAGGGAACAAGGTACTGGCCGTACAAGCTGGCTGCGCATGGGGACCATCCCCGCGCACGCGGGGAGCAGGCGTCGTTCTTCGGTGACGCCCGTACGGCGGAGGGACCATCCCCGCGCACGCGGGGAGCAGAGCCCCGAGGCGCCGCCCGACATTGAGGGCCTGGGACCATCCCCGCGCACGCGGGGAGCAGCGGTCTCCTCATGCAGCTCGCGGGCCAGCGTGGGGACCATCCCCGCGCACGCGGGGAGCAGTCTGCTTGACCAGCCATCTTTCCCTTCAGACAGGGCCGTTTCCCCAAGAAGCGCATGATCCGGCATTGCCGACACTAGAGGGCAAAGCACCTCGTCCGACCACCCTCCGCAGCGTAGCCCGCTCTCGCAGGGTCGCCTATGCCTCGGAACCGACCGCCCCCCTCAATCCTGCCGCGCCCCCTCCATGCCCCCACAGCGGCACCCACCCGGGGCCTCCCTCTTTTCCACCACCAGGTATCGCGTCTCCGCCAGCCGGTAACTTCCGTGCGCGGTCACCCGGTTGTGCTCCAGGCACCACGTCCGTACCGAGTCGCCGTTCACCTCCTCCGGCGAGTACGCGCCACACATCAGGCACCAGGAGCGGGTACGCACGCCCGGGACGGCCGTGTCCTCGTACAGCAGCCGTTCCGCGTCACGCGCGAGGGGTCGCACGGCCGGCCACCTCCTGCCCGTGGGCGGATACGTTCGACTCGTCCGGCTCCAGGGTGAGCAACGCCCACACCGTTTTGCCCACGACCTCGTCCCGCACCCCCCAGTCCGCCGCCATCGCGTCCACGACAGCGAGTCCGCGCCCGCTCTCCTCGGTGAACGCCACGGCCCCGCGCGGCGCCGGCCCGCCGCGCCCGCTGTCCCGCACCTCGACCCGCACGGCCCCCTCCCCCCGTACGAGCGTGAGCGCCACCTGCCGTCCCGCGCCGCAACGCGCGTGCACGACCGCGTTGGTGACCAGCTCCGAGACGATGAGCACGAGCGAGTCCGCGAGTTCGCAACACCCCCACACCCTCGCCGTCTTCCGGGCGAAATCCCGCGCCTTGCGCACGCTGGTACGTCTACGGGGCAGGCAGACCCGCGCCGTAGCGCCACTGGTGGACCCGTTCACGCGACACCTCGCATCTCTCCTGCTCGCAAGCGGGAGTTGAGTGGAAGGTCCAGAGATAGCACGCAAGGTAGCGACTCACTACCTTGATGAAATGAGCCATCACTCGATCCAGCGAGTCGCTATCTCAGTGGATTGCCTGCTCGCGCCGCTTCGCCCACACTGGTGACCGCTCTGTGGAGGTGCCCCGTGCCGGTCTCGACCAACGTCCCGACGATGCGCCAACGGCGCCTGGCGAGACGGCTGAAGGAGTTGCGCCTCGCCGCCGGCCTCAAGCACTCGGACGCGGCCGAGATCCTGTCGTGCGCCGAGTCGAAACTGACCCGCATCGAGAACGCCCGCTCCGGTATCCGGCTCCTCGACCTGCGCACCCTGCTCGACGCTTACGGCGTTCGGGACCCGGACACCCGGCGCGAGATCGAGGAGCTGGCGAAGGACGCGCGAAAGAAGGGGTGGTGGGCGCAGTACGCCCAAAAGGCGCGTGCGGAGTACCTGGGATACATCGCGGTCGAGTGGGACAGCACGGAGATGCTCACCGTCGAGCCCTTCCTCGTTCCCGGCCTTCTTCAGACGGCTGCCTATACGGAGGCGGTCGTACGGCTGACTCAACCGACGCGGCCGGACGCGGAAGTGTCGGAACAGGCCGAGCTGAAGCAGGAACGTCAGCGCATTCTGACCCGGGAGGAGGGTTACCGCTTCTGGTGCGTGATCTCCGAGACGGTGCTCCGTTCCGAAGTCGGCGGGACCGAGGTTCACCGGGAGCAATTGGCGCACCTCTACGAAGCCGCCGCCCTCCCGTCCGTCGAGTTGCAGGTGTTGCCGGCGACAAGTCCCGCCAACGTGCTTCTCTACGGGCCTTTCGCGATCCTGCGCTTCGCGGATACCGGCGACATCGCCTTCACCGAGCAGGGCGAGGGCACCATCTACTACGAAGAGGCCGCAGCCGCCGAGCGATTCAACGCCCGCTTCCGGCGCCTCAACATGGCGGCCCTTCCTCCGGAAGAAAGCCGCGACCTCATTGGAGACGCACTACGTCATGCGCACTGAGCTTCTGTTGACCACCGGCCGGGCGAGCCCTCCGTGGCGGAAATCCTCCTACTCCAACTACGACACGAATTGCGTCGAGGTCGCCTCGTACGCGACCCACCTCGCCGTCCGCGACTCCAAGGTCCCCGCCTCCCCGCACCTCGGATTCAGCCCGCCGGCGTGGCGCCGATTCCTCGACAGCGCGCACGGCTGACCTGCTCCACACTCGCCGCCCGAGCCACACCGGACCTCCCCCACAGCACAGGTCCGCGTGTGCTCGGGCTGCGGCCTGTGCAGAGCTTGCGCAGTACGGCGCGGCTGGCACCTGGCCCGGGTACGTACGCATTCCGTACACACCCAGGTATGACCGACCGGGCGGTTACGCCACGGGCGGCGGCATCCCCGCTGGTGCGGGGAGCAGGGGCGCTGCACCGACATGGGGCCACTCGTCTCGGGACCATCCCCGCGCCTGCGGGGAGCAGGAGCCGAGGGCGTACCGCATCGAGGCGTAGATGGGACCACCCCCGAGTCTGCGGGGAGCAGATGACCGACGACGGGCTGACCCGCGTCCGCATGGGACCATCCCCGCACCTGCGGGGAGCAGCACCACACCATGTGGGCCCGCGGGAGGTGGGAGGGGCCATCCCCGCGCCTGCGGGGAGCAGTCGTGCAGCTCGTCGATGATCGCGCCGTGGATAGGGCCATCCCCGCGCTGCGGGGAGCAGGTGCTCACTCTGGCGATTGTCGGTCGCCCCTAGGGGCCATCCCCGCGCCTGCGGGGAGCAGCAGACCTCTTCGTCGGGCCGAAGCGGGGGGTAGGGACCCTACCCGCGCCTGCGGGGAGCAGTTCCGCGTCAATCAGCTCGATGGGCTACTCGTGGGACCATCCCCGCGCCTGCGGGGAGCAGACTGCGTGAGCAGCGCTTTTGTCTTCGGGGCCGTGCCGATGCAGCAAGAAGTGGAATGTCCGGCTTTTCGGACAAGAGGGTGCGACACAGGCCCCGCAGACCGCCCGTAGCCTAGCGTCCGCCACCCACCGCGACCACGCCGCCCACCACCGGCTCGGCCCCCCCGACCGCCAGCGCCGCCGCGCACCCGCCCCCGCGCACCCGCCCCCCGCATCCGCTCACAGGGGGCGCTCGGCTCGCATCGGCGGAGCACGGCGGCGCAGTGGCCGGAGTACGGGGGGCCGGTGGCCCCCCGGGCGCGCCTCGGCGAGCCCTGGACGCGCCCCCGTACCGTCCGGCCCAGCGGGTATTCCCCCGCCGAAGGCCGTACGGCCGAGGCGGAGACCGCGGCGGAGCGGGTCCGCCACCCCTCGCCATCGAACGCCACCGCCGCGCCGCCCGAAACCCGCCCTCGTGAGAGTGAACGACGCTTCTCCCCGCGCGCCGCGCCGGCGAGCCCCACTACCTTGCTCACGCCGCGCCGCCCCTCCCCCCGGAGCCCCCCATGCAAGAAATCGCGCCCGTCGACGACCGTCTCAGCACTCCCACCGGTATCCGCATCAAGCGGCTGCGGCAGGAGCGGCACCTCACGCAGAAGGCGCTCGCCGATCTCGCCGGGCTCTCGTACTCGACCATCACGAAGACGGAGAAGGCCCTCATCCCGCTCACCCCGCACGTCACGGCGTGCATCGCGCGGGCGCTGCGCGTCGATGTCGCGGCGATCACGGGCCAGCCGTACTACACGGAGTTGCGACAGGACGAGCTGGACGTGCTCATCCGGCCGATCCGTGAGGCGCTCGACGTGTACGACCTCGGGGCCGACCCGGACGTGCACCCGAGGCCGTACGAGCAACTGGACAGCGAGGCGGAGGAGTTGCTCGGACTCGTCCGGGCGGGGGAGATCAAGCGGGTCGCGGGGCGCGTCGCCGCGCTCGTGCAGGAGGTGACGACGTTCGCGCACCGTACCGGCTCGACGGAGGGCTGGTCGCTGCTCGCCCGTACGTACCGGACCGCGTACGACGTCAGCTCCAAGCTCGGCTTCGGCGACCTCGCCGCGCTGTCGCTCGCCCGCATGGACTGGGCCGCGCAGCGGGCGAGCTGCGCCGTCGTCAGCTCCATGCACCGCTACATGCGCGCCCTCACCTACCTCCGCGAGGGCCAGTACCGGACGGGCGAACGCCTCATGCGGCTCGGTCTCGACACGCTCGAACAGGCGGAGCCGGGACGCGAACGGGACGTGGTGACAGGGCAGTTGCACCTTGGCTCCGCCGTCATGGCGGGGCGTGCGCGGGACGCCGAGGCGGCGGGGGCGCACCTCGACGAGGCCGAGCGGATCGCGCACGGGACCGGTGAGGCGACCCGCGTGCACTGGCTCTCTTTCGGGCCGACGAACGTCGCCGTGCACCGCGTCTCGGTCGCCGCCGAACTCGACGACTACGGGCGCGCCGCGCGCGACGGCGTACGGATCACCTTCCCCGCGGACTGGCCCGCCTCGCGCCGCAGCCACCACTACGCCGAACTCGCCCGCGCCCAGGTGTGGACGGGTGACCTCTCGGGGGCCTTCACGCACCTTCTCGCCGCGCGCAAGGCCGCGCCGCAGCAGGCGCGTTACCACGCGACGGTCCGGGAGACGTACGCGGCGCTGGAGGCGGCCAAGCGGCAACTGCCGGACTCGTTCCTGTCGTACGGGTCGTGGCTCGGGGCTTGAGGGGCCCCGGGGCGGGAGCGGGGCGGCGGGAACGGGACGGGTACGGGCCAGGCCGTCGGCTCTCCCCCGCGCCCGTACCGCCCGCCCCCCTACCGC
>NZ_JOGO01000133.1 GCF_000719475.1 Streptomyces sp. NRRL F-5630 | reverse complement strand
CGTCTCCCGGCGCTGTGGGTCGGACAGAAGAGGTTCCAGGGCGCCCCGCAGCGCGGACGCGGTGGCCCTGTCTCCGGTCAGCGCTACAGCGGCCCCGGCCCCTTGGAGGTGGAGCGCGTTGTGCTCCTGCTCGTTGCCCGCTGAGGTGGCGAGGGGGATGAGGACGGACGGCTTGCCGAGGGCCGTCAGCTCGGAGACGGTTCCGGCGCCGCTGCGCGGGACGCCTTGTGCGTCTGAAGGAGGAAGCGGGTGGTGCCGCGTCCTTCGTGGCCGGGTGTTGGAGCCGTCTCCCGGCCCACGCCCTGAACAGCAGCGGGCCGGGAGACGAGTCATGGTCGGGGCTGTGCCTGCGGCAGGTGAGGCCGTGTGCGCTACAGCCCGCTGGGGCTGGTACGCCCCCGACCGACGGGGCGTTGTCCGCCCGAGAAAGGCGGCATTGGCTCTCGCCGGTCGTGGTACTGCCCGCTCGCGAGGCGTGACGTCCCGAGCGGGGGTCGGTCAGGCCGCTGCCGGGTAGTCTCGGGCGGCCCGGTCCAGGAGGGCGGTGCGGGCCATGGCGCGCTTGTCCCCGGCGCAGCGGCTTCCGCGGTCCGGAGACGGCCGAATCGGCCCCAGTAGGCGCACCACCCTGTTCTCCATCAGTACGGAGGAGTGGAGGTCGCGCTGCTCATCAGTGACCAAGCCCAGCCTGTCCAGCAGACCGAGGTCGCAGAGCTGGCGGTTGGCATGCATGAGACCCATGTAGTCCTCGGCGCTCAGGTCGTCGAGCGCCCACAGCTTCGCGAGGTCCTGGTTGGTGGCCACCTGCGTCAGCCAGTCCTTTTGGACACGGGCGGAGCTGATCTCGATCCGGTCGCCGTGGCGCCGCTTCTCCTGGTGGACGCCGGCTATGCCTGCAATGACGGCGGTAGCGACGGCGGCCGAGACTGCGGTTCCGGCGATCAACACGGCGGTGGAGATCTTCATGCCTCTTATTCCTCTCGTTCGTTGGTGCCAGGGGGCGCCGTCCAGCACGGTCAAGAGCGCTTGGACGAGGCGGGGCGAGGTTCTGAGAGCGGTGGATAACGGCCGCACGAGTGACGGGGGCAACGGCTTGGGCGCCAGTGGGTCCCGAGTCATCCGTCTGCTTCCCTGAAAAGGTGAGGCGGCGACGCAACTACGCCGGCCCCGATTCCCCAGGGCCTGCGCTACCAAGGCGTGAGCCTTTTCGCTGCGGCGGGGTGGCTATGGCCGACGTCATGCGATGGCCTCAAGTTCGACCGTCGGTACGTCGCCCTGCTCCTCGCCCCCGGGGTCGGGGTGCAGGCGCGACTCCGCCGTCAGACGCTTGTGAAGGCGGGCCAGCGCATCTTCCGCGGGCGGAAGTCCGACCTCGGCACGGCGTTCATCGAGCCCGCCCGGCTCAGTCACTCGCAGGCGCTGCGGACCCTCAGGGCCGTGCCGATACTGCGTGCCGAACTCCTGGGCGGCGCCGTAGCCGAGAAGACAACGATCATGCAAATGTGCCCAGTGGCGAACCGCGGCCTCACCTACACGAACGGCCTGGTACATCCGGTCAGCGAAGTACCTCTGGACGGCTGGTTGGCTGTCCGCCCGGAGAGCGATCTGCCAGGCAGCGGTCGCTCCGTCGCGGCCCACCAGACTCCAACCCGGCCAGCCATGATCGGCTGTGATCCTGCGAAGCACCTCGGCGTTGGCGTGGTCGGCCAAACGGCATTTGCCAATTTCCCGGTGCGACAACTGCCCTCGGTTCAAACGAAACCAGGTGACGTCTGCCGTCGCCGCACGGGTAATCAGCTCGCGTGCGAAGTCCGCGCGCCGCGGTTCGGGTTCCATGATGCTCCGGTCGTGGGGTGGATGGCCGACGCACACGCGGCTTGGCCGGTGAGAGCGACCGATACGTACGAGAAACGGGGCAGCCTGCGCCCGCAGGGGGCAGCGGGCCCCCCTAGGAGGAACGCGGCACTAGAAACTAGGTGGGAGGGCCATCGCGCAGAAACGCTTCACTGAGCAGCGTTAGCGCCCGGCGTCCCCTACGGGCGAACTCCGCTGCCGGAAGCCGGGTGGCAGCCCGAGTCATGGCGCTACCTCCGCCACCTTGTCGGAACAAAGCTCCGCCCACACGTCCTTCCCGCCGGGCGTCGGCACTGCGCCCCAGTTCTGCGCCGTCTCGCTCAGCAGCCACATGCCTCGGCCGCTCTCGGACTCCCAGTCGGGCTGCAACACGCTTGGCAGGGTCGGATTGTGGTCGCTCACGACGATCCGGACCCCCCTGGCCATCTCTTGGAGAACAATCCGGCACCTGCCGTCGGTGTGCTTCGCGACGTTGCCCATCATTTCTGTCGCGCACATGACAGCACGGTCGATGATGGCCTCCTGGCCCCACCAGCGGACGTGCGCCGCGATGATGCGCCGGAAGCGTCCGAGCTGTTCCGGAGTCACGTTCAGCTCCACTTGGAACTCACGCCCGACTTGTCCCTGGACACCACCACGCGAGAGCGCGTCGGTTCGTCGGCATGCTTTCGTCATCGTCCTGCACCCCTCACGGTCGGCAGACCTTCTACCGAGTGCGCCCGCTACGCTCCTGACAGGGATGACGGCCCGCCGTACAGCAGCACATCGCACACACTCGGTCCGCTGCGGCACGCCTCCAAGAAGGTGACCCCCGCGCGGCCCAACCAGCGTTGCGCACACACCAATTAACATTCAAGGGAGTGCACGCACGAGAACCCTCTTGGGCCCACATTGGCAAGTGCCCGGTAACCGACAGAGGGTGGTGCACGGGAGGCAGAGCGTGCCAGACTCCGGACTGAACCTCCCGGCTGGCAGACAACTACGCAATGCGGCCGAGCTGGGGCCTCGATCCGACGAACAGCACACCGAAGTGAGGGGACAGGTGGCCGCACGACGAGGACCGACGTACCTGCGGGTCATGCTCGGCAAGGAACTCCGGGCCCTACGCGAAAGGGTGCCTGGTCGAACGGCTGAAGGAGTCTCCACGGCTCTCGGCTTCTCCCGGTCGAAGATCAGCCGCGTCGAAGCCGGCGACATCCCGCTGCCCAAGCTGGCAGACCTCGAAAAGCTCATGGACTACTACGAGGTTGCCGATCCCGACGACCGGGACGCGCTGCTGAAGATGCAGCGAGACTCCCTGAGCAAGGAGCCGTTTACGACGTATCGCAATGTGCTGCCGTCGGGTCTGCCCATGTACCTCGGCCTGGAGCGCGACGCGATCAAGGTCAAGGGGTACGAACTCAATGTGGTGCACGGACTCCTCCAGGAGGAGTCATACGCGACGGCTCTCGGAATGTCCGCGAAGGTCGTCGAGGAGCGAACGACGGACTTCGTCGAGCAAGGAGTTCGGTCGCGGATGGACCGCAAGGAGCTTTTCGCGTCGGGCGGCGCTGAGGTGCACATAATCCTGACGGAGGCCACGTTGCGCACGCTCGTCGGATCGCCCGAGGTGATGCGGGCGCAGTACGCAGAGATCATCCGTCTCAACGAGCTGGACACCGTCGAGGTCCAGATCATCCCCGAAGATTGGCCCACCTACCGAGCTGCGTTCAACTTCACGGTTCTGGAGTTCGTGGACCTCGACCCGGTGGTCCAGAGCGATAGCGCGAAGGCCACCACCATGTGGTCGAAGGCATCGGACGTGGCGCAGTACCAGCGGCAGTTCGACGCAATGGTCAAGTCGGCTCCGGGCCCGAACCAGACGCCGCAGTTCCTGCACACCCTCGAACAGAAACTATGGAAATGACGAATCCCAAGCACTACCCCGTCTCCACGGACCTGGCACCCGCAGAGCAGTGGAACAAGTCTTCTTACAGCTCGCAAGACAACGGCAACTGCATCGAGACCACGGCACGGAGTGCTGCCGCCTCTAGGTCCGGGCTGGTCGGCGTGCGGGACTCCAAGCTGAAGGACGGGCCGGCGCTGGCCTTCCCCGCCCCAGCATTCTCCGCCTTCATAGACACCGTCCGTAGGGGCGCTCTCGACTCAGTCGTTGTCGACAACTGAGCTTTTGGTACGGGAGAGGCCCCCCGCAGGAGTGTTGCGGGGGGAACCGCCTCATTCCGCCTGGTTTGCTGGCCTCGTCCTAAGGCTGAGGGCGCCCTGCCGAGTCCTCCCAGTAGGTCGCAAGCATCTCACCCGGCCAAACTGGCTGACGAATTGGGCCACGAGGGCCCATCTGCTCAAAGTACGGCGCAACGTCGAGAATGGGAGTTCCATCGACGGCGTCGAGGTCGGTGACGGCAAGGTTCCGACCGTCGACTCCGAGCAGCCGCGGGTAGCTGACTGCCAGTTGGTTGGGGCGCCGGTGGTTGCGGTGGACGAATGTGCCGGTCGCCGGCCAACTCGGATTACCCCGTGGGCTGCGCGCGTGCAGCTGGACGTCTTCGGGGCGCGCCAGGTGGAAGCGCCACGTCACAGTCAAATGGGAGAACTCCTCAATGCCCTGCAGGGTTTCGAGGGGGTACGCCTCGTTGAGTCGAATCACCGACTGAACCCCACCCTGGTAGTCATCGTGAACGCGGGTGTGGCCGCCAACGACCGTCGCGACTGCTTCGACCTCGTACGTCGTCACCGGTGCTGCTTCCTCTCGTCGGGCGATGCTGGGATTGCGGGCGGTCGTGGGGCGTCAAACGTCCGTGTCGCGATCAGCCTGCGGGTCGGAGCAGGCCGCGTGCCCGGCGGTCCAGCTCGGCGACATGGCGGCCTCCGCGGTGCCGGACAGGCGAGAGATCGCGCTGAATTCGGACGATGACATCACGTGTCCGTCCGGACTGCACGCCCGTCATGGCGTCGAGTGCGTCGTTCCAGGTTGCGCACGCCTCGTCGAGGTTCCCTCTCTGCACTTGGACGGCGCCGAGGTAGCCGAGGGTCACGCTGTGGGTGCGGGCGAACTGCTGGCGCCGGCGCGTGGCCACGCTCCGCTTGAAGTGGATCTCGGCGTCGCGGGACTGGCCTATGTCGCGCAGAGCGCAGGCCGTCTCGTGGGCGAGGGACGCTTCCTGGAAGAAGCCGACGCGGGTCGGCGCCTCAGTGGTATCGGCGCGGGCGAGGTCCCGCTCCGCACGGTTGATGGCCGCCATGGTTCCGGATCGGTCACCGCCAGCTGCGAGGGCGCGAGCGTGCACGATCGCCAGCAGAGCTTTCTCGCGGTGGCTTGCCTGGCCGTAGCGGTCGCAGGACATCGATGCGTCGGCCAGGTCAAGTGCCCTGCGGGGGTGCCCGAGGTCGACGGCCTGGTGGGCGAGAGCGCGCAGGACGTGGCCAGTGAGCGGTCCGTCTCCGGCTTCCGCCGCGATGCGGGCGGCGATGGTGAGGTAGCGCTGAGCGGTGCGATGTTCGCCGGCGTCGAAGGCCATCCAGCCAGCGAGGTACGTCATTTCCGCGACGGCGGAGTAGGTGTCTCGGCGGAGCTGATCTGTACGGAATCGGCCGCCGAGCAGCGGTACCGCCTCGTCGAGCAGGTGGCTGGCGAGGGCTTTGCGACCGGTTGCGCCGCCTCGCTTCTGGTCGCGCGCCGAGTAGTAGGCCGTGAGGTCGCGGACATCATCGATGTCGGCTGGGGTCACCGAGCGCGAGGAGGACGGTCGGCGGGTCGCCGCTGTGGCGGGGGCGGCTGCCCACCACGAGGTGGCAGGCAGGGCAAGACCGGCGGCCGAGTACGCGGCGGTCGTCAGCAGCTTGCGTCGGTGCATGTCCAGATCGTCGCTTCCCAGCTCGGCCAGCACGGTCAGAGGATCGACGCTCCAGTCGGAACTGCTGTCGGTCGAGCCGACGGGCTCTACTTTCAGCCCGAGGTCGGTCAGGGAGAGCTGGCGGCCGAGCCTGCGGGACAGCGTCTCACGCAGGATATGCGGCGCTTGCCCGCTGGGCCTGGTGCCCTGGATCCACATCGCGATGTGCGAGCGAGAGACGGCCTTCAGCTCACGTACACCACTCTCTGCAGCAACGCGGGCGACTGCGGCAGCTGCTTGGGGCTGAGACCAGCCCGCTTCGCGCATGAGTGCGGCGAGGGCGATGTTGCGTTCATGGGCCATGGACTGCCCTTCGGGTCCGGAATGATCTTTGACGCCTTTGACGGCCTTCCTGTCCTCGAAGGGATACCCCTCGGACGGGATTCACGGTTGGCTCACCGTAGCGGCCAGATCACTGACATCACACGTCGGCCGTCACATCTGACGGGTGATCTCGGCTCACTTTGGCTGGATCCGAACGGGAGTTGCGCCATGCGCCTATCGCCTTCGCCTTCGCCGAGAAGACAACCAACTGGTGGGCGACCGAGGCCGACGGTCAACCTGCTGCGAGGCGCCGCCTTCGTCCTGCGCTGGCCTGCCTGGCCTTCTGGGGGTGTCAAGGACATGGCAATGATCAGCGCTCATCCGTCTGTCTCTTGAGCCGACGGCCTGGCTGGTACTTCGCGGCGAGCGGGCGGCCAGCCCTGCACGAGGTACCGATCAGCTGCCGCCTCCCGCAGCACACCCCCGGCCACCGCAGACCTGACGCCGCAGCACGTATAGCCCAACCCCCTGACAAGGATTCCCATGCCTGACAGCGCCTTCCCGGCACGGCCAGCCGCGACCGGCCACCGCAGACGGCGGCCCACGGTTGACGCGCCCACGCTGCACCGTGCCCGTCGCGACGTGGCCCTGCCCTTGGTGCTTCTTACCGTGCTGCTGGTCGCCGCCTTCGCTCTCTGGTCGCTGTCGGTAGGTTGCGGCTGGATTGGGGCCGGCCTGGTCTGTGGACTGGCGGGGGTCGCCGTGGTGGCAGCACGCGGAGCGCGCACCGCCGCCGGCGCGGTGCAGTCGGCCGTGGAGGATGCCCAGGCGGCGGCACTAGAAGCGGTTGCAGGGGCAGCGGCAGCCGTCGAGAAGTCGGTGCAGTGGTCGGCGGACGAGCTGTGCCGCGGGGAGCGCCCACCGGTGCCCGTCCCG
>NZ_JOGO01000132.1 GCF_000719475.1 Streptomyces sp. NRRL F-5630 | reverse complement strand
CCCCGGCCTCACGCCGCGCCTCCGCCTCGTCCGGACCGGTCGCGCCCCGCCCCAACGCGGGCGCACCCGCAGCACCGTCCCGCGTCCCCCCGGCCTCACGCCGCGCCTCCGCCTCGTCCGGACCGGTCGCGCCCCGCCCCAACGCGGGCGCACCCGCAGCACCGTCCCGGGTCCCCCCGGCCTCACGCCGCGCCTCCGCCTCGTCCGGACCGGTCGCTCCGCGCCGCGCGGCGGGGCCGGGCGCTCCCCGCCCGTTCGCGCCCTTCGCCTCGGTGCCGCCCTCCGCGTCGGGCCGGGTGTCGCGGGCCGTGACGCGCGGCGGCTCCGGGGCCGCGGAGGCCGGGGGCGCGAGGGGGGCGGCTCCGAGCACGGAGGTCGCGGCGGCGGCGACGGCGAGCACGGCCCGCACCCCGGACGCCCCCGTACGCCCGCGACGCCGCCGCGGCCCGGCCGGTGCGGCGGGGGCGCGCTCGGCGGCGCACCCGGGGCACGGGCAGGCCGCGCCAGGCTGGAACTCCTCGAAGACGGGACCGGCGATGAGATTCACGTCACACCCTCTGGGACACATCAGACGAAATCTGTACATACGTCAGTTTCCCAACGCCTGGGCCGGCCCGCATGTTGACGCCTCGAATGCCGCATCGCCCCCGGTCACGGACGTGCGAACGCTCATCCCCGGCGGTTTGGGAGCACCCTCGAGGATCGGGTAAGGTTCCGACGTCAGCAGGCGCCGCTAGCTCAGTTGGTTAGAGCAGCTGACTCTTAATCAGCGGGTCCGGGGTTCGAGTCCCTGGCGGCGCACCGACACGGAAGGCCCCCCGAGCGATCGGGGGGCCTTCCTCGTTTCCACCGGGCCGACTGCGCCCTGGAACTCCGGTACCGGCGTCGGGACATCCGTCGCGCCCGGCCACTCGCCCCCCGGGGCCCCGCCACGTCCGCGCCGCGACCCGTCGCACTCCCGGCCGCCATCCGGCGCGCCCGCGCCCCTCGCACGCCCCGGCGCGCACCTCCACTCCCTTCCGCACTCCGATCCCCCGGATCTCGTGCCCCTCATACACCCGTTCGGACCGTCAACCGATCAGTTGTACTGATTGGCGGATATGCACGGTAAACACATTGTTTCGCCCTTGCGATCATGGCTCGTGGCGTAGAACTCTTTTCGAGTCGTCGCGGGGGGCGGGACGCACGGGGGCCATGCCGGGAGGGGCATCGCGCAACCAGCGCGCAGGAGAAACATCCTCTGCCGTGCCGGAAGCGACCCGCCACGCCCACCGGCCGAGCCGGTCGACGACAGCACGCGCCCGCACGGCGGCCGGAGGGGGCCGCGGCGGGCGAGGGAGAACGAGACCACGCGGCCCGGCGCCGCGTGCGGGGGGAATGACTCATGACGCCGACCGGTGACGATCCGGCGCGCACGATCCAGCTCAGAGGGGAGCAGACCAGGACCGGCACCTTCCGCGGGCTCCGCGGCGCGCTGCCCCGCTACGACTACGAGCACTACAGCCGGCTCGCCGGACCGCTCACCGAACCCGATCCGTCCCGCCCCTACCGCGTCCGCTACCGCAGCCTGCTCGGCCAGGAGGAGCACCGGGTGCGGGCGGCGCTGCTGCTCTGCGCCGCCCCGGTGCTCTCGCTCGGCCTGCTCGTGTGGCTGCTCCAGCCCGCGCACTGGACGGAGCGCGACTACCCCGCGTACGGCTTCCTGCCGGTCCTCGACGTCGTGATGCTCGTCGCGATCGGGCTCATCGAGCTGTTCCGCTGCCTCAATGTGCTCTCCAACGCGCACGCGACCCTCGTCGCCCGCGACCCGGTGCCCGTCGTCCCCGAGACCGGGACGCGCGTCGCCTTCCTCACGTCCTTCGTGCCGGGCAAGGAGCCCCTGGAGATGGTGACGCGGACGCTGGAGGCGGCCGTGCGCCTCAGGCACCGCGGTGTGCTGCACGTATGGCTTCTCGACGAGGGCGACGACCCGGAGGTCAGGCAGGTGTGCGCGCGGCTCGGCGTGCGGCACTTCTCGCGCAAGGGCGTCGCGCGCTGGAACCAGCCCCGGGGGCCGCACCGCGCGAGGACGAAGCACGGCAACTACAACGCCTGGCTCGACGCGCACGGCGACGCGTACGACTACTTCGCCTCCGTCGACACCGACCACGTCCCGCTCCCCAACTACCTGGAGCGGATGCTCGGTTACTTCCGCGACCCGGACGTCGGCTTCGTCGTGGGGCCGCAGGTCTACGGCAACTACGACAGCTTCGTGACCAAGGCCGCCGAATCGCAGCAGTTCCTCTTCCACGCGCTCATCCAGCGCGCGGGCAACGCCTACGGCGCCCCCATGTTCGTCGGGACGTCGAACGCGGTGCGGATCGCGGCGCTGCGCCAGATCGGCGGCCTGTACGACTCGATCACCGAGGACATGGCGACCGGCTTCGAGATGCACCGCGCCCGCAACCCGCGCACGGGCCGCAAGTGGAAGTCGGTCTACACGCCCGACGTGCTCGCCGTGGGCGAGGGCCCGGCCGCCTGGACGGACTTCTTCACGCAGCAGCTCAGGTGGTCGCGCGGAACGTACGAGACGCTGCTCAAGCAGTTCTGGAAGGCACCGTTCACGCTGCCGTTCGGGCGCTTCTTCAACTACACGATGATGGTCCTCTTCTACCCGATGTCCGCGCTCAACTGGATTCTCGCGGCGCTCTCCTGCGCCCTCTTCCTCGGCCTCGGGGCCTCGGGCGTCGACATCGACCCCTCGGTGTGGCTCATGCTCTACGGCAACGCGTCCGCCCTCCAGATCGGCCTGTACGTCTGGAACCGGCGGCACAACGTCTCGCCGCACGAGCCGGAGGGCTCCGGCGGGGTCGCGGGCATGGCGATGTCCGCCATGTCGGCGCCGCTGTACGCGCGTGCGCTCGTGGACGCCGCGCTGCGCCGCGGGAGCCGCTTCGTCGTGACGCCGAAGGGGGACTCGGCGAGCCCGGACACGCTCTTCGGGACCTTCCGCGTCCACCTCTTCTTCCTCGCGGTCTTCGGCGGCTCGCTCGGCGCCTCCTTCGCGCTCGGCCACGACCACCCGGCGATGATCGTCTGGGCCTCGCTCGCACTGCTCATCACGGCGGCGCCGATCCTGCTGTGGCGGTGGTCGCTGCGGCACGAGAAAACGGCGACGGGCGCGGTACGGGAGAAGGGGGCCGCGGGCGTGGAGGGCGCCCCCGCGCCCGTCCCCCCACCGACGCCCGTCGCCGCCCTGCGCGGCCGGCCGATGGGCCCCGGCCGGCCGGAGCGCGCCGGGCGCGACCCGCGGCCCTCGTGGGCCGCTGCGGACGACGGCGTGACCGTGCGGATCGGGGGGCGTGAGGCATGAGGGACCGCGCCAGGCTGCGCCGGATGCGCCGGGTCGGGGTCGGAGCCGTCGTCGTGGTGGCGGTCGCCGGGATGAACGCGCCCGCGATGTACCGCTTCGGCTCCGAGCGGTACCACCACTACAAGATCAACAGACCCGGGTACAAGGAGCGGAACGGGCACTGGGACATCCTGAACTTCCCGAAGGAGTACCGGCAGAACACGATCCACGCCGCGCTCCTGCGCACCGGCAAGGTGCTGCTCATCGCCGGTTCGGGCAACAACCAGGACAACTTCGACGCGAAGAAGTACGACACGCGCGTCTGGGACCCGGAGACCAACACCATCAAGAAGGTCCCGACGCCCGACGACCTCTTTTGCACCGGGCACACCCAGCTCGCGAGCGGCAACCTCCTCGTCGCCGGCGGCACCAAGCGGTACGAGAAGCTCAAGGGAGACGTGAAGAAGGCCGGGGGCCTCATGATCGTCCACAACGAGGACCCTGACGCGCCGAAGACGATCAGAACCGGCACGAAGTTCGTCGGCAAGGAGTCCGGCAAGACCTTCGTCGCGAAGGACCCGGCGGTCGTCGAGCGGGCGAAGAAGGTCTTCGACAAGAAGACCGGGAAGTTCCTGCGCACCGAGCCGGGCCTCGACCGCATCTACGTCGAGGCCGAGAAGGAAGGCACGAAGTACGAGACGGGCTCGCAGGACAACTACCGGGTCGAAGGGCTCACAGGCGCCGACCGGCACAACGTGTACGGGATCGCCGAGAAGCTCGCGCTCGACAAGAAGGACTTCCAGGGCATCGACGACGCCTTCGAGTTCGACCCGGTCGCCGAGAAGTACGTCAAGGTCGACCCGATGCACGAGGCCCGCTGGTACCCGACGCTGACGACCCTCTCGGACGGCAAGGTCCTCTCGCTGTCCGGCCTCGACGACATCGGCCAGCTCGTCCCCGGCAAGAACGAGGTCTTCGACCCGCAGACCCGTACGTGGACGTACACGAAGAAGCGGCGGCAGTTCCCGACGTACCCGGCGGTCTTCCTGCTCCAGGACGGGCGGCTCTTCTACTCCGGGTCCAACGCCGGGTACGGACCGGCCGACGAGGGGCGCGAGCCCGGGATCTGGGACCTGGAGTCGAACCGCTTCGACAAGATCGGGGGGCTCGGCGACCCCGACCGCATGGAGACCTCGGGCACCGTGCTGCTGCCGCCCGCGCAGGACGAGAAGTACCTCGTGATCGGCGGCGGGGGCGTCGGCGAGTCCGCGAAGTCGAGCAGGAAAACCCGGCTCATCGACCTCAAGGCCCCCGACCCGCGCTTCCACGACGGGCCTTCGCTGGAGAAGGGCACCCGCTACCCGCAGACCTCGGTCCTGCCCGACGACAGCGTCCTCGTCGCGGGCGGCTCCGAGGACTACCGGGGACGCGGCGACTCCGACATCCACCAGGCCCGCCTCTACGACACCGGGACGAACACCTTCCGCCGCGTCGCCGACCCCCAGGTGGGCCGCAACTACCACTCGGGCTCGCTCCTGCTGCCGGACGGGCGCGTGCTCTTCTTCGGCTCCGACTCGCTCTACGCGGACAAGGCGAACAGCAAGCCGGGCACGTTCGAACAGCGCCTGGAGATCTACACGCCGCCGTACCTCTACCAGGGCGCGCGGCCGAGCCTCGGCAAGGGACCGGCCGCTGTCGAGCGCGGCGGCACGGCGACGTACCCGAGTGACGACGCGGCCTCGATCCGCACCGCGCGCCTCATCCGCCCGAGCGCCTCGACGCACGTGACGGACGTCGACCAGCGCTCGGTGGCGCTCGGTCTGAGGCGGAGCGCGAAGGGGGTCGAGGTGTCGATCCCCGAGAACCGGAACCTGGTGCCGAGCGGCTGGTACATGCTCTTCGTCACGGACGCTCACGGGACACCGAGCAAGGCCAGGTGGGTCGAAGTGAAGTAGCGTGACAGGAGGGCGAGTTGGGTCGGGGTCCGGCGGGGCCCCGACCCAACTCGCCTGTGCGCACGGCGCTCACGCGGGAACGGCCCCTCGACCGTCGCGAAGCCGGGAACGGTCAACCGGCCACCGCGAAGCCCGAGACGGTCAACCGGCCTTCGCGAGTCCGAGGGCGTAAGCGCCCCACCACTCGCCCGCCTTGGGGCCGCCCTTGCACGTACCGTCCGACTCGCCCGGCCGCTTCACCCACAGGTACGCGTCCACGAGCGGGTCCGCCGTCCGCGTCGTCGGCGGCTCACCGAGCGCGCGCCCCGGCGGGTTGCACCACCGCTCGCCCGGATCGCCTTCCGTGGAGGGGCCGTTGCCGTTGCGGCTGGTGTCGACGACGAAGTGCTTGCCCCCGACGAGTGCCGACAGCTCCTTGCCGTAGGCGATGCTCCGCTCCGTCGTCTGGAAGTTGGAGACGTTGACGGCGAAGCCGTCGGCCGCGTCGATCCCAGCGCGCCGCAGCGGTTCGGCGAGCGCTTCGGGGCGCTGCCAGCCCGGATTGCCCGCGTCGAGGTAGACCGTGGTGTGCGGGAGCGCGCCGAGCTTCTCGACGGCGCCCTTGAGGAGGTCGAACCGCTCCTCCTGGAACGCGTCGGGGGTGCAGCCGTCCACGAGGTGCAGGACGGCGTCGGGTTCGAGCACGACGGTCGCGGGACCGTCGCCGATGCCGGCGGCGACCTTGTCGATCCAGGCGCGGTACGCGTTCCCGTCCGCCGCGCCGCCGCCCGAGTACTGGCCGCAGTCGCGGTGCGGGATGTTGTAGAGGACGAGGAGAGCGGTACGGTCCGCCCGCGCGGCGGCCTCGGTGAAGCCGCGCGCCTCCTCCTGAGCGCCCTCGGGGGTGAGCCACTGCCCCACCGGCTCGCGCGCGATGCGCTCGACGAGCCGCGCCTCGGCCTCCTTGCCCTCCGCGCGGTACCCGGCGAGCGCGGTGGCCGCCGTGCCGCGCGGGTTGACCCAGTACGGGTCGTGGTCCTTGGGCCGTTGCCCGAGCGCCGCGCGGGTCTCGTGCGGCTCGGGATCGTCGCCGCCCTTGTCGCCGCCGCCCGAGGAGCACCCTCCGAGCACGGCCGCCGCCACGAGCGCCCCGGCCAGGGCTCCGCGCCACCCGCGTGCGTCACTGCCGTACATCCACTCCCCCTAGGGTGTACCGGTGAGGCTCCAATCCTGACATAGCGGGATGCCCCCTACGGGCTCTCCGGACCGATCCGCCCGGTGCGTGCGGGAGTTGGGCGGCTGGGCGAGCGGGGGCGAGCGGGAGCGGGGGGCAGCGCCCGGCACGCGTCAGCGGCGGCCCCGGCGCAGGACACCGAGGGCGACGACCAGGGCGGCGGTCGCGGCGAGGAGGAGGCCGACGACCGCCTGGGCCGTGCTCGGCCCGGCCGCGCGGGCGACGGGGACCGAGGCGGGGCGCGCGGCGGCACGGCGCGCTTCGGGGCCGGGGGCGTACGCCTGGCGCGAGGGCTGCGCGCGGGACGTGTCGCGCGGCGGGCAGGAGCGGGAGGGGTACGAGGTGGGGACGAACGTGGCCTCGGGAACGGCCGGGCGGACCGGGCACGCCCCGGCGTGCACCGCCGGTCGCTCCGGGGCCCCGCCCCCCGCCGAGGCGGCCCCCGACGAGCCGAGCACGGCCGCGAGCAGCGTCGCGACCGAAGCCGCACACAGCGTGACGCATGACGGACCCATGGTGAACCTCCCTCCCTCAGGAGGGTGCTGCCCCGGCCCGCCGGACGCATCCGCTGCGCGCGCGGCGTTCCCCCGGCCGGGTGAAGGAACGTATGCGCGAAGGGTGAGAGGAGTAGCGCGCGTTTGCCGCACGGGGGGGCGCCCGCCCCGCCCGCGAGCACCCCGGCCGCCCCTCCCCCGCGCCCCCGCACGCCACGGACCGCCTGTACCCCCTCCCGTCACCGAATCGCCCCATCCCCCCGCACCCCCGCATCC
>NZ_JOGO01000131.1 GCF_000719475.1 Streptomyces sp. NRRL F-5630 | reverse complement strand
ACCCGGAAGCTAAGCCTCAAAGCGCCGATGGTACTGCAAGGGGGACCTTGTGGGAGAGTAGGACGCCGCCGAACAATTCTTGTGGGGAAGCCCCGCACCGTTTATGGTGCGGGGCTTTTCCGCGTTCAGAGGTATCTTCGGCCGCATGAACGACATACGAGTAGTAGCCGCCGATGACTGGCCGCTGGCGAAAGACCTGCGGCTGGCCGCGCTGCGGGACCCGATGGCGCACCTCGCCTTTCTGGATACGTATGAGAACGCTGTCGGGAGACCGGACGTGCTCTGGAAGGAGCAGGCCGCGAACTCCGAGGCCGGGGTGAGGAGTCGGCAGTTCGTCGCTGTCGCGCCGGACGGCGGCTGGATCGGGTCGGTGGCGGGGATCGTCGAGGAGGCGGGGGCAGTGGACCACTTCGGGATGCCCATCGAGGAGCGGCAGGCACAGCTCGTCGGGGTCTACGTGCGGCCCGAACACCGGGGTGGGGGGCGGGTACTGGGGCCGCTCGTCGCGGCGGTGCGCGGATGGGCGGCCGAGGTGGGGGCCGGGCGCTTGCGGCTGTTCGTGCACGCCGAGAACGGGCGGGCGGTGGCCGCGTACGAGAGGCTCGGCTTCGTGGCCACCGGGCACCGGGTCCGGGACCAGGCGGGGACGGGCGAGGAGCTGGAGTACGTGTGGGACGGCCCGCTCCCGCGGGGCGGGCACGCGTAGCGCGGAGACGCCTTGCGGGGCGTGTCAGCCCACCAGTTCGGTGTCCGGCCACCTGCTGCGTGCCTGTTCCCGGGAGCGCAGGAGGGCCAGGGCGTGGAGTCCCGTGGCGGGGCCCGTCGTGAGGAGGGCCGGCAGCTCGGGGAGGGGGGCCACCGCGGCGACATCCTCCAGGACGAGCGTCAGTGGTGGGTCGAGCCGACCGGAGGGAGACCTCACGGCCTCGCGGCGGCCGTGCTCGACCACGTCGGAGGCAAGCGCCGTCGTGAAGGGCAGAGCACCGGGGTGCGCCTTGGGGTCTTCGACGGAGACGCCCACGAGATAGAGCGTTCCCTCCTCGGCGAGGAAGGAATCCAGCCGGGCCGAGTCGCCGCGGTGCGGGGTGCAGGACTCGCGCAGATGCACCTCGACGAGTCCGGAGAGAGCCCGGGCCGTCAGTTCCTGCGCCACGTCGCGCCGTTCCGGGTACGCCGTGAGCGCCGCCTCCAGTTCGCCCGCGGCGCCGGGTGCCGCGGTGGGGTGGGTCCGGAGGATGCGGACCGCCTCGTGGACGCGGGTGCCCTGCGCCCAGCGGTGGACGTGGGAGGCCGGGCGGCCGTCCGTGTCGGCGGCGTGCAGGAAGCAGCGCAGGAGGGTCTCGGCCGTGTCGGCGGTCGCCGCGTCGAGCCGGGAGACGGGGCGGACCGGCGCGAGGAGCGCTCTGGCGCGTACCGCTGCGGTCTTCGGGTCCACACAGCCGGCGGACGGGGACCAGTGGAGCCGGTCGGGCGTGTCGCAGCGCAGCAGCGGGTCGTGGACCAGGACGGGGCCGAGCTTGGCGCGGGCGTCCTTCGTCTCCTGCCACAGTGCGGGCTGGGAGGTGACGACGAGGACGGGGCCCGCCGCCTCCCGTACCGCGTCGATCGCCTCGGCCAGGCGGGCCGGGGCGTCGGCGAGGAGGAGCGGAGGGCGGCGCGGGGCGGGGACGGCGGGGGCCGCGAGTTCGGTGGGGGGCGTCGGGGGGTCCTGCTTGGTGAGGTCGAGGGCCTCGCGGCGGGTTTCGAGGGCCTTTTCGCGGCGGCCGAGGGCTTCCTCCTCGCGCCGGGCGAGTTCCTCCTCCTCACGGCGGAGGGCGGCCTCGCGACGGCGCAGGGCCTCTTCCCTTATCCGTACCGACTCCTCCCCGGGCAGGAGCGCCGGCTCGGGGGCCGCCTGCGGCGGGGGCGGGTTCTTGCGGGCGGCGCGGAGGGCGCGGCGGCGGGCGACGGCGGAGAGGACGAAGAGCACGAGGGCGGCGAAAACCATCGCGAGGCCGAAGAAGAGGCCCCAGAAGAGGCCGTAGCCGGAGAGCGCCGAGACGGGGGCGTCGGGCCAGGCGGCGTGGAGGTCCTTCGGGTCCGTCAGCAGGGAGCGCAGCGCGAGCGGCGTGTTGCGGAGGCTGATCGCCCCGGGCCAGGCGCCGTGCGAGAAGAGGGCGGCGAGGCCGCTCGCGAGCCACAGCAGCAGGGTGATGCCGAGGGCCAGCACGAGGACGCCGAGGAGCACGCCGTCGGGGACGCCGCCGGGGCGGCCGGGGGTGGCGTCCTTGCGGGGGCTCATCGGTGCGCGTCCTCTCGTGCGACGTCGGCCCGTCCCTCGTACCGCTGGGGCGCGGGCGAGCGGCTCGGGTGGGCGTGGTCCCGGCGGGGGCGTCTCCGGTACGGCTCGGGCTCGTGCCGCTCGCGCATGGTCAGGCGACTCCGGAGTGGCGCTGTTCCATGAGGGCCGCGCGTTCGGCGGTCTCGCGTTCGGCGGCGAGGAGTTCCTCGGGGTAGGGCTCGGAGGACTCGGTCATGGCGCGGTCGGTGAAGACGAGGGGGCGTTCGGCCTCGGTGACGAGGTGTTTGACGACCTGGACGTTGCCGTTGACGTCCCACACGGCGATGCCGGGGGTCAGGGTGGGGATGATCTCCTGGGCCCAGCGGGGGAGGCCGAGGACGGTGCCGGTGGCGCGGGCCTCGTCGGCCTTCTGCGCGTAGATCGTGCGCGTCGAGGCCATCTTGAGGATCGCGGCGGCTTCCTTCGCCGCCGCGCCGTCGACGACGTCGGAGAGGTGGTGGACGACGGCGACGAAGGAGAGGCCGAGGCGGCGGCCGAACTTCAGGAGGCGCTGGAAGAGCTGCGCGACGAAGGGGCTGTTGATGATGTGCCAGGCCTCTTCGACGAGGAAGATGCGCTTCTTGCGGTCGGGCCTGATCCAGGTGTGTTCGAGCCAGACGCCGACGATCGCCATGAGGATCGGCATCGCGATGGAGTTGCGGTCGATGTGCGAGAGGTCGAAGACGATGAGCGGCGCGTCGAGGTCGATGCCGACCGTGGTCGGACCGTCGAACATGCCGCGCAGGTCGCCGTCGACGAGGCGGTCGAGGACGAGCGCGACGTCGAGGCCCCAGGCGCGGACGTCCTCCAGGGCGACGTTCATCGCCTCGGCGGACTCCGGCTCGGGGTGGCGGAGCTGTTCGACGATGTCGGTGAGGACGGGTTGCCGCCCGGTGACCGTCTCGTTCACGTAGGAGTGGGCGACCTTGAGCGCGAAGCCGGAGCGCTCGTCCAGGCCGTGGCCCATCGCGACCTCGATGATCGTGCGGAGCAGGGCGAGCTGTCCCGTCGTGGTGATCGAGGGGTCGAGCGGGTTGAGGCGGATGCCCATGTCCAGGGCCGCGGTCGGGTCGAGGCGGATGGGGGTTATGCCGAGCTGCGAGGCGATGAGGTTCCACTCGCCGACGCCGTCCTCGCCCTGGGCGTCGAGGACGACGACCTGGCGGTCCCGGAAGCGCAGCTGGCGCATCACGTATGTCTTCTCCAGCGCCGACTTGCCGTTGCCGGACTCGCCGAGGACGAGCCAGTGGGGGGCGGGGAGCTGCTGTCCGTAGAGCTGGAAGGGGTCGTAGATGTAGCCCTTCCCGCTGTAGACCTCGCGGCCGATGATGACGCCGGAGTCGCCGAGGCCCGGGGCGGCGGTGGGGAGGTAGACGGCCTGGGCCTGCCCGGTCGAGGTGCGGACGGGGAGACGGGTGGTCTCGACCTTTCCGAAGAGGAATGCGGCGAAGGCGTCGGTGAGGAGGGTCAGCGGGTCCTTCATCTCGGGCTCCCGGGCGGTGGCGGGTGGTGCGATGGATGCCGGCGGGGCGGCGGGTGCGGAGGCGGGGGCGGGCGGTCAGCGGCGGATGCCGGTGGCGAAGGGCAGGGTGTTGACGAAGGCGCGGTGGTGCTCGCGGTCGCACCATTCGAGCTTGAGGTAGGACTTGCCGGCGGAGGCGCGGATGGTGCGCTTGTCGCGGGCGAGGGCTTCGGGGTTGCGGGAGGAGACGGTGATCCAGCCGACGAGGTTGACTCCGGCGGCGCCGCTGGCGAGGTCGTCGCCGCGCTGGTCGATACGGCCCGACGCGGCCATGTCGCGGGGGTCGACGGTGCGGTTGAGCTTGGCGGCGCGGCTGGCGTCGGCGGCGTCGTTGGTCTTCTCGGTGAGCATCCGCTCGATGGCGACCTCGGTGGGTTCGAGGTCCATCGTGACGGCGACGGTGCGGATGACGTCGGGGGTGTGGACGAGGAGCGGGGCGAGGAAGTTCACGCCGACGGGGGTCATGGGCCACTCCTTGACCCAGGCCGTGGCGTGGCACCAGGGCTCGCGGGTCGCGGACTCGCGGGTCTTGGCCTGGAGGTAGGTGGGCTCGGTGGCGTCCAGCTCGGCGGGCCAGGCGTTGCGGCGGGTCATGGCCTGGAGGTGGTCGATGGGGTGGTCGGGGTCGTACATGGAGTGGATGAGGGAGGCGAGGCGGCCCTGGCCGAGGGGCTGGCGGACGCGGATGTCGGCTTCCTGGAGGCGGGAGCAGATGTCGGTCAGCTCGCGGGCCATGACGATGGCGAGGCCCGCGTCGCGGTCGAGCTTGCGGCCGCCGTGGGGGCGCGCGGCCTTGGCCATGGCGTTCGCCTCGGCGGCGAGTTCGCGCCCGTAGTCCATGCAGGCGACGAGGTACGCGCGGTGCTGCTCGCTGGAGGTGGAGACCATGGAGAGGAGCTGCTCGTAGCTGTCCTGGAGCCAGAGCGGGGCGCGCTGGTCGCCGCGCTGGCTGACGTCCTTGGCGTGGGCGTCGGGGTCGGCGGGGAGGGTGCGGGCGAGCATTTGCAGGCGGGTGACGAAGCCGTCGCCGTTGGCGACGTGCTTGAGGAGGGTGCCGAAGCGGTCGACGAGGGCTTCCTGGTCCTCGGAGTCGCGCAGGCCGACGCCGGGGCCCTCGATCTCGATGGCGGCGGTGACGGTGCGGCGGTCGGCGTGGAGGAGGACGGCGATCTCGTCGGGGCCGAAGGGGGCGGAGAGCCAGGAGATGCGGCCGATGCCGGGGGGCGGGCCGACCTCGATCTCGCGGCCGTCGATGCGGGTGCCGGCCTCGGCGGCGGCGGAGCGGTAGGTGGCCTGGCCGCTGCGGTTGAGCCGCTTGAAGCTGCGGCTGATCTCGTACCACTTGTAGAAGGTGCGGCGCTTGTACGGGACGTAGACGGCGGCGAGGGCGAGGAGCGGGAAGCCCATGAGGAGGACGAGGCGCAGGGCGAGGAAGGGGACGAGGAGCCCGCACATCATGCCGAGGAAGGCCCCGGCGATGATGAGGGCGAGTTCGCCGCTCTCACGGTTGCGGCCGATGACGGCGTTGGGCCGTGCGCGGCCGATGAGATAGGTGCGGCGGGTCGCGTAGGTCTGGGGTGGGGTCGTCAACGCCCTTCACCTCCCGTGCTGTTGGTGCCCGTGCCTCGGTTGGACGCGTGCGGGGTCTGGGTGGCGGAGCGCGGGGCGGGGGCAGCCGCTTGCCGGCCGCCGCCGCGGGTGCCGTGGGCGGCGATGCCTTCGCCGACCGAGTGGGGGGTCTTGGAGCCGCCCTGGTTCTGGCCGCCGCCGGGGTTGCCGCCGCCGTCGTTGCGGGCGCTGTGGGTCTTGATGCCCTGGGCGACGAAGGAGGCGGGGGAGGAGAGAACGGCGGCGGCGCGGGACTCGGCGCCCTGCTGCATGCGGTTGGAGCGGGAGGCCACGAGTTCGTCGCCGAAGCCGGGGACGAAGCGGTAGATCATGGCGCTCGCGAAGATGGCGAGCAGGATGATCGCGAGGCCGGAGACGACGGCGGAGAAGGCGGAGGGGCCGTCGTCGCCGGCGAGGGCGCCGGCGAGTCCGAGGACGATGACGATGACGGGCTTCACGAGGATGACCGCGATCATGACGCCGGCCCAGCGGCGGACGTGGCCCCACATGTTCTTGTCGACGAGGCCGGCGTAGACGACGGTGCCGAGGAGGGCGCCGACGTAGAGGAGGGCGGCGCGGATGACGAGTTCGAGCCAGAGGACGCCGGCGGCGAGGATCGAGACGAGGGAGACGACGACGAGCATGATGGGCCCGCCGCCGATGTCGTCGCCCTGGTCGAGGGCTTTGGAGAAGGAGCCGAAGAAGACGTCGGTCTGGCTGCCGGTGGTGCGGGAGAGGACGGCGGTGATGCCGTCGGTGGCGGAGACGACGGTGTAGAGGATGAGGGGGGTGAAGGCGGAGGCGAGGACGGTGAGCCAGAGGAAGCCGACCGCTTCGCTGATGGCGGTGGTGAGGGGGACGCCGCGGACGGCTCGCTTGGCCACGGCGAGGAGCCAGAGGAGGAGGGTGAGGATGGTGGAGGCGGCGAAGACGACGGCGTACTGCTGGAGGAACTTGGGGTTGGTGAAGTCGACGTTGGCGGTGCTTTTGACGGCTTCGGAGAGTTTGTCGACGGTCCAGGAGGCGGCGTCGGCACAGCCGTTGGCGAGGGAGGCGAGGGGGTCGAGGGCGTCGGGGAGGCCGTTGTCCGAGTTCGAGGGGGCGCCGCTCCCGCAGTACCGCTTGGCCGGACCGACCAGGAGGTCGCAGTCCTGGTTGTCCGAGGGGGCGGGGCTCGGATCGGCGGCCGCGCGGGTGGCGACCGCGAGCAGCGTGAGCTGAAGGCCCGCGGTGACGACCGTGAGCCGACGCCAGGAGCTGGGGCTACCGCGCATAGGTGAAGCCTCCGTACCCTTCGATCGCCTTGCTGATCTCGTCCGAGGCCGATGCCCGGTCGTCTCCCGGAACAGGAGTGGGACCGTTCCTCTGGCTGTCCTTCACGATCTTCCAGTCGCCGTCTACCCACTGAAGATCCAGGACCATGGTCTGCCAGGTCGTCGTGACCGGGTGCGTGGTGTCCGTGCCGGCGAGGCCGATCAGGGCCATGTACCAGACCTCCACCGTGCTGGCGGAGTCGGTGTACGCGGTGGAACGGGTGCCGACCGGAACGCTTCTCGACACGAAGGTCTGGCCTTCGGGGGCCGAGCCGTCGGCCTCCAGGCCGACACGTCCGAGGATGTCCTGGGAGTACGCCTGGTCCAGCGGCCCCTTCTTCTTCGTGGCCGCGCTCTTCGTGTAGAGGCTGTCCAGGATGGCGTGGCGGCGATCCGTCACGTACATCCCGTCCGACCCCAGTGCCACCGTGTAGTTCGCCGCCGCGCTCTCGGCCCCCGCCTTCGTGCGGGGGTATCCCGCCGGGACTCCCGAGGCGTTGGGGGTCTGGGTGGGTTTGTCGCCGGTGGGGGCGGTGG
>NZ_JOGO01000130.1 GCF_000719475.1 Streptomyces sp. NRRL F-5630 | reverse complement strand
CCCCCCCCCGCCCCCGCGAGCCTCCGCCCCCTCCCCCACCCGCTCCCGCACCCTCGGACCACGGCCTCGGCGCGCCCCGCGCCAGGGGCGTCGGTGGCGGCAGCGGAAGGCGGCTGGGCGATGGCCGGGAACGAGCACCGTGCGACGGCGGCGGCGATCCTGCCGCTGGTGGGTGGCGCCGCCAACGTCACCTCGGTCACCCACTGCATGACCCGGCTGCGGCTCGGGCTCGCGGACCGCTCGCGAGTCGACGACGCCGCGTTGCGCGCACTGCCCGCCGTCCTCGGCGTGGTCGAGGACGGCGGTTCGTACCAGGTCGTGCTGGGTCCGGGGAAGGTCGCCCGCGTGACCCCCGAGTTCGCTCGCCTGGTCGACGACGGCCGGGACGCCGCCCCCGCACCCGCCGCAGCGGACGCCGCTCTCTCCGGCACCACCTCCTCCACCGCCGACGCGCTCGCCACCCGCGGTGCCGAGATCCGCGCCGAGCGCCGGGCGCGCAACCGCACCCCCGTCAAGCTCTTCCTCCGCCGCGTCGCGGACATCTTCGTGCCCCTCATCCCCGCGCTGATCGGCTGCGGGATCATCGCGGGGCTGGGCGGACTGCTGGTCAACCTCGGCTGGGCGGGAGGGTTCACGGCCGCGCTGACCGCGGTCTCCTCCGGCTTCATGGCGCTCATCACGGTGTTCGTCGGCTACAACACAGCCAAGGAGTTCGGGGGCACGCCCGTGCTCGGCGGCGCGGTCGCGGCGATCATCGTCTTCCCCGGTGTGGCCAAGGTGGAGGTGTTCGGCACCCCGCTCGTGCCCGGTCAGGGCGGGGTACTGGGCGCGCTCGGCGCCGCCGCCCTCGCCGCGTACGTGGAGCGCTGGTGCCGGCGCCGGGTGCCCGAGGCCGTCGACGTGCTCGTCACCCCGGCCCTCACGGTGCTCGTCTCGGGGCTGGTGACCCTCTACGGCCTGATGTACGTGGCGGGCGAGGTCGCCGAGGGGATCGGTACGGCGGCGGACTGGCTCCTCACGCACACGGGCGCGTTCGCGGGCGTCGTGCTCGGCGGCCTCTTCCTTCCCCTCGTGATGCTGGGCCTGCACCAGGCGCTCATCCCGATCCACACGACGCTCATCGAGTCCCAGGGCTACACCGTTCTCCTCCCGGTGCTCGCGATGGCCGGGGCGGGGCAGGTGGGCTGCGCGCTCGCGGTCGCGCTGCGGCTGAAGCGGAACACCTCCATCCGCCGGACCGTCAGATCGGCCCTGCCCGCCGGGGTGCTGGGGGTCGGTGAGCCACTGATCTACGGTGTCTCGCTGCCGTTGGGCCGGCCGTTCATCACGGCGTGCGCGGGGGGCGCGGCGGGGGGCGGGCTCGTGGGGCTCTTCTCCATGCTCGGCACCAAGGTGGGGGCCACCGCCATCGGGCCCTCCGGGTGGGCCCTCTTCCCGCTGCTCGCGGGGAACCGCGGCCTCGGCGCCACCGCCGCGGTCTACGGTCTCGGCCTGCTGGCCGGGTACGGCGTGGGCTTCGCCGCCACGTACCTCTTCGGCTTCGACTCCGCGACCTTGGCCGAGCTGAACACGGACGCCCGCCCCACCCCCGCCGCCGCGCCGACAGCCGCACCCGCCCCCGCGGGAGTCGCGGAGCCGGGCCCCGCCCAGCCCTCGGAGCCCTGAGCGCTCGACCAGCTCCAGGAGGCGGCCGGGCTCAACCGGTCCCGGCGGCCCGGCGGCTGGCTCATGCTCGTCCTGCCATCGCTTTGCCGGCCCGACCAGGCGGGACACACCGGTTTCCGCCCCTCCTGGCCGGGCATTCCGCACGCGGACAGGCGCTGCACCGCGCCTCCAGCGGCTGGAACCGACGTCACCGCACGTCCAACAGCTACGACCACCCACCGGCGAACCCAGGCGGTCTCAGCACCGGGCGAGTACCGCCCGGGCCACCGGTCTCAGCGGAAAGCGGCGACGTTGCGGGCGGCCCAGTCGGCGAAGGGCCGCGGGGGACGGCCGAGGACGCGCTCCACGTCCGGGCTGACTCGCAGCTCGGCCGGGCTCGGATCGCCGAGGATGTCCAAGGTCTCGTCGGCGAGTTCCTCCGGCATGCTCTGGGCCATCGCGGTCCTGGCTTCGTCGCGGGTCAGCTCGTGGAAGGCCACGGGCGAGCCCAGCGCTGCCGCGAGGGCTTCCGTCTGCTCGCGCGGAGTGATCACCTCGGGGCCGGTCAGCTCGTACGCGCCGCCGGTGCAGCGGTCCTCCAGCAGGCAGGCCGCCGCCACCGCGGCGATGTCCGCCGGGTCGACGACCGGCACTCCGACATCGCCGAAGGGCGCCGCGACGACCCGTCGCGAGCGGACGGACCCGGCCCACCACAGGGCGTTGGAGGCGAAGCCGCCCGGCCGCAGGACGGCCCACTCCAGGCCGGACTCCCGCACCGTCTCCTCCAGCGCGCGCATCGCGATCCGCGTCGCTCCGAAGGGCCTGGTCACCACACCGAGCGTGGAGAGCAGGACGATGCGACGGACTCCGCTGTCCACGGCCTCGCCGATGATGTCGGCGGGACGGGCACCGGCGGCGTGCAGATCGCCGGAGAGCAGCAGGAACAGCGACGTCGCCCCCGCCAGTGCGGGCCGCAGACCGGCCGGCTCGGCGAGGTCGGCCACCCGGTGGCGGACACCGTCCGGCACCACCGCCTGGTGCCGGGACACCGCCGTCACCTGTTCGCCCGCCTCCGCCAGCGCCCGCGTCAGCGGTCGGCCAATGTTTCCGGTCGCCCCGGTCACCACGATCATGATCAGCTCCTTGTCGGATGTGCACTGAGGGTGGTCACGATAGGAGCGAGGGCTAACTTCTAGTAAGGACATACCAGAAGGTAAGCTGCTGACATGGCGGAAGGCGTGCAGCGCAGAGGGGCCGAGACCGGTGAGCGGTATGAGGTGTTTCACACTGACTGCCTGGCGCGCGACGTGGTCGACCACGTGACCAGCCGGTGGGGCGTCTGGGTGCTGATCTCCCTGCGGCGCAACGACCTGCGGTTCTACGAGCTGCGCGAGAGCATCCAGGGCATCAGCGAGAAGATGCTGGCCCAGACCCTGCGCGCACTGGTCGCAGACGGCCTGGTCTGGCGGAAGGTCGAGCCGACGACGCCACCGCAGGTCACGTACGGGCTCACCGAGTTCGGCCGGGACATCGGCGAACCGCTGACGGAGCTGTTCGACCGGATCACCCGGCAGCTGTCGGCGCTCGACACCGCCTAGGAGAGCCCTGTCCCCCACATTTGCTTGTGGCACGGAGAGCGAAGGGTGAGCTGCTTTCCTCTCCTTCCACGAGGACGGGTGCTTGCGCAGTCGCCTCCGTCGTTCGCTGGTTGAGCGTCGAGGAGTGTGACGCGCTGACCCGGGCGGTCAGGATCGGCCTCCCTCCCACCGCAGGCGAACGGCGAGTTCGCCGCACGGAGGAAAGGCGTCCTCGCGGGTACGCCCGGCCCTTCAACGCGAGGGTCCCGGCGGCCCGCAGGGAGGCGGAGCCCTGCCCGCTCCTGGACCACGCGCGAGCCCCGATCCCTCGACCCCGGGCACCGTCCGCAAGGAGCACTGCGCGTACCCGCTACGGGACCTGCTCCACCCTCGTCCGGGTCGATCCCCTGGCCGGCGTCACCGCTCTCGACAACCTCGACACCGAACTCGTCGCGTGGCCTCAAGCCATCCGTACCGGCCGGCGGCAGACCGGGGGGCACATGAGCACTACAGACACCCGCCCCAGACGCAGACACCTCTATCCCGCACCTCAGAAGCGACGTTCTACTAGTTGGCGCGTACATGAATTATCGGCCGAGGATCTTGACGCTGTTATGCCACAGGCCGAGGATGGCTTCGCCGAAGCAACGGGCCGCCGTGAGAGGGCAGGTGAGTCCGCGTAGGGGCCGCTCGCGCGCCGCCCGTACGCGGTCGCGCGCCCCCTCCCCCCGCCCGCGCTCCGACTCCCCGCACCCGCGGAACGTGCCCCGGGACCGTCTCGCGCGGCCCGCGCCCGTCCCTCCCCGTGCGGCCCCCAAGGAGAGGAGAGCAGCTCGTGTCCCCCAGCAAGCCCAGGCCCGCGGCGGCCACCACCCGCCCCGCGACCACCCCCGAACCCTCCGCCGCGCCCGCGCAGGTGGCCGATCCCGGTGGTCTCGGCCTCGGCGCCTTCGCCCTGACGACCTTCGTGCTCAGCGTCTTCAACGCTGGCCTGCTCGACGACTCCGTCGAGAAGGTCGTCCTGCCCCTCGCGCTCTTCTACGGGGGCCTCGCGCAGTTGCTCGCGGGGCTTTGGGAGTTCCGCAGGAACAACACCTTCTCGGCGACGGCGTTCGTCTCCTACGGCGGCTTCTGGCTCGCCTTCGCGCTCTACGTCGGCAAGATCGCGCCCGGCCTCGACCCGGCTTACGCGGACAAGGCCACGGGCCTCTTCCTCCTCGCCTGGGCGATCTTCACCGCGTACATGACGGTCGCGGCGCTGCGCACCAACGGCGTCGTCCTCGGCGTCTTCGTCTTCCTCACGCTGACGTTCGCCTTCCTCTCGGCGGGCGCCTTCGCCGGCTCCAGCGGCGTCGACCACGTGGGCGGCTGGCTCGGGCTCGTGACGGCGGTCGCGGCCTGGTACGGGTCCTTCGCGCACGTCGCGAACAGCACGTGGCGGCGCGAGGTGATCCCGACCTGGCCACTGCGGACCTGAGAGGTCTTCACCGATCCGGGGCTGACGAGGTCCTGGCCGATCCGGGCCCGGGAGCTGAAGACTCCAGCGGTTCCCTCCCGACCGCCTCGGCAGTGCCCTCCCGACCACACACCCCCCTCCGGGCCGATCATCACGTTTACACAGTGCGATGGTCACACTTACCCGCCAGAGTTTTCACACAGAGTAGTTGATGGGTACCTTCCTGTCACGGCGTGGTTCCGGTACGACGGTGCCGCCCCGTGACAGGAGGAGACGCCTCGTCATGCACACCCAGTCCCCGCAGCCCCGCATCGCGCCCGCCCCCGGCGCCCCCACCCCTGCCTTCCCCGCGGCGCAGGGGACCGGACAGGTGCCGTCGCTCCCACCGGAGGTGGCCGGGGTCGCGATCACGACGGTGGACACGGCCGGGATCACCCGGGTCAAAGCGGTGCCCGCGGCACGCCTGGCGCGGGCGGGACAGGACGGCGTCGGGCTCTCGCCGGTCTTCGACGTGGCCCTCGTCGACGACTCCTTCACGAGCAGTACGTACATCGGCGGCCCGGAGGGCGACCTCCGCGTCGTCCCCGACCTGAGCGCTCTCACGGTCCTCGCGGGGCAGCCGGGCTGGGCCTGGGCCCCCGGCGACAGGTACGAGCAGTCCGGCGCCCCCGCAGCCGCCTGCCACCGCACCTTCCTGCGCCGGATCACCGCCCGCGCGGAGGCGGCGGGGCTCTCACCGCTCATGGGCTTCGAGACCGAGTGGATCGTCACCCTCCCCGCCGACGGCACCGACGCGGGGAACTCCGCGCACGCGGAGGCGGAGCCACGCCCGCCCGCGCCGGGCGGCGCGTACGGCATGACACGTCTGGCACCGCACGGCGACTACCTGCGGGACATCCTCGTCGCCCTGGAGCGGCAGGGCGTCGAGGTCCTCCAGATCCACCCGGAGTACTCGCCGGGGCAGTTCGAACTGTCCGTCGCGCCCGCCGGGCCCGTCCGCGCCGCCGACCTCGTGGTCCTCGTCCAGGAGACCATCCGCGCCGTCACCGTCCGGTACGGCTGGGAGACCAACTTCGGGCCCAGCGTTCTGGCCGACCAGGTGGGCAACGGCCGGCACCTGCACCTGAGCCTGTGGCGCGACGGGATCAACCTGTGCGGCGGGGGCGAGGGGCCGAGCGGGCTGCGCCCGGAGGCCGAGTCCTTCCTCGCGGGCATCCTCGGCGAGCTTCCGGCCCTGCTCGCGATCGGCGCCCCCAGCCCCGCGAGCTATCTGCGCCTGGCCCCCTCACGCTGGACGGGCGCCTTCCAGTGCTGGGGGCCGGAGAACAGGGAGGCGGCACTGCGCCTGATCCCCGGTACGCCGGGCCGGGCCGAGACGGCGAACGCCGAGGTCAAGTGCCTCGACGCGGCGGCGAGCCCGTACCTCGTCGCGGGCGCGGTGCTCGCCGCGGGTCTCGGCGGCCTGGAGCGCGGCGAGCGACTTCCCCCGGCCACGGCGGGAGACCCGGCGGACCTGGCGGAGGAGGAGAGGCCGGCCCGGCTGCCGGGCTCACTGCCGGAAGCGGTGGCCCGTTTCCGGCAGTCGGAGGTGCTGCGCGCGGCGCTCGGCGATCCGCTCTTCGAAGCGATCACGGAGGTACGGGAGGCCGAGGTGGCCCTCTTCGCGGGGTACAGCCCCCAGGCCCTCGCCAACGCCACCCGCCGCGCCTACCGACACCCCCCGCACCGAAGACGACCCCCGCACGTCCCCCGGCCGTCGGCGGCTCACCTCCCCGGTGTCGTCCCGAGGTGGCTGCGCAGGAAGCCGAGGGTGGACTGCCACGCCTGGCGGGCTGCGTCGGCGTGGTACGTCTCGCGACGGTCGTTGAAGAAGGCGTGGCCGGTCGGGTAGAGGCGCAGGTCGGGGGTGACTCCGGCCTTCCGCAGCGCGGCCCGCAGCGCGTCGAGGGACTCGGGCGGGACGCTGCCGTCCTGTTCGCCGTAGTGCCCGAGGATGTCGGCGCGCGTCCCGGTGAAGTCCGGGAGTTCGCCCTGGATCACCCCGTAGAAGGGGACAGCGGCGCTGACCCGGGGGTCGGTCGCTGCCAGTTGCAGGACGAAACCGCCGCCCATGCAGAAGCCGACCGCGCCCACGGAGGAGGAGGTGACCTCGGGAAGGCCGAGCAGGTAGTCCACCGCTCCGGAGAGCAGTTCCACGCCGCGCTCCACCGGCAGGGCGCCCATCATCCGGCCCGCTTCCGCGGTGTCGTGGGCGACGGCGCCGCCGTACAGGTCCGGGGCGAGGGCGACGAAGCCCTCGGCGGCGAGACGGCGCGTCACGTCGGCGATGTGCTCGGTGAGCCCCCACCACTCCTGGATGACGAGCACCCCGGGACCACGTCCGGTGGGCGGCAGGGCGAGGTAGCCGTGCGCGGTGCCGCCCGCGCTCGGGAAGCTGACGTTCTGCTGCGGCTCACCGGCCGACCGCGGGGCCGGGGTGGCGGAAGGGGACGGTTCGGACGCGGACATGGACACTCCTCCCCCCGCCGCGAGTCGTTGCCCGCGCCGGGGCTGCTGACATGGTGACGGCTGCGTGCCGCCCCCGCTGACGCTACGACGTCCGGGGAGGCGAAGCGGAGGAAGGGCCACCGGTGTCGGCGGTTCGGCGGTGACGGCGGTCTCCGAGGGGGGTGGTACACCGGCTGGGGCGGCTGTCACCCGAGCACGACGGGTGCGCGCTGACCGGGCCAGGCGAGGCCGTACGGCTGGGAGGTCCGGGGGGCGTTCCTTTTGGGGGGGTGTCCGTGTCGGGGCGGGCGGCCGGGGCGGGGC
>NZ_JOGO01000129.1 GCF_000719475.1 Streptomyces sp. NRRL F-5630 | reverse complement strand
GCCGCGGCCTGCCTCGCGGTGCTGTTCGTGGAGCCCGCCGAGCACGTACGCGTGCGGGTGCGGCAGGCGGGTGACACCCTGGAGGCCCTGGCGGGCGGGTTCGCGGGCTGGTCACCGGGCCGCGAGCGCTCCCCTCCGGCGTCCGCCGCCCCCACCTCCCGTATCAAGTCACGCTGCCAGTCGCTCGGCGCCGTCATACCGTCCCCCGCTCCGTACCCGCCGCTTACGAGAAAGTGTCCAGCAGCCGCGCGTACACCCCGAACTCTCCCAGGAGCAGGGGCAGCAGCGCCACGACCGCCAGGGACTCCAGGCTGTCACCCGCCTGCCGCACCCGCACGCGTACGTGCTCGGCGGGCTCCACGAACAGCACCGCGAGGCAGGCCGCGGCGAGCACCACGAACACCGCCAACGCCCCTTGCGTCTGCGCATGTTCACGCCAGGCGAGGAGCAGCGCGAGGACCACGGCGGCGGACCCGGCGAGGAGCACGGTGACCTGCGCGGCGAGCGGGAAGGCGCGGGCGCGCAGCGCGAGGGCGAGCGCAGTCGCCGCCGCGAGCGACACCGTCCACACCGAGACCTCGCGCAGCAGTACGATCCCCGCCCCCGCCGTCGAGACCGCGAGGACGCAGGTCGCGAGGCTCAGCCCCCGGTGGGCCGCCGCGAGTGCCGTGCCCACGCGGTGTCGGCTCACCGAGGCCCCGGCCGCGCGCCGGTCGTCGAGCGCGGTGAGGCCGGAGGCCATGAGCGCGAGCCGGGGCAGCACGCCGAGCAGGAGGACACCCATGACGGCGGCGAGCGCCCCGGCCCGTACCGCGCCCCCGGCGGCGAGCACCGCCTCCCACACGAGCAACGAGACGCCGAGCGCGCCGGCCCCGAACAGCGCGCCGCGCCCGAGCGGCGTGCACCACGCGGCGAGCAGCAGCGCGAGCCCCACCGCCCCGGCGGCCCCGGCGAGGCGCGCGGCACCTCCCCAGTCCGCGGCGTCCGCGTACGTCCAGGCGGCGAGTACCGAGAGCGCCCCGCCCGCCCCGGTCAGCGCGGCGGCGGGCGCGGCCCTGCCCCGTACGAAGGGGGCCGCCGCGAAACACAGCACGGCGGTCACGAGCAGCACACCCGCCACGGTGCCGAGCGCTGCCTCGCCGCGCGCGACGATCCCGGCGGCGAGCGCCCAGCCGGTCGCCGCGAGCCCGGCCGCGGAGCGCCGTGCCCCCGGCCCCCAGCGCCAGGCCCGTACCTCCAGGTCGGCGGCGACCTCGTCGCTCACGTCGTGCACGACCGGAGCCGAGGGCGCGTCCTCGGCCCGTACGAGGCGCAGCACCGCGCCGTCCGCGATCCCGGCGCCCTCCAACGTCACGTCCTGCGCGAGCGCCTCACCCTCGACGGTGATCAACTGCCGTACCTCGGGCCGCTCCCCGACCCGGTCGTCGAGCACCCGCAGGATCTCCGGCAGCAGCACCCCGACCGGCTCCCCGGCAGGAAGGACCAGATCGGCCCGCCGCCGCTCCCCGACCAGCGTCACCCTGCTCAGCACGCCCGTACCACTCACCGCGTCGACACCCCGTACGTGCTCTTCCCGATCACCCGGTGCGAGAGGAACGACCACCCCACGCACCCCGCGCACAGCACCGCCGCGATCACCATCCCGACGACGGCCTTCCCCACCCGTTCGTCCCAGGCCCGCCGGCTGCGCCGCCCCCCGAACACCACGGCATCCCGCAACCTCCGCCGCCGCACGGCGACCGACTCCAGCAACTGCCCGTCATAGTCCTGTGCACCCACAACGACCCCCTCCCCGTCCATCAAGAAAATCCCCCACCACACCCCACGAGGGCAAGTGGGTACCGCGCGCACGCGCTGGGCGGGGGCTGTCGATCCGCCTGTCAGGTCACGTGGGAAACTCCCCCACCCACTCCCCGCTAAGGAGAAAGCGGGGGAGGTAGGGCGACTCCACGTCGATCGGGAAACCCGCGTCGCGGGCGAGGCAGGCCATCGCCAGAAGGGGGAGCGAAAAGAATCCCGCAGTGTTTTTCGCCGTGTCTTCATCCGCAGACCAGTACGCCTTGTGCAACTTCAGCGCATCCACCAGCGCAGGGCCGAACTCATCCCGCTTGTTCCGGAGGAACAAGTAAAAGAGGTTGATCGGCGGATACAGCACCTTGTTCATCATGTCGCCGTCCACGACCCGCAACGCCGACGGATCGGACAACTGAATCGCAGCCGTCAGCTTCTCCCCAAGATCAGCCCGCCCCACACAGTATGACTGAAGTGCACCCACCCAATTCGGCAAGTACTCATCAAAATGAAAAGGAGCCTCCCGCATCAACGCGACAGGAACTTCACACAAAGCGTTGGCCCGAGCCCCGTCCCGGCACACCACCGCAAGGTAGAAGGCATCGAGCCAGTACCCGAAATTCGGCCTGCGCCGCTGGTCCTCTACCGGAAGCGGAACAGACCGTTCCACCCGAGCAACCCGCTCCACCACAGGCTCCACAGCCCCTGGCGCGCCCAGCCGAAAATACAAGGACCCCAACTGCATCGCCGTCGTCACAGCCTTCCACGTCGGCAACTCCGCAGCCTCGGGATCGATCGCCAATCGCGCCCGCACCCAGGAAATGGAGTCACGGAAGTAGGCATCAATCATGCCCGGGGACCGCTCCAGAGACTCCACATCTTCCGCCACCTCCTTCTCCAGGTCACTCGCCAACTCGGCAGCGTGAGGTCCGAGCGCACCATGGCGCGAAATCAACATACTCATTCACTTTTCCCGTCATCAGATATCGAACTGATACTTCTCGTATCCAGCATACAGAGGGCCATCCACCTTGCCCTTTACGAGAATATATTCGACTTTACCCTCACCGAGAGCCGCCTTCAGGTCTTTCGCCAGCTTCTTATCGGTGGGGAACTCGCCACCACGATCCCTCATCTTCTGCAAGATATCCATAAAGTACTCGCGCGTCCCCTGCATCGCACGGTCCCCGTTGAGCTCGGCGATCTTCCGCGACCCCAACTGGGTGCTCACCGTCGACTTCGCCTCGACCACGACATAGCCGCCGTCCGGCTTCTTCCACACCTGGTCGAACTGGTCGTTGCCGTTCCTGGGGCCGTGCAGGGTGATCGGGGTCGAACCCGGGTAGTGCTCGGGGATCACCTGCTCCGCCGCGACCGTCTCCCCGTACCGCTCCGCCGCCTTCGTCCGCGCGTCCATGGCGGACGAGGACTCCTGCTCAGCCGCACGCAGTGCCGCCGGGTCGTCCCCATTGGCCAGAAGCCGCTGCTTCTTCTTCTCGGCCTCCATCGCGGCGTCGATGTGCTTCTGCCGTTCCGCCGCCGCCTCGTCCAGCTTCTTGAGCGTCTTCTCGTCCAGGGCTCCCTCGCGGTCGCCCCTTCGCGCGCCCTCGTCGACGTACTTCTCCCCGATCGGCGGCGCGGCGTCCGACGCCGCCCGCTTGGCCTTGGTCTCGGGATCGACGTGCAGTTGGACCGGCGTACGCCCGCTCTCGTCGTGGACCGTGAGGTGCAGGCGGTCGCCCTCCCTGTTGTAGTACTTCTCGAAGTAGCCGGGTTCGTGGTTGGCCCGGTAGACCTGGATCTCCTTGATCTGCTCCGCGGTCGCGTGCTCCGGGTACGGGTTCGGGCCCTCCCGCATGTACGGGGGCCGGGTCACCGGGGCGGGCGTACCCGTACCGTCGCCGCCGCGCGTACCCGTACCGTCACTGTTGCCGCCGGAGCGCGCACGGGCCGCGTCGTCCAGCCCGTCGCCGTCGAGCCCGAGCCCGGGCCCGCCGCCGATCCCGTGACCGCCTCCGCCGCCCGGCCTCGCCGTGGGCACGGCGGGGCCGTCACCGGTCCGCTCGGGCCCCGTCCCGGCGCCCTCGGTCCCGTGTCCGCGCGCGTGCCCCGCCGGGTCCGTGCGGCCCGGCGCGGTCCCGGCGTCATCGGCAACGTGCGCGTGGGCCTCGGGAGCACGGGGCCTTGTACCCGCCATCGCGGGCTCGCGGTGGGGCGCCGGTGTCGTGGCCGGGCTCTGCTCGGGCGACGGCTCCTTCGGGACCTCCGCCTCGACGCGGTGTCCGTTCTTGTCGTACTGGACGAACTCGCCGTCCTCGATACGCACGTACGAGCCGTCCGGCGCCTCTACGACCGTGTGGACGGCCGGGGTTCCGTCCTCCGTGAGCCGCGAGGCGGGCAGGAGGCGGGACGGGAGTTCGGAGAGCTTCGGGAGCCGGCTCGCGACCTTCCCGGCGGCCTTGATGCCCGCGGCGACCGGGTCGAGGTGGTCGAGCGCCTTCGCCACGTTCGCCGCGGTCTTCGCCGCCGCGCCGCCCTTGCCCGCCTTCGAGGCCGCGGCGGCCGGGCCGAGGAAGAGCGTCCCGAAGTTGAAGACGACCGTCGCGGAGGCGCGCGCCGGGTCGTCCCCCCACTGGTCCCAGGCAACCAGGCCCTTGCTGAATTCCCGCAGCGCCTTCTTCTGCCGCTCGGTCGTGGCGTCCGGCGGCGCGGGGCCGAAGACCTGGTCCATGGCCCAGTCGTAGGGCGTCATGATGTACGCCGAGATGCCGCCGAAGACGTCGCCGAGTCCGCTCCAGGCGTCCCCGGCCTTGCCCCAGCCGTGACCGCCGACGAGCGTCCACAGACCGTCGAGCGCGCCCCCGATGTTGTCGATGACGAGCCCGTCCCACACGAAGCTCTTCACCCCGTGCCCCCACCACCCGAGGCTCCACCGCTCGTAGGTGCGCTCCTCGGCCGTCCCCCACGGCAACTCCTCGGCATGCTGGAGCTGATCGAGTCCGTAGCCGTACATCACCGTCTTGTCGTCGACGGTGTGGTCACCGTTGTCCTCGACGAAGCGGGGGCCCCCGACGAGCGCGCTGATGGTGTTCGCGGCGCTCCGCTCAGCCTCCTGGAAAGCGGCCTGGGCGGCGGCGACCCCGTCCATGAGCGCCTTGTGGCGCTCGACTTTTCCCTCGTCCTCGGTCCAGTCGTCGTCGTCCTCGACGCTCTCGACGAAGGCGAATGCCTGCGTCCTGAGCTGGTCCAGGCGCTCGGCCTGCGGACGTGCCTCGGCCGCGTAGGTCTGAAGCGCGCCCGCCACGGTCTCCAGCTTCGTGGCGAAGGTGTCGGCGCCGTCCATCACCGGCCGAGTGGTGGCGAACAACTCCTCAGCCTCGGGGGCCTCGTAGAAGGCGGCGAGCGCCTGAAAGCGGGAGTGGACGTCCGCGCCGCCGCCCCGGATTCCGATCGCGTCGCTGCGAAGTGCGGAGACGTCCTTGTCGAGTTGCTCGAAGTCCCCCGTGAACTGGGGGATGGCGCCCGGTGAGATCACTTGTGGCCCCCGCCGTCACCGCGGCCCGGCAGGTCGACCTCGGGGGCCGCGAGGGCGCGGTGCTGCGCCTGGGCCGCCATCTCCTCGTCACCGAGTATGTAGTAACCCGTCGCTTCGTGCGCCCCGTTGACCGATTTCGCGGCGCGCGCGGCGAGCATCGCCACCTCCTGCGCCGTGCCCTCGGCGAAGAGCGCGAGGGCGGCCCCGACGGCTCCCGTGGGCGCCGGCCCGCCGGAGACGCCCGCCACGGTCCCGGCCGAGACCGCCGCGCTCTCCATGTCCGTGCCATACGCCTCGACGTCCGTGCCCAAGTCCCGCATGGCGAGGCCGACCAGCCCCGTCACGAACGCGACACCGTCGACATCGATGTCCCACCCGCTCACCACGAACCCCCGTTGCAGTGACTTCAGTTGTCATTTTTCTGGACGCCGCGGGCCCCCGACGTGCCATGGGTCCCCGCTGGCTGAAGACCCCGAGCGGTTTGTTGGTCCCCCGCGGCCTGTGGATGCCGAGCGCCCCGTAGCAGCCGACGGTCCCGGCAGGCCGCGTCAGCCGATGTTCTCCACCGCGGATCGCGCCTTGGCGAGAGTGGAGTGGGCGGTCGCGTCGTTCTCCTCCAGCGTGGAACGCACGAGGCGGATGATCTCCCGCACCTCGTTCGCCGCCTTGTTCCAGCGCAGTTCCTTGCCGTGGTACTCGTCGGAGACCCCGTCGGCCTGGTAGTCGGCCATGGCCGCCTTGACCGCCCCGTCGCGGTCGGCGAGTACGGTCTCCAGCCGGCCCAGGATCCCCTGCAAACCGCCCTGCACCTCCGCCGACGCCCCCGTGTCGTACGAGCGGCGATCCTGTGTTGCCATGCGATGACTCCCCCTCTGCGGTGCTGATTGGCCGAGAATGGCCGGTAACGCGGGGCTCAGCCCCTGAACCGGGCCGCGTCGAAGTTCGCCGCGCCCATGTTCCGGTGCGCGTTGTCCCCCTGCTCCTGGTCCCCCGTGCCGAAGGCGGAGTCCATCCCCGCCTGCCCACCGAGGATCGAGGAAAGCGAGCCGTTCAGCTCCGCGGTGATCTCGTCGGCGCGCAGTTTGAAGGAGTCGAAAACGGCCTTGCCGTTGCCGTTGAACTTGCCCTCCAGCGGCTGCGCCGCGATGACGAGCTGCTGAATCAGGGCGCCGAGGTCGTCACTCGACCCACCCGTGCTCTTGATGAGCGATGCCAGCGTCGTCGAACCCATGTCGAACTTCATGCTTCCCCCTGTCCCGGCGCCCACGGCCCCGGCCCGCCACGGCGGCCCGCGCTCTCGCCCGGCACCCCCGTGCCCCGCTCCGACGTCACCAGCCATCGTGCGTCCTGGACGCGATCCCCGCAACGCCCACCGCCCCCTTCCGGACGCCCCACACCCCTCCCTCCGTTACACTGCTGGCACCCGCCTCCTTAGCTCAGATGGCCAGAGCAACGCTCTTGTAAAGCGTGGGTCGTCGGTTCGAATCCGACAGGGGGCTCACCGCAAAGCCCAGCTCAGACGCGCTCTGAGCTGGGCTTTGGTCATTTCCGAGATCACTCGGCCATCGCGAACTCGACTGCAGGAACTCCGCGCAGCACATCCCCAGAACATGGTCCGCCCGCACCAAAGGAGCGGCTGGAGTACCGGTTTGGATTCCCGGTACTCCAGCCACTACCTCTCGTAGAGCTCGTAACACGATCATGTGCGGGTCTTCTTGAGGCGTCTCCGGCAGATCAGATTGCAGGCGAGGGAGATGAAGGCGTCGTGGAGTTCGGTGCGGCGTTACCAGCGGACGGCGAGACGCTGGGAGTGGTGGAGGAGCGCGAAGGTCTGCTCGACGACGTAGCGGAGCTTGCCCATCCCTTTGAGTTCGGGCAGCCCTTGCGTGAGATGACAGGCAGGGTCCGTCGCTTGCGTAACGCGCCCCGGTTCGGGTTGGGGTCGTAGCCCTTGTCGCCGAGCAGGGCATCGGGCCGGCGGCGGGGGCCGGTCCGGGCGGGTCGCGACGGGCGGGGTCCCGGCGACCAGGGCGAGGGGCTGGGTGACGTCTTGGCGTTCACTGCGGTGGTGATGACGTTGAGCGGAGTGCCGCCACCGACACCATCAACCGCTGGTGAGCACCATGATGACCGCACCAACTGCTGCGATCGCCACGCTAAGAGGCCGTTTCTATTGGCGTAGTCGCTCGTTGAGCCGTGCATGGCTGATCTGGTGGAGCGTCTGGTGCCGGAGGAGTTGTGGACGCTGTTCCG
>NZ_JOGO01000128.1 GCF_000719475.1 Streptomyces sp. NRRL F-5630 | reverse complement strand
ACCGCAGCCCCATCGCCTACGAGAACGCCTTCCGAACGACATCAACTACGCTGACGCAAGCCGCATAACCCGTGTCCAGGAACCGGGGTCAAGGCCCGGACTCGTCGTCATTGGCGGCGTGGTAGGCGGCGGTCGATCGCCTTGGTCAGGAGCCTGGCGTGGTCTTCGAGCAGTGGCTTGAGGGCGCCGTAGTAGGGCTGGTAGTCCGTTGTGCGGAGCCACCAGAGTGCACCTGCCCCGATCCCGGCCTCGGAGGCAAGTGCGCCAGCGAACCATGGTGCGCCAAGGTCGAAGGAGCCGCAGCCGCGAGTCCCGTACTCGACTGACACTCGGCTGAGTAGAGCGGTCCCACGGCCGCCCTGCGGTGACACACGCCCGTTCGGCCCTCGATGAGCGTATAGCCGGGCCCCGCTACACGCCTTGGACGCGCCTGGTCGTCATCTCTGTCGACCCCGAGGCCGGGGAACCGCAGCGGCGGACCGCGGCTGTCGCCGGTGCTCGATGACACCGACCGGCTGCGCCTCGTGTACTGGGCGACCGGTTGAAGACCGTGGTGGTCACCGCCTCTATCAAGGTGTAGGCAGTCGCGTTTCCCTTGATAGGCGCCGCCGACCTGTTAAACAGGGCTCATGAACGGGGTCAAGCACCGCCGCGCCCATGCCGCGCTTCAGCACACGGTTAACGCTCTTGAGGGGGCATCTTGGAGTGAGTCCATCGGTGAGCGAGGGTTCCGCCTGAGTGTTGGCCTCGAAAGCGAGGTGCTCAGCGTCTCCCCTCGCTCCTCTGTCCCTGGCCCGTCCGCACTCCAGGTCTCCTGTCGGTACTCAGAGGACCAGCGCCTCCATCGCGTCAGAAACCACATGGCTTGCCTTCGCAGCGATCTGCTTTCGATCGGCCTCGACTTTGCGGACCCGTTCCCAGAAGCCTTGCGGAAGATCGTGAACGGCGAGCCGGTCCCTATTGCTGAGTACGAGCCGTCCCGTGTGCCTTCGCGCGCGTCGTGAGATCGCCGGAGCTAGGTAGGGCGCTTGCTCTTGTTCTGGAAAACCAGAACATACCGGTTTAGCTGGTGCTACCGCCCCTCGCCGCGAGCCGCTCAGCCCGGGTCGTCCGAGCAAGGCCGACCGAGCTGGTGACGAACCGTTGTGCCCAGGCTGGGGCCTTATCGCCGGTGCCGAACCGGGGGAACACGATTGGCGCTGCACCCCGGGGAGGGTGCAGCGCCAATCGCCGTACGAGGGGGACCGGCCGGATCAGCCGACGGCGTGCAGCGAACCGCGCCTCTTGGCGGCCGCGGCCTTCTTGGCCGCGGCGGCGGCCGCCCGTTTCTTGCGCTGCTCGGCCAGCTGGTCCTGGTAGGCGGCGACGGCCCGGTGGTAGTCCGCCACGTAAGTCCTGCTGTCCAGCCGGTCCGCCTTGGGCATCGCCTTGACAGCGGCCACGGCGTCCTCGGGGGAGTCGTAGCCGGCCAGCATCGCGTTGATCTGGTAGACGCCGTTACGGACCTTCTTGACGAGCTTGGCCAGCTCCAGCTCCCGCAGCGCGGCGTTCACACTGGGGCGGCTGAGCCCGAGCAGCTCACCGAGGGTGGCCTGGTCCATCGCGATACGGCCGCCGGCCTCGCTGCGCGCCCGCAGCTTCAGCAGCGCCCGGTAGGCGGCGGGCGGCAGGTCCAGGTCGGCAAGAAGGCCATCGGCGTTGGTCGCCGACCACTTCAAGGTACTCACTGGACTGGTCCCTCCTCCTGGCGCTGCGCACGAGCCCATCGGCGTGCGGCGCGTTCCTCGGCCCGCTTCTTGCGCAGTTCCTCGATCGCCTCGCGCATGTGCTCCAGCGACGGGAACCGCACCAGATCCGGCAGGCTCTCGTCCCCGCGGATCTTCGCGATCGTCTTGTCCTGGTCGACCTGTACGTACTCGGCGTCGACCAGCTCCGTGCCCGGGATGAACTCGGCCACGCGGTACGAGTAGGGCGGGTTGAACTGGTAGACGCCGCGGCGCACCTTGAAGACGATGCCATGGCCCATGATCTCCTGGAGCGCTTCGTTGGTTCGCGCGCGGGGCACGTCCAGGACCGTAGCCATCTCCTCCTGCGTCAGCCGGATCTGCCCACCGGCTTTCTGGCAGGCGATCAGCAGCAGGATGAGCCGCAGAGGCAGGGCCTCGCGGAAATACTGCGCGATCAGGAAGAAGAACTCCAGCGAGTCCATGGAGAACGCCTTCGGGCGCTCCGGGTGCTCGTAGAACTCCATCGCCTTGCGCTCGCTGCTGAGCGTGAGCTTGCGGCGTGGGTAGCGGCGAGCCACCGCGTCCAGGTCCTCCACCGGCTCCACCGGCAGGGACCACGCCCGCAGTTCGTCCCCGAGGAGCTTCTGACGACGCGACGCGTGCTTCGGCACAGAACGATCGCGCTGCGGCTCAGGTGTCACAAGGCTGCTCTCCCTTCACTGATCATGAAGGCGCAGTATGTCAGTCACACCGACAGATACGTCGGCGTGGCTGACGTTCCGGCGTGTTGTGTCCCCTCAGGCGGGACAGATCTCTCCCTGAAGAGTGCGGCGATCCGTCCTGCGGGAGACTCGCCAAAACGTCGGCAGGGCTGACGTTTGACCGCTCAAAACGTCAGCCCTGCCGACATCCCACCTGCGATGTGACTACTCAGGAGGTACACAACGCAGACGATCTGTTCCTCCTGAGGTGACAGATCCAAGCGCCCGCAACTCTCTGACCAGCACTTTCTTGAGCCGCCCTAGTATTAAGTGGCTGAGGTCCAGACGCTGGGCCCCATCACCTGGTGATCGCTGTCCAGGTCGTTGCCTCCTGGACGCACACGCGTAGAGCGAGGCATACCGCATAGGCGTCCGGGCGGTGTGCGCTGCCGAAGCGCGAGGGCCCGGGCTGCGTCACAGGGGCTGGTTGAGAAGCAGCCTTCGGTTCTGCTGGTGCACGCCGGCCGGTGCGTCTCCTGTCCGCGCTCACCCGTCCGGCGGTGGCCGGGGAACGAGAACCATTCCTCCGGACCGTGGTGCGCTGGAGCAGAGCCCCGACGGTCCCAGGGCCTACACGCACGCCAGTGCGATGCCGCAGGTCAGAACCTCCGGGCTCGACCCCGGTGCGTGTAGCCCCTGGGCTGGCGACCCTGGCCCAAGACAGAGGACCCTGGGGTCCGCCCGCGCGCCCCAGGCTCCTCGTCGGACTGCGGTTTACCAGTCGTCAGGCGCGCTGCCCACCCACGCGATCGGGCGCCCCTCGCTGGTGTGACCCCAGTGCGGTTCCTCCATCGTGGTCTCGTGCCCATCGGGCAGCACACAGATCCGCCCCCAGCGGCCGTGCTTGCCCCCGCAGATGCCGACGAGCCCGTCCGCCTCACCCACTGCCACGGCCTGGTCGTAGCGGTCCTGGAAAGCCTGGAGACGGGCGCACAGCTCCATGCCCATGTCCGTCTCCGCCGCCTCCATCCGCTCCCGCGCCTCCCGCACCCCAGGGTCAGACAGCACCGCCGAGATGATGCCCTCCGCCTCCGCGAAGGCCCTGGTGCGGGCGCGCCGCCGCACGGCCGCCTGCACCCGCTGCTCCCCGGCCTCCTGGTCGCCATACTCGTCGGTGCTGTGCTGCGCGGTGCTCATGTGGTGTCTCCCTCGTATCTGGGTCTTCCCCGGCCAGCCGGGTGGTTGGGCCCGGCACAAGCCTTCGTGCCGTGGAGCGTGCGTTCAGCACGGAGGAAGGAGCCATTCACCGGATACGGGGCTCTTGACCCGGTACGGATCGGCGAGCAGATCCAGCACGGCCTGCTCGGCCCGCCACCGGGCTGCCGCTCTGCTTGGCCCCCGGCCCGCCTTGTAGAACACAGGGGCGCCGTCCGCCGTCTGCCAGCCGAGCGACCACCGCCACACACCGAGCTGGACAGCCTGGGAGAACAGCGGCCGCCCCTCGAAGTCCTCCTCGTCGACCGACGCCCACACCAGCACTCCCGGCCCCGGCACGCGAACACGCACACCGGCACACAGGTGCCCCGTACCGGCCGCCTGCCACAGCAACTCCGCGGGCCGCGCCTCCGCGGCCACCAGCTCCGCCGCATACCCGACCAGTTCGGCGATCTCCCACACCAGCGCCAGGACCAGCGCTCCGCGCTGCAAGGGCGGCCAGTCGCCCGGCGCCTCCCACACCAGCACATCGACCGCATCCCCGATCCGGTCGTCGTTCAGCAGCATTTCCTCTTCGAACTCCGCCATCGACCCCACCCTGAACTCAGCGCCGCCGCGCGCCGCTTCCTCCACGAGTTCCAGAGCCACACCGACGATGTGCTGCTCCACGGACATCGCGATGGCCACCTCGCGCAACGCCTCCGGGGCCAGTTGCTCCAGCAGGTGCTGGATGTGATCCAGCACGGCGAGGCTTGCTTCACCCAGGTCAGGCAGTGTCAGGTACTCCGAAGGGAGATGACCCCAGACGTGGCTGGCCGAGAACAGATTCTCGAACTCCCGGACGTCGTCCACCCCCCGCTCCTCGGCGAAACCCAAGGCACTCTCCACCACGGCCAGAGCGGCCGGACTGGGCAGCGCTCCCAAGCGGCCGGTGTGCTGGCACAACGCCGCCGCCCGGCCAACTGACGGGCCCAGCACCAGGCTCACCCGAGCGAACCGCCCCCTCCCCGCGCTCGCGTTGCTCACGACGCCCTCCCGCTGACGGCCTCCGCTGCCCACTCCAACCCGAGACCGGCGAGCGCGGTGAGCTTGTCGTCGGTCAGCTTCGCGCGCCTGGTCTTGGTGTTGCTCAGGAACACACCGAGCTTGACCTCCGTCCCGTCCGGCAACGCCTCTACGTGGCCCCTGGGGACCTTCACAGAGCCCGTGCGGGCCTTGTACTGCTCCAGGGCCGCGACACCCCGCTCAAAGGCGCTCACAGGCGCCGTGGACAGCTCCGGGGCCACGGCCCCCGGCCTCGGGACCGGAACGGCGGGCGGGGTGACGCCGACGACTTCCAGGCGCTCGCGCTGCCCGTCGGCCAAGCCCGCCCACACCTCCGGTTTCCTCTGCCGAGCCAGCCACTTCCCAATGTCCATCCCGTGCACGGTGAAGCCGGGCAGAACCTCCGCCGCGCCTTCCTCGTCACGCACCAGCTCCCGCAACGCGGCATAGTGCCGCTGCCACTCCGTGGGCCACGACGGGTTCCAGTCCTCGTCCACGGCCAGGAGCGCGGCCTCCCACTCCGGGTGCCCCTCCAGCGCGCCGGGGCGCCGAAGGTTGGCAAGCCACTGCCCGATCGGCTTGTCCAGCGCGGCCGCCGACCGGGGAGCACACAACGTCCAGTGCTCCTGGTAGTACACCCGAGCCGCCGCCAGGTTCTCCTGGAACCGCGCATCCGCCGCCGACCACGCCATACCCAGCTGTTCCAGCCGCGCCGCCCGGCGCCCGTTCATCTGCCCCGCGCTGTACGCACGGCGCTGCTCCGAAACCCAGCTCCCCAGCGGGAACGCGCCCTCTTTGTGCTCGAACGGCACCAGGGCGTGGCCCTCACGCTCGGTGTACTCCTTGAGCTTCGCCCAGCCCCGCGCCCAGTCCTGCCGCTCCGTGTCGATCACGTTGAAGGACACCCAGTTCGCGACCATCACCGGATCACGCGGAGCCGCAAAACGGAGCAGCAGCCGGGTTTCCTCCTCATCATCCTCGGGTGCGGAACCGATGTACTCGGAGGGCTGAGCGACGTCCTTCTGAGGCTCCTGCGGGATCGCCAGCAATTCCACGGCCTCTTCATCATGAGCCCGCAAACCTTCAAGGACCTTCACCAAAGGCCGGTACGAGCCGGAGGTGAACATATCCTCCGGGCTTTCATCGGGCTGGAGAAATACCGGCACGATCAAAGAGGCGAGCTTCCCCTCCCCGGGCTTCTGACGCAGCGCGCGGCCGATCGCCTGCACGATGTCGTGCGGGGCGCCCTTGGGGTCCAAGAGCGCCACGGAGTCCACGGCCCGGATGTCGACACCCTCGCCCAGGACGCGGCAGTTGGAGAGCACCGCACGCCGGGCGGTGGAGCCGAACTTCCCCAGCACCTCCCGCCGACGCTCGGGGACGTGATCGCCAGACAGCCAGTCCGCCCAGATCTCAGAGGGGTACTTCTCGGGCTGGTCGGCGTGCAGCCGCTTGGCCACCCGCTGAAGGCCCTCCGCATACGCCTGTGCCTCTATGGTCCGGTGATGAAAAGTGATGCAGGTCTGGAGGTTGTGCTGCTCCATCGTATGCAGCAGCGCCGCCTGGAGCGCACCGAGGCGCTGCCCGCGGACCTCCTCGGTATGCCGCTCCTCGCCCATCAGCCGCTCGGGCGTCACCACCGGATCCTGGAGCTCCAGCACGATGATCTGATACCGCGCCAGCAACTTCCGCGACACCGCCGACGCCAACGACAGCTTGTAGAGGACCGGCCCGAAAACCTTCTCGTCATCCATCGAGGCCGCCATCTCACGCGGCAGCGGGTCACGCACCCCCTCGGCGACCTCGCGGACCAGCCGCTCCTGCCAGATCCGCGGCGTCGCCGTCAGATACAGCCGACGAAACGCCGGGATCTTCGACTGGTCATGGATGTCCGCCCACGCCTTACCCATCGACCCACTGGTCCGGTGCGCCTCATCGACCACCGCCAGGTCTACGGGGTCGAGCTTCTGCCCGTAGGCACCCTCGAACGCCTCCACCAGCACGCCCAGCGACGCGTAGGTGGCGTAGATGGTCACCGGCCCCGCAGAGTGCCACAGCGCCAGCTGCACGGGGTTCGTGGTGCTCCGCACCCCCAGGTGCCACAGCTCCGCATCATCCAGCGGCGAGCACACCATGACCGCCGGCCCCTTGGGCCCGACACCGTTCCACGCCTTCACGGTCTGCGCCAGGAGATCCAGGGTCGGCACCACCACGAGAACGCGGCCCTTGGGCACAATTCGCTTTGCGGAGGCCGCCGCGATGATGGTCTTTCCCGTCCCGCACGCGGCGTGCACCTGCCCGCGCAGACCATTCCAGGGAATGCCGCCCGGCGGGATATCGAGGCCGCGCACGATGGCGGCTACGGCCTCAATCTGGTGTTCACGCAGTTTCACGGCCATTCCCGTGTTCTCCTTTTCGCTGAATGCGACGCGCAATAGGAATGAGAGTCCGGCGCGATGACTGGCGGGCCGGGATGGTGGTGTCTGGTCCCAGACTCTACACAGTCCAGAATCGTGATGCATCATCCACGCGACAGCTTCACCCTGTAGGCTGAAACTTGGCTGAACCCCGCCCCACACGCACGGTTCATAGGGTATGCTGGCGGGGTATTCGTGGACGTGCGGCCGGGTTCGAGGATGGGGGAGTGGTCAGGGTGGAGCGCAGCGGAACCCGTCACTGCGGCGGGGCCGACACCCGATCGGGCCGACGGCCCGTCACTCTCGTTGCGGAGGTAGTAGTCAGGAACCCCAAGCCCTACACAAGGCCGCACGTGATGCACCCTCCCCTCATAGCCAGCCTAGGCACCCGCGCTTGCGCGGGTGCCCACAATTCGCGCTTGCGCGAATTGATTCGCCTTTAGGATTCCGTTTACGGAATCCTATTCCGGCGCTTGCGCCGGAATTAGAATTGCGCTTGCGCAATTCGCGCTCTATGCCTCGGCTTGCCGAGGCATGACC
>NZ_JOGO01000127.1 GCF_000719475.1 Streptomyces sp. NRRL F-5630 | reverse complement strand
GGCCGGGGCGGGGCGGGGGACGGCCGGGACGGCGGTGCGGGTTCCCGCCCCGCCCCGGCCCCGCGCGCCCCCGTACGTCCCCTGACCAGCGGCGCCGCGCGGACCCGTGCGCCCGCTTCCGCGCCCGTGCAGCGCCTACCCTGGGCGCCATGAGTACGTTGCGTGGGCGCGGTCGCGTCGAGGGTCTGCCCGAGTGGGACCGGTGCGCGGTCATGGGGGTCGTCAACGTGACGCCCGACTCCTTCTCGGACGGGGGGCGCTGGTTCGACGCCGAGGCCGCGGTCAAACACGGCCTCGAACTCGTCGCGCAGGGCGCCGACCTGGTCGACGTCGGCGGTGAGTCCACGCGGCCGGGCGCCACGCGTGTCGACGAGGAGGAGGAGCTGCGGCGGGTCGTGCCCGTCGTGCGGGCCCTCGCCGCCGAGGGCGTCACGCTGTCAGTCGACACGATGCGCGCGCGGGTCGCCGAGGCCGCGCTGAACGCCGGAGCGCACCTCGTCAACGACGTGAGCGGCGGCCTCGCCGACGCCGCGATGGTCCCGATGGTCGCCGCGACGGGCGCGCCGTTCGTCGTGATGCACTGGCGCGGTTTCAGCCAGGACATGAACGCGCGCGCCGTCTACGCGGATGTCGTCGGTGAGGTGGTGAGCGAGCTGGAGCAGCGCATGGCGGCGGTCGTCGGAGCGGGAGTCGCGCCCGAGCGCGTCCTGCTCGACCCGGGGCTCGGCTTCGCGAAGGCGGCCGAGCACGACCTCGTACTCCTCGCGCACCTCGACCGGCTGCACGCGCTCGGCCGCCCGCTCCTCGTGGCGGCGTCCCGCAAGCGGTTCCTCGGCCGCGTGCTCGCCGGTGACACCTCGGCGCCCCCGCCGCCCGCGCGCGAGCGCGACGCGGCGACCGCCGCCGTCTCGGCGCTCTCGGCGGCGGCGGGCGCCTGGGGCGTGCGCGTGCACGAGGTACGGGCGAGCGCGGACGCGGTCCGCGTCGCGCGCGCCGTCGAGGCCGCCCGGTGAGCGCCCGCACGGCGGCCGAGGAGGTCGAGCAGGCGAACGCCGCCTACTACGCGGCGATGGAGGCCGGCGATTTCGACGCCCTCGCCGGGCTGTGGCTGGACACCACGGACGACGTCAACGACGGGGACGGCTCCGACATCGTCTGCGTGCACCCGGGGTGGCCGGTGCTCAGCGGGCGCGGCGAGGTGCTGCGCAGTTACGCGGTGATCATGGCGAACACCGAGTACATCCAGTTCTTCCTGACCGACGTCGCGGTCACGGTGCACGGCCAGACGGCGCTGCTGACCTGCACCGAGAACATCCTCTCGGGCGCCCCGGCCCCCGAGGACGAGGAGGGCCCGGGCCCGCTCCTGGGTCAGCTCGTCGTGGCGACGAACCTCTTCCGCCGCACGGCTGCGGGCTGGCGCCTGTGGTCGCACCACGCCTCGCCCGTCCTGACCAGGGACGACGACGAGGAGGAGGGTCCGGACGAGGAGTCCATCGGGCCGGGGGACGCGACGCCGGCCTGAACCGTAGCGCGGCACGGCGGTCGCGTGCTCCGGGCGAAAAATCCGCTCACTCGGAAGAGTGGGCGGATTTTTGACTTGTGCGGAGTTATCCACAGATTGCGCGGGGTGGGGGGTGGGGGGCCGGATCGCTGAAAGACTTGTTGCAGGGGTGCCCCCCTGGGAGGGCGGGGGCTGCCCGCAGCCTGGCGGACGTAGGACAGGGTGACGCGGTGTGCCCCTCGGAAGCGGGAGCTGCCCCCAGCCCGGCGGCCATCCCCCCAGCCACACGGACCACCGCACCTCCACCCCCCTTCCACGCCCCCTGTCAGCCCGCGCGGGTAGATTCGAATACGCCAGAAGCATTCGAACGCGGCCCCGCGTGCCGGACGGCGGCGCCCGCGCCGCCCGAGGAGCCCTCGGGGGACCGACGACCGCTGGAGTGAGTACGTGGATCGTGTCGCGCTGCGCGGCCTGCGCGCCCGGGGACACCACGGTGTCTTCCCCGAGGAACGCGAGCAGGGCCAGACCTTCGTGATCGACCTGAGCCTGGGCCTGGACACGCGTCCCGCCGCGGCCGGGGACGACCTGGAGCGGACGGTGCACTACGGAGTGGTCGCCGAGGAGGTCGTCGCCGTCGTCGAGGGCGAGCCCGTGGACCTCATCGAGACCCTCGCCGAGCGCATCGCGCGGACCTGCCTGCGGCACACGGCCGTGCGCGAGGTCGAGGTCGTCGTCCACAAACCCCAAGCACCCCTCACGGTCCCCTTCGACGACGTGACCGTCACCATCACCCGGAGCCGAGCATGACCGCACGCGACCAGGTCCACGGGGACCCCACCGTCCAGCCGGTGCCGGCGTCCGTCGTCGCCCAGGTGGACGCCGCCGACACCACGCTGTCCAACCCGCACCGCGCCGTCCTCGCCCTCGGCTCCAACCTCGGGAACCGCCTGGAGAACCTCCAAGGCGCGATCGACGCCCTGGAGGACACCCCGGGCCTGCGCGTCAAGGCCGTCTCGCCCGTCTACGAGACCGAGCCCTGGGGCGTCGAGCCGGGCAGCCAGCCCTCCTACTTCAACGCCGTCGTCTCCCTCCGCACGACCCTGCCGCCCTCCTCGCTCCTGGAGCGCGCGCACGCGGTCGAGGAGGCGTTCCACCGCGAACGCGCCGAGCGCTGGGGGCCGCGCACGCTGGACGTGGACATCGTCACGTACGCGGACATCGTCTCGGACGACCCCGCGCTCACGCTGCCGCACCCGCGCGCCCACGAACGCGCCTTCGTCCTCGCGCCCTGGGCCGATATCGAGCCCGGCGCGAGCCTGCCCGGCCACGGCCAGGTCGCTGACCTGCTCGCGGCGATCGGCGACGAGGGCGTCACCCCGCGCCGGGACCTGGAACTGATCGTCCCCGATTAGCCGTTAGGGTCGGGGAGGGGCGCTCGCGGACGGGCCACGGGGCCCGTGAGCGTACGAAGGGACGACAGTCAGGTGCAGAAGCTCCGCCTCCGGGTGCTCGCCGGGATCTTCGTCGTGGCCGGGGTGCTCGCCTGGGCCGGGGCCCGGCTCTGGGACGCGTACGGCCGGCTGCCCTCCGTGCCCGTCGCCGCGCCCGTCGTCTTCTTCGCGCTCGCCGCGCTGCTCCTCGCCACGGCGCTGTCCATACGTGCCCGGCTCCGCGCCCAGCGCGAACGCCGCCCCGGGGCCGAAGGGGTCAATCCGCTCCAGGCGGCGCGCGCCGTCGTGCTCGGCCAGGCGAGCGCCCTCGTCGCCGCGCTCGTCGCCGGTCTGTACGGCGGCATGGGCGTGTTCCTCCTGACCCGCCTCGACGAACCGGCCCGCCGCGACCAAGCGGTCTATGCCGCCCTCACGGTGCTCGCGGGCGCCGCCGTCGTCGCCGTCGCCTTCCTCCTGGAGCACGTCTGCAAGCTCCCCGAGGACCACGACGACGACACCCCGCACCCGGCGAGCTGACAGGCACGGCCTCGCGGGAACGAGCGCGGCCGTCCCGGTCCCCGCCCTTCCCGGGCACCAGGGCCCCCGCTACCCGGCCCCCGACCGCTCCGGCTCGCCGGCCCTCCCCGCCCCACACCCGGCCTCGCCGACCGTGCCTCAGCACCTCGTCGCGCCCCGACCGCCCCGACCGGCCTCATCGCGCCCCGACCGGCCTCATCGCACCCTGACCAGCCTCACCGCGCCATGATCAAACTCATCGCCTCCGCGCGCGTCGCCGGGTCGCGGAGCTGTCCCCGGACCGCCGAGGTCAGCGTCTTCGCGCCGGGCTTGCGCACGCCGCGCATCGACATGCACAGGTGCTCGCACTCGATGACGACGATGGCCCCGCGCGGCTCCAGTATCCGCATGAGCGCCTCGGCGACCTGGGTGGTGAGGCGTTCCTGCACCTGGGGGCGGCGGGAGTAGACGTCGACGAGGCGGGCCAGCTTGGAGAGCCCGGTGATCTTGCCGTCGGCGGCGGGGATGTAGCCGACGTGGGCGACGCCGACGAAGGGCACGAGGTGGTGTTCGCAGGTGCTCTGCACCTCGATGTCCTTCACGAGGACCATCTCGTCGTGCCCGAGGTCGAAGGTCGTGGTGAGCACGTCCTCCGGCTCCTGCCACAGCCCGGCGAAGATCTCCTTGTAGGCGCGGGCGACCCGGCCCGGGGTCTCGCGCAGCCCCTCGCGGTCGGGGTCCTCACCCACGGCGAGGAGGAGTTCGCGGACGGCGTTCTCGGCCCGCTTCTCGTCGAAGGCACCGATCGTGCCCTCGCCGTCCAGGGTCACCGGGTCGGTCATGTCTGCCTCGTTCCGTTGCCGTGCCACCGCCCGGGGCAGGTGCCCGGACCTGGGAATACGGGAAAACCCGCCCCCTCCAGGCTAGAACCTGGTGAGGACGGGCTTCATTCCGGGCCCGGCCGGCGTCGGCACCCCCGGCTCGCGCCGCCGACGCGCCCGGCTCTCGCCGGGCACTCGGCTCGCACCGCGGGTGCCCGGCGCTCGCGCCGTGCTCTCCCTCGGCGACGCGGCGCCTCGCTCAGCTGTCGCCGCGCTCCTCCGAGGAGGGGTCCGGCTCGGCCTGCGGCGTCTTGTCGACGGAGACCTGGCCCGGCTGAGTGCCGTTGGCACCGTGCGTGAGCTGGAGTTCCTTCGGCGAGAGCACCGGCGGCCTGGTCGAGGGCGTCCGGCGGGACGAGCCGGTCCACGCGGGGCGGGCCGGGCGCTTCACGATCGGGGCGAAGATCTCGGCGATCTCCTCCTTGCCGAGCGTCTCCTTCTCCAGGAGCGCGAGCACCAGGTTGTCGAGGACGTCCCGGTTCTCGACGAGGATTTCCCACGCCTCGTTGTGCGCGGTCTCGATGAGCTTCTTGACCTCCTCGTCGACGAGCGCCGCGACCTCTTCCGAGTAGTCGCGCTGGTGGCCCATCTCGCGGCCCACGAAGGGCTCCGAGTTGTCACCGCCGAACTTGATCGCGCCGAGCCGCTCGGTCATCCCGTACTGGGTGACCATGGCGCGGGCGGTCCCGGTGGCCTTCTCGATGTCGTTCGCCGCACCGGTGGTCGGGTCGTGGAAGACGAGCTCCTCCGCGGCCCGGCCGCCCAGCATGTAGGCGAGCTGGTCGAGCATCTCGTTGCGCGTGGTCGAGTACTTGTCCTCGTCCGGGAGCACCATCGTGTAGCCGAGGGCGCGGCCCCGGGACAGGATGGTGATCTTGTGCACCGGGTCGGAGTTGGGGGAAGCCGCAGCGACCAGGGCGTGTCCGCCCTCGTGGTACGCGGTGATCTTCTTCTCCTTGTCCGACATGATGCGGGTGCGCTTCTGCGGGCCCGCGACGACGCGGTCGATGGCCTCGTCGAGCATGCTGTTGTCGATGAGCTTCTTGTCGCTGCGCGCGGTGAGGAGCGCGGCCTCGTTGAGCACGTTGGCGAGGTCGGCGCCGGTGAAGCCCGGGGTGCGCCGGGCGACGGCGGCGAGGTCGACGCCCTCGGCGACGGGCTTGCCCTGCACGTGCACCTTGAGGATTTCCAGCCGGCCCTGCATGTCGGGGCGGTCGACGGCGATCTGCCGGTCGAAGCGGCCCGGGCGCAGGAGCGCGGGGTCGAGGATGTCGGGCCGGTTCGTGGCGGCGATCAGGATGACGCCGCCCTTCACGTCGAAGCCGTCCATCTCGACGAGCAGCTGGTTGAGCGTCTGCTCGCGCTCGTCGTGGCCGCCGCCGAGGCCCGCGCCGCGGTGCCGGCCGACGGCGTCGATCTCGTCGACGAAGACGATCGCCGGGGCGTTCGCCTTGGCCTGCTCGAAGAGGTCGCGCACCCGGGAGGCACCGACACCGACGAACATCTCGACGAAGTCGGAGCCCGAGATCGAGTAGAACGGCACCCCGGCCTCGCCGGCCACCGCGCGGGCGAGGAGGGTCTTGCCCGTACCGGGAGGCCCGTAGAGCAGGACGCCCTTCGGGATCTTGGCGCCGACGGCCTGGAACTTCGCCGGTTCCTGGAGGAACTCCTTGATCTCCTGGAGTTCCTCGACGGCCTCGTCGGAGCCCGCGACGTCCGCGAAGGTCGTCTTCGGGGTGTCCTTCGTCAGGAGCTTCGCCTTGGACTTCCCGAACTGCATGACACGGGAGCCGCCCCCCTGCATCTGGTTCATGAGGAACAGGAAGATGAGGACGATGACGATGATCGGCAGCAGCGAGAAGAGGATGCTGAGGAACGGGCTCTGCTTCGACGGCTGGACGGTGTAGCCGTCGGGGATCTTGTTGTTCTGGTACTTGTCCTGGAGCGTCGCGGCGAGGTCGGTGCCCTGGTCACCGATGTAGCTCGCCTGGATCTTGCTGCTCCCCTTGACCTCCTGGCCCTTCTTCAGCTCGACCTTGATGATGTGGTCATCGCCGGTGCTGAGCTTGACCGCCTTCGCCTTGTCCTGGTCGATCGCCTTGACGACCTGACCGGTGTCCACCGTCTTGTAGCCGCCGGACGAACCGACGAACTGCATCAACACGACCACGGCGAGGACGGCCAGCACGATCCACATGACCGGCCCACGGAAGTATCGCTTCACGTCCATCCACACGGAGCGGGATGCGCCCCGTCCCTCCTGCCATAGTGAGTGAGATAAAGACTGTTCTTCGGACGGTACCCCAGCATTGTCACCCGAAGACGCAGGGGAGTGCTGAGGAACCTGGTTACGCCTCGTCCAACGGTGGAGGAGGCGTGCGGGTTCCCGGGGCACCCCGCGGAGTGTGACGCGCCCTCGGGCGGACGCCGTCGCGCGGGCCCCGGTGACCCGGGCGGGCGGCGCCCTCGGGCGGGCGCGCGGATGTCAGCCTCCGTAGACGTGGGGCGCGAGGGTCCCGACGAAGGGCAGGTTGCGGTACTTCTCCGCGTAGTCGAGCCCGTAGCCGACGACGAACTCGTTGGGGATGTCGAAGCCCGTCCACTTCACGTCGATCGCGACCTTCGCGGCGTCCGGCTTGCGCAGCAGCGTGCACACCTCCAGCGACGCGGGCTCGCGCGAGCCGAGGTTGGTGAGCAGCCACGACAGGGTGAGCCCGGAGTCGATGATGTCCTCGACGATCAGGACGTGGCGGCCCTTGATGTCGGTGTCGAGGTCCTTGAGGATGCGCACGACGCCGGAGGACTGGGTGCCCGCCCCGTAGGACGAGACGGCCATCCAGTCCATCGTGGCCGGTGTGGACAGGGCGCGGGCGAGGTCGGCCATGACCATCACCGCGCCCTTGAGGACTCCGACCAGGAGGAGGTCCTTGCCCGCGTACTCCGCGTCGATCTTGGCGGCCAGCTCGGCGAGCTTCGCGTCGATCTCTTCCTTCGTGAGGAGGACCGACTGGAGGTCGGAGCCCATGTCTTTCGCGTCCACGCGCATCACTTTCGTCTGTCGAACCGGTGCGGCGGCGCGCGCCCGCCCGTGGGAGCGCGCCTCAGCCTTGCCGGATGACCAGTCTGCCACCTAGCCGCCTGGCCTCGACCTTCCCGGGGAGGTTGAGGGCCCGCTGCCCGCGCCAGGCGGTGATGAGCCGGTCCACCTCCTCGATGTGCGCGGCGAAGAGCGCTCCGCCGGGGGCGCCGGCGTCGAGGAGGGCGCCGCGCAGGACGCGGCGGCGGACGGCGGCGGGCAGCGCGTAGAGGCCGGCGCAGTCGAGTGCGCCGTGTTCGTCGCGGACGGTCCCCGCGGCGCGCGCGGCCCAGGCGTCGAGCGCGTCGGCGTCGTCGCGGGAGAGCTGGGCCGTACGGGCGAGGGCTTCGACGACGCCCTTGCCGAGGGACTTCTCCAGGGCGGGCAGGCCCTCGTGGCGCAGCCGGGAGCGGGTGTAGGCGGGGTCGGTGTTGTGCGGGTCGTCCCACACGGGCAGCGACTGGACCATGCAGGCCTTGCGGGCGGTCTGCCGGTCGACGCGCAGGAAGGGGCGGCGGTAGCGGCCTCCGGGGCCGGAGGTCTCGGCCATGCCGGACAGGGAGCGGGTGCCGGAGCCGCGGGCGAGGCCGAGGAGGACGGTCTCGGCCTGGTCGTCGCGGGTGTGGCCGAGGAGGATCGCGGTGGCGCCGTGCTTTTCGGCGACGGCGTCGAGTGCCGCGTACCTGGCCTCGCGGGCGGCGGCCTCGGGCCCTCCGGCGCGGCCGACGTCGACGGCGACGGCCTCGACGGGGGTCAGGCGCAGGGCGGTGAGCCGGGCGACGACCTCGGCGGCGCGGCGGCTTGAGCCTTCCTGGAGGCGGTGGTCGATGGTGACGCCGCCCGCGCGGACGCCGAGGCGGGGGGCCTCGAAGGCGAGCGCGGAGGCGAGGGCCATGGAGTCGGCGCCGCCGGAGCAGGCGACGAGCACGAGGGGGGCCGCGGGGTGAGGGGCGGGGAAGGGGCGGCGCGAGTGGACGATGCGCGCGGCCCAGTCGGGGCCGCTGTCGGCGGCTCCGGCGGGGAGGGGATCGGGCGGGGTGGCCG
>NZ_JOGO01000126.1 GCF_000719475.1 Streptomyces sp. NRRL F-5630 | reverse complement strand
CGCCGAACGCCGCGACGGGGCGGCCAGTCCGGCGGCGATGCGGGAAGGGCGGGGGCGGGCGACGGGGTGGGGCGGTGGGGGCGACGGGTGCTGGGGGTGGGGGGAGCGGGGGAGCGGCGGCCAGCGCGCGAAGGCCGGACACCGAGGGCCGGGGCGGTCCCCGCGTGTGCGGGGAGCAGCGGTGCCGCGTCTGCGGCGACGAGGACGGGCCGGGGCCATCCCCGCGCTTGCGGGGAGCAGCGTCCGCCCATGTGGGAGACGCACTCCGGGCAGGGGCCATCCCCGCGCGTGCGGGGAGCAGTCAATGCTCGCGCGGAACATCTCCGCGAAGTGGGGGCCATCCCCGCGCGTGCGGGGAGCAGGCTGACGGCCTGGACGGCGTCGGCGAGACCTCGGGGCCATCCCCGCGCGTGCGGGGAGCAGCTCCGCGATCTGGATCGCGGAGGCCGCTGCGCGGGGCCATCCCCGCGCGTGCGGGGAGCAGGCTCGGTGACCTGCTGTTTTGTCACGTGGCACGTGGCCTGTCGGCAAGGAGTGGACATTCCGTCATATCCGACATACCGCGCATAGCGTTCCCGCCGTCATCCTCGCAGGAGGCCATCACGGTTCCCCCAGCGCCGTCCGCAACCAGTCCAGCGAGCCGGTCCGCAGCACGGCGTCCGCGAGGGCGCGGGCGGAAGGCGTCGTGAGCCGCCCGTAAGAGTTGTCGATCCATCGCTGAGCGTCCCCGTATCCCCGCGCCCGGTACTCGACCCCCTGCACCAGGCACTCCAGCTTGTCCGCGTCCTTGGCGCAGACGGCCTCCGTCGACTCCTGTTCCTCGAACTCCGCCACGACGCCGCTCACGCTCTCGGCCACCGCCTTCGGCAGCCCGGCCACCTGGTCCGCCGTGACGGCCCGTGGATCGGCCCGGTCTGCGTACTTCCGTCCGAGGTAGTTCACATCTCCGGTGCGCGATTCCTGCGCGTCGTGCCATACGGCGAGCAGCGCGGCCCGCGCGGGATCGGCCCCCTCCATGGCCGCGAGCACGGAAGCGAGCAGCGCCGCCCGCCACGAATGCTCGGCAACGGACTCCGGATCACGGACCCCGGCCATCCACCAGCCGGTGCGGCGGGCGTTCTTCAGCGTCCCGGCCTCGAAGGCGAGGCGAGCGAGGGGCGTGAGATCTTCAGGGGGCACTCTGTTTCCTCTCGGAGTCGTGGCCCCGGCACCCAGCGCACCGCGAAGGTGACCGGCTCGGTGAGACCATCCCCGCGCACCCAGGGAGCAGACCACCTACGGATTTTCGGAAGTGACTGGACAGGGGCCATCCCCGCGCACGCGGGGAGCAGATGATCAGGCGAGTGCAGTTCGGGGACCCCGAGGGGCCATCCCCGCGCACGCGGGGAGCAGGCTCGGTGAGCTGCGGTTTTGTCACGTGTCGCGTGGCGTACCAGCAAGGAGGGGGCGTTCGGTCATATCCGGCATCCCGTACATTGCTCTCCCTCCGCGCCCTCACCGAAAGCCGTCAGTACTCCCCCGCCCCGCCCGCACCGGTCCAGCGAGCCGAGCCGCCGCACGGCATCCGCGAGGGCGCGAGAGCGCGGGCGGAAGGCGTCGTGAGCCACCCGTACGAGGTCTCGCCCCACCGCCGGGCCTCCCGGCACCGGCACCCGCACGCCCCTCACCCCGTCTGCCAGACCACCGCCGTCGCCAGCCCCGCCAGGCCTTCCGCCCGGCCCGTGAGGCCCAGGCCGTCCGTCGTCGTGCCGGAGACCGAGACCGGGGCCCCGACCGCTTCCGACAGGGCCCGTTGGGCCTCCGCCCGCCTCTTGCCGATCTTCGGGCGGACGCCGATGACCTGGATCGACACGTTGCCGATCTCGAAGCCCGCCTCGCGGACCAGGCGGGCCGCCTCGGCGAGGAGCCGCACGCCCGCCGCGCCCGCCCACTCGGGGCGGTCCGTGCCGAAGTGGGCGCCGAGGTCGCCGATGCCCGCCGCCGAGAAGAGGGCGTCGCAGGCCGCGTGTGCCGCCACGTCCCCGTCCGAGTGGCCCGCCAGTCCGTCCCCCTCCCAGAGGAGGCCCGCGCACCACAACTCGCGGCCCGGCGCGAAGGCGTGGACGTCCGTTCCGATGCCCACCCGGGGGATGGGGGCCGCCTCAGAACGCATCGTTCGCCCTCCTCCGGGCCAGTACCGCCTCGGCCAGGACCAGGTCCAGCGGCCGTGTCACCTTGAACGCCTCCGCGTGCCCGGGGACCACCACGACCGGCAGGCCCAGCGCCTCGCACATGCCCGCGTCGTCCGTCGCGCCGTCGCCCGCCAGGGCGACCTCCTCGTGCGCGCGGCGGAGCGTCGCGCGGTCGAAGCCCTGCGGGGTCTGCACCGCGCGCAGGCGGGCGCGGACCGGGGTCGAGACGACCGGTTCGGGTTCACCCGCCGGGCGGGGGTCCACTTCCTTGACCGTGTCCGCGAGCGGCAGGGCCGGGACCACCGCCGGTGCCCCGGCGTGCACCGCTTCGATCACCGCGTCCACGGTGTCCGCCGGGACGAGCGGGCGCGCCGCGTCGTGCACCAGGACCGTGGTCACGTCCTCCGGCAGCGCCTCGATGCCGGCCCGTACCGACTCCTGGCGCGTCTCCCCGCCCGCCACGACGCGGAAGTCCGTCCGCTCGGGGAGCGCGTGGTCCTGGAGCAGCGCGCGCACGGCGGTCACCTCCTCCGCCGGCGCGACGACGACGACGAGCGAGACCGCCCTGCTGCGCGCCATCGCGCGCACCGCGTGTACGAGCATCGGGGTGCCGCTCAGCGCGCGCAGCGCCTTCGGGGCACCGGGGCCGAGCCGCACACCGCGCCCGGCGGCGGGGATCACGGCGGCGGTACGGACCGGGACGGTGGGGGACGGCGGGGCCGCGGCGTCCCGCGCCGGGCTGGCTTGCTCAGTCATCGCTTCCGTTCGGCTCTCAGGGCATACGGGAGACAGGTTTGTGTGCGCGGGCGGGGTGGGTAGGCCCACACCGTGCCGGGCCAGGCGCCCAGACCGGTCCCTTCCGTGACGTACCGGTCAGGTCCCCCCGGGCACGAAGCCGGTGCACGGCACCAGCGTGCCGTATGTCACGCGGGGAGGGGTACGAGGGGGGAGAAACAGTGCGCGGGCCCGCCAGGGACGCGCGCCACGGACACGCCCCGGCGGCACGGCCCACAGACACGTATGCCGTGGTGCCCGGCACCCCGGCGGGGGTCCACGGGCACCACGGCACAGGTGTCCAGGCGGCGGCTCAGGAGGCGAGTACCTCGTCGAGCAGCGCCTCGGCCTTGTCCTCGTTGGTGTTCTCGGCGAGCGCCAGTTCGCTCACGAGGATCTGACGGGCCTTGGCGAGCATGCGCTTCTCACCGGCGGAGAGACCGCGCTCGCGCTCCCGGCGCCACAGGTCGCGGACCACCTCCGCGACCTTGATGACATCACCGGAGGCGAGCTTCTCCAGGTTCGCCTTGTAACGACGCGACCAGTTCGTGGGCTCCTCGGCGTAAGGCGCGCGCAGCACCTCGAAGACCCGGTCCAGTCCGTCCTGACCGACCACATCGCGCACACCCACGAACTCCGCATTGTCCGCCGGCACACGCACCGTCAAGTCGCCCTGGGCGACCTTGAGCACCAAGTAGGTCTTGTCCACACCTTTGATCTGGCGAGTTTCGATTGCCTCGATCAGCGCGGCCCCGTGATGGGGATAGACCACGGTGTCGCCAACCTTGAACGTCATGTGACAGGTACCCCTTCCGTGGCTATCCAGGGTAACACGAGAACGCCGCCCTTTGGATGGCGTTTTCGCAGGTCAGGGCATATCTCGGGGCTTGACAACGGTGCCGGAAACGTGCATCCGGGGGCTTGTGGAGGCAGGTATTCGCAGGTCGGAGCGGCTGTCCGGACAAAGGGAAACGCGTAAGTTACACGGATCACGAGGGCCCCTCAAGGGGGCATACGTCCCGATTTGTCCGCACCGCCGAGAGTGTCTTTCGCTACTCCGTTCGGGGAAGGGAAGGCGTTTCGAGCAAATCCGGAATTACCCCGGAGGCGCGCGTGCCGCCACCGAAGACGATCTTCCGGGGCGGCGGGAAAACGCGCGCGAGCGCGGCGCGCAATATGATCTTCGCTCTCGTCACGTCCGCCCCAGCCGACGCGTCCGCCTCTTGAATCAAGGGAATCAAGGGTTGTTTTCCCTGATCACAGGAGAATCACGGGAGAAATTCGGCGCCGGTCAACCCCCGCCATCGCCGTCGGCCGCGCGGCCCCACCGGGGCCCCGGGCCGCCATCCGCCACGAAGGGCGGGTCGGGTGCGGCGGCGCGGAGGCGGCTCGGTAACCTGAGCGCGCTGACACCCCGTTGAGGGCGGCCCCACCGCCGTCCGTACGTGCGGGGCCGCCCGCACCCGTACCGCAACGTTTCGTTCCGTGCCCGCTTCACGTCCTCGTTCAAGGAGTAGCCGCCGCCGTGAGCAGCAGCCTTCGACGCGGCGCCCTCGCCGCCTCCGCCCTCGCGTTCTCGATCGCCACGCTCGCCGCCTGCGGCGCCGGTAACAACGCCCAGACGCTCCAAGTGAGGCCGGACAACGCCGCCACCTCGGTCGGCGTCGTCAAGGTCCAGAACGTCACCGTCGTCACCCAGCCGAAGCGCGACGCGAGCGGCCCGGCCGCGATCCTCGCGACCGTCTTCAACAACAGCGCCAAGGCGCAGACCCTCGACTCGCTCAGCGTCGGGGGCAAGCAGGCGGACCTGAAGCCCGCCAAGGGCTCCGGCGCGATCTCCGTGCCCGCGCACGGCAAGGTCATCATCGGGGGCGAGGGCAACGCCTCGGCGAAGCTGCCCAGCGGTCGCGAGGCTCTCAACGACGGTGACGTCCAGGAGGTCACCTTCAGCCTGAGCACGACGGGCACCGTCAAGATCAACGCGTACGTCCTGCCCGCGAACCACTACTTCAAGGGCTGGGGCCCGAGCGAAACGCCGAGCGCGAGCGCCAGTGAGTCCGCCTCGGGCTCGCCGTCCGCCTCCTCCTCCGCGTCCCCGGGTTCCGGCGCCTCCGGCGAGCCCGCGACGGGCAGCGGCTCGCCCGACGCCGGTGCCTCCTCCCCGGCGAGCGGCGGCACGGCCCAGTAGCACGCCGGGCACGAAGGCGGCGCGCCGCACGCGCCCCGCGGGCCCCCGGTCACGCCCCGCACCGGCCACGCGCCGAGCACCGCACCCGGCACGCCACGCGCCGCCACCCGCGTCCCGCACGCCGAAGGGGCCAGTCACCGTGTCGACGGTGACCGGCCCCTTCGGCGTGTGCGCGGTCCCTCTACGGCTCGAACTTGTACCCGAGCCCGCGCACCGTGACCAGGTACCTCGGCGCCGAGGGGTCCGGCTCGATCTTGGCGCGCAGGCGCTTGACGTGGACGTCGAGCGTCTTCGTGTCGCCCACGTAGTCGGCGCCCCACACGCGGTCGATGAGCTGCATACGGGTCAGCACGCGCCCCGCGTTGCGCAGCAGCATCTCCAGGAGGTCGAACTCCTTGAGCGGCAGATCGACCTTGCCGCCGCCCACCGTCACGACGTGCCGCTCCACGTCCATCCGGACCGGGCCCGCCTCCAGGGCGGTCGGCGTGACCTCCTCGGGCTCGCCCCTGCGGCGCAGCACCGCGCGGATGCGGGCGACCAGCTCACGCGAGGAGAACGGCTTCGTCACGTAGTCGTCGGCCCCTATCTCCAGGCCGACGACCTTGTCGATCTCGCTGTCCTTCGCGGTCACCATGATCACGGGGACGTTGGAACGGCCGCGCAGCTGGCGGCAGACCTCGGTCCCCGGCAGTCCGGGGAGCATGAGGTCGAGGAGGACCAGGTCGGCTCCGTTGCGCTCGAACTCGTCGAGGCCGTCGGGCCCGGTGGCGGCGATCGCCACCTCGAAGCCCTCCTTGCGGAGCATGTAGGACAGGGCGTCGCTGAAGGATTCCTCGTCCTCGACGACGAGCACTCGGGTCACGGAAGGACCTCCGGGGCGGGAAGGGGTTCGAACGAGGCGGTCTCGTCGGACGTACCGGTGGAAGAGGGGGAGGCGGCGCGCGTACGGAACGCGCGCGGCGCCGGGTGGTCGGGGGCGGTCGTACGGGTGCGGGGCGCGCCCGCCGCGCGGGGTGCCTCGCCCTGGCCCGTACCGCCACCGCCGCCGCGCGGGGCGCGTCGGGTGGCGGCGCGGGTGGCGCCGTGGGCGGTGCGGGGGGTGGTGCGCGAGGTGTCGCCGGGGCTGCCGAAGACGCGTGCGGTACCGGCCTCGGGCAGGCGCAGGGTGAAGGTCGAGCCCTCGCCCTCCGTGCTCCAGACCGTGACCTCGCCGCCGTGCGAGGCCGCGACGTGCTTGACGATCGCGAGGCCGATGCCGGTCCCGCCCGTCATGCGGGAGCGGGCCGGGTCGACGCGGTAGAAGCGCTCGAAGACGCGCTCGCGGTCCTTCTCGGAGATCCCGATGCCCTGGTCGGTGACCGCGATCTCGATGAGATCGCCGCCGCTGGCGGGGGTACGGCGCGCGGCGATGCCGACGCGGGTGTGCTCGGGGCTGTAGTTGACGGCGTTCTCGACGAGGTTGCCGAGGGCGGCGGCGAGCTGGCCCCGGTTGCCCCACACGGACAGGTCCTCGCCCGTGCCGCCGGGGACGATCGTGATGTGCTTCGTACCGGCGGTCTGCCGGCAGCGGTCGACGGCCTCGGCGACGAGGTCCCGTACGAGGACGGGTTCCGCGTCCTCCAGCGGGTCGTCGTTCTGCACGCGCGAGAGGTCGATGAGCTCCTGCACGAGCGTCGTCAGGCGTGTCGCCTCCTTCTGCATCCGCCCGGCGAAGCGCTCGACGGCCTCGGGGTCGTCGGACGCGTCCATGACGGCTTCGGAGAGGAGGGAGAGGGCGCCGACGGGGGTCTTCAGCTCGTGGCTGACGTTGGCGACGAAGTCGCGCCGTACCGCCTCGATGCGGCGGGCGCGGGTCAGGTCCTCCACCAGGAGGAGGACGAGCCGGGAGCCGAGCGGGGCGACGCGCGCGGAGACCGCGAGCGGGCCGCCGCGGCCCGTACGGCGCGGGAGGTCGAGTTCGGTCTGGCGTATCTCGCCGTCGCGGCGCGTCTCGCGGGCGAGCCTGAGCATCGGCTCGACGGCGAGGCGACCGCCCCGTACGAGCCCGAGGGCGTACGCGGCGGAGCTGGCCTTGACGACGTTGTCCTCCTCGTCGAGCACGACGGCGGAGGAGGAGAGGACCGACAGGACGGTGTCGACACCGGGCGGCAGTACCGCGTCGGTGTGCAGAGAGGTCCTGGTCGGGCGCTTGAGTTCGCGCTCGCTCCAGCGGAAGGCGAGCGCGGCGATCACACCGGTGCAGAGCCCGGCGAGAGCGGCGGCTGCGGCCACCGCCGCGTTCACGTCCATGCCGCAAGGGTAGGTCGCCGTGTCGGCTGTCTCCCAGCCGTTCGGGGGTCACCTCGAACACTCGTCGCCCAGAGTTCACCTTGGTGACGGTGGCGGTTCACTTGGGCGGCCGGAGCCCGTCGCGTACGGGACGGACCGTGGTGGCGTGGGCACGGGAGGCCCCCCGACCGGCGGGGGACGTCCGAGGCGGACTTCCCCGCCCCGTGGCGGGCAGACTCCCGTCCGGCCCTCTTTTCGCTCTCGAACTTCTCCGTCTTGGAGTGAGGAACGCCATGCGCGACGCGTACCACGAGGAACTCGACTCGATCAGCGACGACCTGGTCGAGATGGCCAGGCTCGTCGGCTCGGCGATCGGCCGGGCCACGACGGCGATGCTGGACGCCGATCTCCAGCTCGCCGAGAACGTCATCGCGGCCGACGCGCGCGTGGACGAGCTCCAGCACGACCTGGAGGCGAAGGCGATCGAACTGCTCGCCCGGCAGCAGCCGGTCGCGACGGACCTGCGGGTCGTCGTGACGAGCCTGCGGATGAGCGCGGACCTGGAGCGCTCGGGCGACCTCGCCCAGCACGTCGCCAAGCAGGCCCGGCTGCGCTACCCCGAGTCCCCCGTCCCGCGCGACCTCCAGGCGACCCTCCTGGAGATGGGGCAGCTCGCCCAGCGGCTCATGGCGAAGGCTGCCGAGGTCATCATCACGAAGGACATCGACCTCGCCCTCCAGCTGGAGCAGGACGACGACGAGATGGACCTCCTGCACCGCACCCTCTTCCAGCACCTCATCGACGAGCGCTGGAAGCACGGGATCGAGACGGCGGTGGACGTCACGCTCCTCGGCCGGTACTACGAGCGGTTCGCGGACCACGCGGTGTCGGTGGCGAAGCGGGTGGTGTACCTGGTGACGGGGGAGCACGCGGACGCCATCCAGGCGGCGGGCCCCGTGGGCGAGAAGAGCGGGCCCTCGGCGGGCTGAGGAGCGGAGGCCCCCGGGGGGCGGGCGACCCGGGCGCCGGGCTCCGGCGGACGGGCGGCGGAGCCACGCGGGCGGGGCGCGGGGGCCCGGCGGACGGGGCGGGGGCCCGGCGGACGGGGCGGGGGCCCGGCGGACGGGCCTGGGCGGAGCCTCGGGGCGGGGCGGGGG
>NZ_JOGO01000125.1 GCF_000719475.1 Streptomyces sp. NRRL F-5630 | reverse complement strand
CGTCTCACCCAACGAACCTCCGCCCCACCCCGCTGCCGCGCGGGATACGCTCGGCCTGTGGCCGATATCCAGATTCCCGCTGACATCAAGCCCGCCGACGGCCGGTTCGGCGCGGGTCCCTCCAAGGTGCGGAAGGAGGCGCTGGACGCGCTGGCCGCGACCGGCACCTCTCTCCTCGGGACCTCTCACCGCCAGGCTCCCGTGAAGAACCTCGTGGGCAGGGTCCGCGACGGGCTCTCCTCGCTTTTCTCCCTCCCCGAGGGGTACGAGGTCGTCCTCGGCAACGGCGGCTCCACCGCCTTCTGGGACGTCGCGACCCACGGGCTCATCGAGAACAAGTCCCAGCACCTGAGCTTCGGCGAGTTCTCCTCCAAGTTCGCGAAGGCGTCGAAGCTCGCGCCGTGGCTCGCCGAGCCGACCGTGATCTCCTCCGAGCCCGGTACGCACCCGGAGCCGAAGGGCGAGCCCGGCGTCGACGTCTATGCCCTCACGCACAACGAGACCTCCACCGGTGTCGCCGCGCCCGTGCGCCGCGTCGACGGGGCCGACGAGGGCGCGCTCGTCCTCGTGGACGCCACCTCGGGCGCGGGCGGGCTGCCGGTCGATGTCGCCGAGACGGACGTCTACTACTTCGCTCCGCAGAAGAACTTCGGTTCGGACGGGGGCCTGTGGATCGGTCTCTTCTCCCCGGCCGCGCTGGAGCGCGCCGCGCGCGTGCACGCTTCCGGCCGACACGTGCCCGAGTTCTTCAGCCTTCCGACCGCGATCGACAATTCGCGCAAGAACCAGACGTACAACACCCCTTCGCTCGCGACGCTGTTCCTCCTCGCCGATCAGCTCGACTGGTTCAACGGCCAGGGCGGCCTCGCGTGGACCACGGGACGGACCGCCGCCTCGGCGCAGGCGCTCTACGGCTGGGCGGAGAAGGTCTCGTACGCGAGCCCCTTCGTCGCGGACCCGGCGCAGCGCTCCGCGGTGATCGGCACGATCGACTTCGACGACGCGATCGACGCGGCGGCCGTGGCGAAGGCGCTGCGCGCCAACGGCATCGTCGACACCGAGCCGTACCGCAAGCTGGGCCGCAACCAGCTCCGGGTCGCGATGTTCCCCAGCATCGACCCGGCGGACGTCGAGGCGCTGACGGCCTGCGTGGACTACGTCATCGACCACCTCTGAGCGACTGACCGCGGCATCGACCGCAGGTGCCGTACGCGCGGTTCAGCGCGTACGGGCCCCGCTCCCCGAGAAGGGGCGCCCCGCCTTGCCGGGGCGCCCCTTCGGCGTACGCCGAGCGGCGGTCATCCCCGAGGCGCACGCACCGAGGCGGCCCCCGAAGCGCACACGCACGTGCTCTCGGCGCCGCGCGCCCCGGAAATCGGGGCCGCCACCTGCGCGGAAGACCGGTTGTCAGTGGCGTCGACTACGGTTCGCAACCATGGAGACACACAAGGTCGACACCTCATTTCCCCGCCCGCTTCCCGCTCATGCGCCGCACGCCGTAGAGGGCGGCTCCGGCGAGCGCCACGACCAGGACGGCTTTGCCCGTCGTGCCGCCCGTGTCCTTGCCCGCACCCTCCTTGTCGCCGTCCTCCTGGCCCGCGCCGGACCGGCCGGAGTCCGCGCCGTCGCCCTGTTGTCCCCGTTCGCCCGACCCCTTGCCGCCTCCGGGCGTGGGCTTCGTCGCGCCGGGGTCCGGCGAGGACCGCACGGGGGCCTCTTCGGGGCGCACCTCGCTGCGGACGCCCTCCGAGCCGTACATGAGGGTCGTGCCGTCCGTGGTCCACGTGAGCGATTCGCCCTGGCGCTGGAGCGGGACGGCGAGCCGTCCGGCCGCCTTGGGGTGGCCGTCGTTCCAGTCGTAGTACGTGCCGGAGAAGTAGCCGCGCAGGGCGAGGGTGCGGCCGTCCGGCGAGAAGGTGCCGTCCGTGACCCACAGGTCGACGGGGGCGACTTTGCGGAAGACGTTGGTGCCCGTCGCGGAGAGCTTCGCGGGTCCCTCGTAGAGGTTCCCGCCGCTCTCCCGCTTCGACGCGATGTACACCCGCCCGGTCTTCGGGTGCACCATGAGCGCCTCCGCGTTCCGCGGGCCTCCCTCGTACTGGACGGTGTACTGCGTCGCGCGCACGGTCTGGTCCCGCAACCGCTTCGGCTCCGGCAGCGCGTAGATCCACACGTGCGGCCAGGTGCCGTCGAGGTTGTCTCCGATGTCGCCGACGTAGAGGCGGCCGTCCGGGCCGAGCGAGATCGCCTCGACATCCCGGGGCGAGCCGATGCCGCTGAGGGTGATCCGCGCCAGGGTGCGGCCCGAGCGGCCGTCGATCGCGTAGAGGTAGGGGCCGTCGTCGCTGTCGTTGTGCGTCCAGTAGACGCCGGGGTGCAGGCGGCTCGCCGCGAGACCGGAGGACTCGGTGACGCGCGCGTCCTGGATCGTGAACGCCGGGTGGTCGTCCGCGGCGTGGGCGGGCGCTCCGGGGCCGAGAAGCAGTCCGCCGCACAACGCGGTGATCGCGGTGAGTGGTGCGAGGAAGCGCGCGCGGGGACGCCGGGCGGGCGGGAGCGGGCGACGGCGCCGGGGGGCTGTCATGGGGCCAGTCTCGCAAGAGCGGCGACGGGGCGGGAGCGGGCCGCCCCACCTGCGCCGGTACGTGGCGCGTCTCACGCCGGGGCGGGGGCGCGAGGCGGCCACCGCGGGGCACGGCCGGTGCGGGGCTCCCCGATGATGGGGGCCATGCGTGCCTCGGTCCCCCCGCGTTTCCTCCTCGTCGGCGACAGCCAGACCATCGGCAAGGCCGGTGACCACACCTGGCGGTACCGGCTGTGGCGGCACCTGCGCCACAGCCTCGGCGCGGACGGCTTCGCCTTCGTCGGCCCGCGCGAGGCGCTGTACGACGTCGAAGCCGACGCGGCCGTCTCGTACGCGTACCCGGACGGGGACTTCCCGCCGCACGCCCGGCGGCACCTCGCCGGCTGGGGCGAGGGCTGGCAGCACATGGCTCCGCTCGTCGGGCCTGCGGTGCGTGAGAGCGGGGCGGACGTGCTGCTCGTCGCGCTCGGCCTCATCGACCTCGGCTTCTACACCAATCCGGAGCAGACGGCGGAGAACGCCCGCCGTTTCCTGACGGCCGCGCGTGAGGCGAGGCCGGGGGTGCGGGCCGTGGTGCTGCCTGTGGTGGCGAACGTACGGGCCCTGCGGGAGCCGGAGTTCGGGGCGCAGGTGGAGCGGTTCAACGAGTTGCTCGCCAAGCTCGTCGCGGACCTCGACTCGCCCGCCTCACCGCTGCTCCTCGCGACGGTTCCGGCGGACTGGGACCTGGAGCGCGACACGTACGACGGAACGCACCCCGGCCCCACGGGGGAGCACAAGCTCGCCGCCGCCTTCGCCACAGCGCTCCACCAGGGCTGGGGAATCGGGGGACCGTATACGGGCGTGTGAGGGGAGGCGCTGCCGGACCGCGGCGGGCAGGCCGTTGGCGGGCGGCCCACGACGGGGCGGGAACTTGGACGGGCGGCCGTCGCCGGGTGGGGAGCTTGCCGGACGGACGGCCCGTCGCCGGGCGGGGAGCTTGCCGGATGGGCGTCCCGTCGCCGGGCGGGCTGCTGTCGAACTCGTGGTCAGGTGCCTTCCGCCGAGCGGTGCAGGCGGTCGAGGGCCAGGGCGAGTTGGAGGCGCAGGCGGCCAGCGGGCTCGCGGACGTTCCAGCCGAGGTGGCGCTCGGCGTGGGCGAGGCGCTCCTGGAGCGTCGAGTGGTGCACGTTGAGCGTGGCGGCGGCAGTGCGCAGGCTCGCGTGTGCCGCGACGGCGTACAGGGTGAGGAGCATCCAGGGCGCGGCGACTTGGGCGCGGCGCAGGGCGAGCACGTCGGGCACGGGGGCGGTACGGGGGCCCACGGCGGCGGCGAGGACGCTCAGCCCGCCCAGTTCCTCGGCCCGTACCGAGCGGTGGCCCGGGTCGGCGGCCGTGCCCTCGGCGGTGAACCGCAGCGCGATGCGGGCCTGCGCGTAGGAGTACGGGAGGTCGAGCGGGGCGACGGCGGGGCCGATCCCGGTCCTGGGGGCGCCCTCGGGGACGGTGGCTTCGCGCGCCCCGCCCTCGGGGGTGGCGCCCTCGTGGGCCGGGCGCTCGTGGGTGGCGTCGGCCACGTCGGCGGTGCCGTCCGCGTGGGCGAGCGCGCGGGCCAAAGGACCGAGACCCAGTCGGCGGGCGGCGAGTTCACGGGCACGGGGCGGGGCCTCGGCGTCGAGCAGGACCTCGACGGACGCGGCGTCGGGCGCGGGCTGCCCGGGGACGGCGGGTGCCCGGCCCCGGGTGCGGTCGAGTGCGGCGCGTACGGCGGTCGCGGCCCGTTCCAGGATCATCGCGTCGACCGGTCCCGGCTCCCCCGGCCGTTCCAGCCACAGCACGCGCGCCCCGCCGGGGCTGACGGGAACGCCGGGCCAGTCGGCGCCGGGCGGTACGGGGGTGCGGGCGGGGCCGTCGACGCGGCGGCCCTCGGGCTCGACCCGTATCCACACGCCATGCACGGGGTCGGCGAGCCGCGCGGCGCCGCCCGCGAGCACGGCGGCGCCGCGCACGAGCGCCTCAAGACCGGCGCGCTCGGCGGTGAGCCGGTCGAAATAGGCGATGACCCGGACCGCCTCACCGGCGTCCGGATCGAGAGCGGCGAGCCGCCCTGCGAGTTCTCTCATACGGCCATCGTCCTTCTGCGGCCGATCTCGCGGAAGTCGTTTCCACGGGGAGGCCCGGGGCGAGGGAGGGCTCCGTCGTATGCGGCGGACGCGACCGGTGCCGTAGGGGCGGAGGGAGCGGCGGCCGGAGTCATGCCCCGGCCGTTCCCGCTCACCGGCCCCTCCCCCGGCCCACCCGCCGTCTTCGGCTCACCGGCCGTCCCAGGGCGGCCTCCACCTGAGTGACCGCCTCCGCCCTCATCGGCCGCCTCCGGCTGATTGGCCGCCTTCGGGCTGATTGGCCGCCTCTCTCGTCGGCCGCCTTCGGCTCCTCAGGCCGACAGGAGCCTCCGCAGCCAGTCCGTGCGGGCGGTGCGGGCCGCCTGGGAGAGAGCGGCCTGCGGTGCCATGCCGTCGAAACCGTGGAAGCCGCCCGGCCAGACGTGGAGTTCCGTCTGGACACCGCACGCCCACAGGCGGCTCGCGTAGGCGACGTCCTCGTCGCGAAAAGTCTCCGCCGAGCCGACGTCCACGAACGCGGGCGGGAGCCCGGAGAGGTCGACGGCGCGGGCCGGGGCCGCGTACGGCGAGACGTCCGGGCCGCCGCGCCGCTCGCCGAGCAGCGCCGTCCAGCCGGTGCCGTTCGCCTCGCGGTCCCACACTCCGAGACCGGCCATCTGCAGGGCGGACACCGTGTCGTTGCGGTCGTCCAGCATCGGGCACATGAGGAGTTGGCCGAGGAGCGCCGGGCCGCCCCGGTCCCTCGCGAGCAGGGCGACCCCGGCCGCGAGGCCGCCGCCCGCGCTGCCGCCGCCGATGATGATCCGCTCGGGGTCGAAGCCCAGTTCCCGGGCGTGCGCGGCGGTCCACACGAGGCCCGCGTAGCAGTCCTCGACCGGGGCGGGGTCGGGGTGTTCGGGGGCGAGCCGGTACTCCACCGAGACGACCCCGATGCCGAGGGGGCGTCCCCACTCGTCGAGCAGCTGCGGCAGGCCGATGCGCGCGTCGCCGAGGATCATGCCGCCACCGTGCATGTGGTAGAACACCGGGATTTCGCCCGTGAGTCCGGCGGGGCGGCCGATGTAGAGGGTGATGTCGGGGTCGCCCACGGGTCCGGGCACGGTCCGCTTCTCGACTTCGTAGGCGCCGTCCGCGCGCAGTTCTTCGAGCGTGGGCGAGGGGAAGCCGAGAACGGACTGGCGCGAGGTCGCGAGCTCCTCCAGCGGCGGTAGCCGCACCGGGCCGAGGGCCTCCAGGGCCGCCGCCAGTTCGGGGTCGAAGGGCGGCGGGGGGCCGAGCGGGGCCGGAGCGGTGGGCGGCGAGGACGTGGAGGCGGAGTCGGCGTCCGGGGTGGCGGCCGGAGTGGCCTCGGGGTGTGCGGTCATGCGAACGGCTCTCCCTACGACGTGCGACAGCGGAAGGATCGCCGCGCGGGGCAGGGCGCGGCGCGCGGGGTCTGTGGTGGACCGACCGCCTTCTGTCCCGTGCGGACGGCCGGACCTTTCCGGACGTGAGCCAGGTTGCCGGAGAAGCGGGGCGGAACGCAGGCGCCGTCCGGCGGGAATGCCCCGCCGGACGGCGGGGCACCACGACACCGGCTCCGGCCGGACGTCGGGACCAACGGGAGGAGCGGGACTGCGGGACTGCGGGACTGCCGGGCTGCGGGACGGCCGGACGCCGGGAGGAGCGGCGGGCGGCTGGACACCGGGGCGGCCGGACAGCGGAAGGGCCGGACAGCAGGACGGCGCGACCGCCAACAGCCCGCCGCCGGTCGGCCGGCAGACCTCGGCCCGGCGGCCGGACACTCCGCACAGCCCCGCCGGTTTCGACCGGACGTCCCGCAGATCTCGGCTGGTGCGGCGGCCCAGAGCCCCGGCCTCCCCTCACTCCCCACCCACCGACCACCGGTGCCCCCGCCTCACGCGGCCTACCAGCGTCCCGCCACCTGCGGCTCGATCTCCCTCGCGTACAGCTCGCGGATCGCCGTCAGCTTCTCCTCGCTCAGCGGCGGCAGTTCGCCCGCCGCCGAGTTGGCGCGGGCCTGCTCGGGGTTGCGGGCTCCGGGGATGACGGTGGTGACGCCGGGCTGCTGGACGATCCAACGCAGCGCGGTCTGCGCCGGGGTCGCGTCCTCGGGAGTGAGCGCGGCGAACTCGCGCGCGGCGGCGACACCGGTCGCGAAGTCGACCCCGGCGAAGGTCTCGCCCTGGTCGAAGGCCTCACCGTGGCGGTTGAACGTGCGGTGATCGTTGGCCGCGAAGGTCGTGTCCTCGGTGTACTTGCCGCTGAGCAGGCCCGAGGCGAGCGGCACGCGCGCGATGATCCCGACCCCGGCGGCGCGCGCGGCGGGCAGCACCTCGTCGAGCGGCTTCATACGGAAGGGATTGAGGATGATCTGCACGCTCGCGATTCCGGGCCTGGCGATCGCGGTGAGCGCCTCCGCGCACGTCTCGACGCTCACGCCGTAACCGGCGACACGGTCCTCCGCGACGAGCGTGTCGAGCGCGTCGTAGACCTCGTCGGAGGAGTAGACGGGCGTCGGCGGGCAGTGCAACTGCACGAGGTCGAGACGGTCGACACCAAGGTTGCGGCGAGAACGGTCGTTCCACGCACGGAAGTTGTCGAGTACGTAGTTCTCAGGGAGCTGGTCGACGCGGCGACCCATCTTCGTCGCGACCATGATCCCGGAGCCCGGGTGGCCCTTGAGGAAGGCGGCGATGGTCTGCTCGCTGCGGCCGTCCCCGTAGACATCGGCGGTGTCGAAGAAGGTGACGCCGGAGTCGGCGGCGGCCTCCAGGACGGCATGGGCGTCCTTCTCGTCCACGTCGCCCCAGTCGGCGCCGAGCTGCCACGTCCCGAGGCCGACGACGGAGACGGAACGGCCGAGCTTGCTGAATTCACGCGATTCCATGGGGCCAGTGTGGCACTCGGCACGGGCTACCCCGGCCGTTGAGCTGGGGCGATCCCGGGGGCCTTGGTGAGCGGCCCGGGCGCCGTTAGTGTGCCTGGATGACCCACGCGCTTGTTGCCGGTGACGCCCCCGAGAGGACTCCCGGCGCGGACGATCCCGCCGCGCGTGCACTCCTCGACGCCGGCCTCACCCGCTTCGCCCGCTACGGCGCCACCGCCGACAGGGCCCTCACGGAGCACGACGAGCACGCCGAGCACGCGCTCGCGAGTGGTGCGCGGGGTGTCGGTGTCACGGGCGGCGGGCTGCGCGAGCCGGAGCTGCTGCCCCGCTTCCAGACGGCTGCCCACCTCGCGCGCCCTCAGACCCCGCAGACGGCGATCACCTTCACCACGAGTGGCGCCCTCGAAGCGCGCGGCCCGCACCGTCCAGGCGACAGCAGGCAGGCAGCGTCCCGGCACCTGCCCGGCATCACCGCACCGGACAACGGGGGGTCTGACGCCGCAGGATCGGACGTCACGGGGTCGGACGTCCCCTGGCCGGATGTCGTCGGTGTGGCCATCGCCGCGCCGGAAGTCGCCGCGCCGGACGCCGCCGGGCGCGAGCGGGCGTCGCGGTGAAGGGGGCCGAACTGGTCATCGATCTGCGTGGGCAAGTGATCGAGACGCTCGACGACTTCTGGGACGCGGTGCGCGAGCCCTGCGGCCTGCCCGTCTGGTTCGGCCGCAACCTCGACGCTTGGGGGGACACGATCGACGCGCGCGGCGTCTCAGAGGTGATCGACCGCCACGACACGCTCACCGTGCACGTCCGCCGCCAGGGCCTCTTCGCCGACGTGGACACCGACAAGGGCAACCCGAAGGGACGGGGGCTGGCCGCGACATTCGACGGCGTACGGAACCGCCTCGTCCTCCACCCCTGACCCTCCGCGCGGTTTGCCTGCACGGACGCCTGCCTCATCGGATCGCCGTATCGCGGGGATCGCCAGCCGAGCCCGGAGCACCGCATCGCCGGATCGCCATCACCGCCTCACCGCCTCACCGCCTCACCGCCTCACCGCCTCACCGCCTCACCGCCTCACCGCCTCACCGCCTCACCGCCTCACCGCCTCACCG
>NZ_JOGO01000124.1 GCF_000719475.1 Streptomyces sp. NRRL F-5630 | reverse complement strand
GTGCTGGGGAGGTGGGGGCGTCGGCGAGGTGGGTGCGGGCCGGGTCGGGCGGGGCGTCGGGCGCGCCGGTTCCGGCGCACGCGGCGGTGCGGAGGCACGTGGTGGCTCGCTGGGCTCGGTCGTGTCCGGGGCCGGGGGGTGCGGCGGCGTGGGGCTCGGCACGAGCGGCTGCACCGCCGGTGGCTTCGCCTCGGGGACGGGCGACCGCTCCGGGTGCGGCTTGCCCTGCTCCTGGGCGGCGAGGACGAGCGCGAGCGCGACGGCCGCCGTGGCGACCACGCCCGCCGCGATCCCCGCCTTCACCGGCGCGCTGGCCCCCTCCGAGGCCGCGCCACCTCCGCCGCCGGCGGCAGCCGCCGAACCCGCCGCTCCGGCCCCCGCCGCGCTCCCGATGAGCGCCAGGGCCTTGCCGTACCCGGCGGCGCCGAACCAGCCGATGACCGCGAGGGGCACGAGCCCGGGGATGCCGCCCGCGACCTCTTTGACCTGCGAGGCGGCGAGCCGGCACTCCGCGCACTCCTTGAGGTGCTTGCGCAGTCCCCGCTCGGCGCGGCTGCGCAGGCCCCCGCGCGCGTAGGCGCCGAGCCGGTCCGCGTAGGCCGCGCAGCCCTCGCTCGCCGTCCGCGTCGCGCTCACGTGGGCCTGGAGGTAGGCCTGCTTGAGTCCCTCGCGTGCCCGGCTCGCGAGCACGCGCGTGCCGTTCGCGTCGAGCCCGAAGAGCACCGCGACCTCGCTCGGCGACTCGTCCTCGACCTCTGTGTGCCACAGCACCGCCTGCCAGCGCTCGGGCAGGCTGCGGAAGGCGCGCACGGCCATCGACTGCTCGGCCTCGTGCATCGCGAGCACGTCCGCGCCGAGGTCGAGGGTGTCCTCGTCCGTACCGGCGACACGTGCCGCCTGCGCGGCGAACACCGCGAAATCGTCGACGAGTTGCTCTCGCCGGGCCGTCTTCGCCCAGTCGGCGGCGACGCGTCGCACCGTCGTCAGCAGGTAGGCGCGCATCGCGTACTCGGGTCCCGCGCCGTGCCGCAGCGCCGCGAGGGTGCGAGCGAAGACTTCGGCCGTCAGGTCCTCGGCCGTGTCCCGGTCCCGGCAGCAGGTACGGGCGTAGCGCCGCACGCCGTCCGCGTGCCGCCGGTACAGCTCCCCGTACGCCCCCTCGTCCCCGCCGCGCACCCGGTTCAGCAGGTCGCCGTCCCCGACCGCCGGATGCCCGCCCTGTCGTGGCACGTGTGCCCGCGCCCCGTCCTGCTCCGTACCGCCGCGGCTCTCCCGTCCCCCGCGTCCCTGCCCCGGCACGGTCTCGCGCGCCGGACCCTCGACGCCCTCCGTGCCGGTCCCCGCGTCCCCCGCACCGGTCAGTGGCTCGGACCGGTCCTTCTTGCTCACCGCGAAAACGCCCCCGTATCGACGCGAAGATCAGGACTTCGATACAGAATCGCACGGACAGGGGCGCCCCGGGGAGGGGGCCCAGTGTCCTCCGGCCGCGCCCGTCCCGTTCCTGAACTGCGGGAACACTGGTGCGCATCCGTCCGCGTGGCTCACCCGAAAGGATGAAAACGCAAAACGGCGCGGTGACCCTTGAGGCGGTACGACCGCACCCCAGGGCTCACCGCGCCGTCACGCGCGACCTTCCTACTCCAGCGGTCGGCTCCGCAGCCCTTCGAGCAGGATGTCGAGCAGCCGTCTCGACGCGGCCGCCTGCTGCTCCGGGTCGGGCAGCGCGGGCGCTGCCGTGGCGATCACGAGGAGGATGTCCGAGACCGTCACGTCCTCGCGCAACTCACCCGCTTCGCGCGCCCGTTCGACGAGACGGCCCACGACGTCGAGCAGCACGGCGGCCCCGGCGTCCTCGGCGACAGCCGTCGCCCCCGGCCCGTCCCCGAGTGCCCCGCGCTGCGCCGGTACCCGCTGCGCGTCGGCGGCACCGCCGCCGCCCGCCCCGGAAGCTGCGCCCAGCCCCGCCAGGCCCGCGCCCGCATCCGCTCCCGCCCCGTTCGCCGGAACGACCCGCAGCACCTGCGGCGGCAGCAGTCGTCCCGCGCCCGAGGCCACCGACATGCGCAGGAACCGGGAGAGCGCGGACCAGGGTTCCTCCTCCTGGCCGAGCGCCGAACGCGCCTGCTCCGTGAGCCGCGCCGTCTCCTCCTCGGCGATCCGCCGCACCAGCACGTCTTTGCTGGGGAAGCGCCGGTACACCGTCCCGACCCCCACTCGCGCGCGCCGGGCCACGTCCTCCATCGGCGCGCCGTACCCCAACTCGCCGAACACCTCACGCGCCGCGCGCAGCACGTGCTCCAGGTTCCGCTGCGCGTCCACGCGCAGCGGGGCCGTCCGCGAGGCCGCCCGGACCCCGCGCGGCGCCGGGGGCCCGCCCCGGAAACCCGCCGCCGGTCCTGCCGTCACCGCCCCCGGAGTGATCCGTGCCGCAGGCCATTGCGCATCCCGTATCTCCATGCTGTTCCCCCGGTCGTGGGGTCTCCCCCCGGAGACCCCCTCAGCTGCGGCCGGAACGTGAGGAACGGTCCGTTTCCCCGGGAACGCGCCCATGCCGCTCCGGCGACTTACGAACATAGTTGAGTGCCGGGCAATTCAGAAGGGCCCCGTTCCGGACAGAAAACCCCCCACGGCAAGCACACGGCGAACCCCTGCCCCACACCCCCGGCCACCCCACCGGTACCACCCGCGCCGACCTGCGAGAACACCGGGTTTCCCGGCTTCTCGCCGATCCCATAAGGCTCCTGATCGCCAGTCATATGAATTGCGAGGCCTGTGGACAAACCTGAAGTGCCGTTGCCTCATGGGGTGGTGAAGGAACCCGTGCGCATTCTCGTGATCGGCGGCGGTCACGCCGGTACGTACACCGCGCTGCGCCTGGAGCGTCTCCTGCGCGCCACCGGGGCGCCCCGCGCCGAGGTCCGCCTCGTCACGCCGGAGCCCTACCTGACCTACCGCCCGCTGCTCGCCGCGGCGGCGGCCGGCACCCTCTCTCTGCGCCACGTCCTCGTCCCGCTCCGCCGCGTCCTGCGCACGACCCGGCTCCTCCTCGGCGAGGCCGTGTCCCTCGACCTCGCCACCCGCACGGCATACGTACGCACCCCGACCGGGCCCGAGGCGGCACCCGTCCCGTACGACTTCCTCGTCCTCACCCCGGGCACCACCCCCCAGCCCCCGCCACCCCACGCGCTCGCGCTGCACAGCCTCTCCGACGCGCTCGCGCTGCGCTCCCACGTCCTCGCCCAGCTCGACCTCGCCTCGTCCACCCGCGATCCCGCCGTCCGCGAGGCCGCGCTCTGCTTCGTCTTCCTCGGGGGCGGATACGCGGGCGTCGACGCCCTCACCGCGCTGCGCGGCATGGCCGAACGCGCCCTCACGCACTACCCGGGCCTGAGTCGCGCCGACCTGCGCTGGGTCCTCGCCGAGCCCGGTGAACAACTGTTGCCCGAAACCCCCGCGGACATCGGTACGTACGCCTCGCGCGCCCTGCGCCGCGGCGGTGCCGAGATCCGGCTCGGCGCCACGCCCCACACCTACCGCCCCGGCCTCCTCGTTCTCGACGACGGCGACTCGCTCGCCACCCGCACTCTCGTGCACACCCCGAGCGCTGTCCGCGCCCCCGGCGCACCGCCCCACCCCCTTCTCACCACCCCCGCGCTCCCTCTCACCCCTGACGGCCGCCTGCGCTGCACCCCCGACCTCGCCGTCACCGGCACCCCGCACACCTGGGCAGCCGGGGACACCGCCGCCGTCCCCGACCCCGAGACACCGGGCGCCATCTGCCCCCCGCACGCCGGACACGCCCACGGCCAGGCCCGTGTCCTCGCCGACAACCTCCTCGCGACCCTGCGCGGCGAGCCGACACGCCCCTACGACGAGAAGAGCGAAGGCGTGTACGTGGCACTCGGCCCGCACGACGGCCTCGCCCGCCTCCACGGCCGCACCCTCACCGGCCGCCCCGCCCGGCTCCTGCTCGGCGCCCACCACCTCAGCCGCCTGCCCACCGCCCGGCGCAAGGGACGCGTCCTCACCGAGTGGGCCTTCACCACTCTCTTCCCTCGCGAACCCGTCGCCCTCGCGGCCCCGGAGACCGAACCCGGCGCTCCGCCCTGAGCCCCGGCCCCCCGCGAGTCGGCACGACCTGCCACCCCCCGAAACCCGTCCGCCCCCGCCCGAGCCCGCCCGGTCGCCCACGAGTCACGACCGGCCCGAACCCGGCGCGGCGTCAGCGCACCACCCCAGCGCGCGCCGAGCCGTGCACCACCGTGCGAGCGCCCCGCGCAACCCGAAAGAGGACGCCACCCCTCCAGGCCGGAACTCCCGGTGGGCGCCGTCCGTCTGAGGGGTGACGGAGGAGGCCCGACCCGCCCGGTCCCCCGCGCCGCGCCCTGCCCACCCTCCCCGGCGTTCGGTACCTTCACAGGCTCCGGACACCACCGGCCCCGCACCGGACCGGCACCGTCCCCCGCACCCGGGGCGACGGCCGCCGCCCACCGCACCCGCACGATGTACGACGACCCCGACACCACGAGGCGAGACTCGGTGAACTTCACGCGCTGGAGCGCCCGGCTTCCCGGCACGCAGCGTCGCGCCGCCGCACGGACCGACCGGGGCACCGTCCCTGCGGCTCGCGCGCGGGAGCACGGCGAAAGCCCGGCGGACAGCGCCCCGCAACCGGCACCACCGGCCCCCACCGTCGACCGGCTGCCCGCCCGCGAACTCCTGGAGCACGCCCCCGCCCTCACCGCCCTCCTCCACGGCCCGGACCACCGCCTCCTCCACGTCAACGAGGCGTACCGCACCGCCTTCGGCGCACCTCCCGACGCCGCCGCGGGCACTCCCGCGCAGGAAGCCCTGCCCGAACTGGCGGCGCTCGGTCTGCTCCCCCTGCTCGACCAGGTCCACCGCTCGGGCCGTCCCCGCACGGTCAAGTCCCGCAAGGCCCCGGACGGCCGCAGCTACACCTTCACGTGCGCGCCCGTCTCCGTACCGCCCGAAGCCCCGGACGCACCCGCGGACACCGCGATCCTTGTCTTCGCCACCGACGTCACCGACCACGCCGAGGCCGCCGAACGCCTGCGCGCCAGCGAACGCAGCCAGCGCGAGACCGCCGTCACGCTCCAGCGCTCCCTGCTCCCGCAGGAGCTCGAACAACCCGACGACCTGCGCATCGCCGCCACGTACCAGCCCGGTGGCACCGAGGCCGCGGTCGGCGGCGACTGGTACGACGTGATCACCCTCGGCGGCGGACGCACCGCCCTCGTCATCGGCGACGTCATGGGCCGCGGCGTCCGCGCCGCCGCCGTCATGGGACAGCTCCGCACCGCCGTCCGCGCCTACGCCCGCCTCGACCTGCCCCCGCATGAGGTCCTGCAACTCCTCGACGGTCTCGCTGCCGAGATCGACGCGACCCAGATCGCCACGTGCGTCTACGCCGTCCACGACCCCAACGAGGGCCGCCTCGTCTACGCCTCCGCCGGACACCTGCCGATCCTCGTCCGCGACGAGAACGGCGTCATCCACCGCGCCGAGGAGCCCACCGGACCGCCGCTCGGCACCGGCGGTTGGCTGCACGCCTCCGGCTCCGTCCCCCTCACCCCCGGCTCCACCGCCGTGCTCTACACCGACGGTCTCGTCGAACGCCGTGACCAGGACATCGACCAGGGCGTCTCCGCCCTCGCCGACGCCCTCGCCGGAGCCGGCGGCAGCCCCCAGGTCATCTGCGACCGCCTCCTGCGCGCGCTCGGCGTCACCGCCACGCACGACGACGATGTCGCGGTCCTCGTCGTCGAACACCCGGCCCGCGACGGCTCGGACGCCGACCTCTTCCGCAACGCGACGCTCGAACTCCTCGGCGGCGTCGAGGCGACCCCACGCGCCCGCGCCTTCGCGACGGGCGTCCTCAGCAGCTGGCGCTGCCCGCCCGAGCTGCACGACATGGGGGTCCTCGCCGCGAGCGAACTCGTCGCGAACTCCCTCCAGCACGGCGCTCCGCCCATGCGCCTGCGCCTGCGCCGCACCGACCGCCGCCTCATCGTCGAGGTGACCGACGGCGACGACCACCTCCCGCGCCACCGCCGCGCCGAGCCCGCCGACGAGGCGGGCCGCGGCATCGCGATCGTCGCCCACGTCTCCTCCGCATGGGGCTGCCGTCGCATCCCCGGCGGTGGCAAAGCCGTCTGGTGCGAGTTCGCCCTCCCGGCGAAGCGCACGCCGCCCGGTTCCTGAGCGCTCAGGAACCGGGCGGCCGCTCCGGTACGGACCGGCCGCGTCCTGACGGGTCTGTCCCGTCGCGGCCGGCCGGGGTCAGATCCCCGCAGGAGCCGGGTTCTCGCCCGTCGTGCTGGACTCGCGCGCGTCGAGCGGCAGCGGTGCCTCCTCGGCGGCGGGAACCAGCCCGCCCTCCGCCGCGGTACCCCTCGCGACGACGCGCGACTTCGCACCGTACGGCCGGTCCTGCGCCGCGGTGAGACGCGGCCCGATACGCAGCGCGAGCACCGTGATGACCAGCGAGAACAGCAGGAAGGTCAGGATGTACGGGGTGTGCAGGGAGGCCGCCATCGGCCCCCCGATCGCCGGACCCACGGCCAGCGCGAGCTGCTTGACTAGCGCGAACGCCGAGTTGTACTGACCGACCATGCCTGCGGGAGCCAGGTCCGCGACGAGTGGCGCCACGGTGGGCGAGAGCATCGACTCGCCGAGCCCGAAGAGCCCGTAGGTGGAGATGAACGCCGCCGTCGCCATCGCCTGGCTGCCGTGCCCGAGTCCGGCGAAGCCCGCCACGGCCCAGGCGAAGGCCCAGATGAGCCCCACCAGCGCGATCACACGGCTGCGCCGCCGCCGCTCCACGAGCTTCAGCACGGCGAACTGCGCCACGACGATCACCGCGGTGTTCGCCGCGAGCGCCACGCCGAGCGTCGAGGCCGAGACACCGGCCGCGTCCACGCCGTATGCCGCGAGTCCCGAGTCGAACTGCCCGTAGCAGGCGAAGAAGATCACGAAGCCGAGGACGGACAGCTGCACCATCGCCCGGTCCTTGAGCAGCGACCGCATCCCGCGCTTGCCGCCCTCACCGGCGGGAACGGCTTCACTGATGCCCCCCGCGTGCGGAAGGCGTGTGCTCGCGGCGATCGCGGCGAGCACGAGGAACATCGCCGCCTCGATCGAGAAGAGCAGGACGAAGCTGGACGGGTCGTGCTCGTCGACGAGCTGTCCGCCGGCGAGCCCGCCTATGCCGAGGCCCAGGTTCTGCAGGAAGAACTGCGTCGCGAAGGAGCGCGTCCTGGTCTGCGGCGTCGAGCACCACACGACCATCGTCGCGAGGGCAGGGGCCATCACCGCCGTACCGGCGCCGAGCAGCGCCGCCGAGGCGAGCGCGGCGACCTCGCTCGTCGAGAAGCCGAGCGCCATCGCCCCCGCCGCCGAGAGCAGCGAGGCGACGACGAGTACGGGAAGCGGTCCGCGCCGGTCGATGGCCCGTCCCACGAACGGCAGCACGACCAACGCGGCCACGGCGAACACGGCGAGCACGAGCCCCGCCGCCCCGGCACCGAGATCCCGCGTCCGCGCCACGTAGACGTAGAGGAACGGGACCGTGAACCCGATGCCGAACGCGCTGAGCGCGCTGCCCACCTGAATCCTGCGCATGGCCATGCCCATTGCCCTGGTCACCTTCACCTGCCTTAGGTCTCAATACTTCGAAGCTAAAGTTTCGGCTTGAAGAGTACATCTTCAAGGACTTCAATGCCAAGCCGGGGCGTGCGATACTCGGCACCATGGGCGATACGACCGGCCCCCCGGAGCCGACACTCGAAGAGCAGATCGCCGCGTACCAGCGCGAATACAGCGACCTCGACCCGCAGGTGGAGCAGATCGTCTCGGCGCTCGGCCGCCTCAACCGCCGCATGAACGTCGCCTACGGACGACAGAGCGCGCAGCTGAACATGAGCAACGCGGACTGGGAGGTCGTGAAGGCCCTGGTCCTGTCGGGGCCGCCCTACCAGCTCGGCCCCGGAGACCTCGCGAAGCGGCTCGGTCTCACGCCTGCCGCCATGACCCACCGCATCGACCGCATGGTCGCCGAGGGCCTGGTCACCCGGGACCGGGACGAGCAGAACCGGGTGAGGGTCATCGTCGAGCTGACCGACGAGGGCCGGCAGAAGTGGCTCCGCTCGATGAGCCTCGCCTCGGCCTTCGAGGAGGACCTGCTCCAGGACCTCACTCCAGGCGAGCGGAGCATCCTCGGCGGCATGCTGACCCGTCTCCTGCGCCGGGTCGAGGAGACCCAGCCGGACGCGGGCGGTCGGCTGAGCGATCTCGACTGAGCGGTTCGCCCTCGCGGCGCCATCCGCTCGCTCGACGGCTCCGAGCCGGGACCTCGCTCCGCCCGGCATGCTCAACGCGGACGGGGGTACGCCCCTTCCGAGGGGCCCTCCGCTGTGACCGGGCTCACGTTTGACATCGGCCGATCGGGTCCGTAAGGTTCCACGAGTTGCCACGGAGCCGGAACGGCTGTGCGGCAGCACTTCCGCCGCGCAAGCGGCACACCCCCTTGATCAGTACGACTTTCCCCCGCCGGAATGCTTTCGGCTCTGCCGTGCTTGTTTGCACTGCTGCCCGAATTCGTTTTCGGCTGGCTCGATTATGAGCTGGGGCGAGAATCCACTACTGTTCAGGACGTCGGAACGGACCGGAAACGGCCGGAAAGACAACCCCATCTGGCAGGGAATCGGAACCGCGAGGGTCTGATAGAGTCGGAAACGCCGAAAGGGAAACGGAAAGGCCGGAAGGCCGGAACGGGAACCGGAAAGGCGCCG
>NZ_JOGO01000123.1 GCF_000719475.1 Streptomyces sp. NRRL F-5630 | reverse complement strand
GGGCTGCTCCGGTGGGAGGCTTCGGGGCGGGGCGAGCTGGCGGCGGTACGGGGTGGGGCGCGCTGGCGGGCGAGGGCTGCTTCGGTGGGTGTACGGGGTGGGGCCGTCTCCGTGTGGGGGCTGGATCTTCCCCTGTGCGGAGATGCGCGTCGTTCGGGAGCGCCGGGCGCCCGGCGGGCTCGGTCAACGCCAGGGACGGCCGATGGGAGCGCTCCGTGCGGGTCGTCGGTTGCGGGCTGTTCCCTGTCCGCCCCCGTCGACGCCCCGTGCCCTCACCTCTTTCTCGCACGCTCCGTTCATGGCACCGTGCGCCCGGTCGTGCGCTCTTAACACGGCCCGTACCAGCGGCTTTATTGGTGGGGCGTGGGTCGGCCCGCTGAAAGTGACACAGCGGGTCGGGGGAGACCGCCGTCCTCATCCCCGCGGACGGCGGACCGGTCCGGGAGGTGAACGGCGCCTCCCGGACCGCGCGCGTTTCCGGGGTGCGCCGGCCCACCGCCCGGGACTTCCCAAAGCGCGGACCGGCACGAGGGCACGTCGGCACCCGAGCCGGTACGGCGGTGCATGGGCGGCTGGGGTGGCTCGGGGCTGGGCCGTGGCGCCGGGGGTCCGCTGGGGAGATGCGGCGGGGGGCTGCCCAGGGCGGGGCGCGGCCCGGGCGCGGTGCATCGGGGCCCGCGGGGTGCTGTACGCGCAGGGCCTCGCCTCCGCCGCGAGGCGCGCCCTCCTCCGCGTCAGGGCGCGCCGAGCAAGTCGGGCCGAGGCGGCCGCCCGCAGGACACGGAAGCCACGGCGAAGGCGGTACGGGACCACGTAGCCCCCATCTCCGTGCGCCGTCGGCCCGCCTGGTGCGGTCTCCGCCCCGCCACTTTCCCGGGCACATGCCCCTGGCCTGCCCGCCGCGACCGGTTCCCGCCCCCCAGCGGAACGACTCGCCCACGCAGCTCACCTCCCCACCCGGGGTACCTCGACTCGCCCCGCCGCGGTACCCCGTGCCCCCCAGCGGGCCGTAACCCCTTCCGTCCGCCATCCGCCACCGTGCGACCAACTCGCCATCAGCTTGCCAACCCTTCCCAACTTCGCCTATTGCTGGCCAACTTCACTCAGGAATCCGCCAAGCCCGCATTCCGGCCGGGTCCTCACGGGCCGCAGACGGGCCTTCCACTTGCCGTCCGCAACGGCCTGGTGGCCCCGGCCGGGACCTCCGCACCCGGGCTGGTGACCGCTTGGTGACAGGTGGGTGCCGGATGCGGAGTGCCAGGGCCGGCGGGTGCTTTGGGGCGCGCGGCGGGCGTGTGTGAGGGCGTGCGGTGACGGCCGGTTCCGGTGGTCGCCCAGGTGCGACGTCCTTGAAGTCGGGCCGCGAGCGCCGGGAAGGCTGCCCGTTCCGCACTCGATGAAGACGTATGAACGGGGAACGCACACCCCGCCCCGCCCCTGCCGGGCGCTGTCCCGGGCCCCGTCGGAGAGCGTCACACCCGCCCCCGCACGCGCTTTGCCTCGCACCGTAATTGGCCGAATTCCTTCGGTCTCCACCCCGCGCCCGCTTCTTCTGGCAGCCCTTCGGACGGGGACAAGCGGGTCCCACACGCCCGCCGTGGCGCACGATGTCCACCGAAGCGCTCTCTTCCCGTACCCCTCCACCCGACCCGTCGCCCCGTCGACCGCCACCCATTACTGCCGCAACGCCTCGCTCCGTCCCCCGAACCGCCGCCGCAGCCGGTCACCGCGACGATCCGTTCCCCACTTCTTGGCGCGAACTCTGCTGCAAGCAGGGGAGTTCGCCCGTCCGCTCCCTGGGCGGGGGCGGAGTACGGCCAAGTGGTCTGTGCCGGGGGCGCATTCACCCGGCGCATGTGTCACTCCGCACGTGCGCGCACCGCCCCCACCCCGCAGGTTCGGGCACACCGCGACGCGCGACCGTACCCCCCGGAGGAGGGCTTCTTCGTGGCAGCATGGGCGGAAGCGGCGGGACCTTCCGGCGGAACTCTCCTGCGCGACTGGGTTGTCCACAGGCTGTGGAGGCGGCGATGCGCTGGTTGGTGGGGTGGAGCAGCACTGCGGCCCGGCGCCGTACACCCGGCCCTGCCACGTACGCACCGCCCGGCCCGCCCACCGGTTCCGTCGCCGCCCAGGACACCGCCTTCGGCACCCCAGGAGCCGAGCACGGCTACGGCGACCCCTACGGCTTCGACCAGTACGGCAGCCGCGGCGGCGGCGCCGAGCACGGCAGGGGCCGCACCCAGGAAGCACCCGCCGCCCACGGCACCTACGCCAGGGACCACAGCGGCGCCGACGACTACGCCGAGGACACCATCCAGCCCGTCGGCGCCCAGCTCCTGTGGGGCGACCCCGACCCGTTGTGGGCCGTCGGCGACTGGCGTCCTGACGAACTCCGCGTCGTACGCGCCGACGCCGAGACCCGCATCGCCGTCCTCGGCACCTGCGCCGCCACCGACGCCCAACTGCGCGCCGCGCTCTACTCCGCGAAAGGTGGTGCGCTGCGCCACCTCACCGCGTGGGCGGGCAGCTACACGGCGGTCGTCCAGGTCGGCCGCCGCACCATGGTCGTCGGCGACCTCGCTGGCGCACGCCCCGTCTTCCACACCCCATGGGCAGGCGGCACCGCCTTCGCCACCGCCGCCCTCCCGCTCGCGGACCTCATCGAGGCCAACCTCGACATCGGCTACCTCGCAGCACTCCTCGCCGCCCCCGACATCCCCGAGGCCCTCCAGGACGCCACCCCGTACGCCGGTGTCCGCCGCGTCCCCCCGGGCCACGCGCTGATCATGCGCGCGGGCGTCCCCGAGATCGCCGGGTACGAGCAGATGACCTCGCTGGCCGTCTCCGCCGCGCCCGTCGCCGCCGACAGTGCCGTCGAGGCGGTGCGCGAAGCACTCGTCGAGGCGGTACGGGTCAGGCTCGCCGCACCCCGCCACGTCCCCGGTACCGAGGCCGACCAGGGCCCCGTCCCCGGCATGGGCCCCGCCGAACGCCGCGCCGCGCGAGGGATGCCGCAGCCCGGCATCGGGGCGGACCTCTCCGGCGGCAGCGGCTCAGCGACCCTCGCCCTCCTCGCCGCCGGACTGCCGGGGATGCCCGGCACACTGCTCGGGCAGGGCACGGGCGCGGGCGAACGCCTCGTCGCCGTCACCTTCAACGACCTCGTCGTCCCCGGCCGCGAACCCGAGACCGAACGCGCCGCAGCCCTCGCCGCCAACCCGCGCCTGCACCACGTCGTTGTCGCGGGCGGCCCCGAGACCCTGCCCTTCGCTGAACTCCGGGTACCGCTCACCGACGAACCGGGCCCGGCGCTCGTCGCCGCCGGCCGTCACCGCGCCCGGCTCCTCGCGGGCAGCGCCGACCACTTCACCGGACACGGCGCCCGCCAAGTGCTCGACGCTCACCCCGCCCGTCTCGCCGACCTCCTCATGGACCGGCGCAGACGCCACCTCGTCCGCCCGGTCGCCGCACTCACCAAGGCCGAAGGCTCCGTCATGGTCCCCGGCAAGGTGTACGGTGCCGCGCGCCGCCTCGCTCGCACCCCGTACCGCGAAGGGCTGGAGGACGCCGCCGACCTCCTCCTGCGCCGCCGCTTCCCCGAGACGGCCGACGGCGCCATGGGCGCCTCGCTCGCGGCACTCGCCTGGGCCCGCCCGGGTCCGGCGGCGCGCTGGCTCACCGGCGAGGCCCTCGCGGAAGTATCGGTTCGCCTCCACGAAGCGGCGGCCCGACCGGGGCCCGGCTCCGGGCGCCGCCCCGGCGACTTCCGAGCCCGCGCCGCCCTCGCCCGGCACGCCGCCGACCTGCGCGTCCTCGAACAGGCCGCCGAGATCCGCTTCCAGCGCCTCCACGCCCCCTTCCTCGACAACCAGGTTGTACGGGCATGCCGCGCCCTCCCCGAAGCGCTGCGGGTGCGCCCCGGGGCACGGGCCGGAGTGCTGCGCGCCGTCCTGGAGGGTGCCGGCGTTCACGAACTGCCGCCCGGCTGGGGCACTCCCTCGACGGCCGACCCGTACGCCCCCCTCCGTATCGGCTTGCGCAACCACCTGGACGCCCTCCTCGATGTCTTCCGCACACCTCTCCTCGCCGAGGCGGGCCTCATCGAGGCCCGGGTGGTGCGCAAGGCACTGCGGCAGGCCGCCGAGGGCGCACCCGTACCGCTCGACGGCCTCGCGGAGCTCGCCGCGACGGAACTGTGGCTGCGGCGCCTTCTGGAACGGCGGGGCACCTCATGGACGGGCACGCCTACTCGTCAGCGCGCCGTACCCACCGGCTCGGTGGCGCCGGCGCGAGGCGTCGCGGGCGCGCTGGGGGCGGGCCGGGGGGCCGTCAGCGGCTGACGGCGTCCTGGTGGCCGGAGTGGGGGCGGCCAGCGGCACAGCCGATCCTCCGGCTCAAAGGGGCGAGGGACTTACCGCCGCAGTAATGCTGTCGTTCGTCGGCCCGCCGTTGGGTTCTGCTCACTACCTCCCGTCTCGCTCGCGACATCCTGCGCTGGGCGGGCGTCGCGCAGCTGTTGTAGATGGTCGCGCGCCTGATGTTCGCGACCCTGCGCACGAAGTGCGGGATGAGGAGGCCGGTCCGAGACGCCCCGGCCGGGAGGGACGACTCCCTTGCCGCCGGCTGGCACCGGGGCGCTGCTGACCAACCTCCTCAACCCAAGGTGGCGTGTTCTACGACGCCACCCTTCCTCCGGCATACCGGAGGAATCGCCGCATCTCACGATGGGCTTACCCCTCGCGTGGGTGCACCTCACGCTCGGACTCGTGTGGATCGCCATCCTGGTCGGCTGCGCCGGTTCACTCACGGCACCCACCTCCGCCAGCCCAGGGCACGCGCGCTCTTGGACAGGGTGACAGGAGGTCTCATCGCAGCCCTGGCGATCCGGCTGACGATGAGCGACTGAGCTCGCCCGCGGAAGGGGCCCCGGACGTGGGGCCCGTAACAGCGGACGGCCTCCGGGCCCACGAGCCGCCCGGGAGGTCCGGAGCGGCCTCGGACGCCCCGGTGCCCGCACTATAGGCACATGTCTGCGGCGCCCGCTGCCAGCTGCACATCTCCTCACTCGGACGAGTGGCACGATTATTTTTTCGGCCGGAGTTATCCACAGATGTGGGCGGTTGGGCGGAGGTGGGGCGGCGGACACGAAAGAATGGATGCAGGGGAGCCCCCCGGGTGGGTGGGGGTATGCCCGCATCCACCCGCACCACCCCCACCCCCACCCCACCAAGCCTCCCCGAACATTGGTTCCCGCCCGCACCCCTCGTGGACAATGGCCAGGTGAAGTACGGCATCCTCGGTGCCACCGAGGCTCAGGCCCTCGACGGCACTCTCCTGCCGCTCGGCGGTGCCAGGCTGCGCGCGCTGCTCGCCGCTCTCGCGCTGCGTCCCGGCCGCGAGGTGGCCGCGGGCACGCTCGTGGACGAGGTGTGGGGCGGCGAACCGCCACGGGACGCCGGTGCCGCGCTTCAGGCACTCGTCGGGCGGCTGCGCCGAGTCCTCGGGCGTGCGGCGCTCGCCTCGGGTCCGGGCGGCTACCGGCTCGTCGCCGAGCGGGGCGATGTCGACCTGTACCGATTCGAGGACCTGCTCGGCGAGGGCTCCGCCGCGCTCGACGCGCACTCCTACGAGAAGGCCGCCGAAGTCCTGCGTACCGCGCTCGGACTGTGGCGCGGCCCCGCGCTCGCCGACCTGCCCGAGGCCGCCGCGGAGGCCCGGCACGCGGAGGACTTGCGGCATACCGCCGTACGCCGCCGGGTCGAGGCCGACCTCGGCGCGGGGCGCGCCGCCGTGCTCGTACCCGAACTGCGCGGGCTGACTGCGGCCCACCCGTACGACGAACGCCTCCACGGCCTCCTGCTCCGCGCCCTCCGTGCGGACGGCCGACCCGCCGACGCGCTCGCCGCGTACGAGGACCTCCGCCGCACCCTCGCCGAACACCTCGGAACCGACCCCGGCCAGGAACTCCGCACCCTTCACGCGGAACTCTTGCGCGCGACGCCCACTCCCGACCCGGCACCCGCCGCGCCCCCACCCGTTGCAAGCCCCCCGCCCGCTCCCACCACCGGCATTCGCCGCCGGCTCACCTCCTTCGTCGGCCGAGCCCGGGAGATCGAGAGCATCCGCGCCGCCCTGCGCGCGTCCCGCCTCGTCACGCTCACCGGCCCCGGCGGCTCGGGGAAGACCCGCCTCGCCGAAGAAGCAGCGCTCGGCTACCCGTACGAAAATCCACCCACCCCAAGCCCAGACCCTCAGGCCACCCCGACCGCAGCGCCCAGCCCAGCCCCAAGTGAAACTGCCCCACGCGAAGCCCGCGCCACTCTCCCAACCGAAGCCCCCACCCCCACCCCGGGCGACCGCCCCTTGAACACCGCGACCTCCCGAACCACCTCACCCCAAGCCCCTCACTCCCACCCCCACCCCCTCATCCGCCTCGCGGAACTCGCCCCCCTCGACCGCCCCGAGGACGTCCCCGCCGCCGTCCTCAGCGCGCTCGGGGTGCGCGAGACGGTGTTGCGCACCGCTCCGGAGCGGCCCGTGGCCACCACCGATCCCGTCGAACTACTCGTCGAGTACTGCGCGGGCCGTGAACTGCTACTCGTCCTGGACAACTGCGAGCACGTCATCGAGGCCGCCGCGCACCTCGCCGAGACGCTCCTGACGCGCTGCCCCGGTCTCACGGTGCTCGCCACGAGTCGCGAACCGCTCGGTGTCCCCGGCGAGGCCGTATGGCCTGTCGCCCCGCTGCCGGCCGCCGAGGCGGTCCGGCTCTTCGCTGAACGCGGTGCCGCCGTGCGCCCCGGTTTCACCGTCGCCGAGGAGCCGGAGGCCGTCGCCGAGATCTGCCGCCGCCTCGACGGGCTGCCGCTCGCGATCGAACTCGCCGCGGCGCGCCTGCGCCTTCTCGGTCCCCGCCAGCTCGCCGAGCGGCTCGACGACCGTTTCCGGCTCCTGACCGGCGGCAGCCGCACCGTACTGCCCCGCCAGCAGACCCTGCGCGCCGTCGTCGACTGGTCCTGGGACCTCCTCGACGAGGAGGAGCGCGACGCCCTGCGCGAACTGTCCGTCTTCGCCGGTGGCTGGGACCTCGCCGCCGCCGAGGCCGTTTGCACGGGGCCCGCGGATCACCTCGTCGGCGCGCTCGTCGACAAGTCACTCGTCGTCGCGAGCCCGCAGCCGGACGGTACGGGGATGCGCTTCCGCATGCTGGAGACGATCCACGAGTACGCGGCCGAGCGCGCCGCCGAGGACGCCGACCGTGCCGTCACCGCCGGACGCTGCCACACCGCGTACTACCGCGCGCTCGTCACCACCGCCGAACCTCTCATCCGTTCGGGTGAGCAACTGCCCTGGATCGCCCGCCTGGAGACCGAACTCGACAACATCCGTGCCGCTCTCGCCCGCACTCTCGCCGCGGGCGAAGAGGAGGACGCGGTCGCGCTCGTCCTCGGCTGCGGCTGGTTCTGGTGGCTGCGCAACCACCGTATCGAGGGCGCCGAGTGGGCCGAGCGCACCATGGTTCTCGCCGGTGGCGTCCCGGCCGCCGTCGGCGACCTGCACGTTCGCCACAGACGCGCCGAGGGCGGTACGGGCCGGGCGGCACCGACCGACCCGGGCCCCGGCGTCCCGCCGGACGACCCGCGCTACTGGCCCCGCCTCCACCTGCGCATGCTCCACCTCTTCCTCTCCTCCGAGACCGACCCTGACCACGAGAACCTGACTCCGGCCGCCCGCGCCTACGTGACCGGGCTGCGCAACCTGTTCGCCGGGGCCGACGTGCCCGAGGCCACCGTCTTCCCCGGCCTCCTCGCGGCCTTCGCCCCCTTCTTCCTCGACACGGCAGAGGACGCCTACCCGCTCATCGACGGCGCCGTCGACCGCTGCCGTCGCCTCGGTGCCGACTGGGAACTCGCGACCGCCCTGATGTTCCGCGTCCACATCACCGTGGACGCCCCGCGCGAGAACGCCGACGTCCAGGAGGACCTCGGCGAACTGCGGCACCTGTGCGCCCGCACCGGCGACCGCTGGCTCGGCGCGCAGGTCGCCAGCGCCCGGGCGGAACTCGCGATGGCGCAGGGACGGTACGACGACGCGCGCGTCGAGTGCGAGGGCGCGCTGCACCTCGCGCAGGAGGTCGGCGCCTTCGCCGAGACCCCTTTCCTCCTCGCCCGCCTCGCCGAGATCGCCCACCACTCCGGCGACCGTTCCCAGGCCGAGGCGCACATGGCACGCGCCGCAGCCGTCGCCGACGAGACCGGCTCGCTCGACGCGCACGCCTTCCTGATGCTGCTCCGCGCCCGCATGGCTCTGGAGGACGGCGCACCCCAGGAGGCCGAGGCACTGTGCGCGCGGCTCAGGACCGACAACGGCAGAATAGGCGGCCCACCCACCTGGATGGCCGCCTTCGCCGATACGGAGGTACGGGTACGGGCCGCGCTCGACGGTGCCGACGCGGCGCTCCCGCAGTGGCGCGAGACCCTCACCGCCGCCGTCTCCGCGCACCTCTCCGGCAGCATCACCGCCTCGCTCCTCGAAACCGGAGCCCTGCTCCTCATGGAGACAGGCGACCACACCACCGCCGTCCAGGCCCTCACCGTCGCCACCCGCCTGCGCGGCCCCCACGCCCGCGGCCCCCACGAAGCGGACCTCGCCGCCCGCGTCACCACGACCACCCGCGCCGCTCTCGGCCCCGAGGCCCACGCCGAAGCAGTCGCCGCAGCCGCCTCCGCCGAGCCGGCCGACTTCATCGACCGGCCTGCGGCAACCCCGTCCCACCAGCGCGGATGAAGGCGTCGCCCGTGCTCACTCGCAGGTGAACCGCGAATCCGCCCAGTCCGCCACGCCCACCCGTCCGAGACCGCCCCACATCCGCTGCGCGACGCCGAGCCCCGGGCCGCCCCCGTCGCCGCCACCCGTGAGCGACCCGGCAAGAGAGCCCCCCGGGGCGGAGGCCGCCGCCGGGCCCACCGCCTCCACCACCAGCCGCACCGTCCGCCGTCCCGCGATCCCCACCTGTACGGGTACCGCCGGGGCGCCACCCCGCAGCACCTCCGAGCGCCACAGCCGGACACCGTCGGCCCAGACGGAGAAGCGGGCCGCGCCGAGGCCCAGGGTCATGTCGTCGAGCCCCACGTACGCCTGGTACTTCGTGCACCTGCGGTTGAGGTCGATCGTCGTCTCGGACGGGATCCGCACGCTCACCCCGTGCTCGTACCGCGTCCCCCCGATCGACATCCCGCCGGGCCGTTGCCACACCGGGATTCCGTCGAGCCGCATCTCCGGTCCCGTGCCGTCCCCGAGGAGGCCGTACGGCAGCGTGCTCCAGCTGTACTCCACCGGATCGGCGGGCGGCGGCGGGGGAGTCGGTGAGGGAGCCGGCGGAGCGGGGGTGGGGGAGTGCTGGGG
>NZ_JOGO01000122.1 GCF_000719475.1 Streptomyces sp. NRRL F-5630 | reverse complement strand
CGCCCGAGGACGCCCCCGGCCGCGAACTCGCTCCCCGTGCCCCGGGCGAGGTCCAGCGCCCCGCCGCCGTCCCCGAACCCGCGCCCGTCGCCGATCCCCGGCTCCTCCTCGCCCTTGGCGCGCCCCGCCACGGCGACGCGCTCGCGCGCCGGGCGGGGGCCGGGCTGCGGCGGCTCGCGGCGCCCGCGGCGAAGGAGGCGGGGGACGCGGCGCGCCTCGCGGAGGCCGTGCAGCAGCCGGTCACGACGGGGCGGGTCCTCGCCGTGACGTCCTTGCGCGGCGGGGCGGGCAAGTCGACCGTGGCGGCGCTGCTCACCCGTACCTACGCGCACTACCGGCACGACCCCGTGCTCGGCCTGGAGGCCGACGCGGCGCTGGGCACGCTCCCGCTGCGTCTCGGCGCCCGCACCGTGCGCTGGACGGTCGGGGACCTCGCGGATGTGCTCACGCCGGAGACGCGCCTCACCGACGTGGCCGGCTACCTCGTGCAACTCGAAGAGGGTGGCTGGCTGCTGCCCGCGAGCCGGGGGCAGGTGGGCAATCCGCTCGCCGGGCGCACGTACTACACGGTCGCCCTCGCGCTGCGCCGCCACTTCGGCGTGACCGTCGTCGACTGCGACTCGCTGCCAGGCCAGGTCGCGCGCACGGCGCTCGGCACCGCGCACGCCCGCGTGCTCGTCGCCCCGGCGACCGCCGAAGGCGTCCACGGGACCCGCCAGGTTCTCGACTGGCTCCTCGGCCTGCTCCCGGCCGCGCGGGAGAACACCGTCGTCGTCCTCAACGCGACCTCTCCCGACGCGACTCTCGACCCCGCGGCGGCGCGCGAGCATCTCGCCGAGCCCGGCGTTCCCGTTGTACTCCTGCCGTACGACCGGCACTTGGGGCAGGGCGGCCCCGTGCACGCGGACCGGCTCGGCGAGGCCGCGCGCGGGACAGCGCTGCGGCTCGCGGCCGAAGCGCTCGGGCGGGCGGTGCGGACGCGATGACGCAGCGGCTCGTCCACCGTCCCGCGCGCTCCACGCGGCCCCTGCCGCCGCCCGCGCCGCGCGCGATCGAACCCCCGCCGAACCTGCCCGAGGGCAAGGTCGGCAACGCGGCGACGGCGCTGCTGCCGCTCGCCGGGGTGATGAGTTCCGTCGTCATGATGACGATCGTCCGCAACAGCCAGTACGCGATGCTCGGCGCGCTCGTCCTCGTGCTCGCGCTGTGCGGCGCGCTCGCGTTGTTCCTCTCGCAGCGCGGCAAGGCTGGCCGCACCCGGCGCGTGCAGCGCGAGCGGTACCTGGAGTACCTGGAGCGCCTGCGCGAGGAGCTCGCGGACGAGGAACGGGCTCGCAGGGAAGCCGCGTTGCTCCTCGATCCGGCGCCCGCCGCGCTGCTCGACCTCGTCCGTGCCCCGGCGCGCCGCTGGGAGCGGCGGCGCGGCGACGCCGACTTCCTGCGCGTACGGGCCGGGACGGGCGACGTCGTGGTGCGGGACCTCGGCATCGCCGAGCACGCGACGGGTTCGGGGGTGCTGACGCCGCCCGATCCCTTCATGCTCAACGAGGCCCGGGCGCTGCGGCAGCGCTTCACGAGCGCCGCCGGGTTCCCGCTCACCGTACCGCTCGACGGCGTCGGCAACGTCAGCGTCGTCGGGGCGCGCGAGGACGTCCTGCGGGTCGTGCGCGCGCTGCTCGTGCAGGCCGCGGCGACGCACGCGCCCGACGACGTGGCGCTCGCCGTCGCGAGCACGGACGAGGCGGAGTGGGAGTGGGTGAAGTGGCTGCCCCACGTCCTCGACCCGCAGCGCTTCGACGGGCCGCTGCCCGCGCGGCGCATCGCGGCCACGCCCGCGGAACTCGCCGCGCTCGTCGCGGGCGACCTCGGGCGCAGGGCCGGGTACGCGGCCGAGGTGCGGCGGGGGCTCGCCGCCAGGGAGGCGTTGCGGCTCGGCGACCGGCTGCTCGTCGTCAGCGACACGTACGGGGATGTCGCCGCCGAACTCCGGCGCCCCGACGAGGCGATCGGCCTCGCCGACATGGGCGTCACGGTGCTGCACCTGCTCAGCGAGCGGGTGCACGAACCGGATCACGTGGCGGTACGGATCACGGTCGACGGCGAACGGCTGCTCGTAGAGGACCTGCGGGTGTCCGCGGAGGACGAGGGCCGGCCCGCGCCGGGCCCCGTGCCGGGGCTCGCCGACGAGGTGAGCACCCCCGCGGCCGAGGGCCTCGCCCGCACGCTCGCCCCTTTGCGGCTCTCCGCCGAGTCGGCCGCCGAGGGGACGCCCGTCGCCGGGCCCGTTGACTTCCCCGCGCTCCTCGGCATCGAGGACGCGGCCCGACTCGACCTTGCCGAGTTGTGGCGCCCACGCTCGGCCCGCGACCTGCTGCGGGTGCCGATCGGCCTCACCGACCGGCACGAGCCCGTCCTTCTCGACCTCAAGGAGTCCGCGCAGCTCGGCATGGGACCGCACGGGCTGTGCGTCGGCGCCACCGGCTCCGGCAAGAGCGAACTCCTGCGCACGCTCGTCCTCGCTCTCGCGACGACCCATACCCCGGAGCAACTCGCCCTCGTCCTGGTCGACTACAAGGGCGGCGCCACCTTCGCGCCCTTCACGCGCCTCCCGCACGTCGCCGGGATGATCACCAACCTGGAGAACCAGGCGGGGCTCGTGGAGCGCGTGCACGCCTCGCTCGCGGGCGAGGTCAAGCGCAGACAGCAAGTCCTCAAGGACGCCGGGAACTTCGCCGACATCGGCGCGTACGCCCACGAGCGCGCCACACGCCGGCCGGACCTCGAAGCGCTCCCGCACCTCTTCGTCGTCATCGACGAGTTCGGTGAACTCCTCACGGCGAAACCGGACTTCATCGACCTGTTCCTCTCCATCGGGCGCATCGGCCGCTCCATCGGCGTACACCTTCTCCTCGCCAGCCAGCGCATCGAAGGCGGGCGCCTGAAGGGGCTCGACACCTACCTCTCCTACCGCCTCGGCCTGCGCACCTTCTCCGCCGAGGAGTCCCGCACCGTCCTCGACACCACCGACGCCTTCCACCTCCCGCCGCTCCCGGGCTTCGGCTACCTGAAGGTCGACACGTCCACTTACGAGCGCTTCAAAGCGGCCTATGTGTCCGGGAGTTACGAGAGCCCCGTGCGCGTGCGGGAGGAGGATGCGGCCCCGCGCGTGCTGCCGTACCCCGCCCGCGCGCTGCCGAGCGCCGAGGCGGCTCCCGAGGCCGGTCCCGCCGCCACGCCGCCCGCGACCGGGACCGGGCTGCTCGGTGTCATGGTCGACCAGCTCGCCGCCGCACCGCCCGTACGCCGCATCTGGCTGCCGCCCCTGCCCGGCGCCGTAACCCTCGACCAGGCCGCGGGCCCTCTGGAGGTCACGCACGAAGGGCTCCGCCTGCCGCGCCCCAAGGGCCCGCTGCGGGTCCCCGTCGGCGTCCTCGACGATCCCGCCCGGCAGCGGCAGGAGCCCTGGTACGTGGATTTGACCCGCGCGGGCGGGCACCTCGCGGTCATCGGCGGTCCGCAGTCGGGCAAGACGACCCTGCTGCGCACCCTCGCCCTCTCCCTCGCCCTCGTGCACACGCCGTACGACGTCGCGCTCTACGGTCTCGACCTCGCGGGCGGCGGCCTCGCCGCACTCTCCCGTCTGCCGCACGTGGGCGGCATCGCCGGCCGCGCCGACCACGAGCGCGCGGCCCGCACCGTCGCGGAGGTCCGCGCCGCGCTCGCCGCGCGCGAGGAGGCCTTCCGCCGCCACGGCATCGACTCGCTCGACGAGCTGCGCCACCTGCGCGCCCAAGGCAGAGCGAGCGAACTCGGCTCCACCGACGTGGTGTTGCTCATCGACGGATACGGCTCCCTTCGCGAGGAGTTCGCCGCGCTCGACGAGGACGTGACGGATCTGCTCAAGCGGGGCGGCGCCTACGGCGTCCACGTCGTCGCAGGGATGCTGCGCTGGAACGACGTCCGCATCGCCGCCCAGTCGCTCTTCGGCACCCGCGTCGAACTCCACCTCAACGATCCCGGCGACTCCACCGTGGACCGCAAACTGTCCGCGACGCTCGACGCGGCGGCCCCGGGCCGCGCCCTGACCGACGGCCGCCTCTTCGCCCACGTCGCCCTGCCCCGTATCGACCGCGAAGCCACGACCGGCGACCTCGGCGGCGCCGTCGAGCGGGCCGCGCGCAGCCTGCGCGCCGCCTGGCCCGGCGAGGTCGCCCCGCAAGTGCGGATGCTGCCCGCCGAACTGCCCGCGAACCGGCTGCCCGGCCCCGCCGCCGAACCCGACCGCGTCCCGCTCGGCGTCGAACAGGACACCCTCGGCCCCGTGCTCCTCGATCTCTTCGGCCAGGAACAGCACTTGCTGGTGCTCGGCGACAACGAGTGCGGCAAGACGAACCTGTTGAAGCTTGTCGTCTCCCAACTTGTCGCCCGGCACAGTGCGAAGGAACTCGTCTTCGGCGTCTTCGACCCGCGCCGGGGCCTGCGCGGTGTTGTCCCCGAGGCATACCGGGGCGGCTACGCGCACAACGCGCAACTCGCCGACGCCCTCGCCACCGGCATCGCGAAGGAACTCGCCAGGCGTATGCCCGAGAGCGCCGACCCGGACGCCGCCGAGAGCGGCTCCGCCTTCACCGGGCCGCGCATCGTGATCCTCGTCGACGACTACGACATCCTCGCCACGGCCGGGCAGCAACCCCTCGCCGCCTTCCTCCCCTACCTCTCCTCGGCCCAGGACCTCGGCCTGCACTTCGTCCTCGCCCGGCGCGCCGCCGGCGCGGGGCGCGCGCTGTACGAGCCGCTGCTCACCGCACTGCGCGAGACGGGTGCGACCGCGCTCGTCATGGACGGCGAACGTGCCGAGGGGCAGCTCTTCCCCGGCGTCCACGCGAGCCACCAGCCCCCGGGGCGCGGCATGCTCGTACGGCGCGGACGGCGGCCCCGCCTCGTACAGCTGGCCCTCACCGGGGAGCCCGCACCGTGACCCGCGACGTCATCGCGCTGACCGCCGCGCCGCCCGACCGCGCGACGCTCCTCGCGGGCCTCTTCTCGGGCGGGCCCGACCTGCGCCTGGACACGATGGCGGAGAGCGCCGTCACCCAGCTGTGCGCCCCCGACGGGCGCCCGCTCGTCGCGATCGAGGCCTCCGCGCTCGTACGGGTGCCCGACGAGGTGCGCCGGCTGCTCGGCGTGGCCTCCGCGGGCCCCGTGTGGTGGACGGAGGCCCGTGCCTCGACGGCGGTACCCGAGGCATACGCGCTCGCCCGTTCCTTCGCGGGGCGGCTCGTGACCGTCCTCGGCGGCACCGTCTGGCCCCCGGACGCCCTCACGACCGACGTCGTCCCGCTCCGCACCGACATCGCGGCAGTGCCCGTGCCCGACACCGGCATCCCCGCCGTGGACGTGCTCACGCCGCGCGCTCTGGTCGTCATGCAGGACAGGCCCGTCGTTCCGCTCAGTACGTGGCTCGCCGACGCCCTGCAGCACGCGGCCGACACCGACCGCGCCCTCCAACTCGTCACCCCACCCGCGAGTAGGCTCACGCTCCCGCTGCGCACCGCGCTGCGCGGACTGCCGCACCGCTGGGTGGTACGGGACGAGCGGCGGGGCCTGTACGACGGCCTCTCGGGCGTCCGGCTGCGCTGGCGCGGCGGGATTTTCGGCCCGGACCTCGACGAGCGCGGCTCCGCACGCCTCGTGGACCCCTTCCGCGAGCCCGGCGCCGAAGCGGTGCGGCAGCTCGTCCTCCAGGTGCGCACCCGCCACCACCCCGACGCGGGGCTGATGCTCGGCGGTGCGCTCGAAGCGGTCTTCCGGCGGCTCACGGGCGCCGCGCCGCAGGGCTGGGGCACCGCCGAACCGGCGGGGAACCCCTGGTCGCGGCGGCAACTCACCGAGCTGGCCCGCGCCCGCGCGCCCCGGCCGACCCTGCTCACCATCGTCGGCGCGGGGGCGCTCGCGACAGCGCGGGTGCTGCGTACGCGGGAGGGGGTCGAGGAGGACGTGACGGTGGTGGGGGGCGTAGGCGCGGCGGGGGAAGGGAGCGGTGCGGGTTCCGACGCCATGGGTCCGGATGCCGTAGAGGGTGTCGCCCGGGAGCTGCACGCGGGGCACGGCCTGCTGAGCCTGCTCGCCTCGTACCGGACAGGGCGCGCGGATCTCACCGTGCCCGCGCGCTTCGAGCCGCCGCCCGTGCCGATGCGCCTCGTCGTGCCGGAGCACTCGGCGCGGACCGGTGCGGGGCTGCCCGCTCCCGTGCGACTCGGCGCGGGCGTGGAGGCGGCGCGGCTGTACCGGCTGGGGGACGGGAGCGATGCGGTGGCGGCGTGGCGGGCGCTGGAGCGGTTGACCGGGGAGGGGGCAGGGCGGGCTAGTCCGGGCCCTGGCGCCGGTCCGGGTGCTGGTACCGGTTCGGGTGCGGGCTGAGGACGGCGTCCGTCAGGGCGTGGTGCGGGGACGTCGTCCGTCCGTGGGGGCGCGCCGCCCGCGTCGTACAATGTGGAACGACGATCCGATTCGATGGAGGAGCAGCCGTGGCCAGCGACGAGAGCCCTGGCGCCGTGCCGGAGGCGCCCCGGGCCGTGCGGCGGGACGTGCGGCGGAATCTCGACGCGCTGCTCGCCGCCGCCGCCGAGGTGTTCCGGGCCGAGGGCGTGGACGCGCCCGTGCGGCACATCACGGAGCGGGCCGGGGTCGGGGTCGGCACGCTCTACCGGCACTTCCCGCTCCGCTCGGACCTCATCGTCGCCGTCTTCCGGCACGAGGTCGACGCGCTCATGGCCGCCGCCGCGCCGCTCTCCGCCGCGCACCCGCCCGTCGAGGCGCTCGTCCGCTGGCTCGAACGCCTCGCCGGGTTCGTCGCCACCAAGCGCGGGCTGAGCGGTGCGCTCCACTCGGGCGATCCGGCGTACGAGGGGCTGCGTGAGTACTTCGAGAGCCGCTTCGTGCCGGTCATCGAGGAACTCATGGACGCCGCCGCCGCGACCGGCGAGATCCGTGCCGGGCTCTCCCCGTTCGACCTCCTGAACACGCTCGCCAACGTCGTGAACCCCGACGACCCCGCCTACACGGGCCGTGTCATCGCGCTCCTCATGGACGGGCTCCGCTACCGCGCCGGTTGACGTCCCGCCGCGCCAGGCGGGCCGTCGCGGCGCTGCCGGGCCGCGCGACCCGCCGCCGAACCGGCCGACGCGCTGCCCCTCCGCGCCCACGCTCCCGCCAGGTCCGCCCCGGGCCGTCCCCTCACCGCCTGCCTGGTGTCGTGTCCGCCCCCGGCACCGCCTCGCGCCGCGCCGCGGACGAAGGCTGCTCCGGGGTCGGTCCCGTCGTCGGGCCGGTCCGCTCCGCCGGGCCGGTCGAGCGCGTTTCCTGCTCCCTCGGCCGTTCGGCCCGGTCGCTGGGACGTTCGGCGGAATCGCTCAGCCGTCCGGCGGGACTGCTCGGCCGCCCGGCCCGGTCGCTCGGCGGCTCCGACGGGAGGGGCGTCGGGCTCTGACGCGGGGCGCGGCTCGGCTCGGCCGTCGCGGAGGGGTCTCCCGTCGTGGCCGGTGCGCCGCTTGCCGACGGCCCCGGGCCGAGGGGGAGTTGGTGCTGCTCCCGCTGGTCGGCCGTGCGCGGCGTCAGCGTGAACAGGGCCGCGCAGGCCGCCGCCGTCGCGAGCGCCGCGCCCGCTCCCGCACGGACCGCCCTGCGGCGCCGCGCGCGTCGGCGGACCGCCGCGAACCGGCCTGCGGGGGCGGGGAGTTGCGCCGGGCCCTCGTCACCGCGCAGGAGCACGAAGAGCGGGTCGTCCGAGGGGTCCTCGTCATCGAACCGGGTGGTCAACGGTCCTCCTCAGGTGGGCGCGCAGCAGTTCGCGGGCAGCGTGCAGGTCGGCCTTCACTGTGCCCTCCTTGCGTCCGGTGAACGCGGCGACCTCGCGGACCGGCATATCGGCGTAGTAGTGGAGCAGGATCGGCACGCGCAGCCGCTCGGGCAGCGACTGGACGAGCAGCCTGACGGTCGGGTCGGGGACGTGGTCCGGCTCGCGGAGCGCCGTCTCGGTCCCGGCGCGGCGCAGGGCGGTGCGTTCGCGTTCGAGGGCGCGCCAGTGGTCCCGTACGAGGTTCGCGGCGGTCACGTACAGGAAGCCGCGCGGCTCGTCGACCGAACTCCAGCGCGCCCACAGGCGGGTGAAGGCCTCCGAGGCGACCTCGTGCGCCGTTCCGTCGTCGTCGACGAGCCGCCGTACCCACCCCGCGAGCCGGGGGTACAGCGCGGCGAACAACTCGGCCGCCTCGCGCTCGCGCCGCCTCACGAGGCCCCCGTGCGGTGCGCGAAGACGATGACGTTGGCCGAGTAGCCCGCCGCGCTCCGTTGCCCGCCGCAGGTGATGAGCCGTAGTTCGGCGCGCCCCACGTCCCCGTACACCTCCTGTGTCGGGAATTCGCTCTTCGCCACCGTACGCACCCGGTCCACGACGAAGCGCGCCGAGGTCCCGTCCGCCCGCCGCACCACGACCGGGTCCCCGGGCCGCACGTCCCCGAGCCGCCGGAACACCCCGTCGCGGTGCGGCCCCGTCGTCACGTGCCCGAGGACGACGGCGGGCCCGCGCTCACCGGGCGGCGGCCCGTACTTGTACCAGCCCGCGACATCGTGCGCGACGAGCGGCGGCACCTCCACGGTCCGGTCGGACGCGAGGCCGAGCGGGGTGAGCGAGGTGTCGACACCCGCGTCGGGAACGAGCAGGCGGGTAGGGCGCGCGGTCGGGGCGTGCGAAGGGCCCGGCTGGGGGGCCGTGGTGGTGCGGGACGGGGCGGGCGAAGCGGTGGTACGCGCCGTGCCGGGTGCGGCGCCCGCGTCGCCCTCACGCCCGGGGCCGGGCCCGCAGCCGGTGCCGAGGAGCGACACCAGCGCGAGCCCGGCCACAAGCAACCCGGAGCGACGCCTCACGCCCCCGCGCCCTGACGGCGGCGGCGCAGCACCACGACGCCACCGGCGAGCAGGACGGAGGCCGAGGCGACTCCCCCGATGACGGCGGCGTCGCTGCCGCCCGAGGTGCCGGTGCCGGAGCCGGTGTCGGGGGCGCCGGCGGGAACGGTGCCGACCTGTCCGGTGGTGGGGGCGCCCCGCCGGGCCTCGGACGGATTGGGCACGGGGGTGGCGCTCTGCCTGGCCTCGGACGGGGCGGGGGTGGCGGCCCGCCCCGCCTGGGAGGGGACGGCGCTCGGCGGGGGAGTGGAGTCCTGAGCGGCCCCGCCCCGCCCGTCGGACGGAACGGGGCTCGCGGAGGCGGGCTGCCGGGGCGCGGCGTCGTCCGCGAAGGCGGGGGCGGCGGCGGTGGTGAAGGCGGCGGCGAGTACAGCGGCGGCCAGGAAAGAGCTGCGGCGCAAGATGCGGTCCTTCGTCTCTGGGGGGTGGCCCGCGCGAGGCGCGGGGGCGGAGGCGTCCCGCGCGGCGTTTCCCGCGGGACGGACACAGAGACGGAGGGAGGAGGGGCCGGGTTGTAAAGAACGGGCAAAGTCAGGGGAGGGGGCGGCGGGGGATGGGCTGTTGGGCTC
>NZ_JOGO01000121.1 GCF_000719475.1 Streptomyces sp. NRRL F-5630 | reverse complement strand
GGGATACCGCGCGGCAAGCCGCGCGGTAGTGAGGCTCCACTGACGCTCCGCCAAATTCCCGCGCAAGCGCGGGAATTGAATTCCGCAAGCGGAATCCTAAAAGCGAGTCAATTCGCGCAAGCGCGAATTGGGAGCACCCGCGCAAGCGCGGGTGCTGGGGCTGGCAGCAGGGGGAGGTGCATCACGCTCGCGCCTGTGTAGGGCTTGGGATTCCCAGTCATCACCTCCACAACGGAAATGGCGGACCATCGGCCTGACGGAGTGCCGGCCCACCGCAGTGACGGGCTCCGCTGCGCTCCACCCGAATCCCTCCCTCAACCTCGGAACCAGTCGGCCACGTTCACGAATACCCCCGCCAGCATACACCACAACTCGCCGCGTCGGGGCGAGATTCGGCCATGTATCACCCTGAGGCGGGAACATGGCGCGCGGGTGATGCATCACGATGCTTGGCTGTGTAGAGTCTGGGAACAGACACCACACCCCGGGCCACCCTCCGCGCCGGACTTTCATTTCAGATTGCGCGCCACATTCCGCGAAAAGGAGAACACGGGAATGGCCGTGAAACTGCGTGACCATCAGATCGAGGCCGTTGCTGCCATTGTGCGCGGTCTCGATATCCCGCCGGGCGGCATTCCCGTTAATGGCCTGCGCGGGCAGGTGCACGCCGCGTGCGGAACGGGAAAGACCATCATTGCGGCGGCGTCGGCAAAGCGCCTTGTGCCCAAGGGCCGCATTCTCGTGCTGGTGCCGACGCTGGACCTTCTGACTCAGACGGTGCAGGCGTGGCGCGCGGCCGGGCACATGGGACCGGCGGTTGCGGTGTGCTCGCTCCAGGACGACCCGGAGCTGTGGAACCTCAAGGTGCGCTCCACCACGAACCCTGTGCAGCTGGCTCTGTCTGCTCGACGCCGAGGGCATGGTGTGGGAACCGCAGGAAGAGGCGTGGGAGCGTACGCTCGCCGCCCTTCGCTCCTACCGGGCCGCGCACGGGCACCTCGCCCCCCGCAGGCGCGAGACCTGGGGCGACGGCGAGGGCGAGGACGTCGTGCGCGTCGGGGACCTCATGGCGAATCTGCGCCGCCCGGGTGGGCTGGGGAAGAACTCGGAGCGGGCCGCCGCGCGCGCCGCGCAGCTGCGGGCGGTGGATGAGGACTGGGATTGCCCGTGGCCGTTGGACTGGCAGCGCTGCTACCGGCAACTCGTGCTCCTGGCCGCCGACGAGCCCGGCGGACGCGCGCCGCAGATCGCGCCCGGGGTACGCATCGACGGCGACGACCTGGGGGCGTGGGTCGCGCGGCAGCAGGAGCCGCGGGTATGGGGGGGCGCTGTCCGTAGAGCAGAAGCGCCGGCTCGAAGCCCTCGGGCTCCGGCCCACCGAGAAGGCGCCGGAGGGGGCCGTGGAGGGCTCGGGGGCGGCGGGGAGCGGGAAGCGGTCGGCGACGGCGCGAGCGGCCTTTCAGCGCGGCCTTGCGGCCCTCACGCAGTGGGTCGAGCGGGAAGGCGCTGAGAGGCCCGTCCCCCGCAAGCACATCGAGACCGTGAGCGTGGACGGCGAGGACGTCGACGTACGCCTCGGCGTGTGGGTCTCGAACGCGAAGAGCCGGTTCGACGGGCTGAGCGAGGACGAACGCAAACAGCTCACCGCACTCGGCATCCCCTGGGCAGGATGACGGGCGGGCGTGAATCGGAGCGCGGAACGAGGGAGGGCCTGTGGGCGAAGTGGACAGGCGCGAGGGAAGCGGCGAGGAGGCGGTGATGCGCGCCTGGGTGGAGCGGGCGCGGGAGGGGCCCGCAGAGGTGCCGGCCGAGCAGCGTGGCACGGCGGTGCGGCAACTCGCCGCGATGGTGGGAGCGATGCCCGCAGGCCCGGCTCGTGACGCCGCGCTCCGCGAAGCGCGCGACGTCGGCAGCATCGCCGCGGCGAAGGCCCGCGCGGGCGAGGCGCTGGATGTGCCTCCGTACCGGGGCTGAGCCGCCGATGCCGCGCTCTTCTCCGCTTCGGGCAGGAGAAGGGGGTGGGGCGCGCCGGTCCGCGTGCGCGCGCTGGGGTGCTGCACCCGCTGGTCGATCAAGCGGTTCGGGCCGCCCTCCGAGCGTGAGGGCTCCTGGGACAACCTTTGACTGCTCCCCCACCATCGTGAGTCCCCGGGCCGCTACCAGCGGGGAAGAGGGGTACCCGGACTCCCGCCAGACGGACCGGGGCCGGACGCGCCCGCCTGGTCAGGTCTTTTCTTCGGGAAGGCGCCGCACCATCTCGATCACGAAGTCTGAGGGCCCAAAGGACATCCAGTATCCGTTCTTGGTCTCGTACCCGGGGCCGACGATCATGTTCACGGTCGACTCGGCACGGGTGAGGGCGACGTAGAAGGTGCGCCGTTGCTCCTCAAGCTCCGCCGCCGTGGGCTTCCGCCACTGCTTCCCGCTGGGGACGTCGCGCGGGATGAGGCCTTGGAGCAGGCCCGGCAGAACCACCGTGTCGAACTCTCGGCCCTTGGCCGCGTGGTAGGTGGCGAGCAGGACCTTCCCGACAACTTCCTCGCCGTGGGCGAGGTCTTGGAGCACAAAACCCTTGGACCGGCACAGACCGGCCAGGCCGTCGAGGCTGCTCGTGTTGTCCTGATCAGGGTGCCCAGCGGCTACCTCGTCGAGAGCCAGGCCGGCGCGCAACTGCTCCAGCCAGGTGAGGGCCGGTGCGTCGGCCGGGTAGAGCTCCTCGGGGTCAAGGCACTGTTGAAGAGCCCTGGGCAAGAAGAGCCGTGAGGAAGGCGGGGCGAGCCGAGCCTCGGTGCGCAGTGTGGTGAGGGTGCGCGCGAGGGAGGCAAGGGACGGCGCTTGTGCACGGCGCAGCATGTCGGCGCGGTCGGCGCCGGATGCGGCGTGGATCTGGTAGTTGGTGACGGCGCGGGCGGCACAGCGCTGGACGAAGCGGGAGAGGCTGCCGACGGGAAGCTTGTCGTCGCCCTCGTGCCGGAAGTCCAGCTCGCGTCGGGTGAGTTCACGGCGTACGTCGTCGAGCAGGCGACCGCGAGCGGGGTAGAGGATGGCGATCCGCTCGGGGCTGATGCCCTTGCTCTGTGCCTGTTCGACGAGGTCGCAGGTCACTCGGGCGTGGTCTTGGAGGCCTCCCTCGACCTGTTCGAGGTTGACGTCGCCGGGGGGTGCGCCTTCGCAGGCGAGGCGACCTCGGGGGAATCCGAGGGCGGCTTCGGCGGCGGTGATGATGTCCTGGCCGCTGCGGTAGTTGACCTCGAGTTCGAGGTCGCGGAAGTCCTCTCGGTCTGCCAGTTCGGTCAGGTACTTGGCGTCGGCGCCGGTGAAGCCGTAGACGGACTGGTCGGTGTCACCGACGGCGAAGACGGTGATGCCGGCCAGGTCGCGTAGGGCGAGGACGAGTTCGTGAAGGACTCCGCCGAGGTCTTGGTACTCGTCGACGACGAGGTGGGGGAAGCGGGCCCGCAGGAGGTCGCGGACATGTGCGTGCTCTCTGACGAGGTGCACGGCCCGGATGACCATGGCCTCGAAGTCGATCTCGCCTCGGAGGATGAGCTGTTCGTCGTAGAGGCGTGCGGCCTGGACCTCCCGTGGGTCGAAACTGTCGAGGGCCTCGTTGCAGGCCAGGGCCCGGCGGATCTTGGTGCTCTGGGGCACGCGGTGCTGGGCGAGGACCTCGCCGATGCCGACCTGGTCGAAGCAGCGCTGCAGAAGCGCCTCGATGGCCGCCTTGCTGAGGACGTGTCCCGCCTCAGGCGCCGGCTGCCCGGTCAGGTGTCCGAAGGCGCGCAGGATCTCGTTCAGGCAGAAGGCGTGCACGGTGGAGCAGGTGATTCGCCCCTCGGCGCGCACGCCGCTGCGGTGGACGCGGCGGCGGATCTCCTCGGCTGCCGGGTTGGTGTAGGTGATGCAGGCGACGCCGCGGAAGGGCGAGATCTGTGTCTGGAGGACGTAGGCGATCCGGGCGACGAGGGTGCGCGTCTTCCCGCTTCCGGGGCCGGCTCGGAGGACGACGTTGCCGTCGTGGAGAACGGCGGCCCGCTGCCGGGGGTGCAGACTGTCGAGCTCTGCGAGCAGAGTGTCACTGACCTGCATCGCTGGCCTGCCCGCTAGCGTGCGGCGCCGTGGTGGCGGGGAGCAGTGAGGTTCCGCGGACCGCGAGGCTGATGCGTTCCATGGCCAGGAAGATGTAGGAGGCTGTGCCCAGGTGGCGCAGGGCCTGCTCGTCGAGGGGGAGGTTCCAGGGGGTCTGGGTTGCGGCTCGGATGCGTCCTTGCAGGTCCACCTGTGCGATGTGTGCGGCGAGGCGCTGTGCGAAGCGGCCCTTGCCGAGCTCGCCGATCCGCTTGAGCATCTTCTTCCGCAGCTCGGGGTCGACGGTCGTGTTCCGTTCGTTGGCGACCCCGCGGCTCACGTCGTCTCGCGCGGTGGTGTTGGCGTTCAGTTCCTCGAAGGCCTGGATGATCTCCTCGCCGAACAGGGAGCACAGGTCGGTCTCCAGGGTCTGGGCGCCGATGTAGATGCCGTGGCCCTGGAGTTCTGAGGCGAGGGGAGCGCGGGTCGTTCGGTAGTCGGCTGCACCGGTTTCCGGGAGGAGGGCGATCAGGTCCAGGAGTGCCTTGCTGCGGGATCCCTCCGGGTGGAGTTTCGCGCCCCGCTTGAGGCCAGCTTCCCGCACACCGCGCTTATCTAGGGCGGCGTCTCCGTCGGTGATGACCACGTGGGGGGTGTCGAGGCCCTTCGGGCCCAGGAGCGCCCGGTAGGGCTTGAAGTCGGTGCCGTGGGCGCTGGCCACCACGGTGCCGTAGGCGTCGAGGTCGAAGGCGGCGGCTTCGGCCAGGGCGGGGAGGATGTAGAGCTCGGCCAGTCCTTCGACCAGCACCACGGCGGAGGCGAAGAGGACCTCGGCGCGGCTGACGTCGAGGTAGCGCTCCAGGTCCGCGGCTTCCTTGTCGCTGACGGGGATGGCGGCCGTGGTGGCGCCGGTCGTGCCGTTCTCCGTGGCGCGCAGCGCGATGAAGGAACGGACAGGGGCGACGGCGGCGATGTGCGGGCTGTGGGTGGTGAGGATGAGCGACGGCCCTGTGCGCAGCAGATACCCGAAGAGGTGTCGCTGGAGGGTGACGTGGAGGTGGGCTTCGGGTTCCTCCACGGCGACGAGGGTAGCGATGGACTCTTCGTCGAGTCGCTGCTGGCTGAGGGCTTCGAGGAGCAGGCCGAGGTAGATGACGTTGGCGCTGCCCAGGCTGGTGTCGGAGATGCTCCTGCGGCGGGCCGTGTCAAAGAACAGACGTACGGCGCGGATCAGTTCGTCCGGCTTGGAGGAGGCGAAGCCGAGGGTGGGCTGGGGGGCCAGGCGCGGCCCGAACATCTCTCCCAGCCGGTCGGTCAGGTGCCCCTCGAGCTTGGCGACGTTTGCGTCCTTGGTGAGCTGGTCGACGGCGGTGGCGATCGCTGAGGCGGTGGCTTCCAGGTTCGCCGGGTCCAGGGGAAGCCGTTCGAGGAGGTCCCGCATTGGGCTGCGCCGCCAGTTGTGAAGGTCTCCTTCGGCGTCACGCAGGGCCGGCAGGACGCGCAGGGCCACCTCGCGGCGGATGGCCCGCACGTCGTTGGTCTCACGGTCGCCGGCGAAGACGACGACGTCGTAGTCCTTCGCGGTCAGCGGCAGGCCGGCGGGCTGCACCTGGGAGCCGTCAGCGGTCGCTACCTCCGTGCGCGGGGCGAAGCGGTAGGTCAGCCGCGCTACGTAGGGATCGAAGTCGACGGTGGCACTGGACAGGATGCTCTTGGCGTCAGCGTCGTCGTCGAAGCCGCGCAGCTCGACCACAATGGTCACTTCGGCGCCGCCGGCGAGGCCTGCGGGGTGCCCTTCCCAGATGTCCTCCTCGCGCAGCATGCGCCGCGCGTCGGAGATGGCCGGGTCGAGAACCAGGCGGATCGCTTCCAGCAGGTTCGACTTGCCGACGCCGTTCTCGCCGACGATTACGGCGTGGGCGGGGAAGTCGTCGATGACGAGGTGCCGGAAGTTGCGGAAGTTGCGTATCTCGATCCGCGAAATGTGCAGGCCCATGCGTCCCCTTTGGCCATCTGATGCGATGTGGTGATTCATCATTACAGAGCCGTCTGTGTCGGCGGGGCGAATTCCCTGCGCGTTCCCCCGCCCCCTCTCCCAGCCGTTCAGGAAGGCGGTCAGGGCTCGGCGCTGGGCGTCCTCCCTGGCGAGGACGTCGCGGTCGACGTACGGGGCGACGGCGCAGGATGCTAACCGGCCTGGTGGCAGCAGCCGAAGTCATGTGCCGCTCATTCCCTCGACCGAGCAAGGATCACGGTCAGGCGATCCGAGGCGCTGCCAGCGAGCGCAGGCTGAGCCCGGAGGACGCTTGTCCCCCGGGCCCCGTAGCATGACGGACAGGTCCGCCGGCGGAACCAGCCGCGGCCCCGGTCTGGCTCGGGTCCCTCCCCCGGCGGCGCGGGTGGCCGCAAGGTGGGCGGCTTCGGCTTCGGCCTCCTGGCGGGCGACGTCGTCCGCGCGGCACGGACCGCACACCGATCTGTCCCCGGCCGGGACGGCTATCCGGTGCGCGCTGATCTCCTCCCAGCGCTCGTCATTGAACTTCCGCCCGCACCGCGCGCTGTGCCTCCCGCTCAGCACGGCGCCGCTTGTCCTCCGCTTCGGCGCGGGCCTCCTGGGCGCGGTGGCGCCTCGCGCTGGGCGAGCTCCCGGGGGCCGGTGTCCGCCCTCGCCAGAGACGCCGTGGTCGGCCCGTGCAGGTCTGCTCGTGGAGAGCTGCGGCGAGCACCGAGGCCCCGCCTGACCTGCCGGTGCTGGGTGGTGGGCTGGTCCTGCCCCGAGCGGTGGTGCGCGCGGGAGCGCTTGCGGTGTCAGGTGTGTTTCAGTGCTGATTTTTTCTGCGGGTTGCAGCAGCTCGGGCCTGGGCACGTGCCGTGTGGTGGCGTTCGAGGGCTTCTCGCGTGCGTTTGGGGATGATCAGTTTCTGCTTGGTGGCGGGGGCGACGAAGGTGCTGGCGCCGGTTCCGTAGTGGCCGTTGAGGGTGTCGCTGTCGGTCTTGTAGAGCAGGACGTCGGCGATGCCGAGGGCGCGGAGGGCGGTCAGTACTCGTTGGACGTCTTCGATGTCGCGCCAGTCTTGGGTGTAGATGCAGATGGGGCGGCGGGTGTCATCGGTCTTGGTGCGGGTGTTGATGAGCGTGGCTGCTTTGCTGCGGTAGCCGACAAGGGCGTCAGCGGGGCCAAGCCGATCGCCGGGAACTGGGACGGGCTCCCGGACTCCTTCACCCGGGGCGTGGACGCCACGCTCAACCGCCGCGACCAGCCGAACGTGGGCTACTTCTTCAAGGACGACCAGTACGTCCGCTACGACCTCGACGCCGACCGCGCCGACAGCGGCTACCCCAAGGCCATCAAGGGCAACTGGATCTTCTTCAGCTGACCCAGCCCCGACTGAACAGCAACCCGCCGGCGGCGGGCCCGCGACGCACTCAGGCGCGCCCCGGCCGCCTCGGCGGCCGGGGCGCGGGCTGGGCGTGCCGGGCGGCGAGGCCGTGAGCGGGGGTGAGCGCCGCGGGTATGGGGTGTGTTCGTGGACGGCCAGGAGGTCCGCGGGCGGCTCCTCACGCGGCGACAGCTTGCGGACAGGTAGCGCTACCGCCTCGCGCTACCGCTGTACCGCAACGTCGGTGAGGGCCTGGCGGCGCAGTACCTGTGTGGGTGCGGGCCCCGAGCACGTACGGCCCGTGGAGGACGCCGACTACACGGGCGTGTGCGGCATCGCACTGGCGTGTGTGTAGGGCCCGGGGCCTTCGGGGAGTCCCCCAGCGCACTACGGGGCGACCGGGGCTGATCGGGAAATTGGGGGTAGGTCGTGGTTTCCGGCGCGGGGAGAGGTGAACCATCTGACTTGGTTCGTGGCGGACTTTGAAGGTCCGGCATAGCGACAGTGCGGGGCTCCAGGGGAAAGGCGGGAGCCCCGCAATCATCTGACTTGGTTTATGACGGACTTTGAAGACTGTGGCGTGTCCGGACTCCCCCGGCTGGGTCGGCCCGGGATGATCAGCGCATGAACGTCGAGTTGCCCGGAGTGCAGTGGGATGAGTTGTGGCTGCCGTTGCGGCCGTACGCCACGAACTGGCTGCATGAGGGGGTTCGGCGTGAGCGGCGGCCGGTGGCGATGACCCGTCGGTATGTGGAGGCGAATCCATCGGCCGTGAGCAATCTCCTCGTCGTGGATGTGGACCACTCGGATGCGGTGCTGCGGGCGGTGTCGTCGGTGGGGTCGCATCCGCTGCCCAACGCGGTCGTGGAGAACCCGGTGAATGGGCACGCTCATGCGGTGTGGGCTCTGGCGGAGGCGGTGACGCGGACCGAGTACGCGCGGCGCAAGCCTCTGGCCTACGCCGCCGCAGTCACCGAGGGCCTGCGCCGCGCCCTGGACGGCGATGCGGCGTATTCGGGGCTGATGACGAAGAATCCGCTGCACGCGGACTGGAGCACCGAGTGGATCCACGGCGGACTCCACACGCTCGGCGGCCTGGAGGATGCGCTGGACGGCCATATGCCGCCTTTGCGCTGGCGGGAGACCAAGCGGTTCCGCACTAACATCACAGGGCTGGGGCGTAACTGCTCGATCTTCGAGACGGCCCGGACCTGGGCGTACCGCGAGGTTCGCCACCACTTCGGCAGCCCGGAAACTCTGCACACCGCGATCCACGCCGAAGTCCATACGCGCAACGCCGAATTCGCTGAGCCGCTTCCGGCCGTGGAGGCGCGTGCGATCGCTAACAGCATCCACCGGTGGATCACGACGCGGTCGAGGATGTGGAAGGACGGTGCGGCGGTCTACGAAGCTACCTTCGTCGCCATCCAGTCCGCCCGCGGCAAGAAGAGCGGTCAGGCGCGTGCTGCACGCCGGGAGGAGCGCACCGAAGCGATGCTGGAGTACATGAGGGGGAAGGCGTGACGCAGGAGCCCAGGCGTGAACGTCGCACCGTGACCGCCCGTGAGCTCGCGGACCGGTTCGGAGTGTCCCCACGGACGGTGGTCCGCATGGTCGCTGAGGATCGCACAGCGTACGAGGCCCGCTCCCGGCAACGACGGGACCAGATCGTCGAGCTGCACCGGCAGGGACTGAAGGGCTACGAGATCGCTCGCGAGCTGAATGTTTCCACTGGCCTCGTGTCCACCCGGCTCAGGGAAGCCCGCTCAGCCGGTGTCGATCTCACCCGCTACGCCGCTGCCGGTGACACCCACGAGTAGGGTCAGCCGCCCGGGCGCGAGTGCCTGGAGGCTGTCGGCATCTCCGCAGTGGAGAGCAGCGCCGTGTCGACCTTGGCGCCGATCTTGGCGCCGTGCCGGGGAGGCGGCACGCTGGGCCGGACGCCACGACTTCGCAGGCGGTCACCATCGGTGCGGAGCGATGGCCAACACGCGAGCCCCTAGCTGTATTGATCACGAGCGTTGTTAACGCGGGTCAGGTCTTGATCATGACGAAGACCTCCGGTGTGGTGGAGGTGTCTAAGCTGCACCGCACACGGAGGTC
>NZ_JOGO01000120.1 GCF_000719475.1 Streptomyces sp. NRRL F-5630 | reverse complement strand
GCCCCCGCCCCCCGTCTCCTCCCCGCACGCGAAGCCCGAGCCCAGCCCGGTTTCCTGCCCGCCGCCCACGCCCTGCTCACCGCCCTCGTACGGGACGGGGCCGCCCTCGGCTGGACCGAACCGCCTCCCTGCGACGAGATCGCGGCCCTGCTCGACGCCGTGTGCGAGGAAGCCGCGCGTGGGGACGCGGCGTTGTGGGCCGCGTACGACGGAGTCCGGCTGCTCGGCCTCGGCTGGTGGCGCCGCTACTCCCGCCCCACCCACCGCCCCCACGCCGACCTGGAGAAACTCGCCGTCGACCCGGTCGCGTCGGGCCGTGGCCTCGGCCGCGCGCTCGCCGAGGCACTCGTCAGCGAGGCCCGCGCCAGCGGGATCGAGGTCCTCACGCTCGACGCACGCGGCGACAACACCCGTGCCCTGAGCCTCTACCGCTCCCTCGGCTTCACCGAGTACGGCCGCATCCCCGCCTTCGTCGCGGTCGGCACCCGCCGGTACGACAAGGTCTTCTGCGCCTACGACCTGCGCACCCCGCCCGACCCCGCGCACCGCACCCTCGCCCGCGTCGTACGCACCGGAGCGGCCTCCCCCGCGCAGTGGGACGCCTGGACCCCCGACGACCAGTACCTGCTGCTTCACTACCGGCGCGGCCGGGGCACCGTCGAGCGCCACCCAGGACCCGATCCCGGCCAGTGGACCGAGGATTCCTGGAACGAGGGCCGTTCAGCAGTGGTCGCCACCTGGGACGACGGCACCGGCGGAACCACCATCGCTCTCGCGGCTTTCCTCGCGGCGAGCGGCCTCGCGCTGACTCCGGACGCGGAGATCTCCGACGCTCCTTGAAGCGCCCCGGCAGGCCGCTCGCGAGGACGTCCCCGCAGGGTTCCGCCCACGACACCCACACAGAGCGGCCCGTGAGCCGCCCCCGCACGGCCGCACGCTGAAGGGCCCCCGCAGGCCCGCCCCGCTACCCCTCCATCACCCCCGCCGCGCTGCCCGCCTCCCGCAACACTCCTCGCAGCATCTCCGGTGTCAGCCGCCCCGTGAACGTGTTGCGCTGGCTCACGTGGTAGCAGCCGAAGACGTCGAGCGGGGCGCCTCCGTCCCGTGCGGGCAGGCGCACCCGGGCGCCGTGGCCGAAGGCGGGGCGGGGGCGGGGCACCTCCCAGGCCGCCGCCGCGAAGACCGGGAGCGCCGCCTGCCAGCCGAAGGCCCCGAGGATCACGACCGCGCGCACCGTGGGCCGCAGCAGCGCCAGCTCTTCCACCAGCCAGTGCCGGCACGTGTCGCGCTCCTGCGGGGTCGGTTTGTTCGCCGGGGGCGCGCAGTGCACCGGGGACGTCAGCCGGGTCCCGTGAAGGCGCAGGCCGTCGTCCGCCGAGCGCGGTCGCGGCGCGCTGGCGAGGCCGATGTCGTAGAGGGCGCGGAAGAGCACGTCGCCCGCGCGGTCGCCCGTGAACATTCGCCCCGTACGGTTTCCGCCGTGCGCCGCCGGGGCGAGCCCGAGCACGAGCAGCCGGGCGTCCTCGGGCCCGAAACCGGGCACGGGCCGCGCCCAGTACTCCTCCTCCGCGAAAGCCGCCCGCTTCACCCGGCCGACTTCCTCCCGCCAGGCCACCAGACGCGGACAGGCGCGGCACCGCGTGATTTCCGCGTCGAGCGCGTGCAGGTCCCCGCCCGCACCGTCGTGGACCCCGTCACCCCGAACCATGCCCCCACCGTAGGCCCACCGCGGAACGCGTCGCTCCACGGCCGTCCCTTCGGCTCGTCAGCCCCGCCCGACATACCGTCGGCCTCCCAGCCAGCCCGGCGCACAGCGTCTGGCCGCTCCCGCCGCGGAGAGCACCCCGTCACGACCCCATCCCTACGGGCCGCCCCGCCAGCCGCAGGACCACCCGCGACGCGCCGCCCGACCCGCGGGCCCGCCCCGGCACCCGCCCCCCCGAAACGCACCAGGGCCCCGTACGCGCAAGGCATACGGGGCCGTGGTCGTCGGGCATCAGCCCTTCAGCGAGGCCAGTACCTCGTTGAAGGTCGCCGACGGACGCATGACCGCCGCGGCCTTCGCGGCGTCGGGACGGTAGTAGCCGCCGATCTCCGCCGGGGAGCCCTGGACGGCGATCAGCTCGCCGACGATCTTCTCCTCGTCGGCCGCGAGCTTCTCGGCCAGCGGGCCGAAGGCGGCGGCGAGTTCCGCGTCCTCCGTCTGCGCGGCCAGCTCCTGCGCCCAGTACAGGGCGAGGTAGAAGTGGCTGCCGCGGTTGTCGATGCCGCCGAGCTTGCGGCTCGGGGACTTGTCCTCGTTGAGGAAGGTGCCGGTGGCGCGGTCGAGGGTGTCCGCGAGGATCTGGGCGCGGGCGTTGCCCGTCTTCTGCGCGAGGTGCTCGAAGCTCACGGCGAGCGCGAGGAACTCACCGAGCGAGTCCCAGCGCAGGTAGTTCTCCTTGACGAGCTGCTGCACGTGCTTCGGTGCCGAGCCGCCCGCGCCGGTCTCGAAGAGGCCGCCGCCGTTCATGAGCGGGACCACGGACAGCATCTTGGCGCTGGTGCCCAGCTCCAGGATCGGGAAGAGGTCGGTGAGGTAGTCGCGCAGCACGTTGCCGGTCACCGAGATGGTGTCCTCACCGCGGCGGATGCGCTCCAGGGAGTAGGCGATGGCGTCCTTGGGCGACTTGATCTCGATCGTCAGGCCCTCGGTGTCGTGCTCCGGGAGGTACTGCTTGACCTTCGCGATGAGCTGCGCGTCGTGCGCGCGGGTCTCGTCGAGCCAGAAGACGGCCGGGGTCCCGGTGGCGCGGGCACGCGTCACGGCGAGCTTGACCCAGTCGCGGATCGGCGCGTCCTTCGTCTGGCACATGCGGAAGATGTCGCCCGCGCTCACCGCCTGCTCCAGCACCGCCTCGCCGGCCTTGTTGAGCACGCGGACGGTGCCGGTGACCGGGACCTCGAAGGTCTTGTCGTGGCTGCCGTACTCCTCGGCCTTCTGCGCCATGAGGCCGACGTTCGGCACCGAGCCCATCGTGGCCGGGTCGTAGGCACCGTTCGCGCGGCAGTCGTCGATGACGACCTGGTAGATGCCGGAGTAGCTGCTGTCCGGAATGACAGCGAGCGTGTCCGCTTCCTTGCCGTCCTTGTCCCACATGTGACCGGAGGTGCGGATCATGGCGGGCATCGAGGCGTCGACGATGACGTCCGAGGGCACGTGCAGGTTCGTGATGCCCTTGTCCGAGTCGACCATCGCGAGCGCGGGGCCCTCGGCCAGCTCGGCCTCGAAGGACTCCTTGATCTTCTGGCCCTCGGGCAGCGCGTCGATGCCCTTGAGGATGCCGCCGAGCCCGTCGTTCGGGGTCAGGCCGGCAGCCGCGAACTGGTCACCGTACGCGGCGAACGTCTTCGGGAAGAAAGCGCGCACGACGTGACCGAAGATGATCGGGTCCGAGACCTTCATCATGGTCGCCTTGAGGTGCACCGAGAAGAGCACGCCCTCGGCCTTGGCCCGCGCGACCTGCGCGGTCAGGAACTCGCGCAGCGCGGCCACGCGCAGCACCGAGGCGTCGACGACCTCGCCGGCGAGGACGGGTACGGACTCGCGCAGTACCGTCGTCGAGCCGTCGTCGCCGCTCAGCTCGATGCGCAGGGTGTCGTCGGCCGGGAGGACCACGGACTTCTCGGTCGAACGGAAGTCGTCGTTCGTCATCGTCGCGACGTTCGTCTTGGACTCGGGAGTCCAGGCGCCCATGCGGTGCGGGTGCGCCTTCGCGTAGTTCTTCACCGAGGCCGGGGCACGGCGGTCGGAGTTGCCCTCGCGCAGGACCGGGTTGACGGCCGAGCCCTTGACCTTGTCGTAGCGGGCGCGGACGTCCTTGTCCGTGTCCGTCTTCGGGTCGTCCGGGTAGTCGGGCAGCGCGTAACCCTGCGACTGCAGCTCGGCGATCGCGGCCTTGAGCTGCGGGATCGACGCCGAGATGTTCGGCAGCTTGATGATGTTCGCCTCGGGCGTCTGCGCGAGGCGGCCCAGCTCGGCGAGGGCGTCCTCGATGCGCTGGCCCTCCTCCAGCCACTCCGGGAAGCTCGCGATGATGCGGCCGGACAGCGAGATGTCGCGGCTCTCCACGCCGACCCCGGCGGTGGAGGCGTACGCCTCGATGACCGGCAGGAACGAGTACGTCGCCAGCGCGGGCGCCTCGTCGGTGTGCGTGTAGATGATGGTCGAGTCAGTCACCGGGTGCTCCGCTCCGTCTCCACTGTCTGCGTCTTGCTGGTACTGCGGGTGTTGCTCGTCTTGCGGGTCTTGCCAGTCTTGCTTCGCGTCTTTTCAATATTGCTCGATATCAAGATATCCCGAGAGGGTGGCTCTCCCGAAAGGGCCCTTCGTCCTGCGGACGGCGGCACCCCCACCCCCGCACTCCGGAGCCGAGCCCGCCGGGCACGGCTCCGCACGTGGCGGACGTGGCGGCGGCACGTGCCGGACGTGGCGGCGGTACGTGGCAGCGCGCCCCGGTCCCGTACGGTCAAGGCGCCACCCCGTCCCCTCACCCCGGCCCGCGCCCCTCTCGTACGCTGCCGGGATGCCGACCCCCGTACCGCTGCACGCCGACTCCGCCCCGTACGCCCACGGTCACCTCCCCACCGACGACGGACACGAGCTGTACTGGGAGACGTGCGGCAACCCGGAGGGCCTGCCCGCCCTCGTCCTGCACGGCGGTCCCGGCTCCGGGTGCTCGCCCCGCTTGCGACGGTACTTCGATCCGGCCCGCTACCGGATCGTGCTGCTCGACCAGCGCGGTGCGGGCCGCAGCCGCCCGCACGCCTCCGATCCCGCGCACGATCTCTCCACCAACACCACCCCGCACCTCATCGCCGACCTGGAGGCGCTGCGCGAGCATCTCGGCATCGGCCGGTGGCTCGTCTGGGGCGGCTCCTTCGGCTCGGTCCTCGGCCTGCGGTACGCGCAGCTGCGACCCGAGCGCGTCCGCGCCCTCGTGCTCACCGGCGTCGCGACCGGCAGCCGCGGCGAGGTCGAGGTGTTGACCCGGGGCCTCGGCCGGTACTTTCCCGAAGCCTTCGCGCGCTTCCGCGCGGGCGTGCCCGAGGCGGCGCGCGACGGCGATCTCGCGACCGCCTACCGCGAACTGCTCGCCTCGCCGGACCCGGCCGTGCGCGCCCTCGCCGCCCGTGACTGGACCGACTGGGAGACCGCGATCATCCCTGCTCCGCCCCGCTCCGAACCCCGCTACGAGGACCCCCGTTTCCGCCTCGGCTTCGCCCGCACTGTCACGCACTACTTCAGTCAGGACCACTTCCTCGGCGGCGACGAAGTCGTCCTCCGCGAGGCCCACCGCCTGCACGGCATCCCCGGCACCCTCGTCCAAGGGCTCCTGGACCCCGGCAATCTCACCGGCGCCGTCCACCGCCTCGCCGCCGCCTGGCCGGACGCCACCCTGCACGTCGTCAACGACGGCGTCCACGGCGCGAACGCCGAGATGGCAGGGCATCTCGTCGCCGCGACCGACCGCTACGCGGACGAGGCCGGGGCCTGAAACGCGAGGGCGCGAGCGCGCCGAGGCGGCAGACACACGGTGGAAGACGGCAGGCCTGCGGTGAATGCGGCGCGGCGGACAGGCTCGTGCGGGGTGCGGGGTGCGGGGCGCGGCGTGCGGCGTGCGGAGTCGGGACCGGTGCGGCGGGCGGGATGCCGTGCTCTGGCTCCCGCCGTGCCGCTCTGTCCCGTCCCGCCTCAGGCGAGCGTCACCGGCAGCACCGCGTGTTCGGTGAACACACCGAACGCCCGGAAACCCAGCCCCCGGTACAGCGGCTCACCTTCCTCGCTCGCCTGGAGCACCGCCGTGCCGACGCCCGCGTCGCGGGCCGCCCGCAAGGCGGCGAGCGTGACCGCGGTCCCGTGTCCCCGCCGCCGGAACCCGGCCCGCGTCGACACGTTGTACAGGCCGGCGACCCCGTCCGACAGGAACACCTCCGCGCTCGCCACGATCTCTCCCTCCACCTCGCCCACGAAGAGCAGCGCCGGACCACCGGGGCGCAGCAATGCCCCCGCCGAATCCGCGTAGAAGCGCGTGACAGTCGCCGCGGGCGGCTCCCAGTTCGCCGCGACGACCGCGGCGAACCCCGCGAGGTCCTCAGCCGTCCGCACCTGCCGCACCACGAGCCCGTCCCGCGCCACGGGCCGGGGCACCGCTCGCCGCAGACTCCGCGCCATCGCGGGCTCGCGCGCGGCGACGGGCGCCCCGGCCGCCGCGAGCAGCGCCGACAACCCGTCCGGCCGCGAGCCCGGCCCCACCCACCAGGTGAACCGCCGCCCCGTCGTCCGCAGCGCGGCAAGCGTCGCCAGCACCCGCGCCGATGAGGCCCGTTCCGGGAACCGCGCACCCGCCACGACGTTGAACGTGTCGTCGTCGAGCCCGCTGTCCGCGACGTGCACCTCCCCGCCCGGAGGCACGCCCACCGCCCGCCCCGGATGATCACGGTGCAGATGACAGGCGTGCGCCACGAAGTTCCGCTCGGCCCGCCCCGCCAGATCCCTCACGCGGCCCCCTCCGGCACACGCGGCGCCGGCAGCAGACCCGCCAGCGCGTCCGCCGGCACCTCGTACGGTCGCTCGACCGGCACCAGCGCCCGCGCCGCGTCGAGTCGTCCCTCGCGTACGAGCCCGTGCACCTCATGGGCGAGCGGTGTCACGTCCCGTATGCCGACGATCCACTCGTCCGCATACCTGCGGCTCGCCTCACCCGACAATCCGAGCTGCAGCGAACGGTGCTCCAGCGGTCGCCCGTGGAAGTCGCGCTCGGGGTCCCACTGCACCCGCGCCGGCGCCTCCCGCAACGACCGCTGCCACTCCGCCCGGTCCGTGTGCACACCCCGCGCGTAGTGCGAGAGTGTCGCGTGCCGCAGGGCCCACAGGAAACCCTCCCGGGCGATCTCCACCGCGAGCACCGTCTCCTGCCCCTCCTTCGTCCCCCACCCGCAGCGGTACATCATCCAGAGGAACGACGGCTTGACCCACGTCATCCGCCCCCGCCCCCATGCCTCCGGGAACCGCCCGTCCCGCGCCGCGGGCACACCGAGGGACGGCCGGTACGCCTGGTACACGGTGAGCGTGTCCGCGGTGTGCAGCGCGCGTATCTCGTGGCGGCGGGGGTCAGGCCGCACAGCGCTCTCCCCCGTGCGTTCGTAGCTCTCCATACGGCGAGCCTGACGGTCCGCTGACCAGCGCGCCAAGGGATTTTTCCCGCGCCCGGGCTGCCACAGTCCCGTAACCCGCCCGTTTCCTCCCCACGTCACCTCTCCCGTACCCTTGAGGAAGCAAAGCCACGGCCGCTGCCGTCCGCAGGCAACCGCGCGTTCGTATCGCGCGACGTACCCCAAAGACCTGCCGACGGGAGCGAGCTTGTCCGCACGCGGATTCCGCCACCAGCACCTCCTCCGATTCCGCCGCCCCCTGCCCGCCTGGCTCGCCCACGCCCTGCACGTCCCGCGCGTGCCGGTGCCACGCGGCGCCATGGTGCGTGGCCTGCTCGGCGCGCTGCCGCTCGTCCTGGCCGTCGCCGCCGCACAACCGGGGCTCGGCGTCATGGCGGCGCTCGGCGGCCTGCTCGCCGCCATCAACGACCGCCCCGGCAGCCGCCGCACCGCGGGACTCCGTCTCGGCGCCCCCGCCCTCGCCGGCACCTGCGGTCTGCTGCTCGGCAGTGGCGCTACGGCACTTTTCCCGCACTCCGCCCAGCCTTTCCTCCTTCCCCTCGTGCTCACCGTCCTCGGCCTGCTCGCCGGAGCCGTGAGCGCGGTCGGGCCCGTCGCCTCAGGCGTCGGCACGCAGATACTCGTCACGACCGCCATCGGAGCCGGTATGCCCCTGCCGGAGCCCGGCTGGCAGCGTGCCCTCGCTTTTCTCACCGGAGCGGCCTGGCTCCTCACCCTGCGCCTCCTGCTCCCGTCCCCGGACGACGGAGCCCGCCACCCGTACCGCCTCGGCACCGAACGTGCCGCCGTCGCCTCCGTCTACACGGCGATCGCCGCACTCCTCGACGCGACCGGCACCCCTGCCGCCCCCGCCCGCCGCTCCGCTCTCACCGCCGCACTCGACCAGGCTCAGGACGCCCTGCGCGGGCCCCGGCTTCCCCGCTTCACGAGCAGCGCCGCCGAACGCCGCCTGCACGCCCGTCTCGACGCGGCCCTGCCCCTCGCGGAAGCCGCGACCGCCCTCTTCTGGGCCGGACGCCGCCTACCGGCCCGTACCGTACGAGGCCCGCTCGCCCTCGCCGAGGCCGCACGCCACGACACCGTGCCGGGGCCGGTGCCCGCTCCCGAACGCGACGCGCCGGGGCTCCGCGCGCTCGACGCCTCGCTCCTCTCCGCCCTCGCCGCCTTCGACTCCGTTCCCGCCCCCGCCACCCGCACCCCGCGCGGCGCACGAGCCCGCCTCCGCGCCGCGCTGCGTCGCGTGACAGGCCCGGCGGGGCGCGAGTACGGAATCCGCGTCGCGCTCAGCATGGGCGCCGCCACCGCCGTCGCCCAGACCCTCCACCCCGAGCACTGGTACTGGCTCCCCGCCACCGCCGTCTTCCTCGTCAAGCCCGACCTGGGCCCGCTCGCCTCGCGCGTCCTGTGCCGGGTCGTCGGCACGGCCGCCGGAGCGGGACTCTTCGTCGCGCTGGCCGCCGTCGCCGCCCCCCTACCGCTGCCGGCCGAGACCGGACTCGTCGCCCTCGCGGTGATCTGCGGGACGCTGGTCCCGCTCGCCATGCGCCACTTCGCCCTCCAGACCGGCGTCGTCACCCTCCTCGTCCTCGCCCTGGTCGGCCTCGGCGGCGACACCCAGGCCACCTGGAACCGCCTCACCGACACCCTCCTCGCCTGCGGCATCGTCCTGCTCGCCGGTCACCTCCCCCTCCCCGGCCGGGCGGGCACCGTCGCCCGCGGCCGACTCGCCGCCGCCTCGCAGGCGGCGACCGACTACCTCGGCCACGTACTCAGCGGCTCGCCCGACCTGCCCGGCCGCTGGGCACTGCGCCGCGCCGCCTACCGCTCCCTCGCCCAGGCCCGCGCCGCCGTCGAGGTCTCGGCCGCCGAACTGCCCCCGCTCGCCCGCCGCAGCGCCGGAGCGGCCGAACTCACCGCCGTACTCGAACGCCTCGTCGACACGACCACGGCCGCCGCCGTCCACGCCGACGACGCCGGCACGCTGCCCCCGCGCGACAGCGCCCGCCTCCGCGCCCTGCTGGGCGAACTCGGCACACTCGACCGCGACCGGACCCCCGTGGCGCACTGATTACACCGATCCGGCCCGCCGCGTCGCTCGCTGTGAGCGCTGATGCAGACACCGTACGTCAACGAGGTGGCGGGGTGCGGCGAGCAAAAAATCCGCTCACGCGGAAGAGTGAGAGCTTTCGCGGGTTTCCCGGAGTTATCCACAGATGCGGCGAGATGGTGGGGCGGTCGGGTGGGGAGCTGGAAGGATTGAACTGGGGCCGCCCCCTGGGAGGGCGGGGGTCTGTCTTGAGGTCGCCCTCGCGCGCCCCCTCCGTCCCCCCTTCGCCTTCCCCCTCCCCGCCGGCCGGCGGACTCACCCCGCCCCCTCCGCGCCCGGTGTAACCC
>NZ_JOGO01000119.1 GCF_000719475.1 Streptomyces sp. NRRL F-5630 | reverse complement strand
TTCGTGCGGGTGGAGGGGGAGGGGGGTGGGGGTTTGGGAGACTGGTATAGGGGTCGCCCCCCCGGGCGGGAGGGGGCTGCCACGGGGCACTCGGACGGGAGGGGGCTCGCGGTGGGGCTACGGCCGCAGCCCCACCGCGAGCCCCCTCAGCCTTCCTCGCGGAAGTTCAGCACTCCTCGCGGAAGTTCAGCGCTCCTCGCGGAAGTCGACGTGCCGCCCGGCGGCCGGGTCGAACTTGCGCAGCACCATTCGGTCGGGGTCGTTGCGGCGGTTCTTGCGCGTCACGTAGGTGTAACCGGTGCCCGCCGTGGAGCGGAGCTTGACGACGGGACGGAGTTCATTGCGAGCCATGCCCCCAGTGTACGCATATGAAAATGATTTTCAACTAAGTCGGCAGTGAGCCTGCTCACCCAGCACCCTCACCCGGTCCCCACCCTCACCCGGCCCCTACCCCCACCCGGCGGCCCCACCCCGCCCCCTCAGTCCCTCTCGCGCCCCCCTCCTCACTCCGCCCCCGGCCGCCGCGCCTCCTCTTCCTCCGCCGACGGCACCCGCACCGTCTTCTCCCGCTCCCGCCCCTCCCGGCGCCGCTTCGGCGGCGCGAGCGCGGCGGAGAAGCCCTCCAGCGCCTCGACGAGCATCCCCGCCCCCTTCCGCGCGACCCGGTCGGGCGCCTGCTCCCCGCTCCCCTCGGCGTCCCAGTTCCCGAGCGCGGCGCGCACCGCGTCCCAGCGCGGCGCGGAGCGCTCGCGCAGATCGCGCGCGGCACGCGTGCTCGCGGCCTCCAGCGCGTCCGCGAGCCGGTCGGCGGGGGGCAGGGGTGGGGAGCCGCGACCGGGCAGGTGCGCCTCCATGAGCATCGCGACCCGCGCGATCGCCGCGAGCGCCTCGTCCGCCTCGTCGGCGGCCCCGCGCGAGAGCCCCCGCTGCCGTACCGGCTCGTCGCGGGCCTTCTCGACGGCCTCCTGCCACTCGGAACGGCTGTCGCGCGCGGCGAGGAGGTCCTTGCGCACCTGGGCGCTGCGGTCCTCCGAGGGGTTGGCGTAGGCGCGGAAGACGGCGGCGGCGTAGGCGGTGTGGGCGAGGAGCGCGGTGGCGAGCCTGCCGCGCAGGCGCGGCGCCTCCCAGGCCGGGTAGAGCGCGTACGCGAGCATCGCGAGGAGCCCGCCGACGAGGGTGAGCCCGATCCGCTCCAGCGTCGTCTGTTCGAGGTCGGTACCGGCCATGCCGAGGAGGAAGACGACGTACATCGAGACGCAGAACTGCGCGACGACGTACCCCGTCCGCATGAGCAGGTACATGAGCCCGCCGCCCAGCACGGCGAGCCACGCGAGCAGCTCCGTGCCCGGGTGCGCGAGGCGCACGACGAGGCTCGCGAGGGTCACGCCGAGGAGGGTCCCCGTGAAACGCCCGGCCGCGCGGGCGTAGGTCTGCGAGAAGTCGGGCCGCATGACCATGACGGAGGTGAGCGGCGCCCAGTACGGGTGTCCGAGCGGCAGCAGCGAGCCGAGGAGGTACCCGACGCCCGCGACGACGGAGATCCGCACCCCGTGCCGGAACACCGGCGAGTCGCGGCGCAACTGGAGGCGCAGCAGGAGCGCGATGCCCGCCGCCTGCTGCGAGAGCGGCGCGCGCGTGCGGGTGCGGGTGACGGCGGGCATCCCGTGGGCCGCCGTCTCCCGCGCGTCGTCCGGGACGCGCGAGGGGGCTTCGCCGCGGGGGTCGGCGGTGTCGCGCACGTCGTCGAGCAGCGCGCGCAGCCGGCGCGCGGCCCGCAGCGGAGGGCCGGAGAGCAGTTCCTCGGTGTCGGGCGTGCGCAGCACGGCCTTCGTCGCGGCCGGCACGCGGACGGGCTCCCCGCGCCGCACCGCGCGGGCGCAGGCGTCGAGCACCGTGCCCGCCGCGTAGAGCAGTTCGCGCACCCGCTCGCGGGCGGGCCCCTCCGCGGGGACCCCGAAGCCGGGGTCGGCGAGCGAGGCGAGCACGGGCCTGATGCGCTCGGCCACTCCGCGCGGGCCGCGCAGCTCGACGGGACGGCGGCGGGCCTGCCCGGGAGTGAGCACGGCGGCCTTGCGGGCCTCCATGAGCGGTTCGGGGTCGAAGTCGGCCACGGGGTCCTGGCGCAGTCTGCGCGCGTAATCGGCGACGGCGGCGAGGGCGTCGGCGAGCGCGTCGCGGTGCGCGCCCCAGCGCCGGATCGGTACGAGCCAGACGAGCCCGGCCTGCACGATCCCCCCGGCCGCGATCACCGCCGCGTGCCCGAGGGCGGAGACGACGGACCCCGGCAGGGACACGGTGACCATGACGATGGAGACGTTCGAGGCGGCGATGATCCCGGCGGTGGGCCCGGCCGCCCAGGCCATCCCGGCGACGAAGGCCCACAGCATGAGCAGCGGCACGAAGAGCCACAGGTGGACGACGCACACGTAGCCGAGGAAGGTGGAGACGGCGAGGCTGAACCCGGAGGCGAGCGCGAGCAGCGGCCGGGGCCGCCAGGAGCGCTGGAAGGTCGCGATGGCGGCGGAGAACGCGCCGAAGGCGGAGGAGGCGGCGACGTTCGGCCCGAAGAGGCCGAGGCTCAGCAGGACGACGAGCGCGAGGCCCGCGGCGCCGCGCAGCGCGACGAGCGGCACGAGGCGCTTGCGTTCCACTTTGAGGCCGGACCGGGAGGTCTCGGCCAGGGCGTTGAGCCAGCTCACCCCGTCACCATACGGACATGGGGGGCGGCCGGTGCGGTCGGCTCAGCGTGCGGGTGAGGCACCCCCGGGGGTTCCGCTCCCGTCCCCGCCCCTCAAGCGCGGCGGAAGCCGGTGGTCGAGGTCGGCCCTCGACGCGGCCTCGGTGCCCCGCCGCCACCCCGCCTCGTCGCTCACCCCCCTCACCCGCGCCGCCTTCGTCCTCGGGAACATCCGCTCCGTCGCCTCCGTCACGGCCACGTCCCGCGCCGCGAGGACCGGCAGGACCTCCGGCTCCGCCGATTCCGTCACCGTGGCCTCGGCCGTCTTCTCCAGCCGCGCCCCGACGTGCTCCGCGTAGGCGAGCAGGAAGGACTGCCGGAAGGTCTTCGTCCGGCGCCGCCCCGCCGCCCTCGTCTCCGCCTCCGCGCGGGTGAGCGCGGCGTGGGCCTGCACGAGGAGCGAGGTGTGCAGCAGTTCGACGGCCGCGAGGTCCCCCGCGTCCCCCACGACGGTCGAGAACCCGTGCTCCTCGTTCCACACCGCCCGGCAGCCGCTCGCGCGGGCGACGGCGTCGAGGAGGATCGCCTGCGCCTCGCCGTACGGCGGCTCGACGCCGATCCGGCACGCGGCGACGCCCTCGCCGGGTCCGGCGGCCACGCCCGCGAGGCGCGCGGAGTCGATGCGGTGCCGGGTCATCAGCTCCTGCGCCTTCGCGCTGAGCGCCTCGGCCTCGGCGGGGTACGCGGTCGCCTCGGCCTTGGCGAGCAGCGCGCGGACCCGGGTCAGCTCGCGGTCGTCGGTGGGCAGGGGCGCGGTCGGTACGGAGCCGGGCGGCGGGCCGACGGGCTCGACCGCCGGGACGGTGAAGAGCAGCCGGTACAGCTCGACGGCCTCGACGGCCGCGCTGAAGCGGTCCACGCGCGTGCTGCCACCGGTGTCCCCGGTGCCGAGGTCGGCGAGCTGGGCCGTCCAGCGGGGGTCGAGGCGCGCGTACCGGCGGGTCTCCTCGTGCGCGAGAGCGGCGTACCGCAGGCTGTGGCCGGGCCGCAGGTCGCGGCGGACGAGCCGCGCGAGGTCGGCGGGCTCCCAGCCGCGCCGCCAGGCCGCGCCGAGGAGCGCGGTGCCGCGCTCGGTGAGCAGGGCGCGGGCGGTGGTGGCGGGGAGCGCGGCGAGGAGGGAGGCGGCGGTGTCGAGAGAACGGTCGGTCCCGTCGGCGAGCGCGGCGCCGAGCGCGTCCCTGGCGGCGCGCGCGGGATCGTCGCGGGAGTCGTCGCGGGAGTCGTCGCGGGGCCGCTCGTCCGAAGGGGTGTCGCGGGAGGAGCGGTCGCCCTGGTGGCTCTGGCGGGTCTTACCGGTCTCGCGGGGCACTCCCCCATTGTCCACACCCTGTGGACATGCCCGCGCGGGCACCCGTTGTCGGACCCGCCTGCGAGACTCGCAGGCGTGACCCGTCCCGCTGTCCGCTGGCTCCTCACCTCCGCGGACGCGGAGGGCCCCGGCGTGCGCGTCGCCCCGCTCACCCCCGAGGGCGCGCTCGCCGCACCCCCGGTCGCCGAGCCGGACGCGGCGACGGCGGTACGGGCGAGGCCGGACGTGGGCCGCTGGGTCTGGCGCTCCACTCCGCACGTGTACCCGGCGCTGCTCGCCGCGGGGGTCCGCGTCGAGCGGTGCTACGACATCGAGGCGGCCGAGACGCTGTTGCTCGGCCACGAGGGCAGGTACGGACAGCCCCGCGCGCTCGCCGCCGCCTGGGCCCGCCTCCACGACGCCCCCGTGCCCGAGGACCCGCCGGGCCCCTCCGCCGAGCCCGACGCGCAGTCCTCCCTCTTCGACCCGCGCCCGGCCCCGCTCCCGCCCGAGGCGGTCGCCGAGGTCTACGCGGAGCAGGTGCGGCGCCACGCGAAGACCACCCACCCCGGCCGCTTCACCCTTCTCACGGGCACCGAGTCGGCGGCCACGCTCGTCGCCGCCGAACTGAACGCGACGGGCCTGCCGTGGAGCGCGGACCGGCACAGGGAACTTTTGCGCGAGCTGCTCGGCGAGCGGTACGCGGGCGGCGGCGAGCCGCGCAGGCTCGCTGAGCTGGCGGAGGAGGTCTCGCGCGCCTTCGGCAAGCGCGTCCGCCCCGACCTGCCCGCCGAGGTGCTGCGCGCCTTCGCCGAGTCGGGCGTGAAGCTCACCTCGACGCGGCGCTGGGAGCTGGAGAAGGTGGACCACCCGGCGGTCGCACCGCTCCTCGCGTACAAGAAGCTCTACCGCCTGTGGACGGCGCACGGCTGGAGCTGGCTCGCGGACTGGGTGCGCGAGGGCCGTTTCCGCCCCCGGTACGTGGTGGGCGGGGCGGTCTCGGGGCGGTGGACGACGGCGGGGGGCGGCGCGCTCCAGATCCCGAAGGTGGTGCGCGGCGCGGTCGTCGCGGACCCGGGCTGGCGCCTCGTCGTGGCGGACGCGGCCCAGATGGAGCCGCGCATCCTCGCGGCGGTCGCGGGCGACGGGGCGCTCCTGGACGTGGCCGCGAAGGCGGACGACCTCTACGCGGCGGTCTCGGACCGTGCCTTCGCGGGTGACCGCGACCGCGCCAAGATCGCCGTACTCGGCGCGATCTACGGCCAGACCTCGGGCGACGGCCTGAAGAACCTGGCGGCGCTGCGCCGCCGCTTCCCGAAGGCCGTCGCTTACGTGGACGAGGCGGCCCGCGCCGGCGAGGAGGGCCGCCTCGTCCGCACCTGGCTGGGCCGCACGTGTCCCCCGCTGGGCGGCGAGGCCCAGGAAGAGGCCGGTATCCCGCAGGAGGACGAGCCCGCCCCGTCCGTCTCCGCCTCCCGCGCCCGGGGCCGCTTCACCCGCAACTTCGTCGTCCAGGGCGCGGCGGCCGACTGGACCCTGCTCCTCCTGGCCGCCCTGCGCCGCGCACTCCGCTCCCGCGCCGCTGAGCTGGTCTTCTTCCAGCACGACGAGGTCATCGTCCACGCCCCCGCCTCCGAGGCGCCCGAGATCCCCGCCCTGATCGCGGAGGCCGCCCGCGAGGCCACCCACGTCTGCTTCGGGGACATCCCCCTCCGCGTCCCCTTCACGACGGCGATCGTGGAGTGCTACGCGGACGCGAAGTGAGGCGGACCGGCGTTCGGCCGGGTCCGCCCTGCCCGGTGCCGGAACCGCCCTGGCGCACCGCCCTCACACCACCCCCGCCGCCATCCACACCCCCACGACCGTCACCGCCGCGTTGAACGACGACGCCGCCGACACCACGACCCCGCCGCCCGCCATCAGCGCCGCCCAGCCCACCGGCGCCCAGTACGGGCCGGGCCACCGCGCGGGCGGGGGCGGGGCGAGCAGGGCGGCCACGCGGCGGGGCACGGGGCCGGGCGCGGCGAAGGCGGGCAGGAGGTCCGTGCCGAAGCCCGAGGAGGAGAGCGCCGCGCGCCCCACCGCCCGCGCCGTCACCCTCCGGTCCCCCACGGCCCGCGCCGCCTCCTCGTCCGCCCAGCGCTCGGCGCCGTAGGTGAGCGCGCCGACCAGCGGGCGCAGCAAGGGGTTCGCGCACGCCGCCAGGCGCGCGACGAGGAGGAGCCCGTGGTGCCGGGCCGCGAGGTGCGCGCGCTCGTGGGCGAGCAGGGCCCCGTACTCGCGCGCGGTGAGGCACTCCCGCATCCCGCGCGAGACCACGACGAGCGCGGGGCGGCCCGGGAGGGCGTACGCGTAGGGGGTGGGGTCGGGCAGGACGGCCACGCCGTCCCGGTCCCGTACCGCCCAGGCCGCGCGGCGGGCCGCGATCCGCGCCTTCCGGTGCCGCGCCCCGGTCCGCACGCAGGCGGCCAGCGCGCCGAGCAGCGCGGCGAGCGAGACGAGGCCCGTCACCTCGTCCCACGGCACCGCGGCCCGCACCTCGGGGTCCGCCCAGGCGTCCGGGAGGGGGTTGTGCGGGATGCGGGCGGTGCCGACGACGCCGAAGAGGCCGAGGCAGACCGTGCTGCACAGGGCGAGCACGACGGCGAGCGCGGTGAGGAGGAGGGTCGCGGTGCGCGGGTGGAGGTGGCGCACCGCGAGGCGGCCGACCGGCAGCGCGGTCAGCGGGACGACGAACGGCAGGAAGACGACGTACTCCACGTACCTCAGCCCTCTCCGGAGCCCCCGGCCCCGCCGTCCGCGAGCGGGCCCCCCGGGCCGCCGTCCGCGAGCGGCCCCTCGGCCGCGCCGCCCGCGAGCAGTTCGCGGACCAGCCGTTCGTCCTGCGCCGAGAGGGAGGTGACGAAGCTCGTGAGGACCGCGTCGCGGTCGTGCTCGCCGTCGAGCAGCCGCCGCATCCGCAGCGCCGCGAGCCCCGCCTCGTCGGCGACGGCGCTCCACAGGAAGGAGCGGCCCCGGCGTTCCCTGGTCACGGTGTCCTTGGAGCGAAGCCGCGTCAGGATCGTCATCACGGTCGTGTACGCGAGTTCGCCGCCGACGTGTTCGCGCACCCAGCCCGCGGGTACGGGTCCGGGGGCGGAGTGGAGCACGGCGAGCACCCTGGCCTCCAGTTCGCCCTGTCCACGCCGTCGGCCACCGTTCCGCTCGGTCCCGCTCACGCCCGCACCTCCTCGCACCCGCCGGCTCACCCCGGGTCCCGATCGTACCGAGCCGGGGACCCGGGCCCCGCCATCAACTTCTACAGTCCTGTAGTTTTCAGAGCGAGGCAGTTTTCCGGAACGAGCCACATCCGGCAACACCCCCGAGACCAAGGAGCGAACACCATGGGAGTCACGCTGGCCAAGGGCGGCAACGTCTCGCTGTCGAAGGAGGCCCCCGGGCTCACGTCGATCACGGTCGGCCTGGGCTGGGACGTCCGGACCACGACGGGCAGCGACTACGACCTGGACGCGAGCGCGCTGCTGTGCGCGGCGTCCGGGAAGGTCGTCTCGGACGCGCACTTCGTCTTCTACAACAACCTGACCAGCCCGGACGGCTCCGTCCGCCACACCGGCGACAACCTGACGGGCGAGGGCGAGGGCGACGACGAGTCGATCGAGATCGACCTCGCGCAGGTCCCCGCCGAGGTCGACAAGATCGTCTTCCCGGTCTCCATCCACGAGGCGGAGTCGCGCGGCCAGAGCTTCGGCCAGGTCCGCAACGCCTTCATCCGCGTCGTGAACCGCGAGGGCGGCACCGAACTGGCGCGATACGACCTCTCCGAGGACGCCTCGACCGAGACCGCGATGGTCTTCGGCGAGGTCTACCGCCACGGCACGGAGTGGAAGTTCCGCGCGGTAGGCCAGGGCTACGCCTCCGGACTCGCGGGCATCGCCTCGGACTTCGGCGTCAACGTCTGAGCGGGACGTAAGAGACGGATACGGGCCAGGGGCCGGGTTCGCCGTGATGACGGCGGACCCGGCCCCTGGCCCGTGACGCGCGGGAAGTCCCGGGGCGCCCGCGGGATACGGAAGCCCCGGGAGATCCGGGAGGTCTCAGAGGTCGAACTCGTGCGGCGGCAGGCCCAGCGCGAAGCACGCCTCGCGCACGACGCCCTGCTCGTCCTTGTCGAAGTCGCCGTCGGCGCCGCCGATGACGATGCCGATCTGGATGACCGCGCGGGCCTCGGCGGGCTTCTTCTTGGCCTTGGCGATCTCCTGGAGGATGCCGACCTTGCCGAAGTCGAAGTCGCTCGTGAGCTTGTCGAGGTTGGCCTCGAAGCGGCGGCGCAGATCGTCGGCCGGGAAGTTCTGGAGGACCTCGTTGGAGGTGATGAGCTGCGCGACCCGCTGCCGCTCGGAGGGGTCGACGCTGCCGTCGGCCGCCGCCACGAGCGCGCACATCGCCATGCTCGCGTCGCGGAAGGCGCCGCTCTTGAGGTCGTTCTTCTTCGCGACGAGCTGTCCCTGCATCGTCTGCGCGGAATCCTTGATGCGATCCCAGAGCGCCATGAGAACTCCGTCTCTCGTAAACCCCGGCCCGCCGGGCACGGCGGGCCGACCACGGGCAGCCCCACTGGAGCCCCGCACTTCTACAGTGCTGTAGAAGCTACCAGTCGCGCCCGGGCACTCCTCCCAACGGACGGCCCCGCGGAAAAGATCCCGCCAGTCCCGCACACCACAGGGAACAGGGGAACGAGTGGACGGCCGAACAGGGGAACGAGCGAGGGCCCGCCCTCCCACGCGCGTGGTGCGTGGGGAGGCGGGCCCTCGTCGATCCCGTCCGGGGCGGCGGTCAGCCGTTGGCGGCGCCGTTGCCCGAGAGGACCGGGATGTCGTCCAGGATGTGCGACAGCGGCTCGTCGCCCTTGGCCTGGGTGGAGTTCTCGGTGCACTGCTGGTTCTGCGGCGAGGACAGGACGTTGATGTCCTGGACCGCGACGGGCACGAGGCCGACGATCGAACCGGCGTTGACCTTGGCGGGCAGGCCGATGCAGGGCTTGTTGAGCGAGCCCTGGACGAGAGCGAGCTGGGGGCTCATCTTCCCGAACGTGGCCTGGTTGCCGTACGACTGCTGGGCACCGTTGCCCGAGACGGAGGTCGTACCACCGTCGTCGCTGAGCGCCATGGCGGGAGCGGCACCCGCACCCGCGACCGTGACGGCGACCGCGGCGGCGGCCCACAGCTTCTTCATGACTGTCCCCTTTCGGAAAGCGGACCCCGAGACAGGATCACCAGTCACCCCAACCACCCGAGCCCGCCGGGAGTTGCGCCATCGGCCCGCATGACACCCGAACGGCCCACGCGCCCCGCCCGCCCGGAGCGCGCGGGACACGGTGGCGGGAGCCCCGGGCCGCCACGACGGGGGCGGCCCCGACGAGCCGGGCGCGGCGAGGCCCGCACCGTCCCGGCCGGAGAACCGGAAACGGCGGCTCGCGCACGGGCCGCGGTGCGGCCTCTTCCGCGAGGGCCCACCGCGGCGGGAGGAGGCCGTCTACCACGGTGCGGCGCCGCGCGGGGCGCCACTCGCGCAATGCCCCCGTAAGAGGGAGCGCGCGAGGGGGCGCAACGCGGGCGAATCCCTCATTCGCCCCCACACCGTGCGGTGAACGGGGGACCCTGGGGTGTGACGGCCTGAGCACGGGGCACGTCCGGCGACGATGAGGAAGCATGACGGAACCTGAACCCAGAGGCGGCGGCTGGAAGCGACAGGGCTTCATCCCCGTCAGCCGCCAGTCCTCCGAACGGCCCGCCACCCCCTACTCCCCGCCGCCCGCGCGCGGCACCGACCCGCCCC
>NZ_JOGO01000118.1 GCF_000719475.1 Streptomyces sp. NRRL F-5630 | reverse complement strand
GGGCGGGGCGGGGGCGGTGGGGACGGCTCGGGGATGCGGAACGGGCGGGGGCGGGTCACGGTTGAGGCGGCGGGTGCGGGGCACTCCCCGTGCACCGTCGCCGCGCGCCCGCGCGGCTTTCCGTCGACCGCCGGAGGACCTCATGCCCCGCTCTCCCCGTCCGGCCCGCCCCTCCCGCCTGGCGGGCCTCTCGGCCGTCGTCACCGGCGGCTCGCGCGGGCTCGGCCTGCTGATCGGCCAGGAGCTGGCCCGCCAGGGATGCGTGGTGACGCTCGCCGCCCGGGACGGGGACGAGCTGGAGCGGGCGGCCGCGCTGCTGCGGGAACGCACGGGGGCGACCGTGCGGGTCGCGGTGTGCGACGTACGCGAGCAGGCGGCGGTACGGGAACTGCTGCGGGCGACGCGGGCGCGCGACGGACTCGACGTGGTCATCGCGAACGCGGGGGTGATCCAGGTGGCCCCGGTCACGGCGGTGGGGGCCGAGGAGTTCGGCGACGCGATGGACGTGATGTTCGGCGGGGCGCTCCACACGGCGCTGGAGGCGCTGCCCCATCTGCGGGAGAGCCGGGGCAGGCTCGCGCTGATCGGCTCGGTGGGCGGTCTCCTGGGGGTGCCGCACCTGCTGCCGTACTCGTGCGCCAAGGCCGCGGTGGGTGTGCTCGCGGAGGGGCTGCGCGCGGAGACGACGGCGGACGGGGTGAGCGTGACGGCGGTGCACCCGGGGCTCATGCGGACCGGTTCGCACCGGCAGGCCGAGTTCGGGGGCGATACGGGGGCGGAGTTCGGCTGGTTCAGCGCGGCGGCCGGGGCACCGCTGCTCTCGATGGACGCGGAGCGGGCGGCGCGGCGGATCGTCGCCGCGGTCGCGCGGCGGCGCGCACGGCTCGTCCTGACACCGGCGGCGAAGGCCGCGCAGCTCGCGCACGGGATCGCGCCGGGGCTCACGACGCGGGCGAGCGCCTGGGGCGCCCGCCTGCTCCCCTCGGCCGAGGGGCGGGGGCCCCTGCGCCAGGGGCACGAAGCGGGGGTGCCCCGGCACGCGCTGGCCCGTCAGCTGCGCGCCTGGGGCAGCGCGCTCAACGACCGCGCGGCGCGGCGGGCGAACCAGGAGCGGCCGGGACCGCGGACGAGTTCGTGAGCCACACCCCCGCGCGTCGGCCGTGCGGGGCGAGAGGCACGTCCTCCGCGCGTCGGCCCTTCGGGCGTGAGGCACGCCCTTCCGCCGGCCGCCGCCCGCAGTCCGTCCCACCCCTCAGGGCAGCAGCGTCTCCACCAGCGTTTCCTGGAGGCCCCCCAGCCACAGGTACGCCATGACCATCGGCTTGCGCGCGTCGCTGTCCGGGAGTTCGTAGAGCTGTTCCGTGTCGCCCTCGGTGGTGATGTCGAGGCGGGTCGAGAGGGCGAGGCGCAGGTCGTTGAGGGTGCGCAGCCAGGTCTGGGCGGCGAGGCCCGCGAGCTGGAGGCGGGCGTTGCCGCGCGCGTCGGTGCGCAGGTCGTCGAGGGTGCGGACGACGGCGAGGGCGTCCTCGCGCTTGCGGGCGCGCAGGTCGTTCTCGGTGTAGCGGCGGAACTCGGCCGAGGCGGCGTGGAGTTCGGGCCCCTCGTCCTCGCCGGGGCGGGTGTAGGCGTCCGGGAAGAGGCGGCGCAGGACCGGGTCGGAGGGCGGTTTGCTGGGGCCTTCGGCGAAGAGGCCCGCGAGCGGGTCGTCGTCGGCGCCGGGGCCCGGGCCGACGAGTTCGAGGAGTTGCACGGCGAGTGAGCGGATGATGCTGGTCTCGACCGCGTCGAGGGTGACCTCGGCGGCGCCGTCCGGGGTGCGTTCGAAGAGGCCGGGCATCAGTCGCGGTCCTGCTGGAGCGTGGCCCACAGTCCGTAGCCGTGCATCGCCTGCACGTCGCGTTCCATCTCCTCGCGGCTGCCGCTGGAGACGACGGCGCGTCCCTTGTTGTGCACGTCGAGCATCAGCTTGGTGGCCTTGTCCTTGGAGTAGCCGAAGTACGACTGGAAGACGTACGTCACATAGCTCATCAGGTTGACGGGGTCGTTGTGGACGAGCGTGATCCACGGGAGATCCGGCTCCGTCACCGCGAAGGACTCGGCCTCGGCGTCGGGCCGCTCCACCTCCATCGGGGCGGGGGACGCCAGGCGGGCCGCCGGACGGGCGGCACCGCGCCCGGGTGCGGGGGCGGCGGGCGTGGGGGCTGGGGAGACGGACGACACACTCACGGGGGCCATGCTGCCACTGTCCGGGACCCGTCGCACGAACGGCCCCGTCGGGGCCGCGCGGTCACACCCCGTACCGGCGTGACCCAGCCCACTCCCAGAAATCGTCAGAGTGACGCTAACTGGGGTAGCATCCTTCCCATGAACACAGCGGACCTTGGCCTGCCGGTGGACGTCCCGTCGACAGCGCTCTTCACGGATCACTACGAGCTGACGATGCTCCAGGCCGCGCGGGCCAACGGCACGGCCGAGCGGCCCAGCGTCTTCGAGGTCTTCACGCGCCGGCTGCCCGAGGGGCGCAGGTACGGCGTCGTGGCGGGCACCGGGCGCGTGCTCGACGCCGTCGCGAACTTCCGCTTCGACGCGGACCAGCTGGAGTACCTGCGCGCCCACCGGGTGGTGGACGAGGACACGCTCGCGTGGCTCGCCGACTACCGCTTCTCGGGCGACATCTGGGGCTACCCGGAGGGCGAGGTGTACCTCCCCGGCTCCCCCGTGCTGCGCGTCGAGGGCACGTTCGCGGAGTGCGTGCTCCTGGAGACCGTGATCCTCTCGATCCTCAACCACGACTCGGCGATCGCGGCGGCGGCCTCGCGCATGTCCTCGGCCGCCGGGGACCGCCCGCTCATCGAGATGGGCGCCCGCCGCACCCACGAGCTGGCCGCCGTCGCCGCCTCCCGCGCCGCGTGGATCGGTGGTTTCTCCACGACGTCCAACCTGGCCGCCGGGTACCGCTACGGCATCCCGACGACCGGCACGAGCGCGCACGCCTTCACCCTCGTCCACGACGACGAGCGCGCGGCCTTCGAGGCGCAGGTCGCCTCGATGGGCCCGGACACGACGCTGCTGGTCGACACCTACGACGTCGAGAACGCGGTCCGCACGGCGGTGGAGGTCGCGGGGCCCGAGCTGGGCGCGGTACGGATCGACTCGGGCGACCTGCTGCTCGTCGCCCACCGCGTACGCGACCAGCTCGACGCGCTCGGCGCCCGGAACACCCGGATCGTCGTCACCTCGGACCTGGACGAGTACGCGATCGCCTCGCTCGCCGCCGCGCCCGTGGACGCCTACGGGGTCGGTACGCAGCTCGTCGTGGGCAGCGGTCACCCGACCTGCTCGATGGTCTACAAGCTCGTCGCCCGCGCGCGTACCACCGAGCCGGGCGCGCCCCTGGAGCCGGTCGCGAAGCGCTCGGTGGGGGGCAAGGCGTCCGTCGCCGGCCGCAAGTGGGCGGCGCGCCGCAGGGACGCGGCGGGGATCGCCGAGGCCGAGGTCGTCGGCACGGGCGAGGTGCCCGAGGAACTGCGCGAGAGCCAGCTGCTCGTGCCGCTCGTGACGAAGGGCGAGGTCGTGGCCCGGGAGCCGATGAGCGCGGCACGCGCGCGGCACAAGGCGGCGCTGGAGGGGCTGCCGCTCTCGGCGACGCAGCTCTCGCGCGGCGAGCCCGTCATCCCGACGGAGTACCACCTGAGCGAGCAGGCCGCGGAGCGGGAGAGCCCGCGGGCCCGCGGCTGACATTCCTGCGATGAGCCGGGCGGAGAACGGGAACGCATCCGGCGTACGAGGAACGGGGCGCGGGCCGGGAGCCCCGGCACGGCGCCCCGCCGCACGCCGGGCCTCCCGCACCCCTCCCCCACCGGGCACCCAGTGCCTACCCTCGGGTACGGGGGCTCCGGCCCCCACCCGCACCGTCCGCACGAGAGAGCCGAGGGACACCCGTCATGGCACGCGCCTTGATCGTCGTCGACGTCCAGAACGACTTCTGCGAAGGCGGGAGCCTCGCCGTCAGCGGCGGGGCCGACGTGGCCGCGGCCGTCACCGAGCTGATCACCCAGGGGGCGGGCTTCGACCACGTCGTCGCGACGCGCGACGCCCACATCAACCCGGGCAACCACTTCTCGCGCAACCCCGACTTCGTCCGCTCCTGGCCGCCGCACTGCGTCCAGGGCACCGAGGGCATCGGCTTCCACCCGAACCTCGCGCCCGCCGTCGCCTCGGGCGCGATCGAGGCGGTCTTCGACAAGGGCGCGTACGAGGCCGCGTACAGCGGCTTCGAGGGCGCGGACGAGAACGGCGCGCCGCTCGCGGACTGGCTGCGGGCGCACGACGTGGACACGGTGGACGTGGTCGGCATCGCGACGGACCACTGCGTGCGCGCGACGGCGCTCGACGCCGCGAAGGAGGGCTTCCGCACGCGGGTCCTGCTCGACCTGACGGCCGGGGTCGCGCGCGCGACGACGGACCGGGCGCTGACCGAGCTGCGCGAGGCGGGGGTCGAGCTGAGCGGGGAGCCGGTGGTCGCCTGAGCGCGCCCGGGGCACGGACCGGCCGGCCCGCCTCGCGCCCTGCCGCCGGCCGGGGAGAGCGAGCGTCCAGCCACGCGGCGCCCAGCGCCCAGCGCCCAGCGCCCAGCGCCCAGCGCCCAGCGCGAGCATGACAAGCCAGTACGGGTGTCAGGCCGCGCGCGCCCCCGGCTCCGCCCCCAGGACGCCCTGCGGGCGCAGGAGGGCCGCTATGGGGTGCCACAGCTCGTAGGGGTCGTCGGGGGCCGCGCGCCACAGGAGGCCCTCGGGGTGGTGCAGGACGGCGGTGATCTCGTCGGGGGTGGGGGGCGCGATGTTGCCGCGCAGGTAGACGGCGCGCAGGCCGAGGTTGCGCAGCCGCGTCAGGGCGCGCGCACGGTTCTTCGCGCGGACGAGGACGCGCACGCTGGCGCCGTCGGCGCCGCGGCCCGCTCCCGTCGTGCCGCCGAGCGGGCCGCACGGGGGTCTGGGCAGGGTCAGGGCGACGATCACATCACCGCCCGGCAGCACGCAGTAACCACTCCCGGTCATCGTCGTCACACCCCTGTAAGACGTCGTGTCAATAAGGACCGCATGGAGGCATCTAAACGCGATCGGCCGCCGCCCGCTAGAGGGCGACGGCCGATCATGCTCTGACCTGCGGTGATTACTTCTTCAGTGTGGCGCGGTCCACGTGCACGGTCATCGTCGAGCCACTGAGCGGCTGGCTCAGGATCGAGATCGTCGTGTTGGTGTCAGTAATCTTCACGCTCCCGGTGGGGTTCGCCGGGTCGTAGTAGGTGTTGCGGTGGTCGTCGAAGACCGGCACACCGAGCTTCGCCTTGATCTTGGTGGCGACCCCGTCCTTGTGGAGGGTGAAGCCCGCCGAGGGGTACCACGAGAAGGCGGCGTCGTAGGGCTGGATGCGGTTGCGCATCACGGTGCCGTCCGCCCACTTCTCGGCCTTCGGGTGGGCGTCCACCGGGAGGATGAGGCCCTCGCCCGGGTGGGCGGTGGTGTTGTTGTCCGCCTGCGAGGTGTCCCACTTCCAGATCACGAGACCCGGGTTGTAGGAGAAGTGCTCGACCCAGTCGGGACGGGTGCTCGGCCAGCCGAAGTTGTACGGGCCGGTCTTGAGCGTCGTGTCGTACGAGACGTACTGGCGGTTCTCGGCGATGTAGTACTGCGCGTAGTCCTTGGTGAAGGACTCGCCGACGCGGCTGAAGCCCTTGGCGGTCCAGCCGTTGTCACCGTTCTCGACGTCGTCGCTCAGCAGCTCCGAGCCGTCCGCGACGATCTTGATGTCGTCGGCGGTGAAGCCCTTCTTCGCCAGGCCGCCGTCCGTGAGGTAGCGGAAGCGGATGTCGGTCTTCTTGCCCGCGTAGGCGTCGAGCGGGTACGAGAGGTCCTGGTACCCCTCGGACGGGCCGGTGAGCGCGGGCTTGTCGCTGCCGTCGCGCGGGAGGGCCTTGCCGTTCGCGGTTCCCTCCAGCGGCTCCCAGTTCGCGCCGCCGTCGGTGCTGGCCTCGGCGTACAGGAAGTCGTACTCGGCCTCGATGTCCCACCAGCCCTTGAGGTCCAGGGACGCGGAGGTCTTGCCGGTGAGGTCGACCGAGCGGGTCAGCGTGTTGTTCAGGTTGTCGCCGCTGCCGGACCACCACTGCGTCGCGCCGCTCGTGGGCTTGACGATGGTCGTGGTCACCTCCTTGTCGGGGAGGTTGACGACGAGGGCCTGCTTGTCCTTCGTGTTGTACTCGGCGACGCCCAGCTTGGTCGTCGAGCTCTTCGCGGCGTTCGCGGTGCCGTAGTTGAGCCAGCCGAGCTGGAGCTTGTCCCAGGCGTTCATGTCGCCGGGCAGGTCGCCGATCGCGTCCTTGCCGCGGCCGAGCCAGGAACCGGAGGACATGAGCGACCAGTACGCGACGGAGTTGTCGCCCGTGTTCGTCGTGTCGTAGAGGTCGGGCAGGCCGAGGTCGTGGCCGTACTCGTGCGCGAAGACGCCGAGGCCGCCGTTCTCGGGCTGCATCGTGTAGTCGCCGACCCAGATGCCGGTGTCGCCGATCTGCGTGCCACCGGCCTTGTTCCCGGCCGGGCCGGTGCGGCCCTGGTCGGTGCCGTAGGCGTACCAGCGGTGCGCCCAGATCGCGTCGGTGCCCTGGGCGCCGCCGCCCGCGGACTCGTCCTCACCGGCGTGGACGATCTGGAAGTGGTCGATGTAGCCGTCCGGCTCGTTGAAGTCGCCGTCGCCGTCGTAGTCGTAGCGGTCCCACTGGTCGTATTGCGCCAGGTCCGCCTTGATCTCGGCCGCGGACTTGCCGGCCGCCTTCTGGTCGGAGACCCACTGGGTGACACCGTCGCGCACGAGGTCCCAGACGGTGGAGCAGGTCGAGGCGCCGCACTTGTTGTTGCCGTAACGGGCCTCGTTGGCCTTGACCTTGACCCAGTCCGTGACCTCACCGTCGACCGAGTAGCGGCCCGAGGACTGCTTCTCGTAGTACTTCTTCAGGGACTGGACGCTGTCGTCCTTCGCATCCGAGAAGTACAGGTCCTGGTAGTGCTTCCGGTTGAAGTCCGCCTGCCAGTCCGTCGAGTTGTCGTTCTTCGGGTCCGGCTTGGCGATCTGGTTGTGCAGCGGGCCCGGCTGGCCGCCGTACGCCGGGTCGACCTCGTCGCCGAACTCGACGAGGATCGTGAAGATCTTGTCCGTCTTCTCGCGGCCCAGCTCGACGTACTTGCCCTTGTCGAGCTTGAGGACCTTCGAGCCGTCGCGCTCGGTGGTCTTCTTCTTGCCCGTCAGAAGCTGGTTGAGCGCCTCCTGGCGCTGCGCGTCCTGCTTCTCGCTGAAGGGCCCCTCGAGATTGTGCTCGGCGCCCTTCTTGCCGAGAGCCGGGTCACGGCGCTCGATCTTCTGGCCGTCCTTGCTGCCCACCTGGCCGTCGGCGGCCTGTGCGACCCCGAACGACGCGGCGGTGGCGCCGATCAGGCCGGTCGCCACGGTGACGGCGGCCGCTCTGAGGGCTCTCCGTTGTCTGCTCACCTGTGCGCTGTCCTCCCCGGAAGCGGGTCCCGGTCCCAACTGACGGAACATCACTCGTTCCACTGAATCCCGGAACACACGTGCGATACACGTAGTCCGCTATTCGACCGGAGAGACGGAAGAAAAACCAGATCTTGACTTGGGGGCGGCACGTGCGTTACCGCTCGCACACGTTCTGCACAGAAGGGACACAACGGGGCCGGGGGACGGGCGCGAACCGGACCCCGCGGGGCGTAGGACCGAGCCCCCGCGCCGGTCCCCGGGCTCCGCGAGCGAGAAATCGCGCCATTCCGGGAGTTCCGCGGACGCCGGATGGGGAGAGTTCGGGAAGCGGGGCCGGGGCGTGAGGCGCGAGGACCGGGCGTGCCGGGGCCGGGGCGTGACAGCGGGGCATGCGGGAGGCGGGGCGTGCGGGCCGGGGCGCGGGAGGCGGCGCGTACGAGGACCGGGCTCCGCCGGGCGCCGTACGCGGAGACGTGAATCCATGCGCCCCCCCGTGCCCCGACGCCTCCCCGCCCGCCGCGCTTACCGCGGGAACCGCTGGGAATGGACGGCGTGAGAGCCCCCGCCGGGGACGCTCGTGCCCTCGTACCCGTCACAGGACGGTCCCTCATGTCACGTCCGCGCCTCGCCCAACTCGCCAGCGGTTCCGCGACCGTGCTCCTCACGGTGCTGCTCGTCCTGCTCCTGTCCGGGACCACCTCGACCGCCTGGATCGCGCTCACGTGCGTGGCCGCGCTCGCCCTCGGCGTCGCGGTCGCCTACGCCCTGCGCCCGCAGGCCCCCGGCGTCACGACGGCCCCACCGCCGCCCGAGGTCCGGGTCGGCAGGCCCACCGCCTCCTCGTACCAGCGCTGAATCCGCTCACCGGGCCCCGTGGTGATGGCCCGTCGCCGGGGCCGTGGTGATGGCCCGTCGCCGGGTGCCGCCGTGGAGCGCGGTCGCCGCACGGCCCGCTCAGACCTCGACCACCACGGTCTTCGCCGCCTTGTCGTGCAGGCCCTGTTTGTAGGGGCGGTCGATGAACGACCAGCCCCCGCAGATCGCGGTCCACACACAGGCGCAGCAGAAGGCGAAGGGCAGCCACAGCACGGCGGCCCGCACGAGGAGCGTGCGCGTGTCCGGGGTCAGCCCGTTGTCGAGCCTCGCCACGCGCAGCTTCAAAAGCCGCTTGCCGAGCGTCTGCCCGCGCCGCTGGCTCATGAGCACGTCGTAGCCGATGTAGAGGATCGCCGCGACGAAGGACTGCCCGACCGAGCGGCCCGCGTGCGCGTGGTCGAAGTTCGTCTCGGAGACGCGGAAGAGCAGCGTCAGCAGATAGACGACGATGCCGACGAGCACCATGTCGATGACGCGCGCGAGCACGCGTCTGCCGCTCGGCGCGAGCGGGGCCATACCCGCGAGCGGGTCACCGGGGGGCGGCCCCTCGGGACCACCGGGGTACGGGCCGTAGGGGCTCTGGCCCTGCCCGCCGTACGGGCCCTGGCCGCCGCCGTACGGGCCCTGGTCGCCGTACGGGTTGTTCGGATCGCCGCCGTACGGGTTCCCCGACCGGTCGTCGGGGCCGCTCCCGTACGGATCGCCGCCCGGCTCGCTCCCGTACGGATTCCCGCCGCCGGGCGGGGGCGGGTTGGCGCCGCCGTAGGGAGGCGGGTTGGCGCCGCCGGGCGGGGGCGGCGTGTTGCCCGGGGGTCGCTCGCCGCCGGGCGGGTCGTACGGGGAGCCCGGGCGGCCCGGGTCCTCGGCGGGCGGCTCACCGCCGGGCGGGTCGTAGGGCGTGCCGCCACCGTGGCCGGGCTGCCGCTTGCGGAAGGGGTCCTCGCCCGGGCGGTCCTCGTCGTCGGGCGGAGGCGGTGCGCTCGTCATGGCCCGAGTCGAACGCGGGGCGAAGGCCCCTGCCACGGGACGTGGGCCGGTCGGACCTCAGCGGGCCACGAAAGTATGAGCCGCCTTGTCGTGCCAGCACTGCCGCCAGGGCCGGTCGAAGCACGCCCACACCACGCCCACGACACCGATCCCGAGCAGCCCGGGGACCGCGTAGACGAGCCAGCGGCGCAGCGCGGCGGCGAAGCCGGGCGGCTCGTGCTCCTCGATGTCGCGCACGTGCAGGCCGAACAGCTTCTTGCCGAGCGTACGGCCGAACCGGGCGGTCGGCAGGGCCTCGTAGAGGAGACCGAGGACGAGAAGCACGCCGACGGAGGCGAGCAGGCAGCTCACGGTCGTCGTGTCGATGAGCCAGACCTCGACGGTCTCGCCGCTCAGCTTCGCCGCGTCGATCTTCGCCTGTACGTGGTCGGCGGCGCGGCTCGCGAGCGGGACGACCGCCGCCCCGGTGAGCGCGCCGAGGAGCAGGCTGTCCACGATCCGCGCGAGGAGCCGCCGCCCCAGCCCGGCGGGCCGCGCCGCCGCCTGCCGCCGCGCGGCGGCGGTGAAGGGGTCCTCGCGGACGGGCCTGAAGGGAGTGACGGGGACGTCGGGTCCACCGGCCCCGGTGCCTGGGGCGGCGTGGGCCGGCTGCGCGAGGGCGGAGACCTGAGCGGCCCAGGAGCGGGCCGGGGCGGGTGGGGAGGCGGGAGAGGGCGGGGGGCCGGGTGGGGAGGCGGGGGTGGCCCTTGGGG
>NZ_JOGO01000117.1 GCF_000719475.1 Streptomyces sp. NRRL F-5630 | reverse complement strand
GGCACACGCCGGGCGCGGCGGGGGGGGGCGGACGCGGCGGGGGCGGACGCCGGGCGGGGCGGTGGAGGGGGCAGACGCTGACGCTCGTACGCGGCCCCGCCCGGCGCACGACAAAGCCCCGGCCGCGTCTCGGCGACCGGGGCTCCGCCCTACGTCTGTGACACCGGCCCGCCATGCTCGCCTCGCGGCAAGTGGGCGCTCGAAGCGCCTATGGTTGGGCCCGGGGGCTTGGATCGAACCGGTGCCACGTCCAAGGTAACAAAGCCTGGGGGCGGGGCAATTCCCCGCGGCCCAGGTTTTTCCCGCGTGACGCTGGGTGAGCATCCGCGGGCAGCGCCGGGCGAAGCGCTCAGCAGCGGGAGAACCCCCGGTCGCCGCCGCCCGTCACCCGGAGTGGCCCGGCGGGGCAGATCGCGATTCCAGGCGCTTGAGCCAGCCGTCGAGGTGGGGGCAGTCCGCCCGCAGGGCGGCCAGGCCGAGCAGTCCGATGGCGTCCGGGCCGTCCACGACCTTGCGGTACGTGGGGTGCGCTTTCAGGAGGCGCTTGGAAGGGGCGGTGTCGGCCCCACCGTTCACCAGCTCGGGACCGCCTGCGGCGGCCACTTGGGAACGCAATGTGCCCGCCAGCCGTGGCTCCGCGAGCAGTTCGGCAAGCTCGTCCGCGGCGGCGAGCACCCATGCCTCGGTCTCGTGGAGGGCGAGGAAGGGCAGGAAGCGCGGCTCGCCGATCGCGTCGGCCATCGCGGCCTCCACGTGGGCGACGCGGGCGTAGGCGTCACCGGCCGGGGCCCCGGAGAGGCCGGGCGTGCCGGACGGCAGGCCGTAGAGGTCCAGCATCGTCGTGACGGCGTCCACGGCCGAGTTCCGCAGGAGCCCCCGGATGTCGTGCTCGATCCTGGGCCACTTGCTCACTCCGCCCTTGTCGTGGGGCTGTCCTGCTGCTCGCCGGGTCTTGAGCATGACCGGCGTGATCCAGATGTCCGAGGCGAGCAGTTCCGGCTGGAAGACCTGCTGGACCAGCCGCTCCTCGGTCGCACCCTCCACCAGTACGTGAACCTGACGCATGGCTGGGCCTCACCCCTGCCGCTCGGGCCGGGGACGGCCGCCCAGCAGGTTCTTCAACCACAGGTCACCGAGTGAGTAGTCATCGAGCCAGGCCGCCAGCGCCTCCGGCTCGGGCCGGCGCAAGCGCGTGGCGCCGTCCTCCCGCTCCGCGACGACGATGTCGTCGAGCCCGAACTGGTCCAGGAGCGTCACGGACTGCGTGGCGGCGAGGATCTGGCTGCGGGCGGACGCCGAACGGAACATCTCCGCGAGGACGGTGAGGGCGAAGGGATGCAGGCCCAGCTCGGGTTCGTCCAGCACCAGCAGTGCGGGCGGCTGCGGCTGGAGCAGGAGGACGGCGAGGCAGACGAAGCGCAGCGTTCCGTCGGACAGCGCGTCGGGCGGGAAGACGGTGTCCGACCCGTACTGCTTCCAACGGAGCAGTACGCGCCCCGCGGCGTCCTCGGTGAGGACGAACTCGCGGAAGAAGGGCGCGACCGAACGCACCGTACGCACGATCTGCTCGTAGGCCGCGGGGTGCTCCTCGCCCACGCGTCGCAGGAAAGCGGCGAGGTTGCCCGCGTCCGGGTGCAGGACCTCCGTGTCGGAGGCGTAGCCCGGTTGCTTGACCGGTGCCTGGGGGGTGGTGTCATCGAAGTGGTAGACACGGCAGCCCCGCAGCATCTCCAGCGTGTGCCGGGCGACGCCGGCGGCTCCGTCCGTCCGCGACGCGGCCGCGTCAGCCAGACGCGACTCGGCATGACCTCGGCCGATCTCGTCTCTCATCGGCTGCGCGCCACGCGAGGTGTCGTGGAATTCCACAGCCTCGGAGCCGAAGATCAGATCGCCCCGGTGGGTGGGCACCAGCGCCGCCTCATAGGCATGCACGAGGTGATCGTCGTCCGCCTCGACCCGCAGCCCGATTCCGGCGGCCCCCTTGGGCCCGTCGTGGAAGAGGGCCGCGGCCCCGCCGCGCAGCCCGACCTCCATGCCCAGTTCCCCCTCCACGAGGCGGCCCAGCAGCTCGACGGCCTCGATGAAATTGGACTTGCCCGCTCCGTTGGGACCGACGAGCAAGGTGACCGGGGTCAGCGCCAGCTCCACCTCATGGATCGACTTGTAACCGCTGACGGCGATGCGCCGAACCCTGTGTGACATGGTCATCAATGTAGCGAGCCACGGAGCGCGGCCCTGGGCGCCCGGCGGTGCCGCGCCGCGATGAGGAGGGGCCGGTCCCCTGGCTCAGGGCCTCGCGCCCCGCCGGGCTCGCGTGCACGCGGTGAAGGCTCGGGGCGAGATCCGCAGGAAGGGGCCGGCCGGGGCCCTTCGCGTCGCGAAGCGGGAGAGCATCGGCGGCGGAGAAGGCGGCCTCCTCCACGCAGTTGTCGCCGCGAACGCCTCCACCAGTTCGCCGACCGATGGGTCGGGGGTCCGGGCGAGCAGGGCACCCAACGCTGGCCGTGGAGCGCACGTTCGCCCATCTGCACTGGTTCCGTCGCCTGCGGATCCGTGGGGAGATACGTGAGGACATCCGCGAAGCCTTGCTCACCCTGGGATGCGCGCTCATCTGCTGGCGACGCCTGAAGGCATCTCGGTAGGAATTCTCAGGTGATGTCGTCGACAAGAGCCTCAAGGTGGCGCTCTCCGTCGCGGGTGTGTGCGCCGGCGGCCAGTGCAGCCTTGGCAAGACGGGCTGCGGCGGGCTCACTGAAGAGTCCGCTGAGAAGCTCGTTGGCCTTCCGCAGGCCGTGAGTGGTCGACTCGACCGCGGTGTCGACCGCTTCGGTCGCGGCGCGGGCGACGCCGGGCGGCAGAGCGGCGATGCGGGCGGCGAGGGTGTCGACGACGTGGTCGAGCTCGGTGTCCGGCACAGCCCGGTTCACCCATCCGATCCGTTCCGCGGTCGCGGCATCAATCAGCTGCCCGCCAAGGATGATCTCCAGGGCGCGTGCGCGACCCACGAGACCGGGCAGGTATGCCGTGCCTCCCGCGCCCGGGATAATTCCCAGCCGGCACTCCATCTGGGCCATCCCGGCGTGCTCGCGCGAAGCGAACCGCATGTCCATCGCGGACAGCAGTTCCGCACCGCCGCCGCGTGCCAGTCCGCGGAGCTTGGCGATGGTGATCTGCGGCAGCGACCGGATGCGTTGGTGGAGCCGCATCATCGGGTTGAGGGACTGGTCTTGTTCGGGCGCAATGGGGAGGTCAACGAATGTCGCGGGGTCGTCGGCGGTCGTCATATCGCCGTGCGCGACGAAGAAGTCCGGGTCCGCGCTGTCAAAAACGATCACTCGGATGTCGTGGTCGCCGGACATGGCGTCCGCGAACCGGTCCAGGTCTGTCATCAGGGCGGCGTCGAGCAGATTGATGGGAGGGTTGTCGATCACGACGTGCGCCACGCCGCTGCTGAGAGAGACCTTGAGGGTCGAGTATGCGTCAGTCATGATTCCTGTCTTCACGTCTAGGCATCAGGTATCCGATGTATATCTAGTAGTACTGATACACTTCAACGAAATCAGGTATCACGGGAGAGACCGACGTGCCCGAAGTGAAGCTCAACGGCAACGGTCGGCAGTTGCTGGACCAACTCTTTGACAAGTGGTCCTTGCTGGTACTCGCCGCACTGTGCGACCACCCCCGACGCTTCAACGAACTCCGGCAACACATGCCCGCTGTCACCCCGAAGTCACTGACCGCATGCCTGCGGCGACTGGAGCGCAACGGCATGGTCGAGCGAACGGTCGTGTCCACGGAACCGGTGGCGATCGAATACCGCATCACCCCCCTGGGCCGGACCCTGCGGTCCCCTGTGCACGCCATGCTGGAATGGGCCGTCGGCCACCTCGACGCGGTCGAAAGCGCCCGCTGTCACTACGACGAGCAACGTGTGGACAAGTGACATCACGGCATGTACTCGCACAGGACGACGCTGTTCACCTCAACGGTCCCCCAGCCGAACCGGGCCAGCGCCCAGGGCTCATCCACGAACCTGCTCGCCCGACCCTCGCCGCACCGTCGCGCGCCGAGGGCCACGAGGCGGGCCCTTAAGCCACGTCGCGTGTCCGGGTATTGAGGCCTCCCGCCTGGTGACCGGGATCGGTCAACGGATGCCTGTTCACTCCGGCGCACGACGAAGCCCGCCACCCCAGACTTCCAGGGCGGCAGACTTCGGCGCTGCGTCAGCGGGTCGCCACGGCTTCGATCAGCGCGGAGAACGCCTCCGGCGAGACCAGCAAGGCCGGACCGGCGGGGGCCTTGGAGTCACGGACCGGGACGGCGGTGGGGTGACCGAGGCCGATCTCGACGCAGTTGGCGTCCCGCCCATTCGCGCACGTATCACTACGCACCGGGGGCGCGCCTCTTCCCTGTTCGAGGGCTCGCCGCGCCGGGCCGGCCGACGATCAGGCTCGGGCGGCGATGCGCTCCCGCAGTTCGGCTGCCGCAGCGGTGCCGGGAAGACCGGAGAGGCGAGCCGCGACGTCGCCGAGGCCGTCGTCGATCCGCACCGAACGCACGCCGTCGGCGCAGTCGAGGAACTCCTTCCAGGTCGCGAGGGCTGTTTCCGTGTCACCGCGCTTCAACTGGACGTGGCCAAGATCGGCGAGGACAAGCGCACGGGTGCGCTTGCGGTCCAGGCCGTGAATGTCCAGGGCGAGGCGCAGGTATTCGTCCGACGCGTCGAGGTCGCCCAGCCTCGCATGGATCATGGCGGAGTCGTGCGCCCACCGGCCGTGGCTGTAGTGGCTCGCCCAGGACTGCCCCGGCCGCGTGGGCGCCTGCTCGATGGCGGCCTGGGACTCGGTGAGCAGGCGGGTGGCGGTGGCGTGGTCCCCATCGGCGGCGGCTGCGCGAGCGTACGTGTTCCGGTAGTAGGCGAGAGCCTTGGGATTGCTGAGCTTGCGGCCGCGCCGCTCACACGCCTCCGCGAGGCGCACGGCGGTGGGGATGTACCCGAGATCGAGGGCCTCTTCCGCGAGGCCGCGCAGCGCGGTCGCCGCGAGCTCGTTCTCACCTGCCTCGGCAGCCAGACGGTAGCTGTGGACGTGGTACCGCTGGCTGAGCCCTTGCAGCCCCTCGTCACGTGCCATCCAGCCGATCAAGTGCACGAGTTCGCTGGTGGCGGCGAAGAGTTCACGCCCCGTGGCCTCTGTGTAGCGGCCGTCGAGCCACCGCTTCACATCGACGGTCAGGTAGCGGACCGCGAGGTGACGGGCGTGGCCACCACCGAGTTCGGACGCCGCGTCACCGAGGGTGGCGGTCATCGTGCGCACGGCAGCGACCTCCCCTCTGCCGACCGCGACGGGCCCTGTCCGATTGGCCCGGCGGAGGATGGCCTCGGCGTCCGGCAGTTCGAGAGCGGCCAGACCGACAGCGGCGGAGGCCGAGAGGAATTGTCGTCGGTCCACGTCGCTACCTCCCAAGAGCATGACCGAGGTCACGGTATCCACTCGGGTGGTCGAGCCTTCCTTCGGCTCGGAGAGGTCGATGGCGAGTACCTGCTCGATGAAGGGCAGCCACACCCGAGGAGCCCGTAGGTCCTTCTCCCAGCGATACACCTGTTGGCGGTCGCAGAATCCGGTTCTCCCCCACCGCGCCACTGACAGTTCGTCCGCCAGTTTCTCCTGACTGCACCACGGCCGCCGGGCCTCGCGCGCGGCCCGGATGCGCTGCCCGATGGTGCTTGTCGGCATGTGGGATCCGATCCCTCGTCAGGTACTGGTTCACATCTGGACTACAGGTGACAGACATTCTGGCAGCTACGCATACCTCTCGTACGGGCATTGACTGAGTGCTCCCGGCCCGGCCGGGCACCCCACCGAGCGCCGCTCGGTAGGACACCCATGGGCGAGGGCATCACCGGCCCCCCACTCCGGAGAGGAACGCGGTCCGTTCACATTCACGAATCCAACGCGGCGTCACCGCCTGCGAGTTGTTCGATTTGTCAGCGGCTCAGGCGCGAGGAGGCCGAGGCCGAGGCGCGGCACGACCACTCGCGGGCTGCCGACTGCCGGGTGCTCGTGCGGCGGCACCCGCACGGGGAGGAGGGCCGGTGAGCGGGGCGGTCGGAGAGGGGCGGGTCGCGGGGCGGGCCGGGGGTCCGGATCAGGCCATCGGGGGGATGTTCTCGACCGACATCGGGACGGCCTACGAGGTCGTCGCCCTGCTGTGGCAGCGGGGCGTCGGGGCGCTGCCGTGCGCGGAGGCGGAGTGGCGGCGGGGGCTCGGTGAGGCGGTGGCCGCGAGCAGGCGGGGGCTCGCGCTCGGGCTGGGGACGACCACGCTCGCCGAGTTGCGTGCCGTCATGGCGCAACTCGCCCATGCCTCGGCGTGGTTGCTCCTGGGATTGCCCGACTACGCGGAGGACCGCGCGATGGCCGCGCTCGTCGCGTACGTACGGGAGCTGCTCGGGCCGGAGCGGCGGCCGACCCGTGCCACTCCCGCCTGGGAGCGGTTCGCGCACATCCGGTTGCTGGCGACCGGGGTGCGGCGGCTCGCCGAGCGCTGCGAGGAACGGGAGGCGGGGCGTCACCCCTGAGGGGGATCGCCGGTGCGGCACCGGTCGGACAGACTCGGGCGAATGGGTGAGGAAGAGGAGCCGCTCGCCGAGTGGGCCGCGCGACGGGACGAGCGGGTGGGGCGGCTCAGGGTCGTGCCGCTGTACGAGGGGCGGAGGCCGCGCGGGGCGCACGTGCGGCCCCGGGAACCGCGCGTCGTACAGCGGTGGAGCGGGTACGCGTGGGAGCCGTACGCGGTGACGCGGGATCTCGCGGAGGCGTTGCGGCTGGTCCGTCCGCCGGTGGAGGAGCCGCGGGACTGCCCGGCGGAGGAGTCGCCGGGGGCTCTCCGCTCCGGGCGGGGGCGGCACCGGGAGCCGCCCCCGTAGACGTCAGTCCCTCAGCAGGTCCGGGACTCCGTTCTCGTCCGGGGCGTCGCGGTCACCCGCCACCACCGTCAGGCGCTGGGTCGCGCGGGTCAGGGCCACGTACAGGACGCGCAGGCCCACCACCGACTCCTCGGCGATCTCCGCCGGGGCGGCGACCAGCGTCGCGTCGTACTCCAGGCCCTTCGCCTCCAGGCTGCCGAGGGCGACGACGCGGGGGCCGAGACCGGCGAGCCAGCTCGCGGCCTCCCCGCGGCGGTTCATCGCGACCACCACACCGATCGTGCCTTCCACCTCGCCCAGCAGGCGTTCGGTCTCGGCGCGGACGGTGGCCGCGAGGCCGCCGTGCTCGGCGGCGACGACGTAGCGCGGGGCGAGGCCCGTGGAGCGGACCGCGCGCGGGGGCTCGGTACCGGGCATCGCGAGGGCCAGGACCTGGTTGGCGACGGCGGCGACCTCCGCCGGGTTGCGGTAGTTGACCCTGAGCGTGAACCGGCGGCGCGGGCGGGTGCCGAGGGCTTCGTCGCGCGCGGCGGCGGCCTCCTCCGGGTCCGGCCACGAGGACTGGGCGGGGTCGCCGACGACGGTCCAGGTCGCGTGGCGCCCCCTGCGGCCGACCATGCGCCACTGCATCGGTGTGAGGTCCTGCGCCTCGTCGACGATGACGTGCGCGTACTCCGTGCGCTCGGCGGAGAGCCGTTCGGCGCGTTCGCGGCGGCTCTCCTCGCGCTGCGGCATCAGCTCCTCCACGCCGGTCAGTTCGGCGAGCGCGTCGTAGGGGCGGGGGCGCTTGGGGGGTGCCGGGGCGCCGAGCACGGCGTGCAGTTCGTCGAGCAACGCCACGTCGTGCACCGAGAGCGGGCCCGCGCCCGTGTCCGGGTCGAGGCGTCGCAACGAGCGTGCCACGCGCCGTACTTCGCCCTGGTCGAGCACCCTGCGCGACCAGCGGGCGAGCCGCCGCTCCGAGGCCATCGCGGCGAGCACGCGGCGCGGCTTCAGCTCGGGCCACCAGGCGTCCATGAACTCCGTGAAGGAGTCCTCCGACGTGATGTCCTCGTCGAAGGCGGACCGCAACTCGGCGGCCAGTTCGGGGTCGTTGTGGCGGTTCGCGCCCCCGGAGCGCTCCCACAGGGCGTCCAGCAGGAGGCGGCGGGCGCGCGGACGCAGGTAGTTGATCGGACCGCTGCCAGAAAGGGCGGTGCGGCGGACGGACTTGAGGGCTTCCGGGCCGAGTTCGACCCGGCGGCCGAAGGCGACCACGCGCAGGCGCTCCGGCGGCGCGACGGGGCCGCCCGGGGCGGTGAGCGCGAGCTGTCCGTCCGCCTCGTCCTCCTCCGTACCGGCCAAGGCACCGGCCACCGGCAGGTCGAGCGTTCCCCTCGCCGCGCGGCGCAGGACCCCGCCCATGCGGGCGCTGCCCTTCACGCGCGCGACCGCCGGGGAGTCGTAGGCGCTCGCGCCGCCGGGGCCCGCCGCGTCGTCGGCGAGGTCGCCGAGCGCGCGGATCGCGACCTGGCCCTCCTCGCCGAGCGAGGGCAGCACGCCCTCGGTGTAGGCGACGAGGAGCGGCGTCGGCGAGACGATGAGGATGCCGCCCGCGTAGCGTCTGCGGTCCTGGTAGAGGAGGTAGGCGGCCCGGTGCAGCGCCACGGCGGTCTTGCCGGTGCCGGGGCCGCCCTCGACGAGGGTCACGGACGCGGCGGGGGCCCGGATGACCATGTCCTGCTCGGCCTGGATGGAGGCGACGATGTCGTGCATCGCGTGCCCGCGCGAGCGGCCGAGCGCGGCCATCAGCGCGCCGTCGCCGACGGCCGGGAGCGGCGCGCCGTCCAGGAAGGCGGTCAGCTCGGGGCGCATGAGGTCGTCCTCGACGCCGAGGACGCGGCGGCCCTTGGAGCGGATGACGCGGCGGCGCACGACGCGGCCGGGGGCGACGGGGGTGGAGCGGTAGAAAGGGGCGGCGGCGGGGGCGCGCCAGTCGATGACGAGGGGGCTGTAGTCGGTGTCCAGCACACCGATACGGCCGATGTGCAGCGTCTCGGCGATGTCCGCCGTCTGATCGGGGCCGATGGCGTCCTCGGCGACCTCGACGGCGGTGTACGCGCCGTCCGGGCCCTTCTTGCCGTCCTTGCCCGCGAGGAGGTCGATGCGGCCGAAGACGAAGTCCTCGAACTCGTTGTTGAGGCGGTTGAGGTGGACACCGGCCCGGTGGACTTGCGCGTCGCGCTCCGCGAGGGCGCCGGGGGTGCCGACGTGGCCGAGCTTGGCCGCGTCCCGCATGAGGAACTCGGCCTCGTCGATCTTCTCCAGGAGGCGGCGGTAGGCGCGGTCAAGATGCTGTTGTTCGACGCTGATCTCGTGGTCGCGTGTATCGGCCACCGAGGCCCCCTTCAGATGGTGCTGAGCAGCCGTCCACCGTACGCGAATCCCTTCGGGGGGCGGGAGGGGGCTCGCCTTTCCGCCGGGGGGCGTGTTTACGCGGGTGCGCCTTTGCGGGGCTCCGCCCCACACCCCGCTCCTCAATCGCCGGAGGGGCTGGGTGAGTGCGGGGCGGAAGATCAAGCCCCTCCGGCGATTGAGGAGCGGGGGTTCGGGGGCGGAGCCCCCGTGGCGGTGCGCCGACGGTGGCGGGCCACGCGCTCCCTGTTGCCGCAGACCTCGCTGGAGCACCAGCGGCGGCGCTGGCCGCGGGACGTATCGAGGTAGACGAGCGGGCAGCCCTCGCCCTCGCAGCGCCGCAGCAGCGCCCTGCGGCGGGGATCGGTGAGGAGGGTGAGGGTGTCGCGGGCGAGGAGGGAGAGCACGGCGGAGAGGGTGGGCGCCGAGTGGAGCGTGGCGACGAGGCGGCCGTCGTGGGCGCGGGCGGCCTGCGGGACGGGCGGCGCGGCGAGCGCCATCGCGTTGAGGCGGTCCAGCGACTGCGGGGCACGACGGCCGCCGAGGCTCGCGTCCACGAGCCGGCCGAGGTGGCCCCGTACCTCCCGCGCCGCCGCCAGCCAGTGCGGTTGCGCCTGCGGGAGCGGCCCGCGCGCGGGGAGCAGCCCCGCGCCCACGCACCAGCCGACCACGTCCTCGCCCGTCACGAGCCGTTCGACCGGATGCCCGGTCGCGAGCAGATCCAGACAGGGCCGCCCGGCGTCGTACCGGAACGGCGCGGGGACCACGGGGAGCAGCGACATGTTCGTCTCACCGCCGAGGGGGTGGGGGCCAGCGGGGTCGGGGGCGCGCGACACCAGGGGGCCGGGGG
>NZ_JOGO01000116.1 GCF_000719475.1 Streptomyces sp. NRRL F-5630 | reverse complement strand
GACCGCCTACCCGCCACCTACCGCGCCATCGCCGGCCTCGTCTCCGACCGCACCGCCAACATCTGAAGGCCGCCGTGAGCAAGGCCAACACACCTCACCCGCTATCACGCACCAACTCGTTACTGTGGTGGCCTCTGTACCGCAAGCACGTCGAGCCGCTTTCGGACGACGTCGGCATCGGTGTCCTGAATGCTGAAGACGAGCCGGTCGACTCCGGCGCGTCGGTAGGCATCCTCGGCGGCAGGCCCGGGCTCCGCGTTCACCAAGGTGACCGGTACCCGCCCCCGCCGCAGCTCCGTCGCCCTGCGCCGCAGAGCGTCGATCCGCCTGCCGAGCCCCTCGGCCTCGCGGGCGGCGACGCCGATGGGCAGCCAGCCGTTCCCGAAGGCGAGTACCCGGCGCTCGACACCGGGCCCCATCCCGCCGACCAGGACGGGCGGCTTGCGCACCGGCTTCGGGTACGCGAAGGAGTCCGCGAACGACACGAACTCCCCCGCGTACCGGACGAGACCGTCCTCCCACAACGCCTTCATGGCCTCGACGTGCTCGGCCAGCCGCCGGTGGCGGGTCGCCGGGTCGACACGGTGGTGGCGCATCTCGGCGCGGTTCCACCCGGCGCCGACCCCGAGCATCACGCGCCCACCCGACAGGTGGTCCAGCGACGCGACCTGCTTGGCCGTGTAGATGGGGTCGCGCTGGGCCAGCAGGCTTACGCCGGTCGCCAGGCCGAGGGTCGTCGTGACGGCGGCCGCGGCCGCGAGCGCGACGAAGGGGTCGTAGAGACGGGCGTAGAAGCTGTCGGGATCCGTGTCGGCTGCGGCGGGCAGGTGTGAGTGCTCGGGCAGCCACAAAGACTCGAACCCCCGTTCCTCGACCTCCCGCGCCAGGTCCATCGCGCTCAGCGACGTGTCGGTGACGAAGGCGCTGATCCCGTACTTCATGAGCCCGACCCGGCTCCCACCGTGACCCCGGCCCGGCGGGCGGCCGCGGGAAAGATCTCGAAGCCGCGCCGCCCGATCGCCTCGGCCGCACCCGCGCGCAGGACCGTCGACTCGCGCAGCTCCGCGATGCCGGCCTCGACGGTCAGCTCACTCGTGCACGGAGTGCCGTTGTCCGACCCGTACACGATGTGGTCCTCGCCCACGAGACGCACCGCGGGCCAGAGCAGGCTGTCCGCGCTCGACGCGGCGGTGTCGACGTAGAGCCGGGCCGTCTGCTCGCGCAGCTCCTCCCGCGTGAGGCCGTTCGGATTGGGCACCCACACCTCGGTGCCCAGCCGGGTGATCCTGCCTGACAGGGCTGGGAACGCTCCTCCGCAGTGTCCGAGCACCACGAGCAGCTCCGGATACCGTCGGAACACCCCGGCGTAGAGCATGTCGATGACACTGCGGGCGGTGTCGAAGGCGACCTCTACCAGCGGGCTCGGCCTGCCCTGCGCAGCGGGCGCGTGGGCGTCCGGGTGGATGAGGATCGGGTTTCCCCGCCGTTCCAGCTCACCCCACAGGGGCTCCAGCTCGGGCGCGCCAAGATGCACACCGGAGAACGGCGCGAGGAGGATGTAACCGTCCGCGCCCAGGTCGTCGGCCCGGCACAGCTCGGCGACTGCGGCATCAACGTCATCGGTGGGCAGGGCGGCCAGCAGACCGAATCGGTCGGGGTGCTCGGCCACGAGCGAGGCGCCATACCGATTCGAGGCCGTGATGCCGGCCTGGACGCTCTCGGGACTCGGCGTGCCGTGCACCCGCGGGACCTGGCTGAGAATCTGCATAGCGACGCCGGTCCGGTCCATGTGCCACAACGTTCGGTCCACGTTCCACACGTAGGGTTCCGGCATCGTGAAGCACTCGTCGTACATCGCCTGCCAGACGGCCCGGACCTGCTCCGGGGTGCCCGGGGGGCTGAAGTGCGCGTGGATGTCCAACCAGCCTGATGGCATGTGGTCCTCCTGTTCCAGGCCGGATCGCCTAGGCGATCCGGACAAGCTTCCAGTTGACGAACTCGGTGATCCCGAAGTCGGAGAGACCGCGGCCGTACCCCGAGTTCTTGACCCCGCCCCACGGAAGGGCCGGGCCGGCGTCGCCGGCCCTGTTGACGAAGACCATCCCGACCTCCAGTTGCGCGGCGACCCGCTCGGCCCGCGCCACGTCGGTGGAGACCACCGTGCTGCCGAGCCCGAAGTCGGAGTCGTTCGCCAGCGCGACGGCCTCCTCCTCGCTGTCGACCCGGAAAACCATCGCGACCTGAGCGAAGATCTCCTGCCGGAAGATCGGGTTGTCCGGCGTGACCCCTGTCAGCACGGTCGGCTCCAAGAAGTAGCCCGTGCGGTCGATCCGCCTCCCGCCCACGGCCACGGTCGCCCCGTGCTCGCGCGCGAGCTCGATCTGCTTCAGGGCCCGGTCGAGCGCCTCCTCTCCCACCAACGGCCCGAAGTCGGTGGCCTCGTCCATGGGGTCGCCGGGCTTCATCGCGGCGAAGGCGGCGGTGAACCTCTCGAGGAAGGCGTCGTAGTGGCTGCTGTGGACGATGAACCGCTTCGCCGACGCACAGGCCTGGCCGGTGTTCATGGTCCGTGCGGCCACCGCGAGCGGCACGGCCAGGTCCAGGTCGGCGTCGTCGAGGACGAGGAAGGGGTCGCTGCCGCCGAGCTCGAGGGTGACCTTCTTCAGGGCCCGACCCGCGGCGGCGGCCACCGCGGATCCGGCTCGCTCGCTGCCAGTCAGGGCGATCCCCTTGATCCGGCGGTCGGCGATCACCCCGGCCGACTGCTCGTTGGTCAGGAAGACATTCGAGTAGAGCCCCTCGGGGGCGCCGGCGTCGAGGAAGATCTTCTCAACGGCGAGTGCGCACCCGGGCACGCTCGGCGCGTGCTTCATGACGACGGTGTTGCCTGCCATCAGCACCGGCGCGGCGATGCGCAGGAGCTGGAAGTACGGGAAGTTCCACGGCTCGATCGCGAAGATCACCCCAAGCGGGGTCGGGTCGACGCGGGCCGTGCCGTCCGCCACCGCGATGTCCTTTCGGGCCAGTATCCGCTCGGCCTCGGCCGCGTAGTAGCGCAGGATCGGCACGCACAGGTCTATCTCCCACAGGAGCTCGACGTAGCGCTTGCCCATCTCGGTCGTCGCCAGCCGGGCCAGCTCCTCCCGGCGCTCGTGGAGCAGGTCCGCCGCGGCGGACAGCACCTTGCCGCGCTCGCCGAACGAGGCCCGGCCCCACACCCGGAAGGTCTCGTCCGCGCGGGTCAGCACCTCCTCCAGTTGAGCGTCGGTGTGCTCGGCGTACTCGGCGACCAGCTCCTCGGTGTACGGGTTGACAGACCTGTAGGTCATGCCTCTTCCTCCTGTGTCGGTTGGCGGGTCGAAGTCCCGCTGACCAATCTGGCAGCGGGCGGCCGGCGCAACCAGGTGGGCGTTATCCGCGTTCCGGCAGAACCACCTTGGTTCCGGGGCCCAGGGGTAGGCTCGGGATCATGACCGGCAACGAGTTCAGCGCGTTCCTGCGGGCGCGCCGCGACAGAATCCGGCCCACCGAGGTCGGCCTCCCGACCGCGGGCCGCAGGCGGGTGCCCGGCCTGCGGCGAGAGGAAGTCGCGATCCTCACCGGGGTGAGCGTCGATTACTACAGCAAGCTGGAACAGGGGCATGTGGCCGGCGCCTCCGCGGAGATCCTTGACGCCGTGGCCGACGCGCTGCGCCTCGATTCCACCGAGCGCGCGCACCTGCACCGTCTCGCCCGGCCGGTCACGCCGCGCCGGCGGACGCGGACGCGTGCGTCATCGTCCGCCACGGCACGGCCGGGCCTGCGCCGCCTGCTCGACCTGATGGCGGATGTCCCCGCCGTGATCGTCGGCCCGTCCTTCAACCAGCTGGCATGGAACAACCTGGCCGACGCGCTGTTCGACCTGTCCGCGCTGGAGTGGGCGGGCCGCACCTTCCCGCAACACCTCTTCCTCGACCCGGCAGCACGCGCGCTGTACCAGGACTGGCCGGACGTCGCCTCCGAGGCTGTGGACTACATTCGGTTCAGCGCCGGTCTGGACCCGGACGACCCAGAGATCCGGGCGGTGGTAGGCGAGCTGTCCGTGAAGAGCCCGGAGTTCCGGACGCTGTGGAACAGACAGACGGTGCGGGACAAGACGTTCGGGCGCAAGCGGCTGCAGCATGGGCTCGTCGGCCCACTGGAGCTGAGCTTCGAGACGTTCCGGCTGCCAGGCGACAGCCGGCGGGCCCTGATCACCTATACCACCGAGCCGGGCTCGCCGTCGGAGGAGCGGCTGCGGCTGCTGGCCAGCTGGAGGGCTGAGCCGGTGACGGAGCCGGGAGCGCACTCGGAGTCCGAGACCTCCACCGACTGACCGCCCGCCCCCCGATACCGGCAGCCCCCCATGCATGCGGCGGCACACTCGGCAATGGCGAGCACCGTCGCTTTCGTGTCGGCCGACACGAACGGTCGCGTCACCGCTGAGGTCCTCGATCCCGTTCACCCGCGGCTCGGTGTCGACGACGGCGCCGGGGGCGTTGCCACCGAGACCCGCAGCGTCGCCTGCACGACGAACGCGATCGTATTGGGAAACGCGCGGATCCGCCGGGCGGTCACGGCTCGCGGACACTTCCCCGACGAGCAAGCCGGCCTGCAGCGCGTCTGCATGGAGATCAGGTCCGTCGATCCCACCGGCAAGGAACAGGCCCGCCGGACGATACGCGAGGTGCGCGCGACGGCGCGGGTTCGTCAACGGGTTCGTGGGTGTGGGGTGTCCGTGGGCTTGCCGCGCCCTGTGCTGTCGGAGTCGGTGGGTGAGAGTGCGGCGAGGAGCCGCAGTTTCTCGTCGCTGTCGCTGTTCTTGTCGGGGTAGTAGACGACGAGGAGAACATCGTCGATGGGGAGTTTGTCGCGGTGGAGACGCAGTTCGCCGACGACGGGGTGGTGGACGGTGGCAGTCCCGCCGTCGAGACGGCGAACGTCGTGGCGGGCCCACAAGGTGCGAAATCGCTGGCTGGACAGTGCGAGTTCTCCGACGAGTTCGACAAACCGGGGGTTGTCGGTGTCGTCCCCGATGGTGATGCGAAGGGTGGCGACGAAGTCGGCGGTGGCTTTCGTCCAGTCCTGGTGGAAGGCCTGCTCCTCAGGGTCGAGGAGGAGGGAACGCAGCCGGTTCTGGCCGGGCCGCAGGCGGGGCGAGAGCGCGACGGCCATGGGGTTGGAGGCCAGGACATCGAATGCGCGCCCTTCGACGAACGCGGGGATCTGAAGGTGGGCGAGCAGTTCGTGCACCCGCGCCGGCACGTGCTCGGGCCGCTGGCGGCGAGGCGCCCTGGGGCGTGCTGCTGTGAGGCCGAGCAGATACGTCCGTTCGACGTCGTCGAGGTTGAGGACCCGCGCAAGCGATTCGAGGACTTGCGGTGAGGGGTTCTTGTCACGGCCTCGTTCCAGGCGCAGGTAGTAGTCGGGGCTGATCCCGGCGAGCAGTGCGACTTCCTCGCGGCGCAGCCCGGGCACACGCCGGTTGCTGCCAGGCGGGATTCCCGCCTGCTCCGGGGAGACCAGCTCGCGCCGGGCCCGGAGGTAGGTGCCGAGTTGGTTGCCGGGAGCCTCGTCCTTCATACCAACACCGTAATGCGGTGCGCGTGTCCCAGAGGGGGTCCCAGCAGGACCAGGGAAGAGTGGGGCACTGCCACATCCGACCGCTGCCGCCAAGACTGTGAGAGCACTGTTTTGCGAGAGACAGAGGGCATCACTGTCTGTGCCGCGGGTCTGAACGCCGGCGGCGCCCTGGACTGAAGGGAAGATTTCATGGATCTCTCCAACCGCACCGTCGCCATTGTCGGCGGAACCTCAGGCATCGGGCGAGAGCTGGCACGGCGGTTCGCCGCGGCGGGCAGCGCTGTGGCCGTTGGCGGCCGCAATCAGGAGGCGTTGTCGGAGCTTGCTAGGGAGGGGTTCGGCACATTCGCCATCGACGTCACGGACAGTGACTCCGTTGGGTCTTTTCGTGATGCCGTGCTCGCCCGGTACCCCGAGTTGGACACCGTGGTGACGATGTCGGGGGTCATGGTCCTGGAGGACTTGCACGACCTGGCGCACTTCGAGACGGTAAAGACGACGATCGACACCAACCTGCTCGGCACCATCCGGGTCATCGACGCCTTCACCCCTCACCTGGTCGGGCAGGGCGCCGGCACCTTCATCACCGTCACCTCCGGCATCGCTTTCCTGCCGTTCCCGCCGATGCCCAGCTACGCCGCCTCCAAGGCCGCGGTGCACGCCTACTCCGAGGCACTGCGCGCACAGCTCGATGGCACTGGCGTCGGCGTCGTCGAGCTCGTTCCTCCGGCTGTCGCCACCGCAGGCCAGGAGCAGGTGAACCCGCACGCGCTGCCGCTCGCGGACTTCGCCACGGAGGTCATGCACCTGCTTACGCAGGAGCCCACTCCCCGCGAAATCCTTGTGGAGGGTGTCCTTATGCACCGATGGGCCGAGCGCGAGGGCACCTACGACGACCTCGTCGCACAGCGCTCCCAGGCCCTGGCCATGCTCCCCAGCCGCCAAGGCTGACACCCATCTCCCGCCGGCCACTTCCTCCCTCTTCGCCGGGCGGGCAGCAGGAAGCTACCGTCCTGGTCGGGAACGGTTCACCCGCGCACTGCCTTGCCGCAGCCCACGTTTCCGGCCTCCATCGCCCCACCGCTGTACCTGACCGGCGGCCTGCCCTTCGGCGTCCCGCTGGAATCCTCGCAGCCGTCGGGGCGCCGTTTGGCCGACTCCGCCCCGGCCGCAGGAGTGAGCAGGAGGGAAGCTTCGACGGCGGATCGTGCGCGGGGGACGCCCTCTGGGCATGAGAGGGGATGCCGGGAGCTGCCTCCTTCGACGGTCCTCGCCCAGAGGGCTCGTGGTGGAGCCGTATGGTCGGCGGTGCGGCTCCAGCCGTCCGCGGCAGAAAATTCGTGGGTGTCCGCGGCGGTGATCATCGTGCCCAGCAGCGGGCCGAACGTGTGGGCACGATGTGCCGCTTGCGGTCATTGATGAGTTTGCCGCCGTCGCAGCCGCAGGAGCCGACGACGGCGGCCGCCCCCGCCGGGGGCGGCCGCGGGCTGGAACGCCGTGGCGCTGCTTCGCGGGCGGGGCGCCAAGGGGGGCCGGGCGCGGTGGCGGGCTCAGAGGTTGACGACGACGGCTTTGGTCTCGGTGTAGGCGTCGATGACGTCGGTTCCGTGCTCCCTGCCGATGCCGGACTGCTTGAACCCGCCGAAGGGAAGCGGTCCGCTGCTCATCTGGTTGACGGTGTTGACCCACACGGTTCCGGCTTGGAGGCGGTCGGCCATGGTGTGGGCGCGACTGAGGTCCCTGGTGAAAACGGTGGCGGCCAGGCCGTAGATACTGTCGTTGGCGATGTGCACCGCCTCTTCGACGTCGTGGAACGGCAGCAGTACGGCGATAGGACCGAAGATCTCTTCCTGGGCGACGCGTGAGGTGTTGTCCAGGCCAGTGACCAGTGTGGGGCCCACGAACAGATCGTCGGACTCCTCGCGGGTGTCACCGATGATCTTCCCGCCGGCCTGGCGGGCGAGGTCGAGGTAGCTGGTGACCTTCTCGTAGTGGCCGCGGGAGGCCAGGGGACCCATCACGGCCTGCGGGTCGAAGGGATCGCCCAAGGGGAACCGGGCCATGTTCTCGGTGAGCAGGCGGGTGAACTCGTCGCGGATGGATTCCTGCACCAGGACGCGCGTGCCGGCCACGCATCCCTGGCCACTGCCCGCGCAGAAGCCCAGCGCGGCGGAGAACGCGGCGGCCTCCAGATCGGCGTCCTCGAAGACGATGAAGGGTGACTTGCCGCCCAGCTCAAGGGTGACGCGCTTGAGGTCACGGGCGGAGGACGCCAGGACGTGCTTGCCGACGGCGGTGGACCCGGTGAAGCTGATCTTGTTGACGTCCGGGTGAGTGATCAGGGCCTCACCGGTGCTCTGGCCGGGGCCGGTGACGACGTTGAGGACGCCGTCAGGCAGGTCGGTGTGCTCACGGATGAGTCCTGCCAGGCGCAGCAGGCTCAGCGAGGGGCCTTGACCCCGGTTCCTGGACACGGGTTATGCGGCTTGATTTGACTGTCTACCGCGAGGTGGGCGACGGATTCGACCGCCCGTTCCGTCCGAGCGATCAAGTCCTGAGCCAGCCACTCATTGTCAAAAGTCATGACACGCAGAGTAGTTGAGGTGAACGGCTGGAGAGCGACCGGCTCACCCCGGCCCGGGTCCGCCGGGGGTTCAGGAACATCCGCGCCCCCCTCGCCTGCCCGGCCCGTGTTCCCCAACCCCGAGGCACCGGCCCCGGACGGCCACCCGGCTCCAAGAACAAACACCGGGCACCCCGCTACGACGTCGGAAAAACAGCTAAACGCCCCGAGACCCTCAAGGCCATAGGCAAGCCCGGAAGATCCTGGTAGACAGAGCACAAGTTCAGCGAGCAACCGTACAGCTCAAGTCGTGGGCTGTCAGGGACGAAGGGGTCAGCCGCAGCCACATCGTGCCGCGCTGAGCAGGATCATCATGCAGGTAGCGGACGAAGCGTGAATCCCAGCGGGACTCATCCGTGCCCAGATAGCGGACCAACTTGCGGCGCCCACGCGGGACGTCGAAGGGGACAAGTTCAGCCCGACCACGGGCGATGACCTGGCGGACAAGCCCCGTAGCGACGTCACACACATCCACGATAAGAGCGATTTGTGCTTCCGCGCTCACCCGGTGAAACAGCTTGGCCCACGGCCCGGTCAGAACCCAGAAGGCCCCCTCCTCCCACAGAAACCACACAGGCCGCACACTCGGTCCATCGGTAGCAATGCGCGCAGTGAGCGGCTGACCGAGGAAGACATCAATATCAAAGGGAGGAGACGTCATGTGGCCATGGTCGTTCTTCCAGACGCCGCCGAACACCCGGACCTTCGACCTAGGGCCTGTTGCGAAAGTGGATCAAGGGTCTCGCTTGGTGTCCGGTATGGGTCGTGTGATGCTGGCGTCGTGACTGATCAACGCGAGGTTGTCATCGTCCGCTGGCCAGGTCAGGGCCCTTCTATGGAGGCCGGGCTGGCCGAGTTGTTGGCGAGCTACCATCTACGGACGGAGGCCGAGAAGGGCGAGGCCGTCGCCGATGTGGAGGGGCTGCCGGACCGCTACCGGGCAGAAATCCTGGACCCGGGGACCGTCTTCGCGGACGCTGTCGTGCTGGTGGCACTCAGCGGGGACACCGCCGTGGGCTGCCTGGTGGTGACCGCCCCCATCGGCGGGCGGTCAGAGGTCAAGAGGCTCTGGACAGACCCGGCGTTCAGGAGCCAGGGCATCGCGTCCGGCCTGGTCAGCGCCGCACTTGCGCATTCTGCAGAAAGTGGCGTCAGCACGGTACGGCTGTCGGTGTGGAAGTGGCGGGCAGGCGCCATCGCCCTGTACGAGCGGCTCGGCTTCACCGTCGCCGAATCATGGGACGAGCGGGATCAACTGGTGTGCATGGAGCGTGCCGTGTGAGTGGTCACAGCCACTCGTTGATCGCTGCAACCAGCACGGTTGCCTCATACCGGACAGCGAGCTTGTCGTATCTGGTGGCTACAGCCCGGTGGCGTTTGAGGCGATTGATCCCGCACTCCACCGCGTGGCGCTCCTTGTAGTCGGCCTTGTCGAACTTCGGCGGCCGACCGCCGCGGGAACCGTGTTTCTTACGGTTGCGGACCTGGTCGGCCTTCTCCGGAATGGTGCAGCGGATGCCGCGTCTGCGTAGGTATTCGCGGTTCGCGCGGGATCCGTACGCCTTGTCAGCGCGGACCTTGTCTGGCCGGGTGCGCGGCCGGCCTGGGCCGAGGCGGGGCACCCGGATGCCCTCCAGGACCGGCCGGAACTGCGGGCTGTCGTGCCGCTGCCCGGCGGTGACCAGCAGCGACAACGGCTTCTGCCCCTGCTCGACCGCCAGGTGCAGCTTGGTGGTCAGCCCGCCTCGCGAGCGCCCCAGGCCGTGGTCGTCGGGCTCGGTGTCGACGCCGCCAGGAGGCTCCTTCTGCTCCGCCCCTTTTTACGAGCTCCGGCGGCATGCTGGTGAGCCCGGGCGATAGTGGAGTCCACACTCACATCCCAGGCGATCAGGCCCTTCGCGTCAGCCTCGGCCTGCAACAACTCGAAGATCCGCTTCCAGGTGCCATCACGCTGCCAGCGTCGGAACAAGTCATAGACCCGGTCCCACGGCCCGTATCGCTCCGGCACGTCCCGCCACGGCGCACCGGTCCTGGTCCGCCACCGTATGCCGTCGATCAACTGCCGCCGTGTCCACGTCGGCGGCCGCCCCGGCCTCTTTCCCAGCGGCAGCAGCGGCTCAAGTCGAGCCCACTGGCCGTCCGTCAGATCTCCACACCCCACGACGCGTGATCATCCACGACCTTGATCCACTTTCGCAACAGGCCCTAGAAGCGGTTGCAGGGGCAGCGGCAGCCGTCGAGAAGTCGGTGCAGTGGTCGGCGGACGAGCTGTGCCGCGGGGAGCGCCCACCGGTGCCCGTCCCG
>NZ_JOGO01000115.1 GCF_000719475.1 Streptomyces sp. NRRL F-5630 | reverse complement strand
GCCCCGGCTGCCTCTCCCCCAGCGCCCCGCCTCGCCACAACCTCATCCCGGCAGCCCTTCCCCAGTGCCCCGCCTCCCCCCGGCAGCCGCACCCCCTCCCCCAACAGCGCCGCCAGCCCCGGCGCGTCCGGTACGTCCCGTGCCGCCCTGCTGGGCCCGGTCCCCACCGTTTGGAGCAGCCATCCGAAGGCCCCCAACCCCGCGGGGTCGGTCAGCTCGGCCGCTTCTCCGGCCTCCGCGAGGGCCCGCACGTAGGCGGTGGGGTCGGTGCTCGCGAGGGAGAGCGGCGGTCTGCTCCCCGCGATACCGAGCGCGCCCAATGCCTCGCGCTGGCGGGTGAGTGCGGCGGGGCCCTGGTGGGCGGTCGCGGCGGCGCAGGCGTCGAGCGCCACGTGGGCCGTGAGGTCGGTCGTGCCGTCCGGTACCGGGGTGACCTCGCGGCCCGCGCGGAAACCGGTGAGCGTGCCGAAGGCGGGACGCGTGTGCGCGGAGTGCGCGTAGTCGACGGCGACGGCGAGGCCGCGCGCCAGGTGCGAGACGGCCGCGGCCCACGCCGCATCGCGCCCCGTGCCCAGCTCAGCACGGAACCCCGCCTCGGAACACCCCTCAGCCCCAGCACGGAACCCCGCCTCGGAACGCCTCTCAGGCCCAGCACGCAATCCCGCCTCCGCGCTGTCTCCCGCCCCACCACGGGCCGCCCGCTCACCCCCGCTGGTCCCCGGTTCCTCACGGCCCCCCGGCCCGCCGCTCGTACCGGAACGGGCCCCGCCCTCGGCCCTTGCGGACGCCCGGCCTCCGGGCACTCCGCCTCCGGGCACTCCGCTCGCCCCGGAGCCGAGTGACCCGTCCTCCCCCAGCGGCCACCACCGCGCCAGCCACTCCGCGTCCGCGCCGCTTACCGGCTCCCCGAGCCGCTCGCTCCCGTCCGGGGCGACGAGGACGAGCCTTGCCACGCCCTGCGCGTCCGTCTCGACGACGTCGACGGGCACGTTGTCGAGCCACTCGTTGGCGAAGAGCAGTCCGGTGAGCCCGTGGCCGGGGATCTCCTCGCCCCAGCCGATGCGCGGATCGAGCCCTTCCGGCCGGGGTGCGCGCTCGACCCCGTACGGCCGCAGCCGCGCGGCCGTTGCCGGGGGGAGTGCGGCGAGGACGCCGGTGAGGAGTTCTCCGCGTCCGGCGCCGATGTCGACGAAGTCGAGTGCGGGCGGGGTGCCGAGCACGGCGTCCACCTCGGTGAGGAGGCGGGCGACGGCCCGTGCGAAGAGAGGCGAAGCGTGCACGGAGGTGCGGAAGTGCGCGGCGGGCCCGGGACCGGCGGAGCGGTAGAAGCCGCCCGGCCCGTAGAGAGCGGTGTCCATGGCTTCGCGCCACGGGAGGGGCCACGGCGGCGATACGGAGGAGGCTGCGGGGGCGGCGGGTCGAGCGGTCACACGCGCACCCTAGCCAGGAGGCCCCGCGGCACCGGCTCCCGTACGGAATGCCCACCGCCCCGGCGCACCGCTGCTACTTGTCGATGTCCCCGACGACGAAGAACAGCGATCCCAGAATCGCCACCATGTCCGCCACCAGCGTCCCCGGCAGCAGTTCGGTCAGCGCCTGGATGTTGTTGAAGGACGCCGAGCGGAGCTTGAGGCGGTACGGGGTCTTCTCGCCCTTCGACACCAGGTAGTAGCCGTTGAGGCCCAGCGGGTTCTCGGTCCACGCGTACGTGTGGCCCTCGGGTGCCTTCAGGACTTTCGGGAGGCGCTGGTTGACGGGCCCCGGGGGCAGTTCGGCGAGGTGGTCGAGGCAGGCTTCGGCGAGGTCGAGGGAGTTGTGCGTCTGGTCGAGGAGGCACTCGAAGCGGGCGAGGCAGTCGCCCTCCTCGCGGGTGACGACGCGCAGCACGCTCTGGAGTTCCCCGTAGGCGAGGTACGGCTCGTCGCGGCGCAGGTCGAAGTCGACGCCGGAGGCGCGCGCGATGGGGCCGCTCACCCCGTAGGCGTGCACGGCGCGGGCGGAGAGGACGCCGACGTCGCGCGTACGGCCGCGGAAGATCTCGTTGCCGAGGATGAGCCCGTCGTAGTCCGGCATCCGCTCGCGGACGCGCGCGAGCGCGGTGCGGACGCGCTCCGGCCAGCCGAGCGGGATGTCCTCCTTGAGGCCGCCGACGCGGTTGAACATGTAGTGCATGCGCCCGCCGGAGACCTCCTCCATGACGGCCTGGAGTTCCTCGCGCTCGCGGAAGGCGTAGAACATCGGCGTGATGCCGCCGAGTTCGAGCGGGTACGAGCCGAGGAACATGAGGTGGTTGAGGACGCGGTTGAGTTCGGCGAGGAGCGTGCGCAGCCAGACGGCGCGGGCGGGGACCTCCATGCCGAGCATCCGCTCGACGGCCATGACGACGCCGAGTTCGTTGGAGAACGCGGAGAGCCAGTCGTGCCGGTTCGCCAGCATGATGATCTGACGGTAGTCGCGGGCCTCGAAGAGTTTCTCCGCGCCGCGGTGCATGTATCCGATGACGGGTTCGGCGCTCACGATCCGTTCGCCGTCGAGGACGAGCCGCAGCCGCAGCACGCCGTGCGTGGAGGGGTGCTGGGGGCCGATGTTGAGCACCATGTCGGTGCTTTCGGCCGCGCCGCCAATGCCGATCACGGTCTCCGTCATGGTTTCAGTCTCTCGCACCTACGCTGGACGGATGGAGACGGGGACGCGCCCGGGCGCGGACGACGGCATAGCGGACGGCGGAGACACGGGCCGAAGCGGTGAGACGGGCCGAAACCCGGGCCCGCCAGGCGCTGCGGACCCGGCCGGGGGCACGGTCCGGCCAGGCACTGCGGACCCGGCCGGGGGCACGGTCCTGCCCGGCGCTGTGGGCCCGGGCGGGGGCACGCCCCCGGCCCCCCGCACACCCGCGCCCTCCGGCCCGCCGCCGCCGCGCGACGCGCCTCCGCCCTCCGACACGCTCCCGGCCGACACGCCCTGGCTCCGTCTCCCCCGGCAGGTCCTCGCCCTGCGCCGCCTGCTTCTCTCCCTCTGCACCGTCCCGCTCGCCGTGCTCGTCGCCGGGCTCGTGGGCTGGCTCGCGGGCCCGGTGTGGGCGCTCTTCGCGCTGCTGCCGCTCGCCGTGCTCGCCTGCGGCTGGGTGCTGCTCGCCCGGAACTGGCGCTCGTGGGGCTACCGCGAGCGCGCCGACGACCTGCTCCTCGCGCGCGGGGTGCTGTGGCGGCGCGAGACGATCGTCCCCTACGGGCGGATGCAACTCGTCGAGGTGACCTCGGGCCCGGTGGAGCGCCGGTTCGGCCTCGCGAGCGTGCAGTTGCACACCGCGGCGGCGGCGAGCGACGCGCGTGTCCCCGGGCTCGTCCCGGCGGAGGCCGAGCGGCTGCGGGACCGGCTCACCGCGCTCGGCGAGGCCCGATCGGCGGGCCTGTGAGCGGCGCGGCGGGGCTGCCGACGGACCCGCACGAGAAGACACCGGCCGCCGCGACCACCCCCGCCCACACGACCACCGCCGCCCATACGAGCGCGCCCGCCCCGGCGGCCCCCGCGCTCCTCCCCGCCCCGGAGCCACGCCCCGGGGGCGCCCTCTCCCGCCCGGAACGCCGTCTCCACCCCCTCACCCCCCTCCGCCGCGCCTGGGCGCCTGTCGCCGTGCTCCTCGGATGGGCGGTGCACGACCCGAACGGGGCGTACCGGCAGCTGTCCGCGCTCGCGACGGGGACTCTCGTGCTCGCGAGCGTCGGCGTCGTCCTCGTCGCCTGCGTGTACGGGGTGCTGAGCTGGTGGGTGACGTGGTTCGCGGTGACGGAGAGCGAGTTGCGCATCCGTTCGGGGGTGCTGTTCCGGCGTACCGCGCACATCCGTCTGGACCGGCTCCAGGCCGTGGATGTGACGCGTCCGCTGCTCGGGCGGCTCGTGGGGGTCGCGAAGCTGAAGCTCGACGTGGTGGGCGCGAAATCGAAGGACGAGCTGGCGTATCTCGCCGAGGCGGAGGCGCGGGTGCTGCGCGCCGAACTGCTCGCGCGGGCGGCGGGGCACGCGCCGGGCGAGGTGCGGGCGGTGGGCGAGGCGGAGCGGCGGGTGCTGTGGCGGGTGGCGCCGGGGCAGCTCGCGGGGTCCGTGCTGCTGAGCGGGGGGCTGTTCGGTTCCCTGTGCGGCGCGGCGTTCGTGTCGTGGCTGCTGTGGACGGCGTCGCACAGCCTGTGGTCGATCGCCGTGACGGCGGTCCCGATCGTGGGCGGCGCCGCGACGAAGCTGTTCCGCGCGTACGCGAACGCCTACGACTGGACGGTCGGCGAGTCCCCCGACGGGCTGCGCCTGGACCACGGGCTCCTGGAGACGGCGCACGAGACGGTGCCGCCGGGACGGGTGCAGTCGGTGCGGCTCGTGGAGCCGCTGCTGTGGCGGGCCTTCGGGTGGGTGCGGGTCGAGCTGCGCGTGGCGGGCTCGCAGAACTCGGTGCTCGTCCCCGTCGCGCCGTACGCGACGGGGCGGGCGCTCGTGGCGCGGGTGCTGCCGGGTACGGGGGTGCCCGAGCCGGTACGGCCGCCGGAGCGCGCCCGCTGGCGCCTCGCGTGGTGGTGGCGGGGCCAGGGCCTCGCGGTGGACGCGCACCTCTTCGTCGCCCGGCGGGGCCTGCTGCGCCGTACGACCTCGCTCGTCCCGCACGCGAAGGTGCAGAGCGTCCGCTTCACGCAGGGCCCTTGGGAACGCGCCCTCGGTCTCGCGTCGCTGGCCGTCGACGACGGCGCGAACCGCACGATCCGGGCCCGCGCCCGCGCGGCCGACGAGGCCCGTGCCGTCTTCCACGCGCAGGCCGACCGCTCGCGCACCAGCCGCCGCGCGTCCCCGCACGGCCAATGGCCGCGCGAGCGCCCCTGAGCCACGCCCCGCGCGGCCCCACGGGTACGGCGTACGCCGATGTCCTCGGCGCGTCACGGGGCCCGCGCTCGCGGCCCCGTCCCCGTGTCCCCGCCCGCCGCCGTCCTCTCGTGGGCTCCGCGACCCCGTACACGACGAAGGCGCGGACCGTGCGGTCCGCGCCTTCGTCTCGTCGTGCGACGGGGAGGGTTCAGGCGCCCATCGCCTGTCGCAGGCTCCCGACGTCGAGCTGCTCCGTCTCGTCGTGCGCCGTGAGGTCGATGACCTCTTCCGTCGCCGCCGCCTCGGCCGCCTCCTCGCCCACGACATCGGCGAGGTCGGCGTGCTGCACGGCCTCGCGGACGGCGGCGGGGACCTCGGCGGGGTGGCGGGCCGGCTCGGCGGCGCGGTGCGTGCCGAAGAAGTCGAAGCTCCCCCGCGGGACCGGGCGGCGGGGGGCCGGGGCCGGGCCGAAGGCGGAGGCGGCGGCGATCCGGCGGCGGGCGGGCGCGGCCGCGAGCGGGGCCGAGGTGTGCTCCGCGGGGACCGGGGAGGCCGTGGCGTCCTGGGCCGCGGTACGGGCCTGGGCGGCGCGGTGCGCGAGGGCGTTCAGGGCCTCGTTGGCGCGCCCGTACAGCTCCGGCGTGGGCCGGGTGCCGCGTGGCACGGAAGGCCGCGGGTCCGGGCGCCGGTCGGCGCCCGCCGGGGGCAGGGCGCGGGCCGGGGAGGCGGCTTCGATGGCGAGCCTGCGGCGGCCTTCGAGCGCGTTGGCGCGGGCGGTCTCGGCGGCGGCGTAGCGGCGCAGGAGGGCGGCGTGCTCGTTGCGCAGCGCGGAGAGTTCGGCGCGCTTGGCGCGCACCTTGCGGGCCAGTTCGCCCCGCTGCTCGCGCGATTCCTCCAGTTCGGCCTCCAGCTCGGCCACGCGTTCCTCGTGGCGCCACTCGTCGGCGCCGCGCGCGCGGTCCAGTTCGGCGACGCGCAGCCCGGCGACGCTGTCCCAGCGGCGCATCACGACCGCGCCGGTGAGGGCGGCGACGGCGACGAGGAACACGAGCGCGCGCAGGACGAGCGCCTGGCCGCTGAACCAGGAGGCCCCGGCCCCGAGCACGGCCACCACGGCGATCGCGGTGGGCGGCAGCAGCCGGTGCAGTGGGGGGGAGTGACGGTGACGTCCGTGTGGCATGGCCAGAAACTTACCGCGCGTAGGCAAATTACGGAGCCCCGGCCGGAAACATGTCAGCCCGTCAGATGAGGAAAGCCCGAACCCCGCACGAACGGACGCGGCAATTCCGCATGTGCGCCCTCAGGCCACCTCCGGAGGCAGGCGGGACCCACCGCGCGGCGGCCGCCACGGCGCCCGCTCGGTGACACGCGAGGCGCCCCCACGGCACGCGTACGGCACCGCGATGCCCGCACGGCTCCCCGCGTCCGTACGCGCCTTCACGCGGGCGCCGCACAACCACCCGGCGGCCCGACCGCCCGGCCGCACAACCGCCCGGTGTCCCGGCCGCCCGGCGTCCCCGCGACCGTCCCGCGCCCTCGCGCGGCCGTCGTGCGACCACCCGGTCCCGGCGCCCGTACGACGGCCCCCGTCCCGCCCGTACGACGGGCCCCGCCCCCTCCGGAATCCCGCTCAGCCCTTCACGAGCCCCTTCTCCTTCAGGTAATCCGCGGCGACGTCCTTCTCCTTCAGCCGTTCCGCGTCGACCTTCCGGTTGAGTTCCACGAGGTCGTCCGTCGTGAGGGTCTTGTTGAGCTTGCCGAGCGCACTGGCTATCGCGGAGTCACCCGCGTCCTTGGCGTTGACGACGGGAATGATGTTGTCGGCGTTCTGGAGCTTCTTGTCGTCGTCGAGGACGACGAGTCCGTAGCTCTCCAGCGTGGCGTCGGTCGTGGTGGTGAGGGCGAGCTGGTCCTTGCCGTCCTTCACCGCCTGCTTGGACTGCGGCGTTCCGACGCCCTTGGGGTCGATTCCGGCCACGTTGATGCCGTACGTCTTCTTCAGGCCCGGCGCGCAGAAGGGGCGGCTCGCGCACTCGTCGCCGGCGGCGATGGTGACCTTCTCCTTCGACTTGCCGAGGTCGGAGAGGGTCTTGAGCTTGTGCTCGGTGGCGAATTCCTTGGTGACGACGAAGGCGTTCTGGTCGACGGCCTTGCCCGCGTCGAGGACCTTGAGGCCCTGCGGCTCGGCGAGTTCGCGCAGCGCGGCGACGGTCTCGTCGACGTCGCTGGAGGCGACGGGCTTCGCGTCCTCGCCGTTCTTCGCGTGGTTGAGCCACTCGGCGAGCGTCGCCGCGTACTCGGGGACGATGTCGATCGAGCCCTTGCGCAGCTCGGGCTCGTACACCTCGCGGTTCTGCACGGTCTTGACGGAAGTGCTGTAGCCGGCGTCGGCGAGGACCCCCGCGTACAGCTCGGCGAGGACCTTCGCCTCGGTGAAGCGGGCCGCGCCGATGACGAGCGAGCCCTTCTTGCCGCCGCTCGCGTCGTCGCCCTTGCTCGCGGAGGAGTCCTTGCCGTTGTCCTCCAGGCTGTCGCCGCCGCACGCGGTGAGTCCCGCGGCGAGTGCGGCGGTGGCGAGCAGCGCTCCGGCCAGCCGCGCGCGATGCGTGTTCCTGCTCATGTCGGGGTCTCCGTTCATCGGTTCACAGTGAGGTGTCGTAGCGCGAGGTGTCGTAACGCGAGGTGTCGCGAGGGCGGTGCGCCGGGGCGGGGGTACGGGGCTCAGGCGGCGGCAGCGGCCGGCTCCGCGCCCGCGCCCGTACCGCCGGGCGTCTCCGTGCCGCCGCCCGCCCCGGTGCCCGTGCCGCCGCTCGTAGCGCCGTCCGGCTCCGTGCCCTTGCCCGTGGTGCGGCGGCGGCGCATCGGGTCGGCCCAGCGGCCGATGAGCACGAGGAGTCCCTCGACGAGCAGCGCGAGGAGGGCGACGAGGAGGGCTCCGGCGACGACCTGGGAGGTGTTCTGCAGGTTGAAGCCTGCCGTGATGACGCGGCCGAGGCCGCCGCCGCCCGGTATCGCGGCGAGGGTCGCGGTGGCGACGGTCTGGACGGCGGCGCTGCGTATCCCCGTCATGAGGAGGGGGAAGGCGAGGGGCAGTTCGACGCGGAGGAAGACCTGCCCGCCGCTCATGCCCATGCCGCGCGCGGCCTCGACCACGGCGCGGTCGGCCTCGCGCATGCCGATGTAGGCGTTGGTGAGGACGGGGGGTATCGCGAAGAGGACGAGCGCGATGAGGGTCGGCGTCTCGCCGTGCTGCCGCAGCGGGGTGAGCGAGAGGAGCGCGAGGAGGGCGAGGGTGGGGATGGCGCGGCCCACGTTGGAGATGTTGACGGCGAGCGCGCCGCCCTTGCCGAGGTGGCCGAGCCAGAGCGCGACGGGCAGAGCGATGAGGCAGGCCACGAGCATGCTCAGCCCGGTGAAGCCGAGGTGTTCGATCAGGCGGTGCTGGATACCGGCGTCGCCGCGCCAGTTCTTCCCGGCGCCGAGCCAGTCGAAGGCTCCGGTGAGCGCGTTCATATCGCCTCCGCGGGCGCCGGGTTCGTACGGGAAGCGGCGCGACGCGCCTTGCGGGGCACGCGGCCCGCGCGCGTCCACGGGGTGAGGAGCCGCTGGAGGCCGAGGAGGAGCAGGTCGGCGGCGACGGCGAGGACGACGCACAGCACGGAGGCGGCGAGCACCTGCGCCTTGAAGGTCGTGTCGAGGCCGTCGAGGATGAGGGAGCCGAGACCGCCGTAGTCGACGATCGCGCCGACGGTGGTCAGCGCGACGGTGGAGACGGTCGCGATGCGGACGCCGCCGAGCACGGCGGGCAGCGCGAGGGGCAGTTCGACCTCCCACAGGAGGCGCCAGGAGCCGTATCCCATGCCGCGCGCGGCCTCGCGAGCCTCCTCGGGGACCGCTTCGAGCCCGGCGAGGATGTTCCGCACGAGGATCGTCAGCGAGTACAGGACGAGACCCGTCACGACGAGCGCGGGGGAGAGCCCGAAGACGGGGAGGAGCAGCGAGAACATCGCGAGCGAGGGGATCGTGTAGAGGAGCGTGGTGAGGCCGAGGACCGGGCCCGCGAGCGTCTTGTAGCGGCGGGCGAGGACGGCGAGCGGCAGCGCGACGGCGAGGCCGATCGCGACCGAGACGGCGGTGATGAGCACGTGCTGCACCGTCGCGTCCATCAGTTCATGGCTGCGGGTTCGCAGATACTCCCCGCAGATCCACTCGTTCGTGACCAAGCAGTTCTGTCCGCTCATGCGCGAGCCCACCTCCTCCGGTCCCTTCGCGCCCCCGGACCTCCCGAGAACAGCCGTCCGACTACCCGCCGGCGCGCACGCCAACCCCGCCGCGTCCGTACCGTGACCGAGCCGTGGACGAGTCGTGCGCCGGGCGCGCGGACCGCCGTCACACGGCCCCGCCCCCGTCCGCCACACCGACCCGCCCCGCGCGCGTTCGCACACGTGGTCGATCTGCCGCGACCCTAACCCGGGCCACTGACAATCCCCCGAACCTTTCGTCGCCCCGTCGCATTCCGGCAACGAGGGGCAACACTGGAGACATACGACCGACCACAATGGGGACCCATGATCCGGTTCGAGCACGTCAGCAAGCGGTACGAGGACGGCACCACGGCCGTCGACGACCTGTCCTTCGAGGTCACGGCCGGTGAACTCGTCACCCTCGTCGGCCCCTCCGGGTGCGGCAAGACCACGACGATGAAGATGGTCAACCGGCTCATAGAGCCGACGGACGGACACATATTCCTCGACGGTGAGGACATATCCGGCATCGATCCGGTCGAACTGCGCCGCCGCATCGGCTATGTCATTCAGCAAGTGGGGCTTTTCCCGCACAAATCGATCCTGGACAACACGGCGACCGTGCCGCACCTGCTCGGCTGGAAGAAGGCGAAGGCGCGCGCCCGCGCCGCCGAACTCCTCGACCTCGTGGGCCTCGACCCGTCCGTCTACGGCGACCGCTACCCCGAGCAGCTCTCCGGCGGTCAGCGCCAGCGCGTCGGCGTGGCCCGCGCGCTCGCCGCCGACCCGCCCGTGCTTCTCATGGACGAACCGTTCGGCGCCGTCGACCCCGTCGTGCGCGAGCGCCTCCAGTCCGAGTTCCTGCGCCTCCAGGCCGCCGTGCACAAGACGGTCCTCTTCGTGACGCACGACATCGAGGAGGCGGTCCGGCTCGGCGACCGCATGGCCGTCTACGGGGCGGGCCGCATCGAGCAGTTCGACACGCCGAGCACCGTCCTCGGCGCCCCCGCGACCGGATACGTCGCGGACTTCGTCGGCGCCGACCGCGGCCTCAAGCGCCTCTCCGTCACCCCGATCGAGCCCGGCGACCTCGAACAGCCGCCCGTGGTCCGCCTCGACGACCCGCTGGCCGCGGTCTCCGCGCGGCTGCGAGCCGAGGACGCCCGCTGGGCCGTCGTCCTGGACGAGGCGGGCGCGCTGCGGGGCTGGATCGGCGGTACGGGGGACGGGGCCGACGCGGCGCCGGAGACCGGGACCGTCGCGGACCGCGTGCGTCGCATGGAGGCGTGGCTGCCCGTCGGCGCGACGCTCAAGCAGGCCTTCGCGACGATGCTCCAGCACGACGCGGGCTGGATCGCCGTGACCGACCCGGACGAGGGCGACCGCTTCCTCGGCGTCCTCACCCCGGCCCGCCTCCACGAGGCCCTGCGCCGCTCGACGGCGGCCGACGCGCGCGACGTGGCCCGCGCGGAGATCGCCCTGGAGACGGTCAGCTCGGTCTGAGCGGCGGGGCCGGCGCGGGGCGGGAGGGCGCGAGGGCGGCCGAGCGGCGCGGGGGCCGGGGCGGGGCGGGGGACGGCCGGGAC
>NZ_JOGO01000114.1 GCF_000719475.1 Streptomyces sp. NRRL F-5630 | reverse complement strand
TCAGACTCTCTCGGGCCCGATTTCCTCGGCGCCTTTCCGGTTCCCGTTCCGGCCTTCCGGCCTTTCCGTTTCCCTTTCGGCGTTTCCGACTCTATCAGAAGTTCTGAGTCGGATTTCCCGCCCCTCTCCGGTTCTCCGGGCACACAGCGGTGCCGGGCTCCGAAGCGGCGGTGTCCCCAAACGTACTGGAGCGGGGCACCCGGATGCAAATCCGGGTGCCCCGCTCCCTCGTACCCGCTGACAGGGCGTCAGACCTCCACGACGACCGGGAGGATCATCGGTCGGCGCCGGTAGTTGTCCGAGACCCACTTGCCGACGGTGCGGCGGATGAGCTGCTGGAGCTGGTAGGTCTCCAGCACGCCGTCCCTGGCCGCGCGCCCGATGGCGTCGTCGATCTTGGGCATCACGCCCGAGAACGCCGCGTCCTCGATGCCCGAGCCGCGCGCCTGGATGTGGGGGCCACCCGTGATCTTGCCGGTCGTGGAGTCCACGACGAGGAAGACCGAGATGATGCCCTCGTCCCCGAGGATGCGGCGGTCCTTGAGCGAGGACTCGGTCACATCGCCGACCGAGAGGCCGTCCACGTAGACGTAACCCGCCTGGACCTTGCCGCTGATGCGGGCGCGGCCGTCGATCAGGTCGACGGCGACGCCGTCCTCCGCGATGACGATGTGGTCGTGCGGGACGCCCGTGAGAGCGCCCAGCTCGGCGTTGGCGCGCAGGTGGCGCCATTCGCCGTGGACCGGCATCAGGTTCCTCGGCTTGCAGATGTTGTAGAAGTACAGCAGCTCGCCGGCCGAGGCGTGGCCCGAGACGTGCACCTTGGCGTTGCCCTTGTGCACGACGTTCGCGCCCCAGCGGGTCAGGCCGTTGATCACCCGGTACACCGAGTTCTCGTTGCCCGGGATCAGCGAGGAGGCCAGGACGACGGTGTCGCCCTGGACGATGCGGATCTGGTGATCGCGGTTGGCCATGCGCGAGAGTGCGGCCATCGGCTCGCCCTGCGAGCCGGTGCACACGAGCACCACTTCCTCGTCCGGCAGGTCGTCGAGCGCCTTGACGTCGACGATGAGCCCCGCGGGGACCTTGAGGTAGCCGAGGTCGCGGGCGATGCCCATGTTGCGGACCATCGAGCGGCCGACGAAGGCGACCCGGCGGCCGTACGCGTGCGCCGCGTCGAGTACCTGCTGGATGCGGTGCACGTGACTCGCGAAGCTCGCCACGATGATCCGCTTGCGCGCTCCGCCGAAGACCTGCCGCAGGACGCTGGAGATGTCCCGCTCGTGCGGCGTGAACCCGGGGACCTCGGCGTTGGTCGAGTCGGTGAGGAGGAGGTCGATCCCCTCCTCGCCGAGACGCGCGAAGGTCGTCAGGTCGGTGAGCCTGTGGTCCAGCGGAAGCTGGTCCATCTTGAAGTCACCGGTGTGCACGACCATGCCCGCCGGGGTGCGGATCGCGACCGCGAGGGCGTCCGGGATGGAGTGGTTGACCGCGATGAATTCGCAGTCGAAGGGGCCGACCCGCTCGCGGTTCCCCTCGCGCACCTCCAGGGTGTAGGGGCGGATGCGGTGTTCCTGGAGCTTCGCCTCGATGAGCGCGAGGGTCAGCTTGGAGCCGATCAGCGGGATGTCCGGCTTCTCGCGGAGCAGGTACGGCACCGCGCCGATGTGGTCCTCGTGACCGTGGGTGAGGACGATGCCCTCGATGTCGTTCAGCCGGTTCCGGATCGATGCGAAGTCCGGCAGGATCAGGTCGATTCCGGGCTGCTCCTCCTCGGGGAAGAGCACTCCGCAGTCGACGATCAGCAGACGCCCGCCGAATTCGAAGACGGTCATGTTGCGGCCGATCTCACCGAGGCCGCCGAGCGGGGTGACCCGCAGGCCGCCTTCGGCGAGCTTCGGGGGCGGGCCCAGTTCAGGGTGCGGATGACTCAAAAGACTCTCCTCAACCACACACGCCACGTGCGGGGCACGTGGCGTGTGTGACGTTTCGTGCTGTTGTGTGAGTGGTGCCGTGCCCGGACCCGGTGGACCGCGGGGAACTCTCCGCGTCCGCCCGGGGCCGGGCGGGCTATTCGGTTATGAAGTCTGTGGTGCGAGTTCTACCCCGCCGGCGGCCAGATCGATCTTGAGCTGAGCCGTCTCCTCCTCGCTCAGCCCCACCATCGGCAGCCGGAGCGGGCCGCTCGGGCGGCCTTGGAGGGTCAGGGCGGCCTTCGTGGTCATGACACCCTGCGTGCGGAACATACCTGTGAAGACCGGCAGCAGCCGCTGGTGGATCTCCACGGCCTTCTGCACGTCGCCCGCCAGGTACGCGTCGAGCATCGCGCGCAGCTCCGGGGTCACGACGTGCCCGACGACCGACACGAACCCGACCGCGCCGATCGACAGGAGCGGCAGGTTGAGCATGTCGTCGCCCGAGTACCACGCGAGGCCGCTGCGGGCGATCGCCCAGCCCGAGCGTCCCAGGTCGCCCTTGGCGTCCTTGTTGGCCACGATGCGCGGGTGCTCCGCGAGCCGGACCAGCGTCTCGGTGGAGATCGGGACTCCGCTGCGGCCCGGGATGTCGTAGAGCATGACCGGCAGCCCCGTGGCGTCCGCGAGGGCCGTGAAGTGGTGCAGCAGGCCCTCCTGCGGAGGCTTGTTGTAGTACGGGGTCACCGCGAGCAGCCCGTGGGCGCCGACCGCCTCGGCGGAACGGGCCAGCTCGATGCTGTGGCGCGTGTCATTGGTCCCGACACCGGCGACGACGTGCGCCCGGTCCCCCACTGCCTCCAGCACCGCCCGGACGAGATCGGCTTTCTCCGCGTCGCTGGTGGTGGGCGACTCGCCGGTGGTCCCGTTGATCACCAGGCCGTCGTTGCCCGCGTCCACCAGCTGCGCGGCAAGCTGCTGCGCGCCGTCGAGGTCGAGTTCGCCGTCCGCCGTGAAGGGCGTGACCATGGCGGTGAGGACCCGCCCGAAGGGGGTTTGCGGAGTGGAGGTCAAAGCCATGGGTAACACGCTACTCGGTGCTCGGCTCCGCTCCCGCCCTCGGGGCGTCGCGGCGCGTGGGACGGGGCGTCGGCTCAGAGGAACCCGGCGCCGCGCGCTCGGGGGTTCACGCGGCGCCGGGCCCGTGCGGCCAGGCTAGTTGAACCACAGGAAAAGCCGCAATCCGGACACCTTCCCTCCGGCCCGCACATGTGTGCCCGCTCCTCTTCCGAGCCCCGCCCCCGCACGCGCTCGCGAGGGGCTCAGGGGGCCATGCGGCCGTTCTTGTTGAAGGCCGCATGGGTGAGCGGCATGAGCCCCGCCCACAGCTCCTCCATCCGCTCGCCGACCATCTCGATCTCGCGCTGCGGGAAGCTCGGCACCTTCGCGAGTTCGTGCTGCGTGCGCAGGCCGAGGAAGTGCATGAGCGAGCGCGCGTTGCACGTCGCGTACATCGAGGAGTAGAGGCCGACCGGGAGGACCGCGCGAGCGACCTCGCGGGCGACGCCGGCCGCCAGCATCTCCTGGTACGTCTCGTACGCCTGCCGGTAGGACTCCCGCATCGAGCGCTCGGTCAGGGCGTGCTGCTCGGGGGTGCCGTCGACGAAGACGTACTTGCCCGGCCGGCCCTCCTGGACGAGCTTGCGCTCGGGACCCGGCACGTAGAAGACGGGCTGGAGCTCCCGGTAGCGGCCGGACTCCTCGTTGTAGGACCAGCCGACGCGGTGGCGCATGAACTCCCGGAAGACGAAGATCGGGGCGCTGACGAAGAACGTCATGGAGTTGTGCTCGAAGGGGCTGCCGTGGCGGTCCCGCATGAGGTAGTTGATCAGGCCCTTCGACCGCTCGGGGTCCTTCTTGAGCTCGTCGAGCGACTGCTCGCCCGCCGTGGAGACCCGCGCGGCCCACAGCACGTCCTGGTCCGAGGCGGCGTGCTTGACCAGCTCCACCGTGATCTCGCTGCGGAACGTGGGCTTGACGGTCTCGGCGGGGGTCACCTGAGAGGTCTCGGTCACCGGCGGTGGTCCTTCCAGTCGCTTCGTCGGGGCGGCGCCCACTCTACGGTCCGGCACGGACACTCCTCCGAGGGGAGGTCTCTCGTGACATTTTTCGCGGAAGCTCGCCAATACGGGCACCACAGACGCCTCCCACGCGTCTGTACGAGTAGGGCCGATGTGTTCGGAAGCACACGGACGCCGTAATCTGATATGCGGGTTTTCCGACTTCTTTCCGGACAGTCCGCACCCGTCCACGACGAGTTTCCTAGGAGAAGCGCTTTCCATGTTCCGGCGGCGTGAGCCTGTTCCCTTCGCCTTCCTGGCCGATGCGGAGAAGTACCGCAGCAACGTCGAGCCCCCGCCCCGCGAGCGGGCCGACCGGGGCCAGCTCCTTGTGCACACGCTCGTGGGGCTGACCGTGGTCGGCGGCCTCGTGGGCAGCCTGCTCTTCGGCCTCCCGGCCCTCTCCGGGCAGACGGCCCCGCAGCACACGCAGCACTCCGAGGCGTCCGATCCCCGCTGATCCGCTTCGCCTGTTCGCGCCCGCTGTGCGGGGATTCGCACAACCGCCCACAGAGACCCCCGGAGTGGTGAACCGCCGGGGGTCTCTGTAGCCTCACCGCTCACAGCCCCCTGGCACACTCCCTGTGCGCGCGGAATGAGTGAGGAAACAGTCGTGCCCCTGCCCTTCCTGACGGCGGACCGCACTTTCGAGGAGGGCGCCGACGACGTCGCGCTGCCGTACCACGACCGCGAGGTGTGGCGTCGCCCGTACCGCCCCGGGCCCTGGCGCGTGGCGCTCGCCGCGCTCATCCTGCTCCTCGCGTCCTTCGTGCTCGTGGCCGCGCTCGTGATAGGTCTCGCCAAGAACGCGAGCGGTGCGTTCGCCTCGGTGATCTTCGCGGCGCTCCTGATAGGGGGCGCGCTGCGCGGGCTGCGGATGGGGGCCTGGGTGAGCGCGCGCGGCGTGCGCCGTACCGGTTTCCTGCGCACGCACACGTATCCCTGGGGCCAGGTGAGCGCGGTGCGCACCGTGCAGCAGCCGGTGCGGGTCCTGGGGCTGCCGCGCAGCGTGCAGGGGCAGGCCGTCGTGCTGACGTCGCGGCGGCAGAGCGTCGCGGGACCGCTGCTCACGGACCACAGCGCGGACTTCCTCTCGCGCGCCGAGGGCTTCGAGCGCGCGGCGGACACGCTGGAGGCGTGGGCGGACGAGTACGTGACGGGCGAGGCGGCCGGGCGGCGCTGAGGCGGCTCGTACCCCCGTACCCGTTGCCGAGAGGACCTGGAGGAGAGGGGCGGGCGGCACGCGACGTGCCGCCCGCCCCTCTCGTGTCGTCGCGCGCCCGCGCTGTTCCGCGTCGTCCCGAGCCCGCGCCGTTCCGCTCCGTGTCAGTCGCTGTCAGTCGCGCGGGGCGGGCGACGGTGCGGCGGCCCGCTCCCTGTCGTTCAGGCGCAGGGCGTGCTGCATGGCCTTGCGGGCGCGGGGGGTGTCGCGGGCGTCCTGGTAGGCGACGGCGAGGCGGAACCAGCAGCGCCAGTCGTCGGGGTGGTCCTCCGTCTCGGCCTTGCGGCGCGCGAAGACGGCGTCGGCCGACGCGCGGTCGATGCGGCCCGAGGGCGTCCGCTTCAGCTCGTCGGGCGGGAGGCCCCCCTCGGCGTCGAGCGCGGCGGCCAGGGCGTTGGCGCGCGTCACGAAGCGCGTGTTCTGCCACAGGAACCAGGCGCCGATGAGCGGGAGGATCAGCACCGCGACGCCGAAGAGCACGGTGATGGCGGTGCCCTGCCGGATGAGCAGGATGCCGCGGTCGCCCGCGAGGACGAAGTAGAAGACGAGGACGAGGGCGGTGACCGCGTAGGTCAGTTTGGCGCGCATCGGGTTCCGCTCAGCTCAGGTCGAGGAAGTGTTCCAGGCCGAAGGTGAGCCCTGGGGTCTCCACGACGCGGCGTACGCCGAGCAGGATGCCCGGCATGAAGCTGCTGTGGTGCAGCGAGTCGTGCCGGATGGTGAGGGTCTCGCCCTCGGCGCCCAGCAGGACCTCCTGGTGGGCGAGCAGGCCGCGCAGCCGTACGGAGTGCACGGGCACGCCGTCCACCGAGGCGCCGCGGGCGCCGTCGAGCGCCGTCTCCGTGGCGTCCGGCATGGGGGCGCTTCCGGCGGCCTCGCGGGCCTCGGCGATGAGCTGCGCGGTGCGCGCGGCGGTGCCGGAGGGGGCGTCGGCCTTCTTCGGGTGGTGCAGCTCGATGACCTCGACGGACTCGAAGTACGGTGCGGCCACCTGCGCGAACTTCATCGTGAGGACGGCGCCGAGGGAGAAGTTCGGGGCGATGAGGACGCCGGTGCCCGGGGACTTCGCGAGCCCCTCGCGCACCGTCGTCAGGCGCTCCTCGGTCCAGCCCGTGGTGCCCACGACGGCGTGGATGCCGTGCGCGAGGCAGAAGGCGAGGTTGTCCATGACGGCGTCGGGGCGGGTCAGCTCGACGGCGACCTGGGCGTCGGCGTCGGTGAGCGCCGTGAGCGGGTCCTCACGGCCGGTCGCGGCGACGAGTTCGAGGTCGTCGGCGGCCTCGACGGCGCGGACGGCCTCGGAGCCGATCCGGCCCCGGGCGCCGATGACGGCGACGCGCAGCTTGCTCATGTGGGGTCTTCCTCCGGGTGCGTACGGGGGTCCGGGGCGGGGGTCGGGCGGGCGGCGCCGTGGGCGACGTCGCGACGTCGCGTACGGCGCCGGGTGCCGCGCGACGGCGCGTCGTATCGGGTCGACGACGCGACGTCGCGCGGCGGGAGGGCCGGTGCGCGACGTCGCCCGGTTCCCGGTGCCACGTCGCGCGTCGCTCAGGCGACGGCCTCGTGCAGGCGCGCCGTCTGGCGCTCCTTGAGCGGTCCGATCACCGACAGCGAGGGGCGCTGACCGAGGATGTCACGCGCGACGGCGCGGACCTCCTCGGGGGTGACGGCGGCGATCTTCGCGAGCATGTCGTCGACGGAGAGCTGCTCGCCCCAGCACAGTTCGCTCTTGCCGATGCGGTTCATGAGCGCGCCCGTGTCCTCCAGGCCGAGGACGGTGGAGCCGGCGAGCTGGCCGACGGCGCGGCGGATCTCGTCGTCATCGAGTCCGTGGGCGGCGACGGTCTCCAGTTCGTCCCGGCAGATCTTCAGGACGTCGTCGACCTGGCTGGGCCTGCATCCCGCGTAGACGCCGAAAAGGCCGCAGTCGGCGAACGAGGAGGTGTACGAGTACACGCTGTACGCGAGGCCGCGCTTCTCGCGCACCTCCTGGAACAGACGCGAGGACATGCCTCCGCCGAGGGCCGTGTTGAGGACCCCGAGGGCCCAGCGGCGCTCGTCGGTGCGCGCGATGCCGGGCATGCCGAGCACGACGTGGGCCTGCTCGGTGCGGCGGTTCTGGACCTCGACGCGGCCCGCCGCCTTGATGAGCCGCGTGCCCTCGCGGGGGCCGAGCGGGACCGCGTCGGTGCGGGTGAGGGCGCCCGCGCGGTCGAAGGCGGCGCGTACCTGCCGTACGACCTTCGCGTGGTCGACGTTGCCCGCTGCGGCGACGACGAGGCGAGTGGGGTCGTAGTGGCGCTTGTAGAAGCGGGCGATCTGCTCGCGGCCGAGCGCGTTGATCGTGTCCACCGTGCCGAGGACGGGGCGGCCGAGGGGGGTGTCGCCGAGCATCGTGTGCGCGAAGAGGTCGTGCACGACGTCGCCCGGGTCGTCCTCGGTCATCGCGATCTCTTCGAGGATGACGCCGCGCTCGGCGTCGATGTCGGCGGCGTCCAGGGTCGAGCCCGTGAGCATGTCGCAGACGACGTCGATGGCGAGCGGCAGGTCGGTGTCGAGCACCCGCGCGTAGTAGCAGGTGTACTCCTTCGCCGTGAAGGCGTTCATCTCGCCGCCGACCGCGTCGAGCGCGGCGGAGATGTCGAGCGCCGTGCGGCGCTTCGTGCCCTTGAAGAGAAGGTGTTCGAGGTAGTGCGTGGCGCCGTTGAGCGTCGGGGTCTCGTCGCGGGAGCCGACGCCCGCCCAGATGCCGAAGGTCGCCGAGCGGACCGAGGGCAGGGTCTCGGTGACGACGCGGAGGCCGCCGGGGAGCGTGGTGCGGCGGACCGTCCCGACCCCGTCCTTGCCGGGCAGGAGAGTCTGGGTGCGGGCCTTGGCGGGGGCGCTGGTTTCGGTGGTACGGGCGACGGCCCGCCCCTTGGTGGAGGGGCGGGCCGTCGTACGCGGACTGCGTGACGTCACTTGTCCGTGTCGTCCTTCTTCTCGTCGCCGTCCTCGCCCTCGACGACCGGGATGAGGGAGAGCTTGCCGCGCGAGTCGATCTCGGCGATCTCGACCTGGACCTTCTGGCCCACACCGAGGACGTCCTCGACGTTCTCCACGCGCTTGCCGCCGGCGAGCTTGCGGATCTGCGAGATGTGCAGCAGGCCGTCCTTGCCGGGGAGCAGCGAGACGAACGCGCCGAAGGTCGTGGTCTTCACGACCGTGCCCAGGTAGCGCTCGCCGACCTCCGGCATCGTCGGGTTGGCGATGCTGTTGATCGTGGTGCGGGCGGCCTCGGCGGCCGGGCCGTCGGCGGCACCGATGTAGATGGTGCCGTCGTCCTCGATCGTGATCTCGGCGCCGGTGTCCTCCTGGATCTGGTTGATCATCTTGCCCTTGGGGCCGATGACCTCACCGATCTTGTCCACGGGGATCTTCACGGTGATGATCCGCGGGGCGTTGGGGGACATCTCGTCCGGGGTGTCGATCGCTTCCATCATCACGTCGAGGATGTGGAGGCGGGCGTCCCGGGCCTGCTTCAGCGCGGCGGCCAGGACCGAGGCGGGGATGCCGTCGAGCTTGGTGTCGAGCTGGAGCGCGGTGACGAACTCCTTCGTACCGGCGACCTTGAAGTCCATGTCGCCGAAGGCGTCCTCGGCACCGAGGATGTCGGTCAGCGTGACGTAGTGCGTCTCGCCGCCCTGCTTCTCGGAGATGAGGCCCATGGCGATACCGGCGACGGGGGCCTTGAGGGGCACACCGGCGTTCAGGAGCGACATGGTCGAGGCGCAGACCGAGCCCATGGACGTCGAGCCGTTGGAGCCGAGCGCCTCGGAGACCTGGCGGATCGCGTAGGGGAACTCCTCACGCGTCGGCAGGACGGGCACGAGGGCGCGCTCGGCGAGGGCGCCGTGGCCGATCTCGCGGCGCTTGGGGGAGCCGACGCGGCCGGTCTCGCCGGTGGAGTACGGCGGGAAGTTGTAGTTGTGCATATAGCGCTTGCGGGTCACCGGGGAGAGGGTGTCCAGCTGCTGCTCCATGCGGAGCATGTTGAGCGTCGTGACGCCGAGGATCTGCGTCTCGCCGCGCTCGAAGAGCGCCGAGCCGTGGACCCGCGGGATCGCCTCGACCTCGGCGGCCAGGGTGCGGATGTCGGTGACGCCGCGGCCGTCGATGCGCTTCTTGTCGCGGATCACGCGCTCGCGGACCACGGCCTTGGTGAGGGCGCGGTAGGCGGCGGAGATCTCCTTCTCGCGGCCCTCGAACTGCGGGAGCAGCTTCTCGGCGGCGAGGCCCTTGACGCGGTCCAGCTCGGCCTCGCGCTCCTGCTTGCCCGCGATGGTGAGCGCCTGGGCGAGCTCGCCGCGCACGGCGGCGGTGAGCGCCTCGTACACGTCGTCCTGGAAGTCCAGGAAGATCGGGAACTCGCCGGTCGCCTTCGCGGCCTTCGCGGCGAGGTCGGCCTGGGCCTTGCAGAGCACCTTGATGAAGGGCTTCGCGGCCTCCAGACCGGCGGCGACGACCTCCTCGGTGGGGGCGGCGGCGCCGCCCGCGACGAGCTGGATCGTCTTCTCGGTGGCCTCGGCCTCGACCATCATGATCGCGACGTCGCCGTCCTCCAGGACGCGACCGGCGACGACCATGTCGAAGACGGCGTCCTCAAGCTCGGTGTGCGTCGGGAAGGCGACCCACTGGCCCTTGATGAGGGCGACGCGGGTGCCGCCGATGGGACCGGAGAAGGGCAGGCCCGCGAGCTGCGTGGAGCAGGAGGCGGCGTTGATCGCGACCACGTCGTAGAGGTGATCGGGGTTGAGCGCCATGATCGTCTCGACGACCTGGATCTCGTTGCGCAGGCCCTTCTTGAAGGAGGGGCGCAGCGGGCGGTCGATCAGGCGACAGGTGAGGATCGCGTCCTCGGAGGGGCGGCCCTCCCGGCGGAAGAAGGAGCCGGGGATCTTGCCGGCCGCGTACATCCGCTCCTCGACGTCCACCGTGAGGGGGAAGAAGTCGAGCTGGTCCTTGGGGTTCTTGGACGCGGTCGTGGCCGAGAGGACCATCGTTTCGTCGTCCAGGTACGCGACGGCGGACCCTGCGGCCTGCTTGGCGAGGCGGCCCGTCTCGAAGCGGATGGTGCGGGTGCCGAAGGAACCGTTGTCGATGACGGCTTCGGCGTAGTGGGTCTCGTTCTCCACCAGGGGATTCTCCGTTTACGTCTCGTCTTCGCGCGGCCTCGCCCGTGTGGCGGGTCGCGGGGTGCGGGGCCCTCCGGGGAGGGAGTCCGCGGTGCGGCCCCTTGGGGGGGGTCGCGGGGTGCGGTCCGCCCGTGGCGGGTCGCGGGTGCGGCCCCGTGGGGTCGCGGGTGCGGCCACCGTGGTGGTCGCGGGGTGCGGTCCGCCCGTGGCGGGTCGCGGTGCAGCCGGTGGAGAAGCGGCTCCTGGTTGCTGGCCGGTCTTCGATCGAAGCACCCGGGGGCTTCGCGGTCTCGGGCCGTGGGCCCGGTCCGTACGGGCCTTGCGGGCTGTACGGACCGCGCTCGGCCTCGCGGGCCTTGGTGGCCTGCGGGCTCTTCGCGGCCTCGCGGGACCGTGGGCCTTGCCGGGGGCCACTACCGAGGACCGGCGGCGGCGTGGAGTCGCTTCTCCTGTTCATTTGTTTGCCTACGGGGCCCAGCCTACAAACTGAGCGGTCCCTGTCGCACGTACGACAAAAGGAGCGGTTCCCTGTGCAGGGGAACCGCTCCCTTCACGACGACCTCAGCGGGCGCCCGCCGCACCGCGGCGGATGCCGAGGCGCTCGACGAGCACACGGAAGCGCGCGATGTCCTTCTTGGCCAGGTACTGGAGCAGCCGGCGGCGCTGGCCGACCAGAATCAGCAGGCCACGACGGGAGTGGTGGTCGTGCTTGTGCGTCTTGAGGTGCTCGGTCAGGTCCGAGATCCGGCGCGAGAGCAGAGCGACCTGCACCTCGGGAGAACCGGTGTCACCCTCCTTGGTGGCGAACTCGCCCATGATCTGCTTCTTCGTGGCGGCGTCGAGCGACACGCGATCTCCTAGTGAATCCAATGAGCCACCGAGTGCCCCGGGTCTGCATCGCCGGGGAGCTTCCGTTACTCGGGAGGCGGGGCACGCTGGGCGCTGCTCCCAGAGATTCCGGGAGGGCGTACACATACGGCCGTCGTCAAGGTTAGCAGG
>NZ_JOGO01000113.1 GCF_000719475.1 Streptomyces sp. NRRL F-5630 | reverse complement strand
GGGTGCGCGGGGGGCCGCGGGGGTGACGGCGGGTGTTTTTTAAGGGCGGGCCGCTGGTCCGGCCCCGCCGCTCCCGTCTTCCGGTGGCCCGGTCCACCCTCCGGCCCGCTCCTCCCGCCTCCCGCCGCCCGCCTCCCGCCCGCCGGTGCGCGGGGACGGCGCTAGCCTGCCCGGCATGACAGCACCCGCGTCCGCCGCCTGGCCACCCGCCCCGATAGCGACCGAGCGCCTCGTGCTCCGTGCCTCGGAGGCGCGGGACAGGCCGATGTTCGTCGCGCTGTTCTCCTCGGAGGAGGTCGGGGCCCACAAGGGCGGGGCGAGACCACGCGCGGAACTGGAGGAGGCGATGCCCGAAGTGCCGGGACAGCGCCCGGGGTTCTTCGTGGTCACGGCGGAGGACGAGATGATCGGCGCGGTGACGCTCGACCGGCGCGAGGACGGGAGCACCGAGCTGGGGTACCTCTTCCTGCCCCGGGTGTGGGGGCGCGGGTACGCGATCGAGGCGTGCGCGGCGGCGCTCGGCTGGTGCGCGGACGAGCGCCCCGGTGAGCCGGTGGTGGTGACCATCCGGACGGCCAACACCCGTTCCCTGCGCCTCGCGGCACGGCTCGGCTTCACCGAGGTGAAGCGGTTCGAGGAGTGGGGCGCCGAGCAGTGGCGCGGGGAGCTGTCACGTCAGGCCCCGGCCGGCTGAGTCCCCCGCGTCAGCCGGGTGCCTCGCGGGCCACGACCCGGCGGCGGGCACCCAGGGCGGCGCGCAGGCGTGCTCCGCGCGGGCGGGCCCTGCCCCGCGGCCGGGGCAGGGGAGGGGACCCGCCGGGCGAGGGCAGAGCGCCGCGCGAGAGCCACCACTGTTTCCCGCCGCCCGTAAGCCGCCAGGGCATCCGGAGAGGCGGAAGGTAGAGGCGGAAGGTGGGGGCGGAAGAAGCCTGCCCCCCCGTCAGGCGTCCGCGCGCCTCGCCCTGTCGAGTGCCCTCCGCGCCTCCGCCACCACCGCCGCGTCCGTGACGAAGTGCGTGTCCTGTTCCGCCGAGGCGCTGGACGCGCCGAGCGGGACCCAGGCGGCGTCGGCGCGGACGGGGGCGCGGCGTTTCGCCGACAGGTGGACGGCGTCGACACCCGTCGCGAGCAGGGCCGGGATGTCGGCGGGGCGCACGCCGCCGCCCGCCATCACCTGCACGCCGGGTGCCGCCGCGGCCATCGCCGCCAGCCGGTCGAGGCCCCGCCCCGCGGCCGGTGCGCCGCCCGAGGTGAGGACCCGGGTGAGGCCGAGCGCCGGGAGCAGCGCGGCCGTGGCCGCCGGGTCCGCCGACACGTCGATCGCGCGGTGCAGGGTCACCTCGACCGCCGGGTCCGCCTCCTGGGCGGCGTCGCGGAGCCTGGCGACGGCGTCGACATCGAGCGTGCCCTCGCTTGTGAGCGCGCCGATCACCACGCCGCGCGCCCCCGAGGCGATCACGGACCGCACCTCGGCGGCCATGAGGGCGATCTCCTCGGCGTCGTAAAGGAAGTCACCGGGCCGGCAGCGCACCAGGACCTGCACGGGCGGGCCCGCATCGGCGACCGCCTCGACGAGGGCGGCCGAGGGCGTCAGGCCGCCCAGCTCCAGGCCGGTGCAGAGTTCGACGCGGTCCGCTCCGCCGTCGCGGGCGGCGCGGGCGCCCGCCGCCGAGGTGACCGCGATCTCCAGCTCGGGACGGGACTCCCGGGCGCCGGTCACTCCTCGTTCCCGGTGAGGGGCTGGTCCGAGGCGGGGATGACGCGGGCCGTCAGGTCCGGATCGGCCATGTCGCGGTCGAAGGGGAACATCGGGCGGCTGATGCGGTGGTGGCCGAGGCGGACGAGGTCCTGGTCGACGCCGCCGGGCGTGAGCGCCATCTTCCAGTCGTTGGCCATGGCGAACAGTTCCGGCTCCAGGTACCCGATCTTGACGATCACGATGTCGGCGGAGCGGGGGTCCAGGGACAGGTCCGTGAAGTCATGCTCGTGGTGGTACGGCTTGCGGAGCCTCGTGAGGATCGCGTACACGCTGCCCACCCGGACCACGACCTCGGTCTCGGCGTCGCGGTCGCCGTGCCGGACGGCGTGGACGACGCCGGTGAGCGTGACGGGACCGGCGTGCCGGTCGTCGACGGCGGCGCCCGCCGTGACGGTGACGGTCGCGCCGATTCCGGCGGCGACGGCGGTGTCGATCGCGGCCGGTCCGGGGACGGAGGCGTAGATGACCGTCGGCCCGTCCTCCTTCTGGAACTCGGGCCGCTCCAGGAGCCGGGTGAGGCCCCAGGTGACGTCGCCCGCGCCGCCCGCGGTGGGGTTGTCGCCCGTGTCGCTGATGAAGTACGGCTTCCGCGCGGAGGCGAGTGCCTCGTCGAGCAGTTCGTCGAACGTGCCGGTCGGCGCGACGAAGCCGAAGTCCGCGCGCGCGTCCCAGAACCCCCGGGCCAGGCGCTCGGCCCCGCGCGTGACCGCCTCGGTGTCCTCGCCCGTGACGACCACGACGGCGCGGTTGCGGGGCTCGTCGGCCCAGGCGTAGCCGACCCAGATCGCGGCGTCCGTCACGCCCTCGGTCGCCTCGATCTCGTCGACGGCCGCGTACACGCTCTTCGCGGGCTCGATACGGGTCGAGGTCTGCTCGCCCGCGAGGAGTACGGGGACCGGGACCCACGCCTTGACGGGGCGGGGCGCGCCGGAGGCGAGGAGGTCGACCAGGTTGCGCACCGCGCGCTCCTTGGTCTCCATGTGGTCCTCGTGCGGGGCCATCCGGTAGCACGTGATCAGGTCGCTGCGGTGGACGAGCGCACGGGAGACGTTGCCGTGCAGGTCCATCGAGGTGGAGACGACGACGTCGGGGCCCACGGTCGCGCGGATGCGCTCCAGGAGGACGGCCTCGGCGTCGTCGAGGCCCTCGACCGTCATCGCGCCGTGGATGTCGTACCAGAGGCCGTCGAGCGCGGGCAGCGCGGCGAGGCGCTCGATGAGCTCGTCGGTGAGCGTCTGCCAGGCGGCGGCCGTGACGGTGCCGCCGGGCAGCGACTTGCCGACCAGCGCGCCGTGCCACTCGGCGGCCTCGCGCAGGGGCGCGCCGGGGGCGAGGAAGGGGTACCGGTCGAATATCGCGCTGCCGCGCGCGGGGTGGAAGGCGGGGGCCTCGGTACGCGCGGGGGAGAAGGTGGAGGACTCGATGCCGAGCCCGGCGACGGCGATGACCGGGCGGCTGAGGGCGGTGCGGGCGGTGCTGTTCTGGGACATGGCGTGGCTCCTCGTACGGAGGGTGAGGGCGAAGTGGGCGGGGCGGGCGCACCCGGGCCGGGGGCGCCGCGCTCCCGCGAGGGGACGGGCGTCAGCCCCTGGCCGGCGCCGGGACGGGGACGACACCGCCCGCCTCGCCGAGCGCCCGGGCCAGGGCGCGCTGGAGGGCGGAGAGCCCGGCGCCGACGAGGCCCGCGTCCGCGCCGAGCGAGGCCCGCTCGATGGTGAGGTGTTCGGTGACGAGCGGGTGGCAGCTCTCGTAGAGCTGTCCGCGCACGGCGGCGACGAAGGGTTCGAGGGTGGAGAGGATGCCACCGAGGTAGACGGCGTCGGGGTTGAAGAAGTTGACGTTGGCGGCGAGGACCTGGCCAAGATGGTCGCCCGCCCTGCGGACCGCGCGCGTCGCCTCCGGATCGGCGTCGCCCGCGAGCCGTACGACGTCCTCGGTGCTCGTGACGTCGAGGCCGCGCTCCCGCAGGATGCGCACGAGGGCGGCGCCCGAGGCGACCGTCTCCAGGCAGCCGGTGTTGCCGCAGGAGCAGGGGACGTCGGCGCCGCCCGCGTCGACGCGGATGTGCGTGATGTCCCCCGCCGCCCCGGTCGCGCCCCGGTAGAGGCGGCCGTCGGCGATGACACCGGCGCCGATCGCGGAGCCGATCTTCACCATGATCGACTGGCGGTGCCCGGCGGGCCGGACACTTTGTTCGCCGACCGCCATGCAGTTGGCGTCGTTGTCGACGACGGCGGTGACGCCGAAGCGCTCCTCCAGCCAGTCGGCCACCGGGAAGCGGTTCCAGCCCGGCATCCGCGAGGGCAGCACGACGGCACCCGCGGCGGCGTCGACGGGCCCGGGCAGGGAGAGGCCGACCCCGCGGAGCCGCGCGCGCCCGCGGGCGGCGGCGAGTGCCTCCAGGTGTTCGGCGAGCCTCGGCAGCGCGGCCTCGGGGCCGTCGTCGATCTCGAACGGGACGCCCGTGACCTCGCGCAGGCCGCCGCCCGGGAGCACGACACCGATGCGGGCGTGCCTGCCGCCGACGTCGGCGGCGATCGCGTACTCGTCGTGACCGCCCACGCGCAGGACCTTGCGCGGACGGCCGCCGGTGGAGGACTGGGTGCCCTCCTCGGCGACGAGCCCGCGCTCGACGAGCTGGGCCACGGTGAGGGAGATGGTGGAGGGAGCCGCACCGAGGAGCCCGGCGAGTTCGGCGCGGGACGTGGCCTGGCCCGAGGCGACGAGTTCGAGGACCCGCGCGGCGAGGGCGGGCGCGCCCTTGGCCGCGCTCTTCGCGGACACGCCCTTGACGGCCTTGCGGTCCCGTGCACTTATTTCAGTCATGTACGAAGTAACTTCCGCAATGGTGGGTGTGACGGAGACAGTACGCCCGCGCCGAGCGCGGATGACCACTCCGTGGAGAAAGTTGACGCGTTGTTGGGTCAGCTGAAGAGGGCTCGAATCGGGGCATAAGTGCCAAGTCGGCGGGTCCATGTGCTCGCTCGGGACTTTCTTCCGACCCGTAGAAACTTACTTTTTACTAATTCTTGTTTGTTTGTTCGGCGGGTCCGTCGTTGACTGTCGCCGTACAGCGCCGACCCCGCGGCGCCGGCCCGGACTGCCGGGACGAATGCGGGTCCTTTCACCTGAGGAGAGTCATGTCCCTTGCTCGCACGGCGGCCGGCCGCCGCTGGGCCCTGGTCGCGGGTGCCGCCGTCACCACGGGCGCACTGCTCACCGGGTGTTCCGGCGGCGGCACCTCTTCGTCCGGCTCGTCGTCCTCGGACACCATCAACTACGCGCTGCCCGCGAACTTCACGCCGAACTGGATCCTCCCCGTCGGCACCGCCGCGCACCTCAACACGAACAACTCGTCCATATCCCAGTCCCTGTGGGAACCGCTCGTGGCGTACGACGGCTCCGCGGGCAAGGTCGGCTGGAACAAGGACAACTCGCTCGCCACCGAAGCGAAGTTCGCCGCCGACAGCAAGAGCGTGACGATCACCCTCGGCGACCGCCACTGGAGCGACGGAAAGCCCGTCACCTCGCGCGACGTGGAGTTCTGGTACAACCTCGTCAAGGCCGACAAAGAGGACTGGGCGAGCTACAGCCCGGGCAAGGCGCCGGACAACTGGACCTCCTTCAAGACCGTCGACGCCACGCACTTCACCCTCACCTTCGACAAGGCGTACAACCAGCAGTGGATGCTCGCCAACGAGTTGAGCATGATCCGCCCCATGCCGCAGCACGTGTGGGACAAGACCAGCGACAACGGCACCGTCTCCGACCTGGACCGCGGCACCGCGGGTGCCAAGAAGGTCTGGTCGTACCTCAACGGCGCGGCCAAGAAGATCTCCGGCTACGCGAGCGACCCGCTGTGGAAGACCGTCAGCGGCCCGTATACCCTCAAGACCTTCACGACCGCGGGCAAGGTCCAGCTCACCGCCAACGCCAAGTACGACGGCGGCGGCAAGGCGCACATCAAGAACGTCAACCTGCTGCCGTTCACCACGACCGATGCCGAGGTGAACGCGCTCCGCTCCGGCACCGTCGACTACGGCTACATCAACGCCACCGACCTCAGCCAGGAAGCGGCGTTCAAGGCCAAGGGCTACACGCTGAAGCCGTGGACCGGCTGGGCGATCACGTACATGCCGTACAACTTCAACAACCCCGCCATGGGCGCGGTGTTCAAGCAGCTGTACGCCCGCCAGGCGATCCAGATGTCCGTGGACCAGGCGAGCCTGTCCAAGGTCGTCTACAACGGCACCGCCGTCGAGACCTACGGCCCGGTGCCGCAGGGCCAGACCTCCTCCTTCGTCTCGCCGGAGCAGAAGAAGAACCCGTACCCCTTCGACACCGCCAAGGCCAGGAAGCTCCTCACCGGCCACGGCTGGACGAAGCAGGGCGGCGGCCTCGTCTGCACGAACCCCGGCACCGGCGACGACCAGTGCGGCAAGGGCGTCGCCAAGGGCACCAAGTTCGCGATGCGGGTCCTGTCGCAGTCCGGCTCCACGGTGACCGACAACCTGATGAGCGCCCTCCAGTCCTCCTTCGCGAAGACCGGCATCACCTTCGGCATCAAGACCGCGCCCGTCAACTCGGTCCTGTCGCAGGCCGGTCAGTGCAAGGCCGGTGACTCCGGCTGCACGTGGCAGCTCTCCTTCTTCGGCACCGCGGGCAGCTGGTACTTCCCCGCCTACCCGAGCGGCGACTCCCTCTTCGCGACCGGCGGTGGCTCCAACTTCGGCAGCTACTCCAACCCCGCCGTCGACAAGCTCATCTCCGCCACCACCACCTCCTCCTCGGACGAGGCCGTGCGGAAGTACAGCGCCGCGCTCGCCAAGGACCTCCCCGTCATCTGGCTCCCCGAGCCCGACTACCAGATCTCCGTCGTCAAGACGGGACTGGGCGGCTTCGCGCAGGACTCCCTCGCCAACTTCCATCCCGCCATGTGGAAGTGGACCAAGTAGACCCGGTCGGTGCGCGCGGGCCCGCGGAGCCGTCAGGCCGCCCCGGGCCCGCGCCCGCCCTCACGCCCGCGCACCCCCTCCCCGTCGGCTCCCGCGCGGCGGCGACGCCGCCCGGCCCCGGTGACGCCAGCGCGCCCCCCAGAGACGAAGGCGACCGGAAGAACACATGAGCACTTCCTCGTACCTGATCAGACGCGTCCTCCAGGCCCTCGCGGTGATCGTCATCGTGACGATCGTCGTGTTCGGCCTGCTGCACGCCCTGCCCGGCGGACCCGCGCGCGGCATCCTCGGGCCCCAGGCCACCGCGCAGCAGATCGCGCACTTCAACCACGAGCAGGGCCTCGACAAGCCCCTGCCCGTCCAGTACTTCTACTACCTCGGCCAGCTCCTCCACGGTGACCTCGGCACCTCCTACACCCTCAACGAACCGGTGTCGCAGCTCATCACCGAGCGCCTGCCGAAGACCCTCGTCCTCACTGTGCTCTCCGCACTCCTCGGCCTCGTCCTCGCCGTCCCGCTCGGCATGTGGCAGGCGGTGCGCCGCAACAAGCCCGTCGACTACGTCATCACCACGGTGAGCTTCATCGCCTACTCGACGCCGGTGTACTTCCTCGGGCTCATCCTGGTGCTGGTCTTCAGCCAGGGCCTCGGCTGGTTCCCCTCGCAGGCCCCGCAGGGCGAGACACTCGGCCAGGTCTTCTCCGACCCGCGGGCCCTCGTGCTCCCCGTGGTCGCGGGCGCCGCCTCGATGATCGCCGTCTTCAGCCGCTACATGCGCGCCGCGACCCTGGAGAACCTGTCCGAGGACTACGTGCGCACCGCCAGGGCGGGCGGTTCCCGCTCGCGCGCCATCCTGTGGCGCCACGTCTTCCGCAACTCGCTGACACCCGTCGTCGCGATGCTCGGCTACTACGTGCCCGTCCTCTTCGGCGGTGCCCTCGTCGTCGAACAGCTCTTCAACTACCCCGGCATGGGCCTGCTGTTCTGGACCGCTGCCCAGGCGTCCGACTACCCGGTCCTGCTCGGCTGCGTCCTCGTGATCGCGGTCGCGACCGTCGTCGGCACCCTGCTCGCCGACATCGTCCAGCGGGTCATCGACCCCCGAGTGAAGGCAGGACGGGCATGAGCGCCGTCATCCAGCCGGGCAAGGTCCCCGGCACCGCCACCGCGCCGAGCGAGGCGTCCGGCGCCAGGCTCGCGGTCCGCCGCTTCCTGCGCAACCGACTGGCCGTCGTGGGCCTCGCCTTCGTCGTCCTCTTCTTCCTGTTCTGCTTCGCCGGCCCGCTCGTGTACTCCACCGACCAGACCCACACGATGCTCGACCAGGTCAACCAGTCCCCGAGCGGCGCCCACTGGCTCGGCACCGACGCCGTCGGCCACGACGAACTCGGCCGGCTCATGTACGGCGGCAAGGTCTCCCTCATCGTCGGCCTCGCCGCCGGTGTCCTCGCCACCGTCATCGGCACGCTGTGGGGCGCGACGGCCGGGTACGCGGGCGGCTGGATCGACGCGTTCATGATGCGCGTCGTGGACGCCGGCATCGCCATCCCCGCGCTGTTCATCCTCCTCGTGGTCTCCGCCATCACCACGCCCGGACTCAGCGGCCTCGTCGTCATCCTCGGCCTCGTGTCCTGGCTCGTGCCCTCCCGTCTCGTGCGGGCCGAGACGCTCACCCTCAAGAACAGGGACTACGTCCTGACCCTGCGCGCCATCGGCGGCACGCACGGCCGCGCGATCCTGCGGCACATCCTGCCCAACTCGGTCTCGACCGTCATCGTCGCCGCGACCTTCCAGATCGCCGACGCGATCCTCCTGGTCGCCTACGTCTCCTACCTGGGACTCGGCGTCCAGCCCCCGCAGACCGACTGGGGCGGGATGCTCTCGGCCGGGCTCACCGCCGCCTATTCCGGCTACTGGTGGCTGATCCTGCCGCCCGGCCTGGCCATCATCGTGGTGGTGTGGGCGTTCAACGCGATCGGGGACGGGCTCCGCGACGCTTTCGATGTGAGGGGACGCGGATGAGCGCCACCACCCAGGCTCCCGGACGCCCCGCGCCCGAGCCCGTACTGCGACTCGACGACCTCGGCGTCGTCTTCACCACCGAGACCGGCGAGGTGCCGGCCGTCCAGGGCGTGTCCCTCCAGGTCGCCCCCGGCGAAACGCTCGCCCTCGTCGGCGAGTCGGGCTCGGGCAAGTCGACCATCGCGCTCGCCGCGATGGGCCTCCTCGACGCCAACGCCCGCGCCACCGGCAGCGCCGTCGTCGCGGGCACCCAGGTCGTCGGCACCCCCGACTCGGCGCTCGCCGCGCTGCGCGGCAAGAGCGTCTCGATGGTGTTCCAGGAACCCGCCACCGCGCTCGACCCGCTCACCCGGATCGGCCGCCAGATCAGCGAGGTCATCCGCAACCACCGCGAGGTCTCCGCGAAGGAGGCCGCCGCCGAGGCCGTGGAACTCCTGCGCCGCGTCGGCATCCCCGACCCGGAGAACCGGGCCCGCGCCTACCCCTTCCAGCTCTCCGGCGGGCAGCGCCAGCGCGTCGTCATCGCCATGGCCATCGCCAACGAGCCGGGCCTGCTGATCGCGGACGAGCCGACGACCGCGCTCGACGTCACCGTCCAGGCCGAGATCCTCGACCTGCTGCGCCGCCTCGCCGTCGACACCGGCACCGGCGTGCTGCTCGTGACCCACAACATGGGCGTCGTCGCCGACTTCGCCGACCGCGTCGCGGTCATGTACCGGGGCGAGATCGTCGAGACGGGCCCGGTCGAGGACGTCCTGCTGCGTCCAGGCCACGACTACACGCGGCGGCTCCTCGCCGCGGTCCCCCGGCTCTCCGTCGCCGCAGCGGTGGCCGAGGAGAAGACCGGGGCCGAGGCGGCCGCGCGGAAGACGGAGGCGGTACGGGGCGCTCCACCCGCCCCCGAAGCACCCGCTCCCGTCGCCGAACTCACCGACATCAGCGTCGTCTTCGGCCGCGGGAAGGCCGCCGTGCGCGCCCTCGACGGCGTCTCGCTCCACGTCGGCCCCGGCGAGACCCTCGGCCTCGTCGGCGAATCCGGCTCCGGGAAGTCCACCGCCGCGCGCGTCGCGCTCGGCCTCATCCCGCCCACCTCGGGCACCGTCACGCTCTTCGGCTCCGACCTCGGCCGCACCAGGGGCCGGGCCCGCCGCGCCCTGCGCTCCGGCATCGGCGTCGTCCTCCAGGACCCCGTGGCCTCGCTCGACGCGCGCATGACCGTGGGCGAGTGCGTCGCCGAACCGCTCCGGGTGCACCGCCGCGCCCTGTCAGCGAAGGAGCGCCAGGCGGAGGTCGCCGCCGTACTCGAACGGGTCCGGCTGCCGCGCGAGGTCGCCCGGCGCGCGCCGCGCGAACTCTCCGGCGGCCAGCGCCAGCGCGTCAGCCTGGCGCGCGCCCTCGTCCTGGAACCCCGCCTCCTCGTCGCCGACGAACCCACCAGCGCCCTCGACGTGAGCGTGCAGGAAGCGGTGCTCGAGGTCATCACGGAACTCCAGGAGGAACTCGGCTTCGCCTGCCTCTTCGTCTCCCACGACCTCGCCGTCGTGCAGCACTTCGCGCAGCGCGTCGTCGTGATGCGGGCGGGCCGCGTCGAGGAGCAGGGCAGTACGGGGACGACCCTGCTGCACCCGGAGACCGACTACACCCGCCGCCTGCTGGCAGCCGTGCCCGTGCCCGACCCGGCGGTGCAGCGCGCCCGCCGGACCGACCGCCTGGCCACGCTCGCCGCGGGCCGCTCGGAGGCACAGGCGTGACCCACCCCGTTCCCCCCACAGGGGCCCGCCCGGCCCCCGATCCCGCGCGGCCGTTGTGCGCGGGCATCGACATCGGCGGCACCACGACCCAGGTGGTGGTGTGTGCCGACGACCTGACCGTCCTCGCCAGGGCCGAGGTCGCGACGCCCGCGCGCGAGGGCGGCCACGCCATGCTGGCCGCCGCACTCGGCGCCCTCGCCCCGCTCCTGGCCTGCACCCCGGGCCGGCTCGTCGGCGCCGGGGTCGGCGCGGCCGGTGTCGTGGACTCCGCGAGCGGACGCGTCCTCGTCGCGAGCGACTCCTTCACCGGCTGGGCGGGTTTCGCCGTCACCGAGGCGGTCGAGACGGCTCTCGGCGTCCCGGCCTTCCTCGACAACGACGTCAACGCCTTCCTCCTCGGGGAGGTCTCGGCCGGTGCCGTGCGCGGCGAGAGCGACGTGCTCGGGATGACCCTCGGGACGGGCGTCGGCGGCGCCCTCTGGACCGGCGGCGCCCTCTTCCCCGGTCCGCACGGCGCGGCGGGCGAGATCGGGCACATCCCCGGTTTCGGCGACCTGCCCTGCACGTGCGGCGGGCGCGGCCACCTGGAGACCCTCGCCTCCGGCCGGTCCATCGGCGCCAGGTACGCGGAGCGCACCGGCCGCCGCCTCACCGCCCGCGAGGTGTACGAGGCCGCCACGTACGGGGACGAGGAGGCGCGCGCCGTCTACCAGGCCGCCGGGCGCGGCATCGCCCGCGCCGTCGTGATCGCGGCGGGCGTCGCCGACCTCACGACCGTCGTCGTGGGCGGCGGCGTCAGCCGGGCCTGGCCGCTCCTGGAGCCGGCCATCCTGTCCGGCCTCGCGGCCGAGCCGCCGGTGAGCGGGCACCCGGTGCGCCTGGTGCGCGCGGCGCTCGCCTCGGACGCCGTCCCTGTCGGCGCGGCGGCGCGCGCCCGCGGGGAACTGTCGGCGGCGCTGCGGGCGTAGGCCGCCCCGCGCCCCGCTCAACCCCCGTACGCGTCCCGGCAGATTCGCGTCTGCGGGCTGTCGGCGGGCCAGCCGCCGTACGCACGGCCCAGGGCGCACACGCCGCCGCCTCCGCTCCCCGTCGCCGGGGGTCTCGCCTCGTGCCGCTCGCGGTGCGGGGCGTGGCGGCGCGGGGATGGCGGGGGCGCCTCGGGCGGCGGGGGGACGTGGGACGGTGCCGTGCGGGGCGGGGGAGGGGCC
>NZ_JOGO01000112.1 GCF_000719475.1 Streptomyces sp. NRRL F-5630 | reverse complement strand
GGGTGGTGGTGCCGGGGTGGGTGGGGGAGTCGTCGGTGTTCTGGTTCGCGAAGGCGATCGCCGCGATGAGGAGGGCGACGACGGCGCCGATGACGACGAGGCCGCGCGAAGGGCGGCGGGGGGCCGGACCGCGCGCGGGGCCCGCGCGGTCGGGGAGGCGGGTGCGGGTCTGCCCGGTCCCGCCGTAGTCGTCGGGGAGCGGGGGCACCCCGTACCGGTGGTCGTCGCCCGTGCTCATGCCGCCTGTGCCCCCTCGGCCGTTGGGTGGACCCTCACGCGGCCCGCGGTGCGGTGCGCGTAGTACGAAGGTAGCCCGGTGGACGGCCGTTCGCGCGGGGTGTGGTGACTGGACATCAGGGACATCAGGGAGACGCAACCTCAGCCGGTGGCACGGGGGACAGGGGTGACGCGGGTGGCGTGCGGGGCACCCCCGTGGCCCCGGTCGTGCCGTCCCGCGACTGGACGGCGCAGCCGTGTGCGGGGCTAGACGGCCATGCCGTACACGATCGTGAAGACGGTGCCGAGGGAGCCGATGATGAAGACTCCGCTGAGCCCGGCGATGATGAGCCCCTTGCCCTGTTCGGCACTGAACGTGTCGCGCAGCGCCGTCGCGCCGATGCGCTGCTTGGCCGCGCCCCAGATCGCGATGGCCAGGCAGAGGATGATCGCGAAGGCCATCACGACCTGGATCATGACGCGGGCCTCGCTGCCGAGGCTCCCGAAGGGGCCCCAGTCCGGGGCGATCCCGCCGATGATCGTGTTGATGTCGCCCTTGTCGGCCGCCATAAGCATGTAACTCACCGCCCCTAACGGGTTGTTCCGTCCTCTGCTCGACACAGAGGTCTCGCTCATTGTCGCTGACTCCGGCGCCTGTGCATGTCGACTTGGCGTCAAACCTGGCCGAGTTTTGCTTTCTTTCCGCGTGCGGGAACCGGACGAAGGGGTGGAAGGGGACACGCCCGCCCGCGTGATTACTCTGTGTATCATGTGATGTGACTGCGGGCAACGATACGGGCGTGTTCCCGGCGGGTCGCTCCCACGGGTGAAGGAAGAGGAAAGGCCGGGTGGGATGGCGGTGTGTGAGGTGGCACGCGGTCAGCTGATCGCTTCTCATACAGGACGATCGTCCTGCCGCCCTGTTCCGTTCCACGTGCTGAGATGAGCGGCTCATATGGCTGGTACGCGCGCCCGTGCGCCCGTACACCATGGCGAAGCGCTGCCTCATGGGGGAGAGTTGACGCGTGCGCAAGTTCTGGCTCATCGGCTCGCTGCTCGCCGCCCTCGGGACGGGGTTCGTGGCGCTCCTCGTCGTCGGTGTCTTCGTCGTCGCGGGAAACCTCACCGGCGGCGGCGCGGGCCGCGCCACCGGCCTCGCGAAGGGCTCGGTGCCCGCCGCGTACCAGGAGCTCGTGCAGAAGTGGGGCAACCTCTGCCCCGCCCTCACTCCCGCGCTCCTCGCCTCGCAGCTCTACCAGGAATCCGGCTTCGACCCGGGCGCGCGCAGCCCCGCCGCGGCCGAGGGCATCGCGCAGTTCATCCCGAGCACGTGGGCCGCGCACGGCGTGGACGGCGACAAGGACGGCGTGCGGGACGTGTGGAACCCGGCCGACGCGATCCCGTCGGCCGCCTCGTACGACTGCGAACTCGCCTCGTACGTGAAGAACGTGCCGGGGGATCAGTCGGCGAACATGCTCGCCGCCTACAACGCGGGGCCCGACGCGGTGATCCGTTACGGCGGGGTCCCGCCGTACACCGAGACGCGGAACTACGTGAAGACGATCCGCGGCCTGGAGGAGAGCTTCTCCGCGCCGGCCGGGCGGCTCCAGCCCTCGGAGCAGGCCGCGGCGGCGATCTCGTACGCGCAGGGCAAGCTCGGCACCCCGTACCTGTGGGGCGGTACGGGGACGGCGGCGCAGGGCGGGCGCTTCGACTGCTCGGGGCTCACCCAGGCCGCGTACGACAGCGTCGGTATCGATCTGCCACGCGTCGCGAACGATCAGTACAACGCGGGACCGCACCCCGGGCGGGACGAACTGCTCCCCGGGGATCTCGTCTTCTTCTCCGACGACCTGAGCAATTCGCGCGCCATCCGGCACGTCGGGATCTATGTCGGCGGCGGCTACATGATCGACGCGCCGCGCACCGGGGCCGTCATCCGCTTCGACCCGATCGACACCCCCGACTACTTCGGCGCGACCCGCGTCACGGAGGCCGCCGCCGCCGCGCTTCCCGAACCGGGGGCGAAGAAGACCCTGCGGCCTGTCGACGAGGACCGCGAGGCGGAGAAGGCGAAGGCGGCCGGAGGAGGTACCGAGGCGAAGGGTGCGGCGGCGAAGGGTGACGGGCCGGAGGGCGGCGCCGGGACCGACGAGGCGTCCGGGGCCGCGTCCACCTCGCCCGGTACCGCCGCCCTGGCGGGCGCGGGGGTGGGACCACGGCGCGCGGACTGAGCGGAGGGGAGGCCCCGGACGCGTACGCCCCGCTCGGCGAGCGCCCGCGCGGCGGCCTGCCGGGCGGACGTCCGGTCCGGTGGATGTCCGGCCCGTCGCCCCCTCGGGCGGACGCCATCCGCCGGGACGCCGCCTCCCCGGGAACGCCACCCGCCGTAGGCCGCCGGTGTCTCGTACGCGCGGCGGATGCCACGTTCTCCTGAGGACCCCGCGCCGGTCCCGGGCGAGGCGCGCGCCCCTCTGCGTGCTTCCCGCGCCCCGGCGTGCGCTCCCCTGCGGCGACGGTCCTGAGCTGCGTGGACGCGTCTCTCTTCGATAACGTCTGGGTGATCATCCGGTGGAGTGCGGAACGTGGGGGCAGGAAGCAGGCGTTCCCTGTTCAGGACCACAGGTGTGTGCGTGAGCGAAGCGGTGCCGGCCGGTGCCGACCACGGGGGTTGGTGAGGGACGTACGCCGTGTGCGTTCCGGTACGACAGACAAGGGGCCGCGGCACGATGGCTGGACTCGACACTTCCGCGTCGAACCCCGATGTCAGCCTGCTCTTCGACATCAACGGCCTCACCGGGCACACCCCGGGCTGGTGCGAGCAGGCCGTGCGCTTCCTCGGCGAGTACGGGCTGCCGGTGCTCGCCGTGCTGCTCGTGCTGTGGTGCTGGTGGGGTGTCAGGCGGCGCGGCTCCCTCGACGCCGCGGCCTCCTCCGTCGCCGCGGTGGTCTGGGCGCCACTGGCCGCCGCGCTCGCGGTGGGCCTGAACATCCCGATCCGCGGCTTCGTCGAGCGGCCACGGCCCTTCGTGGACCACAAGGGCCTGGAGGTCCTGGAGCCGGGCAAGACCGACTTCTCCTTCGTGAGCGATCACTCGACGCTGACGATGGCGATCGGCGTCTCGCTCTTCCTCGCCCACCGCAAGCTCGGTCTGGCCGGTATCGCCATCGCGGTCGTGGAGGGGTTCTGCCGGGTCCTCATGGGCGTGCACTACCCGACCGACGTGGTCGGCGGCTTCGCGCTCGGCACGGCCGTCGCGCTGTTGCTCTCGCCGCTCTTCACGGCGCTGTTCACGCCCGTCCTGCGCGCGGTCGGCCGCAGCCGTGCCGGGCGCCTGGTGTGGGCGGGCGCCGGTACGGAGGACGAGCGCGCCGCCGCCGGGGAGCCGGAGCCGCGGCGGGCCGACGAGACGGTGCGCCCGGCGCGGGCGGACGAGGACCGGGACCTGGCGGCGTAGCGCCGGGAGCGAGGGCGGAGAGAGCCCGGTCGGCTTCCGTGCTCAGGGGCCGGCTACGAGTCCGTGCGGGCTTCCGGTCCCGTGTCCCGCAGGTGCTCCGCCGCGTCCGAGCGGGCCTTGGAACGGGCGCGGCGGGCGGGGCCGCGCCAGCCGCACAGGCAGGTGGCGGTGCAGAAGGCGCCGGCGTCCCGCGTGGTGGTGCGGTGGACGTCGGCCGGGGTCTCCTCGGAGGTCACGGCTTCACGGTAGTCCCGCAGGGCCGGGCGTAGGCCCTGGGGGCTGATTTCGATGGATTCCCCGGTGGGCGGCGTGACGGCCGTACGTATTGTTCGTTGACCCGATGAGTGCCCGGGTGGACGAGAGGGCGCGACAGGTGGACACGCCGGGCGGCCGAGCGCCCCGGCGCGCGCCGGGGCGGGTGACCCGTAAATGGTCCGTCCGTGTCATGCGCCCGGCGCACGCGGCTCCTTACGCTGGGTCCCGTGCGCCGTCCGGGAGCAGTGCCCGAGAAGGGGCCTGGAAGGTCCGGGAGAAGGGGGTAGCCAAGGTGACGACAGCTTGCGCGGTCGAGGACCCGGTGGCCCTCGCGGAGATCGAGCTCTGCGGGGAGCTGATGATCGCGGCCGTCTGCTCGTGCGAGGAGCGGCTGAGCGTGGAGCGGATCGACGAGGTGTTGCAGGTGAGAGGGACCGGCTTCGGTGACGTGAGCGGCTGGGGCCTCTGAGTACGGCGGCGGGCGGGGCCGGTCGGGCCGGGGCGGGGAGGAGGGCCGACGGGCCGTGCTGGGGCGGGGCCCGGGTCGGGGTGAGTGCCCGGATGTCGCGAGCCCCTTGGCCTGTCGGTCCTCCGCCCGTTCGCGCGTCCGGCTCCCGGCCCGCTCGCGCGCACGCCCCGCGCGCTCAGCCCGCGCGCTCAGCCCGCGCCCTCGTCGCCCGCCCCCGCGCTCAGCCCCTCACGTGCGGAGCATCCGCGCGATGGCCCGGGTGGCCTCGGCGACCTTCTCCTCGACCTCGTCGCCGCCCCGTACCGCCGCGTCCGCCACGCAGTGCCGCAGGTGCTCCTCCAGGAGCTGGAGGGCGAAGGACTGGAGGGCCTTCGTGGAGGCGGAGACCTGGGTGAGTATGTCGATGCAGTACTGGTCCTCCTCGACCATCCGCTGGAGGCCGCGGATCTGGCCCTCGATGCGGCGCAGGCGCTTGAGGTGCTCCTGCTTGTGGTCGTGGTAGCCGTGGACGGCGTGGCCGGTCGTGACGGCGGAGCCCGGGCCGGGTGTCCCGGGGGGAGTGGTCGCTCCGGTGCCTTCGGCCTCGGTGGTCGTCATCGCGTCCTCCCGGTACGGGGGCCGTGGGAGACCACGGCGGGGATGTGAGCTGTCCTACACCCCGTGCGGACCGCCGGGTCCCGGGGGGTTACGGCCAGTGTGGGGCAGGCTGCGCAGAAGCGTCGAGACGGGCGCTGAGCCGCACCTTTATACCCCGCGCGGGTATATCGTACTGATATTTCCGATCTGATGGGATCGGTTCTGTTCCTCTTGGGTCGGTTGGGGCCCTGTGATGATCGCTGGCTTTCATGGGCGACACTGTGAAAGCCGGTTCGCCGTGGCCGGATGATGCGCCTAGCATCAGCCTGACCGAACCCAGAGGACACCGAGGACCCCACGTGCGTTTTCGTCTGACCCCCCGGGAGACGAGTTTCTACGACATGTTCGCCGCGTCCGCGGACAACATCGTCACGGGCTCCAAGCTCCTCATGGAACTGCTCGGGGCGGACCCCTCCGCCCGGGCCGAGATCGCCGAACGCATGCGGGCCGCGGAACACGCCGGGGACGACGCGACGCATGCCATCTTCCACCAGCTGAACTCCTCCTTCATCACGCCGTTCGACCGTGAGGACATCTACACCCTCGCCGGTTCGCTCGACGACATCATGGACTTCATGGAGGAGGCGGTCGACCTCGTCGTCCTCTACCAGATCGACCAGCTCCCCAAGGGCGTCGAGCAGCAGATCGAGGTCCTGCACCGTGCGGCGGAGCTGACCGCCGAGGCGATGCCCAATCTGCGGACGATGGACAACCTCACCGAGTACTGGATTGAGGTGAACCGTCTGGAGAACCAGGCGGACCAGATCCACCGGAAGCTCCTCGCCCACCTCTTCAACGGCAAGTACGACGCCATCGAGGTGCTGAAGCTCAAGCAGATCGTCGACGTCCTCGAAGAGGCCGCTGACGCGTTCGAGCACGTCGCGAACACGGTGGAGACCATCGCGGTCAAGGAGTCCTGACCCGGTGGACACCTTTGCTTTGGTCGTGACCGTCCTGGTCGCGTTCGCCTTCACGTACACCAACGGCTTCCACGACTCCGCGAACGCGATCGCGACCTCCGTCTCGACCCGGGCGCTCACGCCGCGCGTGGCGCTCGCGATGGCCGCCGTCATGAACCTCGCCGGTGCCTTCCTCGGCAACGGCGTCGCCAAGACGGTCAGTGAGGGCATCATCGACACCCCGCACGGCGACAAGGGGATGTGGATCCTCTTCGCCGCGCTTGTGGGCGCGGTCGTGTGGAACCTCGTGACCTGGTACTTCGGGCTGCCGTCCTCGTCCTCGCACGCGCTGTTCGGCGGGATGGTCGGGGCGGCGCTCGCAGGGGGGATCGGCGTCATATGGTCCGGGGTGATCGACAAGATCGTCATCCCGATGTTCCTCTCGCCGCTCGTCGGTCTCGTCGTCGGCTACCTCGTGATGTGCGCGATCCTGTGGCTGTTCCGGAAGTCCAACCCGCACCGGGCCAAGCGCGGCTTCCGCATCGCGCAGACCGTCTCGGCCGCCGCGATGGCGCTCGGGCACGGGCTCCAGGACGCGCAGAAGACGATGGGCGTCGTCGTCCTCGCGCTCGTCATCGCCGATGTCGAGGACCAGGGCGACGCGATCCCGGTGTGGGTCAAGGTCGCCTGTGCGCTCATGCTCTCGCTCGGCACGTACGCGGGCGGCTGGCGCATCATGCGCACGCTCGGGCGCAAGATCATCGAGCTGGACCCGCCGCAGGGCTTCGCCGCCGAGACGACCGGCGCCTCGATCATGTTCACGACCGCTTTCCTCTTCCACGCGCCCATCTCGACGACCCACGTGATCACCTCGGCGATCATGGGCGTCGGTGCGACGAAGCGGGTGAACGCGGTGCGCTGGGGCGTCGCGAAGAACATCGTGCTCGGCTGGTTCATCACGATGCCCGCGGCGGCGATCGTGGCGGCGGTGTCGTTCTGGATCGTGAACTTCCTGTTCCTGTGACCTCGGGGGCGGCGCCGCTGCTCCCGCCCCGTCTCGCCGAGGCGCCTCCCTCCTGGGGGGCGCCTTCCGAGTTTTCCGCGCCCTTCGCCTTTTCCTGGTGGTGTCCCGCTCGCGAAGCGGAACGTTGTTCCGTACAGTGTCGGAACGAGGTTCCGTTTCCAGAAGGGCGTGTTCTCATGTCGCAGCAGTCCCAGCAGTCCCAGCAGTCGCAGGCGTCCCCGCAGCATCCCCTCGGCTCCCCCTTCGGGCCCGCCGCCACGGCGGCCGAAGTGCTGGAGGGGATGGATCTGCGGGGCAGGTTCGTGGTGGTCACCGGGGGACATCAGGGGATCGGGTTCGAGGTGACGCGGGCGCTCGCGGGGGCCGGGGCGGAGGTGCTGGTAGGGGCGCGGAGCCCGGAGCGGGCCGCCGAGAAGGTCGCGGGGATCGCGGGGGTGGCGGTCGACCGGCTCGATCTCGTCGATCCGGGGTCCGTGGACACGTTCGCGGAGCGGCGGCTCGCGGCGGGGCGGCCCGTCGACGTGCTCGTCCACTGCGCGGCGGCCGCCCCGCCCGCCGAGCGCACCCTCGACGCGTACGGGCACGAGATCCAGTTCGCGACGAGCCACCTGGGGCCCTTCCGGCTCACACGCGGGCTGCTCCCCCTGCTGCGCGCCGCGCACGGGGCGCGGGTCGTCAACGTGTCCTCGGGCGCGCAGCGGATGGGGGCCATCCGCTGGGACGACCTCGACTTCACCAGCGGCTACGACCCCGGTGCCGCCTACGCGCAGGCGAAGCGCGCCAACGTGCTCTTCGCCGTCGAACTGGACCGGCGGTGGGCCTCCGAAGGCGTCCGGGGGTACGCCGTGCACCCGGGGGTCGTCATCGGGACGAACCTCAACAACCGCCCGGAGGACCAGGAGGCCTACCGGGCGCAGGGGCTCGTCGACGAGGAGGGCAGGCCCGTCATCGATCCCGTGGCGGGGAAGAAGACCGCCGCGCAGGGCGCGGCCACCGTCGTCTTCGCCGCGGTGAGCCCGCTGCTCGACGGGACCGGCGGCGTGTACCTGAAGGACTGCGAGGTGTCGGTCGTGGACGGCACCGACCGGCCGCTCACCGCCGACAGCATCCCCGCCGAGGTCCACCCCGACTCGATCGACCCCGAGGCCGCCCGGCGGCTGTGGGAGCTGACGGAGAAGATGCTCGCCCGCTGACCGGCGCCGGGGCCGCTGCGGGCCACGGGGGAGGCGACGGCGGGCCGAGCCGACGCCGGGGACCGGGCCGCCCCGAACCCGCGCGCGTCCGGCGTCCGGCCCGCGCCAGACCGTCCCGCCCGCGCCAGGGCCGCCCCTACCGCCGCCCGCGGAAGCCGCCCGCCTCGCCCCTGGCGCTCCCCGTCGCGTGCGGGGCGCCGCTCGCGCGGGGAAGAGCCCGCCCCGGCCTGTCGTCGGGGCGGGCTCTTCGTGTCCTCCGTGGTGGCACCGCCATGCAGCACCGCGAAGGGGTCCGTGGGGGCCGGGGTACGGCTCAGCCGAAGCGGCCCGAGATGTAGTCCTCCGTCGCCTGGACCGAGGGGTTGGAGAAGATCCGCTGGGTGTCGTCGATCTCGATGAGGCGGCCGGGCCGGCCCACCGCGGAGAGGTTGAAGAAGGCCGTGCGGTCCGAGACGCGTGCCGCCTGCTGCATGTTGTGCGTGACGATCACGATGGTGAACCGTTCCTTCAGCTCACCGATCAGGTCCTCGATCGCGAGCGTCGATATCGGGTCGAGCGCCGAGCAGGGCTCGTCCATGAGGAGGACCTGCGGCTCGACCGCGATCGCCCGCGCGATGCACAGCCGCTGCTGCTGGCCGCCGGAGAGGCCCGCGCCCGGCTTGTTGAGGCGGTCCTTGACCTCGTTCCAGAGGTTGGCGCCCTGGAGCGACTTCTCGACGACGTCGTTCAGCTCGGACTTCTTGACGGAGCCGTTGAGCTTGAGGCCCGCCGCGACGTTGTCGAAGATCGACATCGTCGGGAAGGGGTTCGGGCGCTGGAAGACCATGCCGATCGTGCGGCGTACCGCGACCGGGTCGACCTGGTTCCCGTACAGGTCCTCGTCGTCCAGGAGGACCTTGCCCTCGACGCGGCCGCCCGGGGTCACCTCGTGCATCCGGTTCAGGGTCCGCAGGAAGGTGGACTTGCCGCAGCCCGAGGGGCCGATGAAGGCCGTCACGGAGCGGGGCTCGACGGTCATCGAGATGTCCTCGATCGCCTTGTGGGCCCCGTAGTACGCGGTCAGTCCGCTGACATCGATGCGCTTGGCCATGGGTTCACTGCTTCTTTCGTACGGGGCGCGCCGGGCCGGGCGCGCGGGGGCGCTCACCACGCCCCGGGGGACGGCCGCCTCGGCGACCGGAGGTCTGCGTGGTCAGCGACCGGACGACTTCGGGGCCTTCCACCGGGCGAGCGCGCGGGCCGCCAGGTTGAGGATCATCACGAAGGCGATCAGCGTGAGGGCCGCCGCCCAGGCGCGGTCGTAGGAGGCTCCGTTGCCGCCGCTCGTCGCGTACTGCTGGTAGATGTACAGCGGCAGCGAGGACTGGCCGCCGTGGAAGGGGTCCGTGTTGATGTACGCGGAGCCCCAGACCAGGAGCAGGACGGGCGCCGTCTCACCGGCGATGCGCGCGATGGCGAGCATGACGCCGGTCGTGATGCCGCCGATCGACGTGGGCAGCACGACCTTCAGGATCGTGCGCCACTTCGGCACGCCCAGCGCGAGGGACGCCTCGCGCAGCTCGTTGGGCACGAGCTTCAGCATCTCCTCCGTCGAGCGGACCACGACCGGGATCATCAGGATCGCCAGCGCGAGGGAGCCGGCGAAGCCGAAGGGCTCCGCCTTCACGAGGAGCATCAGGCTCAGGATGAACAGGCCAGCGACGATCGACGGGATGCCCGTCATGACGTCGACGAAGAAGGTGACGGTCTTGGCGAGCTTCCCGCGCCCGTACTCGACGAGGTAGACGGCGGTGAGCAGCCCGACGGGGGCGGCCATGACCGTCGCGAGCCCGACCTGCTCCACCGAGCCGACGATCGCGTGGTAGATGCCGCCGCCCTCGTCCATCGAGCCGATGTTGACCATCGAGTGCGTCAGGAAGTACGGGTCCAGGACCTTCACGCCGCGCTTGACGGTCTCCCAGACGAGGGACGCGAGCGGGATGAAGGCGGCGAGGAAGGCGACCCACACGACGCTCGTGACGAGGCGGTCCTTCGCCTGCCTGCGGCCCTCGACGCGGGCGGCGAGCGCGTAGCCGCCGACGACGAAGAGGAGCGCGGCGAGCAGGCCCCACTGGACCTTCGAGTCGAGCCCGGCGGCGAGGCCGACGAGGCAGGCGACGAGGACCGAGGCGGCCGCGAGGGCGAGGTGGGACCAGCGGGGCAGGCGCGCGGCCCGCAGCGAACCGTTCCGCTCGTCCCCGGCGGGCTGCGGGGCAGGCCGGCCGGCCACCGGGTTCTGGTCGTGGCTCATGCGTCGGCCCCCGAGTACTCCTTGCGGCGGGCGATGATGGCCCGCGCGGCTCCGTTGACGAGGAGCGTGATGACGAAGAGGACGAGCCCGGAGGCGATGAGCGCGTCACGGCCCTCGACGCTGGCCTCGCTGAACTTGCTCGCGATGTTCTGCGCGAAGGTGCCGCCGCCCGGGTCGAGCAGGCTCGACTGGATGGCGAAGCCCGGCGAGAGCACCGTCGCGACGGCCATCGTCTCGCCGAGCGCGCGGCCGAGGCCGAGCATCGACGCGGAGATCACACCGGACCGGCCGAAGGGCAGGACCGCGGTGCGGACGACCTCCCAGCGGGTCGCGCCGAGCGCGAGCGCCGCCTCCTCGTGGGCCCGCGGGACCTGGCGGAAGACCTCGCGGCTCACGTTGGTCACGATCGGGAGGATCATGATCGCGAGCAGGATGCCGACGGTCAGGAGCGAGCGGGGCGCGCCGCCCTGCCAGGAGAAGATCCCGGTCCAGCCGAAGAACCGGTCGAGCCAGCCGTAGAGCCCGTCGAGGTGCGGGACGAGGACGAGAGCGCCCCAGAGCCCGTACACGATCGACGGCACGGCGGCGAGCAGGTCGATGACGTAGCTGATGGGGCCGCGCGCGGCGCGGGGCGCGTAGTGCGTGAGGAAGAGCGCGATGCCGACCGAGACGGGCACGGCGAGGGCCATCGCGATGACCGAGGAGACGACCGTGCCGAAGGCCAGCACGGCGATGCCGAAGACCGGCGGCATCGCGGTCGGGTTCCACTCGAAGGTCGTGAAGAAGTTGCCGTGGTTCTTCGTGAGGATCAGCGAGGAACGGTAGGCGAGGAAGACGGCGATGGCCGCCATCACGACGAGGAGGAGGATGCCGGAGCCGCGCGAGAGGCCGAGGAAGACGCGGTCGCCGAGGTGGCGGGAACCGCGTGCCTTCGCAAGGCTCGCCCGGCCGCTGTCGTCCTTCGGGCGGACGGGGCCGGGGTGGGGGGCCGGGGGAGTCGGTGGGGCGGCGGGTGGGCCGCCGGGGGCGGGGGTCGTGGGTATGTCCATGGGTTTCTCCGGTCTGCGGACCCGCTCCCCTGCGAGAGCCGCGCCTCGGGGGCTGCGTGCCCTCGGGGGCTGCCCGCCCCGGGCTGTGCGCCTCGGGGCGGTGCCCGGGGGTCGTGCCTGCCGGGCTGCGTCTCAGGGTCTGCGGGCTTGCTGGCGGCGGTGCACCGGACGGTGCGGGCGGCCCGCCGGGGGCCGCCCGCACGCGGGGGTCAGCTGAGGGAGGCGATCGTCTCGCGGACCTTGGTGATGATCGCGTCGGGGATCGGGGCGTAGCCGGCGTCGGCGAGCCGGCTCTGGCCGTCCTCGCTCGCGATGTAGTTCAGGAAGGACTTCGTGGCGGGCAGGGTCTCCGCCTTGTTGCCCTTCTCGCAGGCGATCTCGTACGTCACGAGGGTGATCGGGTAGGCGCCGGCGGCGGAGGGGTTGTAGTCCAGCTCCAGCGCGAGGTCCTTGCCCTTGCCGGCGACCTTCGCGGCGGCGATCGCCTTCGAGGCGTTCTCCGTCGTGGCCTTGACCGGCTCGGCGGCCTTCGTCTTGATGTCCACGGTCTTGATGCCGTCGGCCGCGTAGGACAGTTCGAAGTACGAGATCGCGCCGGGCGTCTGCTTGACCTGCTGGGCGAGGCCGGAGGAGCCCTGCGCGGACTGGCCGCCCTTGGCCTGCCACGCCTTGCCGCCCTCGTACTTCCAGTCGCCGGGCGCGACGGCCTTGAGGTACTTCGTGAAGTTGTCCGTCGTGCCGGACTCGTCCGAGCGGTGGAACGCCTGGATCTTCGTGGACGGGAGCTTCGCGTCCGGGTTGAGGGCCTTGATCTCCTTGTCGTCCCAGGTGGAGATCTTGCCGTCGAAGATGTGCGCGAGGGTCTTCGCGTCGAGGACGAGGTTGTCGACGCCCGGGACGTTGTAGCCGATCGCGATGGGGCCGCCGACCATGGGCAGGTCGATGGCCTGCGAGCTCTTGCAGACGTCGGCGGACTTCTTGATCTCGTCCGGCTTGAGCGCGGAGTCCGAGCCGGCGAAGGCGGTGCGGCCCTGGAGGAAGGCGGTGACGCCGGCGCCCGAGCCGTCCGGGGAGTAGTTGATCCGCACGTCCTTGCACGCCGCCGTGTAGCTCTTCACCCACGCGTCGATCGCGTTCTGCTGCGCGCTGGACCCCGAGGCGAGCAGCTCGCCCTTGGCGTCGGAGCAGTCGATGTCCGAGGAAGCGGAGGGCGCGGCGGCGGCCGAGCTGTCCTTGCTCTTCTCCCCGCCGGGGCCGCCGCTCGTGTCGTCCGAGCCGCACGCCGTGAGGGCCAGGGCGCCGGACACGGCGACGACGCCGAGGGAGAGCGCCCGCAGCCGGTTCTTGCGCTGAAGCTTCACTGTTGGGGTGTTCCTTCCGGGAGCCGGGACCCTGCGGGGGGCTCGGCGGTGGCTTGGTCGGGGTCTTTGCGAACCTCGTGAGGCCGAAAGTAGGCAGCCGAAGTGACCAGGCGTTCCGGGAAGAGTGAACGGCAGTTGAACCGTGAAGGTATGGCGGGTTGCCCCTGGCGGGGCGGGTCGCGGGGGGTCGCCGGAGGGTGGGCGGG
>NZ_JOGO01000111.1 GCF_000719475.1 Streptomyces sp. NRRL F-5630 | reverse complement strand
CCTCAGGGCCGCCGGAACCTCCCCTGCTCCGCCCCTCCTCCGCCCGCTCACAGGCCGCCCACCCCCCTCCGTCCCCCGATGCGGCATGATTTCCGTACCGCGCGCGGAGGTTCGAGTGCGGCGCGAGCGAGGCTGGCAGGGGGAGACGGTACGGATGCGCGTACGGATGACGCTCGTCGAGGAGGGCACGCCGGAGCAGGACGCGGTGGTCACCGTGGACCAGCGGGCGACGGCCGCCGAGGTCGCCGTGGCGCTGCGGCGCGCCGCACGGCAGGGGGGCACGGCGGCGTTCGGGCTCCCCGGCCTGCCCGGCGGCGGCCTTCCCGCGCAGGTCACGCGGCTGCACGAGGCACCGCCGAGCCTGTGGGTCGACGGGCGGCGGTGTGTGCCCGAGGAGCCGGTCGGGCCGCTCCTGCGGGACGGTGTCCGCGTCTCCACGGACGACGCGATCGGCCCGTGGGTCGGTCACGCGGAGCCCGGCGGACGCTTCGAGGTCCGGGTGTGCGGCGGTCCCGCGGCGGGCCGCGTGGCGCGGGTCGCGCTCGGGGCGAGCACACTCGGCTCGGGCCCTGACGCGACCGTACGGATCGAGGAGCCCAGCCTGCCCGCCCTCGCCGCGCGCCTCACCGTCGACCACGCGGGCACCGTCACCGTCGCACCGGCCCCCGGCGTGACGCTCACGCTCGACGGCGAGGAGGTCGGCGAGGAGACCACCTGGCCTCCCGAAGCACTCCTGTCCTGCGGGGACTCGGTGTTCGCGCTCGCCGAACCGGGGCCGCCCGACGCCCACTTGACCCCGACCGGAGAGGGCGGGCTCGCCTACAACCGCCCGCCGCGCCTGATCTCGCCTCGTGCCCGGCCCCGGCTCGACATACCCGAGGAGCCCCGCAAGACCGAGGGGCAGCGGCTCCAGCTCCTCTCCATGATCCTGCCGCTCTTCTTCGGCCTCGGCATGTACTTCATGATGAAGTCGCCCTACATGCTGCTGTTCTGTCTCATGTCCCCCGTGATGGTGTTCGGGCAGTGGTGGAGCGACCGGCGGCACGGCAGGAAACGGCACCGCACGGAGCTGAAGGAGTACCGCGAGGCGCTCGCCGCGCACGAGGAGAAGCTCGCCGAGCTGAGCGCGCGCGACCAGGCGCGGCGTCGCGCCGGCTTCCCCGACCCGGCGCAGGCCCTGCTCTTCGCGACGGGGCCGCGCGGGCGGCTGTGGGAGCGGCGGATCACGGACGTGGACGCGCTGCACCTGCGGGTCGGGCTCGCCGATCTGCCCGCCGAGATCGACCTCGTCCAGGGCGGGTACGCGGGGGGCGAGCAGCAGCCCGAGCCGCCTGTCGTGGCGAGCGTGCCGCTGACGCTGCCGCTCACCGAGCTGGGCGTGATCGGGGTCGCGGGCGACCGCGAGCGCGCGGTGGCCTCGGCGCGCTGGCTCGCCGCGCAGGCCGCCGTCCTGCACTCCCCGCGCGATCTCTCGCTCGTCGTGCTCTCCTCGGCGAAGGACGCGGCCGAGCGCTGGGAGTGGGCGCACTGGCTGCCGCACGCGGCGCCCCGCCAGGGTCAGGGCTGTGTCGCGCTGCTCGGTACGGACGGCGAGACGGTGAGCCGCAGGGTCTCCGAGGTGACGGCGGAGCTGGACCGCAGGCAGGAGGCCGCGCGCAACTCCGTCTCGCACGACGCGCTGCGCCCCGAGGCGCACATCCTGCTCGTCCTGGACGGCGCGCGGCTCCTGCGCCGCGTCCCCGGGGTGCCGCGGCTGCTCCAGGAGGGGCCCGCGGTCGGCATCTACGCGATCTGCGTGGACGAGGACCAGCGGGTGCTGCCCGAGGAGTGCCGCACCGCGGTGTGCTGGCCCGCCGAACCGTCCGCGCGGGTACGGCTGCTGGGGTACGGGTACGAGTCGGCGGGCGAGGTGCTGGCCGACCAGGTGAGCACGGCGTGGTGCGCGCGGGTCGCGCGTGCGCTCGCGCCCGTACGGGACATCAGCCGCGACGACGCGGACTCGGCGCTGCCCACGGCTGCACGCCTCCTGGACCTCGTCGGGCTCCCGGACCCGCAAGGGCGGGACGTGGCCGCGCTGTGGCAGCGCGGCGGGTCCACGACCTCCGCCGTCATCGGGGTCGGCGCCGACGGCCCCTTCGTGCTCGACATCCGGCGCGACGGGCCGCACGCCCTGATCGCGGGCACGACGGGTGCGGGCAAGTCGGAGCTGTTGCAGACCCTGATCGCCTCGCTCGCGCTCAACAACACGCCGGACAGCCTGAACTTCGTCCTCATCGACTACAAGGGCGGCAGCGCCTTCCAGGACTGCGCCCGCCTGCCGCACACGGTCGGCATGGTGAGCGACCTCGACGCGCACCTGACCGAGCGCGCGCTCGACTCCCTCGCGGCCGAGCTGCGGCACCGCGAGGAGATCCTGTTCGCCGCCGCGACGAAGGACATCGAGGACTACAACGACGCGCGGCGGCTGCGCCCGGACCTGGAGCCGATGCCGCGCCTCATGCTGGTCATCGACGAGTTCGCCTCGCTCGTCGCGGAACTCCCGGACTTCGTCGCCGGTCTGGTCGACATCGCGCGGCGTGGCCGTTCGCTCGGGGTGCACCTGGTGCTCGCGACGCAGCGCCCGGCCGGTGTCGTGAGCCAGGACATCCGCGCCAACACCAACCTGCGGATCGCGCTGCGCGTGACGAACGCGGAGGAGTCCCGGGACGTCATCGAGGCGGCCGAGTCGGCGCTCATCTCCAAATCCACGCCGGGACGTTGCTACGTCCGCTCGGGTTCGCAGTCGCTCACCGGCGTGCAGTCGGCGCGGATCGGGGGCCGCAGGCCGGGCGACCGGGGGGCCGCCGCCGAGGTCGCCGTGCGGCTGCTCGACTGGCAGGACTACGGGCGGGCCCTGCCGGGCGGCGGGGGCGGCGACGCCGACGACGGCACCATGGTCACCGATCTCGCGGTGCTCGTGGACGCGATCGCGGAGGGCGCGAAGCTCCTGGGCTGCCCCACGCCGCGCAAGCCGTGGCTGGAGCCGATCCCGGAGCAGGTCACGCTCGCCGAACTGCCGGACACGGGACAACCCGCGCTCGGGCCGGGCGAGTTGCCGCTCGTGCCGTTCGGCATCACCGACCTGCCCGCCCGGCAGGCGCGCGAGGTCCTCGCGCTCGACCTCCTCGACGGCGAGCAGGTCATGGTCGCGGGCGGCCCGCGCTCGGGCCGCTCGACGGTGCTCCGCACGCTCGCCGGGTCCCTCGCCCGCACCTGCTCGCCCGAGGACGTGCACGTGTACGGGATCGACTGCGGCGCCAACGCCCTGCTCCCGCTCGCCGCGCTGCCGCACTGCGGCGCGGTCGTCACGCGGGACGAGACGGGACGCGTGGACCGGCTGCTCGGGCGGCTGCTCGCCGAACTGGGGCGGCGGCAGACGCTGCTCGCCGAGCGGGGGCAGTCGAGCGCGGCCGAGCAGCGGGCGGCGGCGCCCGAGGGCGAGCGGCTGCCGGTCATGCTCGTCCTCGTGGACGGCTGGGACGCGTTCCGCACGGCCTTCGAGAACTACGACTACGGGCGGCTCGTCGAGGCGGCGCGGCGGCTGTTCAGGGAGGGGCCCGCCCTCGGCATCAAGGTCGTCCTCGCGACCGACCGGACCGGCCTCACCGGGGACGTGTCCTCCGTCTTCGGGCAGCGGCTCGTGCTGCGGCTCGCCGACACCGGCGACTACGGCCTCGTCGGCATCCGCGCCAAGGACGTGCCCGGAGAGATGCAGCCGGGCCGCCTCCTCCGTGCGACCGACGACGGCGTGCGGGAGTCCCAGGTCGCGCTGCTCACGGCGGACCGCACGGGGCAGGCGCAGGTCGCCGAGTTGCAGCGGCTCGCGCGCGCCGTCGCGCCGCCGTCCCGGCGCGCTCCCCGCCCGCTGCGCGTGGACATCCTGCCCTCGCGCATCGAGGCGGGCGCGGCGATGGAGCTGGTACCGGACTTCACGCCGCCCTCGCCGCTGTGGGCGCTCTTCGCCGTGGGCGGGGACGAGCTGGAGCCGATGGGCGTGGACCTGGACGCCAACGGGCCCGGCTTCGTGATCACGGGGCCGCCGCGCTCGGGCCGTTCCAGCACCCTCCTGACGGCGGCCCACGCGCTGCTGCGGCAGGGCACCGAGCTGATCGTCATCACGCCGCGCCGCTCGCCGCTGCGCGCGCTCGACGGGCGGGACGGCGTGCTCGCGGTCCTCGACGGGACGGCCTCGGAGGCGGAGCTGAAGGGGTACGTGGAGAGCGCGAGCGGCGCGTACGTGATCCTCGCCGACGACGCCGAACTCCTCTACGACACACCGCTCGACGAGGCGCTGGAGGAGCTGGTCAAGGACGGCATGGACGGCGGCATCGGGGTCATCGCCGCGGGCGCGGCGGACACGCTGTCCTCGCAGTACCGGGGATTCGTCGTGCAGGCCAGGCGCAGCCGCAACGGCCTCATCCTCTCGCCCTCGGGCGCGCAGGACGGCGAGGTCTTCGGCGTCCGGCTCCCCTCGGGCAGCGGCGGCGGCCCCACGGGGCGCGGCTTCTTCGTCCTGGGCGGCGAACTGAGCCCGGCGCAGGCGGTGTTGCCGGGGGAGGAGTGAGGGGAGCCCGGGTGGGGGCGAGGGGGACGGAGTGCGTGCCCCTGGCCCCCTCGCCTCGCCCTCCCGTCAGGGCAGCCTCAACTCCGCGGAGCTCGGCTCCTTCGGCTCCGCGCTGTGCGGCTTCGTCAAGCCCAGCCAGATCTTCACAGTCCGTTTGTCCCGCACCAGTCCCGCGCCGGGCTTGATCCGCACCCGTATCTCCCGGCTGCCGTTCGGGGGCAGGGCCAGCTCCCGTACGTCCAACCGCCCGCTGAGCCCCGTCGTTCTGTCCGCGCCGTGCTGCTCCCCGCCGTCCTCGGGGGACACGTCGGCCCACCCCTCGGGCCCCCGCCACTGCACGGCCTCCCACGCCCGGGCCCGCGTCGTGCCCTTCGCGGCACAGGGCGCGTCCTCAAGGTCCACCTCGCAGCTGAGGTTCAGGTCGGCCGAGTAGCCGTCGAGCGGCTCCTTGGTCAGGTTGCGCACGGTGAAGGCGTACTCGCTCCAGGCGCCCGCCTTCCCAAGGGGCTTGGGGGCGGAGGGCTCGACGACCTCGACGGCCGGGTACGCGATGGTCCGGGCAGAGCGGCCGATCACCTTCTTCCCCGTGCGCGCGACGAGACCGAGCCGGACGCTCTGCCCGATGACCCGCCTCGGCGGGGTGTCGAGGCGGAGGAGGAAGCGCGCGGGCAGATCGGTGAGCTTCCTCACCACCGTGGCCTTCAGTTGCCCCGCTGTACTGCCGGGCCTCGTCCGCACCGCTTGCGCATGCTCGCCGAACTCGTCCGTGACGGCGAGCTTCCACGCCGCGGCGGCCCCTTCGGGCTGCTTGCCCGGCGTGAGCGTCACATCAAAAGTCGTCCGGCCCGGCGCCCCCTGTATCTGGCCGCGCAGCCTGACCATGATCGAGGTCTGCTCCGCACCCGTGGTGGGACTGGCGGAGATGATCAGCGGGAGCGGCTCCCCGGACGAGGCAACCGGCTCCCCCTCCTTCTTCCCCTCCCCTCCGCACGCCCCCGCGGCGAGGGCCATCACCGCGGCCAGGGCCGCGATCTTCATACGGCGTCCGCGCACAAGTCCGCCTCTTTTTCCAGATATAAGTGTCAACGTCGCCCCACAGCCGGTCCGTCTCGCGGCAATGACCGTACCCGGCCCGCTGACCACCGCACACGCTTGCGTGATACTGGCTCCGGCCAAGGCGGCGGTACGGGGTACTACGAGCTCCCGTACCGGCAACGGACGTACAACGGGGGCTGTTCATCATGGGTTTCTCAGGGATCGACCCGGACAAGCTGGCGGAGACCATCGCCTCGCTCGACTCGGACCAGAAGGAGCTGCGGAACTCCGTCACGTGGATCAAGTCGAGCTTCGGCCAGTACGGCATCGACACCGACCCACTCGTACGACTCGGCACCATCGCGGGCTGGGCCGAGAACCAGCTCCCCGGACTGCGACGCCGCCTGCACCTCTCGATCGCCGAGCACACGCAGTACAGCGTCAAGGGCTACGTGCGGATCGACGAGGCCAAGGTCGGCGCGGCCAAGCAGGCCGCGGCGGACGGCAAGAAAGCCGGCGAGAAATGGAAGGACCAGATCGAGAAGGGCGACATCTCCCCCGAGATCTTCGCGACCCTGACGACCAACTCCACCGACGCCGACTACCTCAAGGGCTTCTACGACGCCCTCGGCCCCCAAGCCCTCTCCATGCTGTCGCTCAGCATGGGCGACCACATGAACGAGCGCTACAAGGACCACCCCGACCGGCTGGAGGCGGACCGCAAGGTCCTGGCGGACACCTTCGGCACGTACACAAAGGTCGCCTTCGAGGGAAAAACCGCGAAGCAGAAGCAAGAGGCGTGGAACCACTGGTTCGACAAGGGGGCGATCGGCCCGCGCGAGGTCTTTCGCCCCGACCTCCTCATACCGCTGCTCCCGGGCGGCAAGCAGGACAAGGACTTCCTCGTCGCGCTCGGCGACCGCGTCCTGGACACCAAGGTCAAGACCCATGCGTCCGAGGTCGAGTGGATGGGGCAGAGCGGCCTCATGGCGGGTGAGTGGGGCAAGGACGCGTACACCCAGTTGTTCACCGCGATCGGCGCCGACGCCGCGGCGTCCGGTGAGTGGATGGACCACAACGCGGAATGGGTGGACCGCAGCCTCTACAACACGGGACCGTGGTCGGTCGACCACCCGAAGGAGCGCGGCGAGGCGTTCCTGAAGCTGCTCACCAGCGCCACCGTGTCCCTCCGCACGGACAACCCGCGACTCGCCGAGAAGAACACCGCTTTCCTCCTCTTCCAGAACGCCCAGCACCGCGAGGACATGCCAGGTGTCCACCCCATCGACGGCGCGGCGCAGCTCTACACCAACATCATCACCGCGTACTGGGACGACCTGGAGATGAGCGTCACGTCCCCGGTGGGCAACTCGCTGTGGAGCGGTGGCAAGGAGTGGGACTACGCCTCCTTCCTCAAGGCGCAGGACAGCAGCCGCTCCGGGATCGAGGTCTCGCAGGACCTGTGGGCGGAGCTGCTGGTCGAGGCGGGCCGCGACCCGAAGGGTGCGGGCATCATCGGGAGTCTCTTCCAGGCGTACGACCAGCAGATGATCAACGTGGGGAACACGACCGACAAAAAGGGCACCACCACCGACGCCACTGGCTACCTCAGCGTGCGACAGGGGCTCATGAAGCGCTTCTACTACATCAACACGAAGAAATCCCAGGAAGAGCTGAGCGGGGACATCGACAAGTGGGTCGAGGAGACCAACGCCTTCCGTGACGGCCTCATCGACCAACTCACGGGCGCCGCGGCCGGCGGCCTGGGCGGGGCGGGCCTCGCCGGCGTCAAGGGCGCGGTGATCGGCAGTGCGTACTCCACCGCGCAGGGCCTGCTCACCGACTGGATCAAGCAAGGCGTGCACGCCGACAAGAGCGACGCGCCCGGTGAGCTCCGTCGGTCGCTCAAGGAGATCAAGGACGCCGAGATCGACTCCAGCTGGCAGGCGAGCTACCAGGACCAGGCCAACGACCTGCTGCGCAAGGGCGAGAAGTGGGACGCCCACCTGCCCCACGACGTGAAGATCGCGGGCATCGACAGTATGAACCCGGAACAGCGGGCACGTGTGCCGGAACTGGGCCTCGACACGTCCAAGCAGGGTGACCCGCACCAGTACATCGGCAACGACTCCTCAAAGAACTTCCTCCAGGCCGACGGCACCGTGAAGGATGGCGACAAGATGACTCCCACCCAGCGCCAGGCCTACGCCCAGTGGCTCCAAGACCCCACCGTCGTCGCCAAGGTGTACCGGCGGTTCTCGGACGCCCGCAACGCCTGGGACTGGCCGAAGCAGACGGCGGACGGCGACGGCGACAAGTAGGCGGCCGTCGTACGCGAGCGAGGCGGTGAGCAGGCGGGGGCGACGGGCCGAGGGAAGGCGACGCGGACGCCGTGCGCCTGGTACCGCCCCGCTTGGAGATCAAGGCGCGTCGATAGGGATGCCCGCGTATCCGCTGTATTCCAGGAGTCCGAGCTGGCCCTTCTTCACCTTCGGATAGATCAACCCCAGCCCCAGGTTTGCGGAGTCGAACCGCTCCCCCAGCGAGGGGAAGGCCCGGAGCCGGAAGCGGTATTCCTTCTCCCCCTTCGCGGGCACCTCCGTGTCTTCCAGCACGAGTCGATTCGGGAGATGACTCTCCTCGGGGCTGTCGGCGATGTCGAGCGACCTCCATCCGTCACCGTCGAAGTACTGCGCCGCGAAGAGGGGGTCACCCTCCGCTGCGTCACACGGCCCCTTTGCCCCCACCTTTCCGCCCTCGCAGGAAAGCTCGGCCTCGAACTTCACCCCTGTGAGGGGACGGGGCAGCAGGTTGCGCACACGGATGGCGTACTCGGACCAACCGGAGGAGGAGAGCTTGGGCCTGTCGCTCCTGCCGCGGGGCTCGATGGTGACCGGGTGCAGTTGTTCCTTCCACGTGGATTCACCGAACTTCTCACCCCCCTTGCGCAGGACCCCGCTCAGCTTCACGACCTGGATGATGTCCGTGGGGCCGAAGGCCGGGATGATCCGCCACCGGCGGTCCAAGGTGCCGGCGGGCACATCGGTAACAACATCGCCGCGCAGGCTGCCACCCCGGGCGGTAAGCGGGAGCCGCTTCCACGGCCCCTTCTCGCCGTCGCGGTACTCGATCTTGAACGCGCTCGCCTCAGGAAGGGCCATGCCCTCGGTCCGGAGGCTGAGTTCGAGCGAGGCATCCTTGATCGGACGGCCTCCGTTGCCGGTCGTGACCCGAAGCGCCACCGACTCGTCCTTGACGAGCTCGGCCATGCTCACTTGCATGAAGACATGGTGGACCGACGCACCGGACGACGACGCCGTGGGCTTCCCGTCCCCGTCCCCGTCGCCGCTTCCGCCGCACGCGGTGGCGAGCAAGGCGAGCGACCCCGCGAGCACCATGACCCTGACGCGGCGACCACTCATTCGCATTACTCCCCGAAATCGACTGCCGGCCACGCGCACGACCACCCGCGACCACGACCGGCGCCTCACCTGCGAGCGCCTAGGCGGACAATACCCACCGCCCTCGAACGGGAACAGCCCCGCCCGCCCAGGCCATTCGGCGGAATGGCCGACGGGTTCCCGCGGCTCGCCGCCGCTTTTGAACCGGAGCGACACGGGGCCGGGCTTCCGGTCGCCCCCCGGCCGCACCCGAAGTCAGCGACCGGGGCGGCACGTTGCCTCCACATGCCCTCGCCTCCGTTCCGGTCCCGGCGGCGGACACGGCCGCTCATCGCCCCGCCCACACGTCACACGCGTGGACCTGCGCACCCGTGCGCCAGGGTTTCCTCTACCGCGGGCCGGACCGCACCATCCGGGGCACCGGTCCAGCCCTCTGGTCCGCGCCAGCGCTCGGCCTCCCACACCAGCCTCACCGCCTGGATGTCATCGCGGGGCCCCGGACCGGTGGCGACCTTAACGCCCGCGAAGGGCAATGCAGTTCACCGCCACCACGTTGCCCGCGTCAACGAGAGGCGATACCGGGCCCCAAGGCAGCGGTGCGGCACACCCCCGCGCGGCCTCGACCGACGGGCTCGGGACGCGCGGGCTCGGAGGCCGCGGCGCGGAGCGCACGGGCGCCCGGAGGCCGCGGCTCGGCGCGCACAGGCTCAGGGCGCCGCCATCCCCGGCCGCGCCGACTCGGCCCGTGCGGACTCGGAGGCCCGCCGCTCGTCGTCGGGGCGCGCGAGCGGGGGTGCCGCGCACCCTCAGGAGAGCGGGAACTCCTGCTGGGTTTCGGCGTACTGCCGCAGCCTGTTCTCGTCCCGGTGCACGAGCGTGAGCATGAGGCGCCCCGTCTTGTCCTCGCGTTCCATGGCCGCGGAGGGCTTGACCCGTATCCGGATCTCCTGGTTTCCCCCCGCAGGCAGGTCGAACTTCCCTAAATTGCCAGTCACTTGGGGGCGGGCTTCTTCTCGCGTCCCCCGCCCATGCCCGGGACCGGCTTCCAGTCCCCGCCCGTACGCCACTCCACGGCGGTGAACGGGGGCTGGGCGCCGTCCTCGGCGGACACGCATGAGACCTGGTCGGCCAGGCCCCCGTTTCCGTCGAGGCAGCCGAGTACCAGTTCCCCCTGGAGGTCGCGCAGGTCGGTACGCGTGAGGTTCTTCACGGGGTAGGCGAACTCCGTCCAGACGCCTGCCTTTCCGAGCGGCTTCTCGCGCTCGGCCGCGTGGAGGGAGACGGCGAGGAAGTCGATGTCCTGCGTGACGTTCTCCACGACCTTGCCCTTGACGCTGGCGCGTATCCGCACGCGCACGCCCTCCCCCGCCCGGTCCACGTGCCGGTCGCTGCCGAGGGCGAGATACCGCGTCGAACTGCCCCGGGGCACCTTGAGGGACGCGGTCCCGCTCAGTCCTCCGGCGGAGGGCCCGCTCGTGAGCGCGACCGCTTCGCCGGGCCCCTTGACGGGGTCGTCGCTCACGCCGAGCCGCCACTGGCCCGTCTTCAGCGCGGGCTGGTGGAGGGGCGTGATACGGAATTCGAAGCGGGCTCCGAAAGGCACGTCGCCGTCGTTCTTGAACCGGAGCGGCAGGTACGCGGGCTCCCTCGGCGGGATGCCGTCCGGCGCGACGCTCATGCGGAAGTAACGCGCCACCTCGGGCACGGAGGCACTGGGCCCCGGCTCTCCGTCGCCCCCGCCGCTCCCGCAGGCGCTGACCACCACGAGGGCCGCCCCCGCGGCGACAGCGGTCCGGATGCGGCGGTGACTCATCGTCTCTCCCGAAGTCGGCTGCTCTGCTGGCGTGTTTCCCCGCCCCCGGCGCCCCGCGTCCGTCCCGGGCGCCATGCGCCCCTGACGGTATCTGTCCCCTCCGCACACCGCCCGGCCTCCCCGGCGAACGGACCGAAGGGGGGCTTATGACGGCACGGCGGTCGCCCGCACATCGCCTTCGTCCTTGAACCGGCGCGGCACCGGCCCCGGACCGGCCGCCCCCGAAGTCACCGGCTGGGCCGCCACGTTGCCTCTCCGGCCCCTCGCCCCGTCCCGGCCCCGGCGGCGGGCACGGTCCCTCGTCGCCCCCGCGCGCACCCATGGAGCCGGGCACGCATCCACCCGCACACCCCGCGCCAAAGGGGCTCCGCTACCGCATATCGAGCCGCATCATCTTCGCCTCGTTGGCCGGGACCTTGTCCGGCATGCTGTCGATCTTCCGCTGGATGGCGGGGACGAGTTCCTTGAGTGCGGTCAGCATCCGGCCGCGGTTTCCCTTGATGTCCGCGTGCCAGGCGTCGGCGGTCTTGCCCACCCAGGACTTCTTGCTGGTGCCTTCACCGACATCCTGGGACGCCTTCTTGAGGTGTTTCTCCATTTTTCCCACCTCTTGCTGAACATTCCGCTTCAACGTCTCCAGGCGTTGCTTCATCGGATTGTCCACCTTGGGCTGTTCCGAGGGATTCCCCATGCCGTTTCTCCTGTTCGGGGCCGCGCGAGAACACTTCGCCTTCCTCACGTTAGGGAGCAAACAGGCATGGCGGCAAGCAGCTTGGGGCATTCCCCGTGCCCCCTCGGCGCGGCTTGCGTTAGGGTCGTCGCGGCGGGCGGAAAGGCCGCCCGACGGAGTACGGGGAGGCTTCATGGCCGGCGACGGCATGAAGGGCGCCGATACTGGGCAACTGCGGACGCTCTCGAAGACGTTCGGGCACCAGCACACGAACCTGCACGAATTGATCACCGCGCTGAACAGCGCCACCAAGACCAGCCCGGATTACTGGAAGGGCCCGCGCGCGGACCGTTTCCGCGACGACTGGGAGCAGCTCCGGCCGACGCTCAGCAAGTTCGTCGACTCGCTGGAGCGGGCGCGCAAGGAGACCAACAGCGCCGCCGAGGCCAACGACCAGATCAACGGCTGACACACGCCTGGACACACCCGTGCCCGCACGCCCTCCGGGGGGTGCGGGCACGCGCCGTCACGGACGAAGTGCGTGTGCGGAGGCCAACGGTGTGCCGTACCGGGCCCGTTGCCCGGCACGGCGTCCGCCGCCGGTCAGACGCGGTCCACCAGGTCGGCGATGGAGTCGACCACTTCGGTCGGGCGGAACGGGTACTTGTCGATGTCGGGGACCGACGTGAGCCCGGTGAGGACGAGGAAGGTCTCCATCCCCGCCTCCAGGCCCGCGAGGACGTCCGTGTCCATCCGGTCGCCGATCATCGCGGAGGACTCCGAGTGCGCGCCGATCGCGTTGAGCCCGGTGCGCATCATGAGCGGGTTCGGCTTGCCGATGAAGTACGGGTCCTTGCCCGTCGCCTTCGTGATGAGCGCGGCCACCGAGCCGGTCGCGGGCAGGGCGCCCTGCGGCGAGGGGCCCGTGTTGTCGGGGTTGGTCGCGATGAAGCGGGCGCCGTTGTTGATGAGGCGGATCGCGCGGGTGAGGGCCTCGAAGGAGTAGGTGCGGGTCTCGCCGAGCACCACGAAATCGGGGTCCGCGTCGGTGAGTACGTACCCCGCCTCGTGCATCGCGGTCGTGAGCCCCGCCTCGCCGATGACGAAGGCGGTGCCGCCGGGGTGCTGCGTGTCGAGGAACTTCGCCGTCGCGAGCGCCGAGGTCCAGATGTTCTCGACCGGCACCTCCAGGTCGATGCGCTTGAGGCGCACGTGCAGATCGCGCGCGGTGTGCATCGAGTTGTTGGTGAGGACGAGGAAGGGGCGTCCCGAGTCGCGGAGCTTGCGGATGAACGCGTCGGCGCCGGGCACCGGCACCCCCTCGTGCATCAGCACGCCGTCCATGTCGGTGAGCCACGACTCGATGTGCTTGCGCTCTGGCATGGGCGGTACTCCTGGCGGCTGCGGGGGCGGACGGGACCAGTGCGGCCATCTTATGCGGCGCTTCTCGCCCGTTTCCCGACCAGGTACGACCAAACCTGGCCGCCCCATCCGGACCGTGTCCGCCGTCGGCCTCACCCCCACCCCGGCCCCTGTCCGGCATCGGTCCCACCCCGCCCGGTCTCGCGCCTTGCCGATTCCCACGCCACCGGCCCGGCGCCGAAGCCCCCACGCACCACCGGCCCCGCCCCCGAG
>NZ_JOGO01000110.1 GCF_000719475.1 Streptomyces sp. NRRL F-5630 | reverse complement strand
CTCCGCCCCCCTCCTCGCCGCCCGCGCCCACCACGCCCGCTGCCGCGCCGCCGTCGAGGCCGAACGCGAGGCCGCCCACGACCACGTCGTCACAGGTGCCACCGTCTCCGCCTCCGGCGCCGACGCCGAGGTGCTCGGCCGCGCCCTGCGCGGTCACGCCCGGGACCTGGACGAACTCCCCCCGGGGCCCCTCTTTTTCGCCCGTATCGACTTCGCCCCGGACCCGGTCAGGGCCGGCGACCACGCCGGGCAGCGCTACCACCTCGGCCGCCGCCGCGTCTCCGAGGACCCCACCGTCCCCCCGCTCGTCGTCGACTGGCGCGCCCCCGTCGCCCGTGCCTTCTACCGCGCGAGCCCCGCCGAGCCCTACGGCCTCGACCGCCGCCGCCGCTTCGGCTGGGCGCCGGGAACGGACGGCTCCGACGACGCCCTCACCGCGTACGAGGACGAGTATCCGGAGCCCGCCCAAGCCCCCGCCCCCGCCGAGGCCCCCGCCCCCGCTGGGGTACCGGACGCCGCCGGAGCCCCCACCAGCCGCACGAGCCCTCTCCTCCTCGCCGAGATCGAGCGCCCCCGCAGCGGCCCGCTCCGCGACATCGCCGCGACGCTCCAGCCCGAGCAGGACGCGCTGGTCCGGGCCCCGCTCGACGTCTCGGTCTGCGTGCAGGGCGCCCCGGGCACGGGCAAGACGGCGGTCGGCCTGCACCGCGTCGCGTACCTGCTGTACGCGCACCCCCGCCGCCTGAGCCGCGCGGGCGTCCTCGTCCTCGGACCGAACCCCGCCTTCCTCCGCCACATCGCCGAAGTCCTGCCCGCGCTCGGCGAGTCAGGCGTCCGCCACTCCACCCTCACCGGCCTCCTCGACCACGGGCCCGCCCGCACCACGGACCCCGCGCCCGCCGCCCGCCTCAAGCACGACCCCCGCCTCGCCACCCTCCTGCACCGCGCCCTCCACGCCCTCACCGCCGCACCCGAGGACGCCGACGCCTCCCTCACCGTCCCCGACGGCTCCGCGCTGTGGCGCGTGAACGCCGAGGCCGTCCGTGAGGCGCTCGCCCCGATCCGTACCGCGGTCGGCGACGGCACGCTCCCCTACGACGCGGGCCGCGAGCGCTTCCGTGCCCGCCTCCTCGCCCTCGTCCGCGCCCGCGCCGAACGCCGCGCCGGTCCCCGCACCGCCGCGTGGGAGCGCCGCGTCGCCCACGGTCGCCCCGTCCGCACGCTCCTCGACACGCTGTGGCCGAGGGCCCGTCCGGAGGACGTGCTGCGTGCGGCGCTGGCCCAACCGGAGCTGTATGCCGACGGGTTGCTCGACGCCGCCGAATGCGAGGCGCTGCGCCGCCCGGCCACGAGCCGGGCCCGTACGACTGCTGATCTCGTGCTCCTGGACGAGGTGGCCGGACTGCTCGCGCACCCGCCCGCCTTCGGGCACATCGTCGTCGACGAGGCGCAGGATCTCTCCGCGATGGAGTGCCGCGCGATCGCCCGCCGCCTCGGCGCGGCGGGATCCCTCACCGTCCTGGGCGACCTCGCCCAGGGCACCACCCCGTGGGCCGCCCGCGACTGGCCCACGCACCTCGCCCACCTCGGCCGCCCCGCCACCAAGTACACCGAACTCACCACGGGCTACCGCGTCCCCGCCCCCGTCCTCGACCTCGCGAGCCGCCTCCTCCCGCGCATCGCCCCCACCCTGCGCCCGCCCCGCTCACTGCGCGCCGACCCGGCCGCGCTCACCACGACGCGCGCCACGGACACCATGACACTCGTCGCGGCGGTGCGCGCAGCTCTCGAACGCCCGGGAACGGTCGCGGTGTTGTGCGCGGACGATGCTCCGGTACGGGCCGTGCTCGACGCGCACGCCCTCTCCCGCACCGACCGCCTCACCCTCGTCCCGGCGCGCCTCGCCAAGGGCCTGGAGTTCGACCACGTCGTCCTCCTCGATCCCGCAGCCGTCCGCGCGAGCGCCCCGCGCGGCGAGCAACTCCTCTACGTCGCCCTGACCCGCGCGGTCACGAGCCTCCACATCCTCCACGGGAGCCCGTCACCGCTGGGCGCGAGCGCCCGGTACGACCCGTGACGGGCTCCCGGCCCGCTCAGCCTTCCGCCACCGCGTCCCGCAGCACCTCGTACCCCGGCTCGTCGAACCCGACGAGCCGGATCTCCGTGACGCCTGTCGGTGTGGCGCGCAGCGTGCGGACCGCGATCGCGGCGGCCTCGTCCGCCGGGAAGCCGTAGATGCCCGTCGAGATGGACGGGAAGGCGATGCTGGTGACGTCGCCCAGCGCGTCGGCGACCTCCAGGCAGCGGCGGTAGCAGGAGGCGAGCGTCTCGCGCTCGCCGTTGCCGCCTCCGTGCCAGACCGGGCCCACGGTGTGGATCACGTGGCGGACCGGCGGTGAGAGCCGGAAGGCGGGGGTGGCCTTGGCGTCACCGGGTTGGCACGGCGCGATGTCCCGCCCGGCACGGGCGAGTTCGGGCCCGGCGGCGCGGTGCAGGGCACCGTCCACACCCCCGCCGCCCTGCAACGAGGAGTTCGCCGCGTTCACCAGCGCGTCCACGTCCTGGCGGGTGATATCCCCGCGCACCACTGTCAGTTCCGGCCGCTTCCGCTCCGTATCGCTCATGACGCCGATCCTGCCACTCGGGCCGCGCGACGGAACAGCACGAACCCCTGCGGCGTTGCTTCCCGGTCCTCCGGCTGCCGCACGACGCGGGCCGTCTCGGTGAGCCCGTGGCGGCCGAGGATCGCGCACAGTTCGTCGACCGGCCGCCGGTAGACGGGCAGCCGGACGGGGCGCCCGTACGCGTGCAGCAGCCAGCTCGCCGGAGCCGATCCGTCCGGCCCCACCTTGAACGCGACGCACAACACCCCACCGGGCGCGAGCACACGCGCGAACTCGGCCGCCATGGCGTCGACTTGCTCGTCGGAGGAGTGCACGGTCGAGTACCAGGCGAGCGCTCCGCCGAGCACCCCGGTCGCGAGCGGCAGCCGCGTCATGTCCCCCGCGGCGAAATCCACGTGAGCATGATCACGCGCGGCGACCCGCAGCATCCCCGGCGAGAGATCCACCCCCACGACGGACACCCCGAGCCCCCGCAGATACCCCGCCACCCGCCCGGTCCCGCACCCCAGATCCCCGACGACCGCCCCCGCCGCGACCGACGCGGCGACGACCCCCAACACCGCCCGCTCCCAAAGGGCTTCGGCCTCCATCCCCTGCCCGACCAGCTCCGCGTAACTCTCCGCGACGGTGTCGTAGGAGCCCCGCACGGCGGGACCCCCTTCGGGAGCGACCAGGGACCCCACGGTTTTCTCGGCGGAAGTGACGGCACGGGGCGGCGGGAAGCTCATGCGGGGAGGCTACGGGAGCGCCCCGCGCCCCGGCGCGAATCCCGCCACTCGCCGTGCGACGGGCCCGACTGCCGTGCTATCCGTCGCCGGGACCCCTGCGTGCCCTAAGGAAGGGCGAGCGAAGGCCGCCTTCTCCCGTGGCCCGGAGCGGCAGTCGCGACAGCGCCCCGGCTTTGGGGCGCGGAAGACCCGCTCGCAGCCGTCACAGGTGTGGAACGGGTGGACGGCGGGTGCTGCGGGGGCAGTTGGGGTGGAGGACCGGGGCGGCGCGGCCAGCGGGGTGTCCCTGAGCCGGAAGGCGAGGAGCGCGGCGGGACGGCTGACGAAGTGGTCGGGAAGGCGTTCGGTGAGGACGTCAGCGATCCGGCTCGCGCTGAGTCCGGAGGCGAGCCAGCGGCCGATGGCGGGACTCAGGTCCGCCGCGTCGCGCTCGGAGAGCACGAGGCGCGGATCGCGGCGCCGGAGCGAGGCGAGCACGAGGAGGGCGCGTGGATCGACGGCGTCGAGCGGCACGGGTTCACGTTCACCAGGGACGGACGGATGCAGAGGGATGGCAGCGGCGCGAGCCCCGCTCTCATGGGCCCGGGAGGAGACCGCTGCCGCAATGGGCGCCGACTCGCCGGTCCGCGTGCGGGCTCGTCCCTCGTGCCGGGGCGACCGTCCGCCGGTGCGCTCCGCACCCTCCCGCTGCCGCACCCGACGCCGCGCCCCACTCCCGCCGCCGACCGGCACGTCGTGCAGGTACGTGCACGTACGGAACCTCCCCGACGCGAGCCGCACGCGCCGCCGCTCCAGGTAGCCCGCCGCCTCCAGCTCCCGCAATGCCCGGGAGATGAGGACCTCGCCCTCGGTGAAGTGGGCGCGGAGCGCGGCGATGGACACGGGGGCGCCGTCGGGCAGCGAGAAGATGTACGCAGCGACGCCGACCGTGACGGCGCTGCCGCGCCGCTGGAGGAGGGCGTTGGCGAGGACCGTGAAGCCGCTGGTGAGCCGGGTGCGGACGTGGAGGACGCCGGAGCCGGGGTGGGAGTCGTCGGGGGCTTCGGCGGCCTGGTGCGAGTCAGCGGGGCCGCCGGTGCCGGGACGTGGGTCGGCGGGAACCCCGGAGGGGTGGCGCGGCGTGGTGGCGGCACCCAAAGCAGGGGTGGGGGCGGTTTCGGCGGGGGCCGTGGAGCCCGGTGAAGCCCCGGAAGGGGCGCAGGAGGGCGCGTTAAACTGCGTGTCAGCCATCGGGAAGGTTGGTCTTCCTGGGTGGTCAGGCCCTCGTCCGGGATTGCCGTCCCGGCGGGGGCCGTTCTGTGTGCGGTTGTCGGGGCGAACGTAGCCGCCTGTGCGAGCGGCGTGCAAGCCACTCACCCGTACGGGTGAGCCCCGCGCCGGCGCCCGCGCGAGGCGGGCGGGAGGGCGGGAGTTCTTTCCCTCGGTCCTTTCAGGAGACCGGCGGCACACCGGGACCCGGCGGATGGGGTCCCGGGCGACGGGTGGCGGTGGACGGAGGTCCCGGTGCGCCGCGCTGCGGCCGGGCAGACGGCTGCGGGGCCGCTCGCGCACGTACGCGCCACCGGCCCCGCGCCATCCACTTCCCACCTGAACGTCAGCCCGCCGGGCCGCCCTTGACGTCCGAGACGAACGCGCGCCAGGAGGCGGCCGCGAAGGTGAGGACCGGCCCGTGGGGCGCGGCCTTGCTGTCACGTACCGGTACGACGGCCGCGAGCCCGTCGGCCACCTCCACGCAGTCGCCGCCCTCCTGGTTGCTGTAGCTGCTTCTGCGCCAGGCGGCGCCGGTCAGCCGGTGCCGGGACCTTCGCTCCACGGTGGTGGTCCTCCCTCACGGAACGGATCATGTCGCGCGATATGAGCGGGGGCAGTGCCACCGCCCGCAACCGATCGTAGGCCAGCGCGAAGGCCCTGACCTCGTCCGGTTCTTCGATGAGTTGCCCGTAGTGGGCCCCTTCGGTGTAGGCGATCTCGGAGCCGTCGGGCATCGTCAGCAGGGTGAGCGAGCCGCCCATGACGTCGTGCGCGCCCTGGTCGAACGGCAACACCTGAAGGGTGATGTGCCGCTGGGCAGCCGCTTTGCGGAGCGCGGCCCACTGCTCGGCGACGACCTCGCTCCCACCGACGGAGCGCCACAGCACCGCCTCGTCGAGGACTGCCCGAGGAGGTGTACCGCACGCAGATCCGCCCGGTCATCCAGACCGGGGCCGCCGCCATGGGCGAGACCTCCGGGACGCCACCGCCCCCGGAGCGGTAGTCACGCAGATAGACACGCATAACGAATCAGAGGCACCGACTCACGTGAGTCGGTGCCTCTGATCTGCTGTTTCAGCTGTCGGGGTGGCGGGATTTGAACCCACGACCTCTTCGTCCCGAACGAAGCGCGCTGCCAAGCTGCGCCACACCCCGGTGTCGTCGGCGACTGGTCACTCGGTGGTGATGTTGTCGTGGCGACAACCGATACTTTAGCCGACTCCGGGCCCAGGGCGAAATCCGGTTCTCAGGCCGCAGGGGTCAGGGTGAGGAGGCTGGCCTCGGGGGGGCAGGCGAAGCGGACGGGGGTGTAGCGGTTGGTGCCGCAGCCCGCGGAGACGTGCAGGTGGGCGGTGTGGCCGGCGGTGGTGTGGGTGGAGAGGCCCTTCACACGGTCCGTGTCCAGGTCGCAGTTGGTGACCAGGGCCCCGTAGAAGGGGACGCAGAGCTGGCCGCCGTGGGTGTGACCGGCCAGGATCAGGGGGTAGCCGTCGGCCGTGAAGGCGTCCAGGGCGCGCAGGTACGGGGCGTGGACGATGCCGAAGGAGACGTCCGCGGCCGGGTCGGGGCCGCCCGCGACCTCCGTGTAGCGGTCCCGCTTGATGTGCGGGTCGTCGATGCCCGTCAGGCCGATGCGGCGGCCGTCGATCTTCAGGGTGCCGCGGGTGTTGGTCAGGTTGAGCCAGCCCGCCGCGTCGAAGCCGTCCCGCAGTTCCTCCCACGGGTTGTGCACCACGTTCTGGGCGGGAGCGTTGCCGTTGAGGCCGTGCGCGCCGCGCGCCTTCTCCAGGAGGTAGCGGCCCGGGTTGCGCAGCCGTGGCCCGTAGTAGTCGTTCGAGCCGAAGACGTACGCGCCCGGGAACTCCATGAGCGGTCCGAGCGCGTCCAGGACCTCCGGTACCCCCTGGGGGTCCGAGAGGTTGTCGCCCGTGTTGATCACGAAGTCCGGGCGCAGTCCGGCGAGCGACTGGAGCCAGCGGCGCTTCTTCTTCTGGCCGCACACCATGTGGATGTCCGAGACCTGGAGGACGCGCAGCGGACGCATTCCCTCCGGCAGGCAGGGGATCGTGACCCGGCGCAGCCGGAACGACCTCACCTCGAAACCCGCCGCGTAGACGAGGCCGGCCGCCGCCGTCGCCCCGATTCCCGCCGTGATGCCCAGGGGTACCTTGAATCGCGCGCGCATGACCTCATCGTGTCAGACGCGGGGCCCCCGGATATCCGGAGGGCTTTCCCGCGACCACCTGAGACACTGGCCGCATGAGCACCCTCAAGTCCACCCTGCGCGACGACCTCCAGACCGCCATCAAGGCGCGTGACGAGCTGCGGTCCGCGACGCTCCGGCTGACGCTCACCGCGATCAGCAAGGAAGAGGTCTCCGGTACGGAGGCCCGCGAGCTCTCCGACGAGGAGGTGCTCCAGGTGCTCGCCAAGGAGGCGAAGAAGCGGCGCGAGGCCGCCGACGCCTTCGCCCAGGCGGGCCGTACCGAGCAGGCCGAGCGCGAGCAGGCCGAGGGCGAGGTGCTCGCGCACTACCTGCCCCGCCAGCTCGACGACGCCGAGCTGGACCGGGTCGTCGCCGAGGCCGTCGCCGAGGCGCGCGCCAACGGGGCCGAGGGGCCCAAGGCGATGGGGCAGGTCATGAAGATCGTGGGCCCGAAGGTCAAGGGTCTCGCCGAGGGCGGTCGCGTGGCCGCCGCGGTGAAGAAGGCGCTCGCCGGGGGCTGAGCGGTACGCACGCGGGAAGGCCCCGCCCGGAGTTCCGGGCGGGGCCTTCGTCCAGCCGCAGCAAGGCGGCGCGGGCACGTATCAGGGTCGCCGGCTTAAGGCGTCGGGCGTCGGGGGTCCGGGGCAGGGCATCCGTCCGGGCCGCGACGCCCGGTCCGGGCTGCCGCCCCCCGCCCCGCCGGAGGCGCCCCCCTCACCCCGGCTCCGGCGGCCGCCTCGCTCAGTGCCCCCAGCCGCCCCCGCGCCCGTTGCCGTTCCCCGGGCCGCCGCCCTGGTTGCCGAAGATGAAGCCGCCGTTGTCCGGCTTGCCGCCGCCCGGGTCGCCGCCCTGGCCGCCCTGGCCGCCGCCCTCGTCGCCGCCCTGGCCCCCCTGGCCGCCACCCTGGTCGCCGTTGTTCTCGTGCTTGTCGCCGCCCCCGCCCGGCTTCTTCTTGTCCTTCTTCTTGTCGGGGATGTCGATGAGGTGGAAGTCCTCCGTCGGCTTGCCCGCGAGTGCCCCGGTCATCGCGTCGCGCCAGATCGGGCCGGGTACCTGGCCGCCGAACACGTACTCCTGGTAGACGCCACCGATCGTGATGTCGTGCATCTCGACCTCCTGCGAGGCGCTGCCGACCCAGACGGCCGCGGCGAGGTTCGGCGTGTAGCCGGCGAACCAGGCGTTCTTCCGCTGGTCCGTCGTACCGGTCTTACCGGCGCTCGGGCGGTCGCCGAGACCGGCTTCCTTACCCGTACCGGAGTCGATCACGCCGTTGAGGAGCGTGGTGATCGCGTCGGCGGTCTTCTCGGACATCGCCCGCTGGCACTGCGACTTCGGCACCGGCACCGGCTTGCCGTTCATGCCGGTCACGGAGTTGATCGCGACCGGCGTGCAGTAGGTGCCGCGCGAGGCGAAGGCCGCGTAGGCGGAGGAGAGCGTGAGCGGGGAGAGCGTCGCGGAGCCGAGCGAGATGGAGGGCTGCTGCGGCAGCTTCTCGCCGTTGCCCATGATGACGTGCAGCTTGTCCGTCATCTGCGTCACGGGGCAGATGCCGACCTCGGAGATGAGCGAGACGAAGTAGGTGTTGATGGACTTCGCCATCGCCTCCTTCATCACGTACGGGCCCTTCTCGGACTCGTTCTCGTTGTGGACCGTGGCGCCGTCGTTGTTGGTGTACGTGCCCTCGCACGTCGACACCGGGCTCGGGTAGTCCATCTTGTACGGGGAGGGGTACTCCTTCGTCGGCGGCATCCCCTTGTCGATGGCGGCCGCGGCGACGAAGGGCTTGAAGGTCGAACCGGTCTGGAAGCCGTAGGTCGAGCCGCCCATGTCGTGGTCGACGTTGTAGTTGATCAGCGTCTGGTTCTTGCCGGTGCCGTACGGGGTCGCCTGGCCCATCGCGAGGACCTTGCCCGTGCCGGGCTCGACCAGGGTCCCGGCGGCGGTGACCGGGTCGGTCTTGTAGACGTGCTTGCTCAGGGACTGCTGGAGCGAGTCCTGCGCCTGCGGGTCCAGCGTGGTCCGGATCGTGAGACCGCCGCGCTTCCAGAGCGCGAGCCGGTCGTCCTTCGTCTTGCCGAAGGCCGGGTCCGTGAGGAAGACGTGCTCGACGTAGTCGCAGAAGAAGCCCGCGCCGCGCGAGGCGGTGATGCAGCCGGAGCGCTGCGGCGTGACCTTGAGGCCGAGGGGCTTGGCCTGGGCGGCCTTCGACTCCGCGGGGGTGATGGCGTGCGTATCCGCCATGCGGCGCAGCACGGTGTTGCGGCGCTGGGTCGCTTCCTGCGGGTCGTTGACCGGGTCGTAGCGGGTCGGGGACTGCACGATGCCCGCGAGGAGCGCCGCCTGGTCGAGCGTGAGGTCCTTGGCGTGCGTGGAGAAGTAGCGCTGGGACGCGGCCTCGACCCCGTAGGCGCCCTGGCCGAAGAAGGTGATGTTGAGGTAGTTCTCCAGGATCTTCTTCTTGCCCAGTTCCTTCTCGATCTGGATCGCGTACTTCAGTTCCTGGATCTTGCGGCCCATCGTCTGCTGGGTGGCCTGGGCGACCTTGTCGGGGTCGTCGCCGGCCTCCTCGACGAAGACGTTCTTCACGTACTGCTGGGTCAGGGTCGAGGCGCCCTGCGCGACGCCGCCGCTCTGCGCGTTCTGGTTGACGGCGCGCAGCACACCCTTGAGGTCGATCGCGCCGTGCTCGTAGAACCGCGAGTCCTCGATCGCGACGAGCGCCTTCTGCACGTACGGCGACATGTCCTTGCGGTCCACGACGGTGCGGTCGCGGTAGAAGACGGTGGCGATCTCACCGCCCTTGGCGTCGAGGATCTTGCTGCGCTGGGTGAGCGGCGGTCGCTTCAGATCGGCGGGGATCTCGTCGAACTCCTTCACCGTCCCCTTGGTGGCGAGCCCGAGCGCTCCCACACCCGGCAGGGCGATGCCCGCGAGCACTCCGCCCGCGAGAACACTGACTCCGAGGAACCTGGCGGCCAGCTGAACCGGGGAGAGCCCACCGCCCGCGCGCTTCTTTGCCATGGGGGCACCCTACGTTCTGATTCCCCGGACAACGGCACATCCCTTGGCCTAAGCTCTTCCCGACTGTCACGACGGCCCCTTCTTCCGGCCGAGTGGACGGAGTGCGCACGCCGCACTGCCGCACGCCCTGCCGGATTTCGCCTCGTACGTCCCTTCTCGCCCCTTTCGAGGGGGGCGAACTGTCCCGTAGGTACTGAAAGGGACGTATGTCGTTCGCTCACTCCGTTGGGTGATCTGCCGCATGCGCATAGTCCGTTCGGGCCATCCAAGATTGGGCCCGAAGGGGGTGTTGCGCTGTGCCCACCTTCCGTAACGTCCTGCATTGGCGGCGGTGAATATGCCGCTGCCGCCGTGGGGGAGCCTCGATTCGGGAGAGGACGGCGCCGGCATGGGCTGGGTTACCGACTGGAGTGCGCAGGCAGCCTGCCGCACTACTGATCCGGATGAACTGTTCGTACAAGGAGCAGCGCAGAACAGGGCCAAGGCGGTGTGCACGGGATGCCCCGTGCGCACGGAATGCCTGGCCGACGCGCTCGACAACCGCGTCGAGTTCGGCGTCTGGGGAGGGATGACCGAACGGGAGAGGCGTGCGCTGCTGCGCAGGCGCCCCCTGGTCACCTCCTGGCGTCGTCTGCTGGAGACGGCACGCAGCGAGTACGAGAGGTCCTGCGGGCCGCTCGGCGAAGACGCTGACGAGCTGGACTTCGAGGAGATGGAGGCCGAGGACGCCGGAGACGTCGCGGCGGACGCGGGAGACCGCCGGTACGCGGCGGAGCCGGGGGACCGGCGCTACGCGGCGGACGCGGGAGACCGGCGGTATGTGGCGGGCCCCGGGGGTCGGCGGTACGCGGCGGTCGGCTAGACCGGAGCGTCAAGGAGCGGGGAGCGCAGGCGGGTTGAGCGCGCGTACAGGTCGCGGGGGGCTGTACGTGCGGACGGGCGCCGACGGGTCGCGGGGCGTGCCCACGCGCCGGTCCGGGTCGCGCCCGGTGGCGAAGGGCCGTACTCGTACGGGTCCTTCGCCTCGTGGTGCCGCGGCCTCAGTCCTCGCCCGCCAGCCGCTGCGCGACCGTGCGCAGGCCCGTGAGGTCGTGGACGTCGCCCGCCAGCGCGGGGACCTCGACGACCGGGACCTCGGGGTGGAGCGCGGTGAAGCGGTCGCGGGTGCGCGCCTCGCGGTCGCGCCGACGGGCGCGCTCGGCGTGCAGGCGCAGCAGACCGGCGGCGAGGGTCGCGGCTTCGGGGAGCGGGGCTTCGGGTGGCGTGCCTCCGGCGGCTGCCGGTGACGCGTCCGCGTTTCGCGCTCCTGCCGGGTCCGCAGCCTTGGGCGCGAGGTCCGGGTATTCGCTTGTGACCGGTGAATCGGCTGGACCCTCGGGGGAGTTGAGGGCGCCGCCGGTGGTGTCCCGGGGGTTACGCAGACCAGCTTTCCCGGCAGGCTGATCCACAATGCCGAGGTCTTCAAGATTTTCCGCCGCGCTCAGCGCGCGCTCCGCGGTGAGCCCCTCGGGGCCGCCGCCGTGGACGCGGTTGAGGACGAGACCGGCGAGCGGCATCCCGTCCTCGGCGAGCCTGCGGACGAAGTAGGCGGCCTCGCGCAGCGCGTCGCGCTCGGGCGCGGCGACGACGAGGAACGAGGTCCCCGGCGCCTGGAGGAGCTGGTACGTGGCGTCGGCGCGGGCGCGGAAACCACCGAACATCGTGTCCATCGCGGCGACGAAGGTCTGCACGTCGGAGAGGAACTGGCCGCCGAGGAGCTTGCCGAGCGTGCCGGTCATGAGCGACATCCCGGCGTTGAGGAACTTCATGCCCGCGCGCCCGCCCGCCTTCGCCGGGGCCATGAGGACACGCAGGAACTTCCCGTCGAGGAAGGAACCGAGGTTCTTCGGGGCGTCGAGGAAGTCGAGCGCGGAGCGCGAGGGCGGGGTGTCGACGACGATGAGGTCCCACTCCTCACCGGCCCGGAGCTGGCCGAGCTTCTCCATCGCCATGTACTCCTGCGTACCGGCGAAACCGGCCGAGAGCGACTGGTAGAAGGGGTTCTCCAGGATCGCGCGGGCCCGCGCGGGCTCGGCGTGCGCCTCGACGATCTCGTCGAAGGTGCGCTTCATGTCGAGCATCATCGCGTGGAGTTCGCCGTCGCCCTCCGTTCCGGGGACGCGGCGCGGGGTGTTGTCGAGCGCGTCGATCCCCAAGGACTGCGCGAGGCGGCGCGCCGGGTCGATCGTGAGGACGACGGCCTTGCGCCCGCGCTCGGCGGCGCGCAGCCCGAGGGCCGCCGCGGTCGTCGTCTTGCCGACGCCGCCGGAGCCGCAGCACACGACGATGCGGGTCGCCGGGTCGTCGATGAGGGGATCGATCTCCAGGGCGGGGGCGGGGTCGAGACTCACGGTGTCCTCCTCTGGGTCTCCTCCGTCACGCCCTGGCCGGGCAGGTCCTCCGTCACGCCCTGGCCGCGCAGGTCCTTCGCCATGCGGTAGACGGCGGCGAGGTCCATGCCGTCGGGAGCGAGGGGCAGTTCATGGACGGGACGGCCGAGAGCGGCGAGGCGGGCGCGCTGCGCGGTCTCCAGGGCGTGCCGCTCCCCGTACTCCTCGCCGAGCGCGAGCAAGGGCCCCGCGAGTGTCCCTGCGCGCGGGAGCCCGGCGGCGGTGAGGGCGGCTTCGAGCGCGGCGCGCGGGACGTCCCGCGCGAGGACCTCGGGGGCCAGCGGCGCCGGACGGACCATGTTCACGAGGACCCGGCCCACCGGGAGCCCCGCGCCGCGCAGCTCCGCGATCCCGTCCGCCGTCTCCTGCACCGGCATCTCCTCCAGGAGCGTGACGAGGTGCACGGCGGTGCTCGGGGACTTGAGCAGGTGCATGACGGACTGCGCCTGATGGTGGACGGGGCCGATCCTGGCGAGCCCGGCGACCTCGTCGTTGACGCCGAGGAAGCGCGTGATCCGCCCGGTGGGCGGGGCGTCCATCACGACGTGGTCGTACACGTGCCGCCCCTGCTTGTCCTTGCGGCGGACGGCCTCGGCGGCCTTGCCGGTGAGGAGGACGTCGCGCACGCCGGGCGCGACGGTCGTCGCGAAGTCGATCGCGCCCATCTTCTTCAGGGCGCGGCCCGCGCTGCCGAGCCGGTAGAACATCTGGAGGTAGTCGAGGAGCGCCAGCTCGGGATCGATCGCGAGCGCGAAGACCTCGCCGCCGCCGGGCGCGACGGCGATCTTGTGCTCCCCGTACGGCAGCGGTTCGGTGTCGAAGACCTGCGCGATGCCCTGTCTGCCCTCGACCTCGACGAGGAGGGTGCGCCTGCCCTCGGTGGCGAGGGCGAGCGCGAGCGCGGCGGCGACCGTCGTCTTGCCGGTCCCGCCCTTCCCGCTGACGACCTGGAGCCTGCTCACAGCGCGAGCCTAGAACGTCGCGGGGCGCGGCGGGCGGCCGGGCGCGAAGTGGCGCGAAGTAGGGGGCGCGAAGGGGGAGCGCGGGGGGCCGGGGGAGGAGGTGCGGGGGGTGGCGGTGAGCGGGGGGCGGGGTGAGC
>NZ_JOGO01000109.1 GCF_000719475.1 Streptomyces sp. NRRL F-5630 | reverse complement strand
TTGTGGGAGCGGCGCAGTGTGATGACGGGTGGTTTGGAGCGGGCGGATCTGGCGCGGATGCGGCGCATGGGTGTGCTGCCGATGTCCACCGAGGACGGGTTGCGCCTCCTCGACACCGCAGAGCAGTCGCCCGAGAGCGCCGTCCTGGCCGCTCGCCTCGACGTCCGCTCCCTCGCGGCCGGTGATGCCGCCGACCACCCTCTGCTGCGCGGCCTCGCGCGGAAGACCACCGTCCCCCGGCGCCGCCGGCTGACCGGCGCCGGCCCCGGTACCGCGGACCGCGCCACGGCGCTGAAGGACTCCCTGCTCCGCCAGCCGCCCGAGGGGCGCCGGGCCACGCTGCTCGACCTCGTCCGTGCCCAGGTGACCACCGTGCTCGGCCACGCGGACGCCGGTGCGATCGAGCCGGACCGGGCGTTCAAGGACCTCGGTCTCGACTCGCTGACCGCCGTCGACCTGCGCAACCGTCTCGGCGCAGCCACAGGACTGCGGCTGTCCGCGACGCTGGCCTTCGACCACCCCAACTGCTCCGCCCTCGCCGGGCACCTCCTCGGCGAGATCCTCGGAGCGGACGTTCTCGGGGCGGAGCACACGGCCGCCGCCGCGCCCGGCCGGGACGGCCACGACGCTTCCGGGACGCCCACGTCCGACGACCCGATCGCCATCGTCGGCATGGCGTGCCGCTACCCGGGAGGCGTGACCACCCCGGAGGACCTGTGGCGCCTCGTCGACTCCGGCGGTGACGCCATCGGCCCGCTCCCCGCCGACCGGGGCTGGGACCTCGACGCCCTGTACGACCCCGACCCCGACGCACCCGGCCGGGCCTACGTCCGGGAGGGCGGCTTCCTGCACGACGCGGGGAGCTTCGACGCCGAGTTCTTCGGCATCTCGCCGGTGGAGGCCCTGGCCATCGACCCCCAGCAGCGACTGCTCCTGGAGACCGGCTGGGAGGCGGTCGAGCGGGCCGGGATCGTCCCGGCGTCCCTGCGCGGCAGCAGCACCGGCGTGTTCGTCGGCTCCCACTACCAGGAGTACGGCCCCCGCTTGCACCACGCCGGGCAGGGCGCCGAGGGGCACCTCATCACCGGCACCGCGGGCAGCGTGGTGTCCGGCCGGATCGCCTACGTCCTCGGCCTCGAAGGGCCTGCCGTCACCGTCGACACCGCCTGCTCGTCCTCCCTCGTCGCCCTCCACATGGCCGTGCGGGCGCTGCGATCGGGCGAGTGCGACCTCGCGCTCGCCGGGGGAGTCGCGGTGATGCCGGGGCCGGGTGCCCTCATGGGCTTCAGCCGTCAGCGGGGCCTGGCGCCGGACGGGCGCTGCAAGCCGTTCGCCGAAGCGGCGGACGGAACTTCGCTCGCCGAGGGGGCGGGCGTCCTGCTGGTGGAACGGCTCTCGGACGCCCGCAGGAACGGACACCCCGTCCTCGCCCTGGTCCGCGGTACCGCGATCAACCAGGACGGTGCCTCCAACGGCCTCTCCGCCCCCAACGGGCCGTCCCAGCAGCGCGTCATCCGCGCCGCCCTCGCCGACGCCCGCCTCACCACCGCCGACATCGACGCCGTGGAGGCCCACGGCACCGGCACCCGCCTCGGCGACCCGATCGAGGCCCAGGCCGTCCTCGCCACCTACGGCGCCGGCCGGGACACCACCACTGCCCCCGTGCGGCTCGGTTCGGTGAAATCCAACATCGGGCACACCCAGGCCGCCGCCGGGGCGGCCGGTGTCATCAAGATGGTGCAGGCGCTGCGCCACGGCGTCCTACCCCGCTCCCTGCACCTCGACAAGCCCTCGGACCACGTCGACTGGACGAGCGGCGACATCGAACTGCTGCGCGACGCCGTCGCCTGGCCCGCGGGCGAGCGGCTCAGGCGCGCCGGCGTGTCCTCCTTCGGCATCAGCGGCACCAACGCCCACGTGATCATCGAAGAGGCCCCGCGGGAACAGCCCGCGCCGGACGCCGCCGAGCCGATCCGTGACGCCCCCGAGGCCGCCCCGGCCCCCACGCTGCCGTGGGTGCTCTCCGGGCGCTCCCCGGCCGCGTTGCGCGACCAGGCCCGCCGCCTCCTCGCGCACCTGCGGCAGCGGCCGACGGATGCCGGGCCCGCCCCGCGCGAGCTGGCCGTCGCGCTCGCCACCCGGCGCTCGCTGTTCACGCACCGGGCCGTCGTCACCGGCGAGGGCCACGAGCACCTCACGGCGGGACTGGAAGCGCTCGCCGCCGGCCGTCCCGCGCCCCACCTGACGACGGGCGCCGCACCGGCCGGGCGCACGGCCGTCCTCTTCACCGGCCAGGGCAGCCAGCGCGCGGGCATGGCCGCACAACTGCACCGCGCCCACCCGGTCTTCGCCGCCGCCTTCGACGCCGTCTGCTCCCGCTTCGACACACTGCTCCCCGACGAACCACCCCTGCGGGACCTCGTCTTCGACACCGGCGAGAGCGCCGCACGCACCCTCACCGGCACGCTGCACGCCCAGTGCGCGCTGTTCGCGGTCGAGGTCGCGCTGTACCGGCTCCTCGCCTCCTGGGGGCTGCGCCCCGACGCGGTGGCGGGCCACTCCGTGGGCGAGATCACCGCGGCCCACGTCGCCGGTGCGCTCTCCCTCGCCGACGCGTGCACGCTCGTCGCCGCCCGTGGCCGGCTCATGCGCGACCTGCCCGAGGACGGCGCGATGGTCGCCGTACGGCTGTCCGAGGCCGAGGTCGCCCCACTGCTGGCGGACCGGGCCCACGAGGTCGGCCTCGCCGCCGTCAACGGCCCCGACTCCGTCGTCCTCTCCGGAGCCGTGGACGCTGTCGAGGAGATCGTCGCCGAGCTCGAACGGCGCGGTGCGCGGACGCGGAGGCTGACCGTGTCCCACGCCTTCCACTCACCGCTGATGGAGCCCGTACTGGCCCCCCTGCGCGCCGAACTGGCCGACCTGGACGGTGCCGCGCCCGAGATCCCGGTCATATCCCATCTGACCGGATCGTTCCTTCCCTCCGACGGGCCGGTGGAGCCGGAGCACTGGGTACGGCATGTACGGGAACCGGTGCGCTTCGCCGACGGGATCGCCGCGCTGGCCGCCGACGGAGTGACCGCCTTCCTGGAGATCGGCCCCGACGCCGTCCTGTCCGCCATGGGCCAGGACAGTGCCCCCGAGGCCGCGTTCATCCCGACGCTGCGCGCCGAAGAGAGTGAGACAGCCGCCCTGACCCGGGCCGTCGGACAGCTCTTCGTCCACGGCGCGGACCTCGACTGGTCCGCCGTGCTCGCTGTCCCGGACGGCGCGCCGCACGCTGCCGACCTGCCCACGTACGCCTTTCAGCGGAGCGACTACTGGCTGCCCTCGGACGAGGGCAGCCGGCGCCCCGACGACCGCTCCGGCACCGTCCCCCAGGGCGGCGACGATGCGGCTCTCGCCGCCGAACTCGCCCTCGGGGACGCCGAGTCGACGGCCGCACTGCTGCCGCTCCTGACCGCCTACCGGCGGCGGCGCGACGAGGACGACCGCATCGACGGATGGCGTCACCACGCCGCCTGGACGTCGATCGCCGTTCCCCCGGCGGCACCGGCCGGCACCTGGATCCTCCCCGTCGCCGTCGAGCAGGGCGACGACCCGTGGGTCGCCGGTCTCGTCGCGGCGCTGGCCGCCGAGGGGATGATGCCGGTTCTCCTGCCGTGCGCGGAGGGCGACGCACTGGCCGGGCGACTCCGTGTCCTCAACGACGAGGTCGGGCCCGTCTCCGGCATCCTGTCGCTGGTGGCCCTCGCTTCCGGACAGCACGTCGCGTACGACGCGGTGCCCGAAGGAGTCGCCCTCACTCTGGCGCTGCTGCGCGCCCTGGAGGAGAGCGGCAGCCGGGTCCCCGTCTGGCACGCCACCCGCTGCGCCGAGGCGGTCGGCGCCGCCGAGCACGTGCGTCACCCCGAACAACTCGGCGTACGGGCACTCGGGCGCGTCGCTGTCCTGGAATCCTCCGGGCAGTGGACGGGCACGGTCGACCTGCCCGAGCGGGTCGACGGCTGGACCGGCAGCCGGCTCGCCGCGGTCCTCGCCGACAGCGCGGCCGACGGCGGGGGCGGGAACGACGCCGCGTTCGAGAGCGACATCGCGGTCCGTGGTGCGGGGCTCTTCGCCCGCCGCGTCGTCCAGGCACCCGCTCCCGCGCCCGTCGCCACCGACGCCGCCACCCCGTGGCCGCCCCCGGGCACCGTGCTCCTCGTCGACGGCACCGGACCCCTCGGCCGACAGGTCGCCCTGCATCTCGCCCGCGGGGGCGCCGAACACCTCCTGCTCGTCTCCCGCCCGGCTTCGGCGGGCTCGGACTCCGCGGAAAGGGCCGATGCCCTGCGCGCCGAACTCACGGCGCTCGGCGCCCGCGCCGACATCGTCGCCCGCGACCCGGGCGACCGGGCCGAAGCCGCGGCCCTGGTGGACGGCCTCCCTCCGACCGGCCCGCTGACCGTGGTCGTCCCCACCCGTACCGCGACCGGCGGCAGCGCGCTCACCCAGCAGACCGCCGCCGGGCTTCAGGAGGCCCTGCGGGCCGACGCCCTGGCCGCCCGGAACCTGCACGACCTCACCCGCGAGCGGGCCGAACCGGCGGCCTTCGTCCTCCTCACCACCCTTTCCGCCACCCTCGGCGCCCCCGGGCAGGCCGGACCGGCCCTGTCCGACGCTCTCCTGGACGCCCTGGCCGAGGAACGCCACCGCGCCGGACTGCCCGTGACTCGCGTCGCCTGGGGACCGTGGGGCGACGAGGACACAGCGCAGGACCCGGCGGAGGGCACGGCGAAGGGCGCGGCGCAGGACTCGCCGCAGGACCCGGCGAAGGGTACGGCGCAGGACACAGCCGCCCGCGACGGCGGCCTCCTTCCGATGCGCCCGGCGCTGGCCCTGCGCGCCCTCGACCGGGCCGCCCGTGCCCGGGAGACCGGGACCGCCGTCTTCGACGCCGACTGGAAGCGCCTCGCTGCCCACGTCGCCACCACGCCCGGGGCGCGCCCGGCCGCCAGGCTGTTCGACGGTGTTCCGGCGTTCCGCGACGCTCTGCGGGGTGTCGGCGCCCGGGACGAGGAGCTGTCCACCGAGGCCCCGGACGCGTTCCTGCGCCGCCTCGACGCGCTGCCCGCGCAGGAGCGGAGCGCCGAGATGCTGCGCCTTGTGCGCACGCAGGCCGCCCTGGTGCTGGGGCACGACAGCGACGAGGTGGTGGCCCCCGACCGCGGCTTCGTCGACCTGGGCTTCGACTCGCTGACCGCGACCCGGCTGCGTAACCGTCTCGGCGCCGCGACCGGCCTGCAGATCAGCGCCGCCACCGTCCTCGACTGCCCCACGCCGGGCAGCCTGGCCGACCATCTGCTCGCCCTCTGCGCGGCTCCCCGCACCCGCACCCGTCCTCGCCTGCGCCCCAGGAACCGGAAGTGACATGACGGGGGACACGCGAGCGGGGCCGGCCCGAAGGCCGGCCCCGCTCGTCCGCGCTCCTCGGTCAGCGCTTGACGCCCAGACTGAGCCCGTGCTCGTAGGGCAGCCCCGGAACGGTCTCCACTTCGCCGAACCCGGCCTCGCGCAGCCAGCGTTCGTAGTCGCGCGCCGGATAGGCCATGCCGCGGCCGCTCGCCAGCACGTTGAAGTAGAGCCCGAGCCGGGCGCCGAACACGCCGTCCGTCTCGTCGTCGGAGACGTTGTAGCCGTACACCATGACCCGGCCGCCCGAGGGCAGGGCGTCGTACGCCTTCCTCATCAGGAGCAGGATCGAGTCCTCGTCGAAGATCTCCAGCACATGGCTGAAGAGCACCGCGTCCGGGCCCTCGGGGAACGGGTCGGTGAACATGTCACCGGGCACCACGCTCACCCGGCCGGACCGCGCGCCGGACGCGAGCCGGGAGACGCTCGGCATGTCGAACACCGTCGTCCGCAGCTCCGGATGGCGGGCGACCAGGCGCGCCGAGGTGCTGCCGTCACCGCCGCCCACGTCGAGCACGTGCCGTACGTCGTCGAAGACGGGCTGCTCGATGAGCGCGTCGACCGAGCGGAGCGTGAACGCCGTCATCGCGCGGTGGAAGACCGCCTCCAGGGGCGGGTTGCGGGACAGCCGCCCGTACAGGGTCGGCTCGTCGCCGGGGTGGGCGGCCAGGGCGGTGTTGGTACCCGCCCGCAGCGCCGTCGTCATGTCGGCGAACGCGGGGTAGTACACCTCTTTCCAGCCGGTCAGGATGTGACTCCAGCTGTCCGGCTCCTCGTCCGCGGCCAGCAGTTCCTCGGCGACCGACGCATTGTGGTAGCCACCGTCCCGCCGTTCCAGCAGCCCCGTCGTGCAGACCGCTTGCAGCAGCACCCTGAGCTGGTGCGCGGGCACGCCGCAGAACGACTGGATGTCCGCCGCGCTCGCTCCGGGTTTCCCCGACAGGAAGGCGAAGATCCGCAACTCGGCCGCGGTGGTGACGGCGTTGAACAGCGCCGGAGCGTTGACGAGGAAGTGGAAGCGTTCGAGGACCGGATCGTCTTCGTGGGCGGCGTTCTTCATCGTTCTCCACGGGGAAGGAAGGGCGTCGGCCGGCACGCCACGGTGGACCGGCACGCTAGGCGACCGCGCACCGGGCGGCAACGACGATCCCCGCCGTTACGGACACACCCCCCGCCCGCGGCCGGGCCCCCGGACGCGCCGCCGGGCCACCGCGCACCCGCGCCGCTCGTAACTGTGGCTCCCACCGATGCTGGGGGCGCCCGCTTCTCAGCAGCATCACCACTGCCCGCACCTGGCCGCGAAGCGCCCGCGCGGACGGCCCGCGGACCTGACGGACGGCTCAGCCCGCATTGAGGAGTGCACGTGATTCCTGCGTCGTATGCGCAACGCCGGCTGTGGCTCGTGGACCGGCTGGAGGGCCCGAGCGCCCTCTACACCGTTCCGCTGGTCCTGCGGCTGACCGGGCGGCCGGACGTGGCCGCGCTGCGGGCGGCGCTGCACGACGTGGTCGCCCGCCACGAGGCACTGCGGACCCGGTTCCGCCAGGTCGACGGCGAGCCCGTGCAGGAGATCGTGCCCGTCGGCGACCTGCCTGAACTGCTGGCCGTGGACGAGGTACCCGCCGACGAGCTGGAGGACGAGATCGGCCGCACCGCGCGGCACGTCTTCGACCTGGCCTCCGGCATCCCGTTCCACGCCCGGCTGCTCATGGCCGACGACCGGACCTCGGCGCTGGTGATCGCCCTGCACCACATCGCCGCCGACGGCTGGTCCGCCGCCCCGCTCTGGCGGGACCTCTCCGTCGCCTACGCAGCGCGGCTGAACGGAGCCGAACCCGGCCTCGCGCCGCTGCCCGTGCAGTACGCCGACTACACCCTGTGGCAGCGCGAACTGCTCGGCGACGCCGACGACCCCGGCAGCCTGCTCGCCGAGCAACTCGCCCACTGGCGCGCGGCGCTGGCCGGCGCCCCCGAGGAACTCGCGCTGCCCACCGACCGGCCGCGCCCCGTCGCCTCCGCGCACGAGGGCGGCATCGTGCGTCTCGACGTCCCGGCCGGACTGCACGCCCGGCTCGCCGCGCTCGCGCGGGCCGAGAACGCCACCATGTTCGTGGTCTGGCACGCCGCGCTCGCCGTCCTGCTCTCCAAGCTCGGCGCGGGCGACGACATCCCCATCGGCAGCCCCTTCGCCGGACGTGACGAGGCCGACCTCGAAGACCTCGTCGGATTCTTCGTCAACTCCCTCGTCCTGCGCACCGACGTGAGCGGCGACCCCGCCTTCACCGAGGTCGTACGACGGGTACGCGCCACCTCCGTCGACGCGATGAACCACCAGGACGTGCCCTTCGAGCGGCTCGTGGAGGAGCTGTCCCCGGCCCGCTCACTGACCCGGCACCCCCTCTTCCAGGTGAACCTCACCCTGCACAACACCCCGCGCATTCCCGTCGATCTGCCCGGCCTGGAGGCCGTCGCCGACTTCGCCGCGCTCGCGCTCGCCAAGTACGACCTCGACATCCAGGTCCAGGAGCGCTTCGACGAAGAGGGCCGCCCGGCCGGACAACGCGTGGAACTGCACTACAGCGCGGACCTGTTCGACCGCGCCACCGCCGAGGCGATCGCCGGCCGGCTCCTGAGCGTCCTGCGGCAGGCCGCGCACACCCCGGACCTCCCCCTGCACGCCATCGACATCCTCCTGCCCGCCGAACACGAGCCCCTGCTCGCCGCGGCGGGTGACACCGCGCCCCCGCCGCCCGGCACGACCGTGCCCGACCTCTTCGCCGTCCGGGCCACCGCCCACCCCGACGCGACGGCCGTCAGCCACGGCGCGACCACCCTCACCTACGCCGAGCTGGACGCCGAGTCCCACCGCATCGCCCGCCACCTCGTCGCCCACGGGGTGGGCCCCGAGACCCGGGTCGCGGTGTCGCTGGAGCGCACCCCCGCTCTCGTCACCGCACTGCTCGCGGTCATGAAGGCGGGCGCCGCCTACCTCCCGGTCGATCCCGCCCACCCGGCCGCCCGCACCGAAGCGCTGCTCGCCGACACCGCCCCCGCCCTCCTGATCACCACCACCGACACGACCGCGCACGCCGCCGCCCCTCCCGGCCTGCCCCGTGTCCTGCTCGACGACCCCGACACCCGTACCGCCGTGGCCGCCCGCGAGGCCGGCCCGCTCACCCAGGACGAACGCCGCGCCCCTCTGCGTCCCGAGCACCCGGCCTACGTCATCCACACCTCGGGCTCCACCGGCGCCCCCAAAGGTGTCGTCGTCGAACACGCCCAGGTGACGGCGCTCCTGCGGTCCGCCGCCGACCGGTACGGCCTCGGCACCGACGACGTGTGGACCTGGTTCCATTCCTACGCCTTCGACTTCTCCGTCTGGGAGCTGTGGGGCGCCCTCCTCACCGGTGGGCGGCTCGTCGTCGTCGACCACGACACTTCCCGTTCCCCTGCCGGCTTCCACGCCCTCCTGGTCCGTGAAGGCGTCACCGTCCTCAGCCAGACCCCCTCCGCCTTCCAGCAACTCGACCAGGCCGACGCCCGACAGGACGCCGCGGCGCTCGACGCCAGGCTGCGGCTCGTCGTGTTCGGCGGCGAGGCGCTCGATCCCGCACGGCTCACGGACTGGTACGCCCGCCACGGCGGTGACGGCCCGCGCCTCGTGAACATGTACGGCATCACCGAGACCACCGTCCACGTCACCCACCTCGACCTGGAACCCCCTACCGGCGACACGCCCGCCACGTACGGCGGCAGCCCCGTGGGACGCCCCCTCGACCACATCCGCGTGCACGTCCTCGACGACGCGCTGCGGCCCGTACCGCCCGGCGTGCCCGGCGAGATGTACGTGACCGGGTCCGGTGTGGCCCGCGGTTACCTGCACCGGCCCGCGACGACCGCCGCACGCTTCGTGGCCTGCCCCTTCGAGCCGGGCACGCGCATGTACCGCACGGGCGACCGGGCCCGCCGCGCCGCCGACGGCGCCCTCACGTACCTGGGCCGCGCCGACGACCAGGTGAAACTGCGCGGCTTCCGCATCGAACCCGGCGAGGTCGAGGCCGCCCTCCTGGGCCACGAGCGGATCGGTCAGGCGGCCGTCGTACTGCGTACCGACACGCCGGGCGAGCGGCGGCTCGTCGGCTACGTGGTGCCCCGCGACCCGGCCGACGCCACCGGCGAGGACGGCGCGGAGCTGGCACGCCGGGCACGCGAGCACGCCGCCACGCTGCTGCCCGCCCACATGGTGCCCGCGGTCTGCGTCCCGCTGGAGCGACTGCCGCTCACCTCCCACGGCAAGCTCGACCGTGCCGCGCTCCCCGCCCCGGACCGGCACCAGGCCACCGGCGGCGGGCGCGGCCCCGCGACGGCGCGCGAGAAGACGCTCTGCACGGCCTTCGCCGACGTCCTGGACCTGCCCTCGGTCGGGGCCGACGACGACTTCTTCGCGCTCGGCGGCCACTCCATGCTCGCCGTACGCCTGCTCGACCGCCTCCGGGCCGAGGGCGTCCGCGTCGACATGCGCACCCTGTTCACCGCCCCGACGCCCGCCCGGCTGGCCGCGGCGGCGGGGGCCGAACCCGTGCGGCTTCCCGAGGGCAGCGTCCCGCCCGGCACCACCCGCCTCACGCCGGAGATGGTCCCGCTCGCGGGCCTCACCGAGGACGAACTGCGCGCCCTCACCGACGCTTTGCCCGACGGAGCGGCCGGTGTCGCCGACGTCTACCCTCTCGGGCCGTTGCAGGAAGGGCTCTTCTTCCATCACCGGTTCCACGCCGGGACGGGCACCGGAGACGGCACCGACGACAGCGACCCGTACGTCGTCCGCTACGTCCTGGCCTTCGACACCCCGCAGGCGCTCGACTCCTTCCTCGCGGCCCTGGGCCAGGTGATCGAGCGGCACGACGTCCTGCGCACCTCCCTGGCGTGGACGGGCCTGCCGCACCCCGTGCAGATCGTGCACCGGCACGCCGAACTGCCCGTCACCGAGACCGATCCGGGGGAGGGGCCGGACCCCGTCGAGCGGCTGCTGGCCCACGGCGACGAGCCGCTGGACCTGCGCCGCGCCCCGCTGATGGACGCCAGGACCGCCACCGAACCGGGGAGCGGCCGACGACTGCTCGCCCTGCGCATGCACCACATCACCCAGGACCACACCACGCTCGACCTGGTGCTGCGCGAGGCCACCGCCATCCTCGCGGGCCGGGGCGACACCCTGCCCACGCCGCGTCCCTACCGCGACTTCATCGGCCGGGCACTGCTCAGCACGCCCGCCGAGGAACACAGCGCCTACTTCGGGCGGCTCCTCGGCGACGTCACCGAACCCACCGCCGCCTTCGGCGTGGGGGAGGGGCGGGGCGAGGGAAGCGACGTCACGGAACACCGCACCGTCCTCGACGCACAGGTGACGGCCCGGTTGCGGGCACAGGCCCGGCGCGCCGGAGTGAGCGCGGCGACCGTCCTGCACGTCGTGTGGTCGCGGGTCCTCGCCGCCGTGTCCGGACGGGACGACGTCGTCTTCGGCACCCTCATCCTCGGCCGTATGCAGTCCGGCGAGGGCGCGGGCGACGTGCCCGGCCTGTTCATCAACACCCTCCCGGTCCGCGCCCGCACGGCGGGTACCGATGTCGGCGGGGCGGTAGACGCCATGCACCACCAGCTCGCCGAGCTCATGGTGCACGAACACGCCTCGCTCGCCGCCGCCCAGCGCGCGAGCGGTGTGCGGGCCCCCGCACCGCTGTTCACCGCCGTGTTCAACTACCGGCACAACGCCTCGGGCGGACCCGGCACGGTCCTGCCGCCCGGCACGGAACTCCTCGCCTTCCGGGAGCGCACCACCTACCCGCTGCTCGTCTCCGTCGACGACGACGGCAGGGCGCTCGCCTTCGACGTCCAAGCGGCAGCCCCGCTCGACCCGGAGCTCGTGACCCGGCTGCTGCACGCCACCACCGAACGCGTCGTCCACGCCCTCGCACACGCGCCGGGCACCCCGCTGGCCGACCTCGACGTCCTCCCCGACGCCGAGCGGCACCGCATCCTCACTGAGGGGAACGGCACCGGGCACGGGGACCCGGACCGCACCCTCGTCGACGTCTTCGCCGACCGCGCGGCGGCCACCCCGCAAGCCGTCGCGCTCGCCTACGCGCACGACGACGCACCCGAGGAGTGGGACTACGCCGGGCTCGCCGCCCGCGCCAACCGGCTCGCCCGTCATCTCATCGGCCGGGGCATCGGCCCGGAGGACCGGGTCATGCTCCTCATGGACCGTTCGCCGGACCTTGTCGTCGCGCTCCTCGCGGTCCTCACGTCCGGCGCCGCGTACGTCCCCGTCGACCCCGATCAGCCCGCCGAACGCGTCGCCCACCTGTACGCCGACGCCTCCCCCGCCGCCGTCCTCACCAGCACGGCCCACGCCGCCTCCCTGCCCGCGTCCGTCGCCGCGCCGATCGTCGTGGACGACCCCGCCGTACGCGCCGCCGTCGCGGCGCACGCCCCGGAGCCGATCACCCAGGACGAGCGCACCAGCCCGCTCCACCCCGCCCACCCGGCGTACGTCATCTACACCTCCGGCTCCACCGGGACCCCCAAGGGCGTCGTCGTCCCGCACTCCGGCGCGGTCAACCTCCTCGCGTTCCGCTGGCCCGGCCTGACCGCCGAGAGCCGGCTGCTGCAGTTCGCCTCGATCGGCTTCGACGTCGCGACCTGGGAGATCATGACGGCCTTCGCCGCGGGCGCCCGTCTCGTCGTCGCCCCCGCCGCCCGGCTCCTGCCCGGCGCCGGCCTCGAAGACCTCGTCGCACGGCACACGGTCACCCACCTGCAACTCCCGCCGACCGTCCTCGGCATGGCCACGGACGATCACCGGCTGGCCTCCGTGCGCACCCTGCTGGTCGCGGGCGAGGCCCTCGGCCAGAGCCTCGTGGACCGCTGGGGCGCCGACCGTTGGTTCGGCAACGCCTACGGCCCGACCGAGACCAGCGTCATCGCCGCCGCCGACGGTCCGCTGCGGCCCGGCTCCGCCCCCACCATCGGCCGCGCCCTGCCCGGCGTCCGCCTGTACGTCCTCGACGCCCGGCTGCGCCCCGTCCCCGACGGCGTCGACGGCGACCTGTACGTCGCGGGCGCCGGGGTGGCGCGCGGCTACGTGGGCCTGCCCGGTCTCAGCGCCGAACGCTTCGTGGCCGACCCCTACGGAGCCGCGGGCAGCCGTATGTACCGCACCGGGGACACCGTGCGCCGCACCTCCGACGGCCGCCTGCTGTACGTCGGGCGCACCGACGACCAGGTCAAGATCCGCGGCTTCCGTATCGAACCGGGCGAGATCGAGACGCGGCTCACCGAGCACGAAAGCGTCGCGTACGCCGCCGTCGTCGCCCGGGACGACATCCCCGGTGCCCAGGGCGACAAGCGCCTCATCGCCTACGTCGTGCCGAGGGAGCCCGGCGACCCCCGCGCTGCCGGACTGCCCGCCGTACTGCGCGACCATCTCGCGGCCCGGCTCCCCGCACACCTCGTGCCGTCCGCGTTCGTGGCCCTGGAGGGGCTGCCGCTGTCGGTCAACCGCAAACTCGACCGAGCGGCGCTGCCCGTCCCCGACCCGGCCGCCGCCACCGGTGCCGGACGCCCCGCGGGCACGTACGAGGAACTGATCTGCGCCGCCATGGCGCAGGTCCTGGGCGTGCCCCGGGTCGGTGCGGACGACGACTTCTTCGCGCTCGGCGGGCACTCGCTGCTCGCCGTCCGCCTGGTCGGACGTGTCCGTGCCGTGCTCGACGTCGAGATCCCCGTGCGGGCGGTCTTCGAGGACCCCACGGCAGCGCGACTGGCGGCACGGATGGGGGAGTGGACGGGCTCTGGGGCGCGTCCGGGGGTGGTGGCGGGGGTGCGGCCGGAGCGGTTGCCGTTGTCGTACGCGCAGCGTCGGTTGTGGTTCGTGGACCGGTTGGAGGGTG
>NZ_JOGO01000108.1 GCF_000719475.1 Streptomyces sp. NRRL F-5630 | reverse complement strand
GTTGATCGGCAGCGGCCGGCAGTGACCGTCGCCGATCAACCGCCCGCCCCATTCGGCCGCTTCCGTCCGGGAAGGGGCACCTCCCGGACTCGTCGGGTCGATAACGGTCGTGAATGGTCACGGACTTGGGGCGGTCCGCGCGGGTGGGCCACGATGTGGCGGTCCGTACCCCCCGTACCGCCTCCCCCCGGGACGTCCCGTGCTCGACTTCGCACTCCTGAATACGGTCCTCGCGGAGCACCTCGACGGGCTCGGGCTCGCCCCGGATCCCCGGCGCGAAAAGGTCCGCGCCTGGACCCACGGCGGGGTCGAACGACTCGTCTTCGCGGACGGCCTGACGCTCATCCACAAGTACGGGCACGCGCCGCTCGCTCAGGAGGCGTCGACGCACCGGGTGCTCCAGGCCGCCGGGGTGCCCGTGGCGACGCTGCACTCCAGCGAGGTGCGCGACAAGCACATGACGATCGTCATGGAGGACCTGGGCGAGCCCGTACGCCCCGCCACCGAGGACGAGGTGCTCGACCTGCTCCTCGTCCTCCACCGGGCGCCCTCGCCGCCCGGCAGCCCCTCACTCTCCGAGTACACGATGATCACCATGCCCGACCGGGCGCGCTGGCACCTGGACCGGCTCCAGGAGGCGGGCCGCTGGACCGCTCTCGCGGGCAGGCTCGGCGGCGACCTCGACAAGGTGCGGAAGGTCTCCGAGGAGCGCTGCGCGGGCGCCGACCGGGAGCCCTTCGGCTGGGTGCACACCGAGATCGCGGGGAACGGCGTCCACGTGGGGCCGAAGGGCGTCCGCCTCATCGACTTCGCGCGCTCCTACGTCGGTCCCGTCCTCCTCGACCTCGTCTCCTGGGGCGACGGCCTCGACCGCCCGCGCCCCCGCGAGGCGCGCGCGTTCCTGGAGCGGTACGTGGACCTGGGCGGCCCGGCCTCGACGCTCGACCGCCGCGCCGGGCTGGCCGCCGAGCGCTGGGCGCTGGCCTGGCTGCGGGTCTGGCGCGTCGAGTGGTACCTCGAACAGTCCGCGATCCGCCACGCCGACCCGGGCCTCGACCCGGCCCGCCAGGCCCTCGCCCGCCGCAACCTGGACCAGGCGCTGGACCTGCTGGAGCTGTAACGCGGGGGCGAGGGCGGGGCGGCCTCCCGCCGTACCGGGGTCAGCCGGCGCCCGGCCCGTCCCCGGCCTGTACCGCCTCCCCGTCCGCCGCTGCCTGCGCGTCCGCCGCTTTCGCCCGTTGCCGGAAGCCCGACTGGACCGCCAGGATGCCGCCGTCCACCCGCAGGGTCGTGCCCGTGACCCAGGCCGCGTCGGCCGAGGCGAGGTAGGCGACGGCCGCCGCGATGTCCTCGGGCTCGCCGACCCGGCCGAGCGGGTAGAGACCGGCGAACGCTTCGAGGTGGGCGGGGCGGTCGGCCCACGCCGTCGTGCGGACCGTGCCGGGCTCGACGAGGTTGACGCGCACGCCGCGCGGGCCCGCGTGCCCGGCGAGGGTACGGGTCAGCGAGGTGAGCGCGGCCTTCGCGGCGCTGTAGGCGTGACCGCCGAAGTCGGCCTCGGCGTTGACCGAGCCGATCGTCACGATCGCGCCCCGGCCCGAGGCGACGAGGTGCGGGAGCGCCGCGCGCGAGCAGCGGAAGGCACCGCCGAGGCACACGTCGATGTCGCGCTCCCAGACCTCGTCGCTCTCGTCCTCGAAGAGGTCCGCGTCGGCACCCGCCGAATAGGCGTTGTTGACGAGGACGTCGAGACGCCCGAACCGTTGCACCGCGTGCGCCACGGCGGCTTCCGCCTCGGCCCGTACCCGCACGTCGAGGCGGTACGGCTCCGCCCCCGGGATCTCCGCCGCCGTCGCCCGCGCCGCCCCCTCGTCGGCGTCGGTGAGCAGCACCCGCGCCCCCTCCTCGGCGAGCCGCCGCGCGGTCGCCGCCCCGATCCCGCGCGCGGCCCCGGTGATCAATGCGACATGGCCCTCGAATCGCTGTGTCATGGCGCGGAAGCTACCGGGAGGAGGGGGGAGAGGAACAGAGGTGCGAGGGGTGTAGTGGGCGCGGGCGAGGACCCGTGACGCGCGCTCAGGGCGATCCCGCGGCGCGCGTGCCGGGACCCTCGGGGCGGTCGGGGATCGCGTACGGCGTGCGCTCCAGCCACCGCGTGTCCCGCCGGACTCCCCCACGACGCCGATCGCGGGGCTCCCCACGACGGATGTCCCACGTCCGGACGGTCAGAGGACCGGCGGACGCCCGAGGCGGGTCATGGTCCACACCGTGGACCAGCGCAGGGGGCGGCGCGGACCGCACGCCGTGCGCCAGCCCTCCGCGAAGCCCGCGCACCACGCCCGCAAACCCGCCGCGTCACGCGTGCGCGCCACGGTCAGTGCCACCCATACCCCCAGGTAGACCGGCACGAGCGGGGCCGGGAGGTGACGCCGGGCGAGGTAGACCCGGTTGCGGGCGGTGGTGCGGTGGAAGACGGCGTGGCGGGCGGGCGAGGTGCGGGGGTGCTGGAGCAGGAGATCCGGCTCGTAACGGATCGTCCACCCGGCGTCCAGCGCGCGCCAGGCCATGTCCGTCTCCTCGTGCGAGAAGAAGAACGCGTCCGGCCAGTCGCCGACCTGAGCCAGCATCCTCCCCGACAGCACGTGCGCCCCACCCAGGAACGTGGTCACCCGTCCCCCGCGCATCGGCTCGCCGGAGCGCAGTCGCGGGACATGGCGGCGCTGGGTGAAGCCGGTCTCGTCCGCGATCCGGAACCCGACGATGCCCAACCGTGGATCGGCCTCGTACAACCCGACGATGCGTTCGAAGTCGGTGTTGGAGACCAACAGACCGTCGTCGTCCAAGTCCAGGACGAGGTCCATGTCCCGTAGACGGTCCAGGGCGGCATTCCGGCCACCCGTCACTCCCAGGTTCTCGGCGAGCTCAACCGCCTCCACCCAGTCCGGCAACCCGAGGCCGGCGAGCGAGCAGCCGTTGCCGACGACCACAGTCCGCGTCGCTGGCGTCGTCTGCGCACGGACCGAGGACAGCAGTGCCGCCAACTCCTTGGGCCGGTCCCCCATCGTGAGGATCGCGACACCCAGCGTCATGCCCACCCCAACCCGCCTTCCGGGGAAACCTGAGAGGAACTCCGCACCAGCGAAGCGTAAGGCCCGCTCCCCGCGCGAACGCGCCTCCACCGGAGTCCCGGGCGACCGGGCGGGGCATGGAACGCCGACCGCCCCTGCCCGTCCCGCCGTCACGGTCCGCGCGGCGGCCGAGGGGACGCCCCCTCAGCCCCCCACCACCCCCCGTACCGCCTTCACCAGCGCCTGGGCTCGTGGGTCGGCTGTCACGCCCTTGCGCAGGCCGTTCGTGACGTAGCCGAAGCCGATGCCCGATTCGGGGTCGGCGAAGCCGAGGGAGCCGCCGCGGCCGGGGTGGCCGAAGGAGCCCTCGGCGAGGAGGGGGCTGGCGGGGCCGTGGAGCATGAAGCCGGCGCCGAAGCGGGTGCGGGCGACGAGGACGCGGTCGGGGCCCTCGGACTCCTGGGTGCGGGCCATGGCGAGGGTCGCGGGGGTGAGGAGGCGGCGGCCTCCGTCGACGTCGCCGACGAGCGCCGCGTAGAAGCGGGCGAGACCGCGCGCGGTCGCGACGCCGTTTGCGGCGGGGAGTTCGGCGGCGCGGTGGGCGCGCGTGTTCTCGTCGGCGGCAGGGCTGATGGCGGCGAAGGCGCGGCTCGTGAGCGAGCCGGGGTCCCCGTACGCGGCGGCGATGTCCCTGCGCGGGCGCAGGCGCAGGCCGTTGGCGGCGGGCGGCGGGGCGAGCGGGCTGATCCGGCCGACGCGCCACTCCTCGTCCTCGGGCAGCCCGATCCACAGGTCGAGGCCGAGGGGCCGCTCCAGGTTCTCGGCGACCCAGGAGCCGAGCGTGCGCCCGGTGAGGCGCCGCACGAGTTCGCCGGTGAGGAAGCCGTACGTCTGCGCGTGGTAGCCGTGGTCGGTGCCCGGCCCCCAGAACGGGGCCTGCGCGGCGACGGCGGCTGCCGCGCGGTCGAGGTCGCGGGCGGCCTCGGGGGTGAGCGGCGTGTCGAGCGCGGGCACGCCCGCGCGGTGGCCGAGGAGGTGGCGTACGCGGGTGCCGTCCTTGCCGTGCGCCTTGTACGCGGGCCAGTACGCGGAGACCGGGGCCTCCAGGTCGAGGGCGCCGCGCTGGTGGAGCAGGAGCAGCACGGTCGCCGCGATGCCCTTCGTCGCGGAGCGCACGATCTGCGCCGTGCCCCGGCGCCAGGGCTCGCCGCCCGAGGCGGGGGCGTCCCCGTCCCGCGTACCGCCCCACAGATCCACGACCTTGCGGCCGTCGTGGTAGACCGCGACGGCCGCGCCCCGCTCACCGAGCCGGGTGAAGTTGCTGGTGAAGGCGTCCCTGACCTGTTCGTACCCCGGTGCGACGAGTCCTTCGACCGTCACGTCCCCGGCTTGGCGCACACTCTCGTTCACCTCTCCATGGTCACAGACCGCGGATCGAAGCCAAAGGGCAGTTCGAGGCGATGGGCGCGCATGAGGTCCGCGTCGCTCAGCAACTCGCCCGTCGGGCCGTCCGCCACGATGACGCCGTCGCTCAGGATGGCCGCGCGCGGGCACAGCTCCAGGGCGTAGGGCAGGTCGTGGGTGACCATCAGGACCGTGACGTCGAGGCGCTGGAGGATGTCGGCGAGTTCGCGGCGCGAGGCGGGGTCGAGGTTCGAGGAGGGCTCGTCGAGTACGAGGATCTCGGGCCTCATCGCGAGGACGGTGGCGACGGCGACGCGGCGGCGCTGGCCGAAGGAGAGGTGGTGCGGGGGACGGTCGAGGTACTCGCCCATGCCGACCTCGTCGAGCGCCTCGCGCACCCGCGCCTCCAGCTCCGCGCCCCGCAGCCCGGCCGCCGCGGGGCCGAAGGCGACGTCCTCGCGGACCGTGGGCAGGAAGAGCTGGTCGTCGGGGTCCTGGAAGACGAGCCCGACGCGGCGGCGGATCTCCGCCATGTGCTTCTTGCCGACGGGGAGCCCGGCGACGGTGACGCTGCCCGCGCCCGCTTCGAGGATGCCGTTGAGGTGGAGGACGAGGGTCGTCTTGCCGGCGCCGTTGGGGCCGAGGAGGGCGACGCGTTCGCCCTTCCCGATGCGCAGGTCGACGCCGAAGAGCGCCTGGTGGCCGTCCGGGTAGGCGTAGGCGAGGCCGCTCACGTCGAGGGAGGGCGGCGCGGTACCGGAGGCGGTGTCCTGGCGTACGGGGTCGGTGGCTCGATGCGTCACAGGGTCCATCCCAACAGGCAGATCACGAGCGCCGCGGCGGGCAGCGTGAGCGCGTGCGCCCACTGCGTGCCCGTCGCGGTGATCTCGTCGATGACGGGCATGGTGCCCGTGTAACCGCGGCTGAGCATCGCGAGGTGGACGCGCTCGCCGCGTTCGTAGGAGCGGATGAAGAGGGCGCCCGCGGATTTCGCGAGGACGCCCCACTGCCGCACGCCCTTCGCCTCGAAGCCGCGCGACTCGCGGGCGATCTTCATGCGGCGCATCTCGTCGGTGATGACGTCCCCGTACCGGAGCATGAACGAGGCGATCTGGACGAGCATCGGGGGCAGCCGGAGCCGTTCCAGGCCCAGGAGCAGGGCGCGCAGTTCGGTCGTCGAGGCGAGCAGGACGGAGGCGGCGACGCCGAGCGTGCCCTTCGCGAGGACGTTGAAGGCGCCCCACAGGCCGCTGACCGAGAGGGACAGGCCGAGGAACTCGGTGTGCGGGCCCTCGGCGACGAACGGCATGAGCACCGCGAAGGCCACGAACGGCACTTCGATGAGCAGCCGTTTCAGCAGGTAGCCGGCGGGGACGCGGGCCGCCGTCGCGACGGCGGCGAGCAGCACCGCGTAGCCGCCGAAGGCCCACAGCGCCTCGCGCGGGGTCGAGACGACGAGCACGACGAAGGCGAACGCGGCGGCGAGCTTCGTGTGCGGCGGCAGCCGGTGCACGACGGAGTTCCCGTGCCGGTAGAGCCGGTGGGCTCCCCCGTGGCCGGAGGTGTGGGGGGTGCCCCCTTCCGCTGCCATGCGCTTATACGGTCCCTGCCGAGGTGGTGGCGCCCTGCTCGCCCGGCTGGTCCTCGTCGGCGCGGCGCTTGCGCACGGCCCAGAAGACGCCCGAGCCGACGACGATCGTCGCGCCGACACCGATCACACCGGCGAGGCCGCCGGAGATCCGGGCGTCGGCGATGTCCTTGACACCGTAGTCGGCGAGCGGGGAGTTTTTCGAGGCGTGGTCCTTCTCCGCCTTGTCGATGCCCTTGTCGTGGGCGACCTTCTCCAGGCCGTCGGGGTTCGCGGAGGCGTAGAAGCTGACGAAACCGGCGAGGACGACGGAGGCGACGACGCCGGTGATCCAGATCTTGCGGGTGGAGCGGGCGGCGACGGGGGCGGGCGCGGGGGCCTTGGGGGCGGCGTCGACGAGTTCGCCGCCCACGCGCAGCTTGAGCGGCGCTCCGAGGCCGCGCGCGCCGTGCACGAGGTCGGGGCGGACGGCGACGACGGCGCCGACCGTCAGCGCGGTGATGACCGCCTCGCCGATCCCGATGAGCACGTGCACGCCGATCATGGCGCTCGCGACCTTGCCGATCGAGATGTCCGTCGTGCCGCCGATCCAGTACATGAGCGTGAAGGCGACCGCGGCGCCCGGCACGGAGATCAGCGCGGCCACGAAGGAGGCGGCGGTGAGGGAGGAGCGGCGGCGCGGGAGGACCTTCACGAGGCCGCGGAAGACCGCGTACGAGACGACGACCGTCACGATCGCCATGTCGGTGATGTTGACGCCGAGCGCGGTGAGGCCGCCGTCCGCGAAGAGGACGCCCTGCATGAGCAGGACGACGGACACGCACAGCACGCCCGTATAAGGGCCGACGAGTATCGCGGCGAGCGCGCCGCCGAGGAGGTGTCCGCTGGTGCCCGCGGCGACGGGGAAGTTGAGCATCTGGACGGCGAAGATGAACGCGGCCACGAGACCGGCGAGCGGCGCCGTGCGCTCGGCACCGGCGGCGCCGAGTTCGCGGCGGGCGCCGCGCAGCGAGACCGCGACGGCGGCGGCGGCGAGCACGCCGGTCGCGGCGGAGACGGGAGCGTTGATGAATCCGTCAGGGACATGCATGGCGGGACTTCGCTTCCTGCGGGGGCGGGGACGCGCAAAACCGTACGATCATAGTGCCCAGTTGCGAGGGACTCGCAAGAGTGCCTCCGGCGCAACTGCCACCTGGCCGCCGTTCTCGCCGGGCGAATCCTCCCCACTCGTGGGATTCTGCGACCGTGACAGGCATCGAGCAGTACGTGCGGGTACGGGTGTGCGCGAGCGGCCCCGACGAGGCGGAGACGCTTCCCGTGCTCCTGCGGTACGACCCCGCCACCGACCCCGCGCTCGTCGGCCTCGCCTTCCCGGGCACCGAGGGGGCGCACGACCACGTCTTCGCGCGCGCTCTCCTGGAGGAAGGGCTGCGCAGCCCGGCCGGGACGGCGGGCCTGCGCGTCTGGCCGTGCGGACGCGCGCAGACGGTCCTGGAACTGCGCCGCGCGGCGGGGCCACTCCTCGTCCTCCAGTGCGACAGCACGGACCTGATCCGCTTCCTGCGCCGCACGTACACGGCGGCGGCCCGCTACGAGGCGGGGCTGACGGGCCCGGTCCGCGAGGCGCCGGGGGCGACGGGGCAGGCGGGGGCGACGGGTAAGGCGGGGGCGGCGGTTCGGACGGTGACGGGGGCGGCGGACCCGGCGGGGGCGGGCCGGTCCGGGGTGGCGGGTCAGCCGGGGGTGCCGTCCGCGGCGCCGGGCCGGGCGGGCTCACCGGTCTCGACGCGGCCGAGGTCCTCGGCGTAGTACGCGATGGCCTCGCGGAAGGCGCGTACGCCCGGATCGGTGCTCGTCGCATGGTGCCGGGCTGGCCCGTACGCCCAGGGGAAGGGCCCGGCGAGAGCCTTGCCCTCTCGCCGGGCCCGCCGTGCCGGCCCCGTCCCCACGGACCTCGGCACGGTCACCGGGCGGGGTGCGGCACTCAGCCGCCCACCGCACCCGGTCACCGGGCGGGACACGGCCCGGGGGCCGCTCGCCCCGCCCGGGGCCAGGACTGCTCAGACGCGGGTCAACTCCCTTTCCGCGTCCGGGTCCTGGGGTCCTTCGCCGGAGGACGAACCGTCCCCCAGCGCCTTGTGGAGCTTCTCGCCCTCGACGTCGACGTTCGGCAGGACGCGGTCGAGCCACTTCGGCAGCCACCAGGCGCGGCGGCCGAGCAGGGCGAGGACCGCCGGGACGATCGTCATGCGCACCACGAAGGCGTCGAAGAGGACGGCGATCGCGAGGCTGAAGCCGATCATCTTGACCATCTGCTCGCTGGAGCCGATGAACCCGGCGAAGACGGCGATCATGATGACGGCGGCGGCCGTGACGACGCGGGCACCGTGGCGGAACCCGGTCTCGATGGCCTGGGCCGGGCTCTCGCCGTGGACGTGCGCCTCGCGCATCCGGGTCACGAGGAAGACCTCGTAGTCCATCGCGAGGCCGAAGACGACACCCACCATGAAGATCGGCATCATGCTCATGATCGGTCCGGTCTGCTCGACCCCGAAGAGCGAGCCGAGCCAGCCCCACTGGTAGACCGCGACGACGGAGCCGAGCGCGGCGACCACCGAGAGGAGGAAGCCGAGCGCCGCCTTGAGGGGCACGAGGACCGAGCGGAAGACGAGCATCAGGAGCAGGAACGCGAGGCCGACGACGAGCACGAGGTACGGCAGGAGCGCGTCGTTCATCTTCTGCGAGACGTCGATGTTCATCGCCGTCTGCCCGGTGACGAGCACCTCGCCGCGGTCGGCGGCCTTGACGTCCTCGCCGATGTCGCGGATGGAGTGGACGAGCGTCTCGGTCGCGTGCGAGGACGGCTTGGAGGCAGGGACGACGGCGATGGTGGCCGTGTCGCCCGCCGGGTTGAAGGAGGCGGGGCTGACCGCCGCGACGTCGGGGAGCTTCTTGATCTCCGCGACGACCTGCGCGGCCTCCGCGTGCGGGTCGGCGACGCCCTTGCCGTCGAAGACGGTCATGAGCGGGCCGTTGGAGCCCGGCCCGAAGCCGTCGGAGAGCAGGTCGTAGGCGCGGCGCTGCGTCGTGGACGTCGGCTGCGAGCCGTCGTCGGGCAGGCCGAGTTCGAGCTGTGTCGCCGGCACGGCGATCACGCCGAGGCCGAGGACGCCGAGGAGCAGGACACGGACGGGGCGGCGCAGGACGAAGCGGGCCCAGCGGGTGCCGCCGTTGACCTTGTGCGCGCCGTCGTCGCCGCGATGGGCCTCGGCGACGGCACGGGCCTGGGCCTCGGGGCCCTGGTCCTTGACGGCCTTGGCGGCCTTGCGGGCCTTGCGGCCGAGCACCTTGTCGCCCGCGAAGCCGAGCAGCGCGGGGATGAGGCTGAGCGCGACCACCACGGCGACAGCGACCGTACCGGCGGCGGCGACGCCCATCTTGGTGAGCAACGGGATGTTGACGACGGCGAGGCCGCACAGGGCGATGATCACCGTGAGCCCGGCGAAGACGACGGCGGAGCCCGCCGTGCCCGTCGCCCGTCCGGCGGCTTCCTCGGGCTGTTTGCCCTCGGCGCGTTCGGCCCGGTAGCGGGAGACGATGAAGAGCGCGTAGTCGATGCCCACCGCCAGGCCGATCATCATGGCGAGGATCGACGTCGTCGAGTCGAGGTGGAGGGCCGAGGCGAGCGCGGTGATCGAGCCGACACCGACGCCGACGCCGATGAGCGCGGTGAGCAGCGGGAGCCCGGCGGCGACGATCGCGCCGAAGGTGATGACCAGGACGACGGCCGCGACGACGATGCCGACGACCTCGGTGGAGCCGGTCTCGGCCCCGGCCTGGAGCGCGTCACCCCCGATCTCGACGGTCAGGCCCTTGTCCTGGGCCTGCTCGGCGGCGTGTTCGAGCGAGTCCTTGCTCGCGTCCGTCAGCTCCATGGAGCTGACCTTGTAGCTCACGGTGGAGTAGGCGATCTCACCGTTCTTGGAGACGGCCGCGTTGTTCTCGAAGGGGTCGTCCGCGTGGGAGACCTCCTTCGAGCCGTGCTCGATCGCGGAGACCGTCCTGGTGACCTCGGCCTTGTTCGCCGGGTCGGTGATCTTCTGGCCCTCGGGCGCCTTGAAGACGACGCGGGCGCTGGCGCCCTCCGCGTTGTTCGCGGGCATCCGCTGGTCGAGGAGGTCGAACGCCTTCTGGGCCTCGACGCCGGGTATGGAGAACTGGCTCGGGCCCGGACTGCTGGCGGTCGCGGCACCGAAGCCGACGAGCGCGAGCAGCACGACCCACACGAAGGCGACGGCGCGTCGCCGCCTGAAGGCGAACCGGCCGAGCCGGTAGAGGAATGTGGCCACGGGGGTGGAACTCCCGTTCGGTCAGGGGCGGAAAAGGGACAAGGCTTTGCGGATGCGTCCGGCCCTGACGGGAGGCGGTCACGTCAGGTGGTACGGGTCGCGGCGGCTCGTACACGGCTGGTACGGGGGCGCGGTGCGCGGACCGGTGCCCGCCCGGCTCACCCTGGTCCGGGCAGGCCGGCTCAGCGGCGCGGGGTACGCGTCGCGGGGCGTCCTGGCCCGGCGGGGAGGGGAGAAGCGGGGGGCGCGCGTCAGTCCGCGCGGGGGTGTCGGGGAATCAGACGCCGAGGGCGGGGAGTACCACGGCGTCGATGTATCGGGTGAGGAAGTCCCGGTCCAAGGGCCGCGCGTCGATCATCTGCCGCGCGACGAAGGCACCGACCATCATGTGCACGACGAAGTCGAGCGCGGGCCTGTCCGCGTCCACCTCGCCGCGCTCCACCGCGCGCCGCAGCACCTGTCCGAGCCCCGTGATCTCGGGCTCGATCAGCAGTTCGCGGAAGGCGCGGTGCAGATCGGGGTTGCTCTTCATCTCCATGGCGATCCCGCGCATCAGCGCGGCGTCCTCCGCCATGCGGCAATCGTCCTGGCTGCCCACCATCGCGTGGAAGTCCCCACGCAGGCTGCCGGTGTCGATGTCGGCGATCGAGTGCGGTTTGTGATGGCGCAGCGCCTTCACGACCAGCTCGGGCTTGCTCCCCCACTGGCGGTAGAGGGTGGCCTTGCTGGACCGGGTGCGGGAGGCCACGGCGTCCATGGTGAGCGCCTCGTAGCCGACCTCGCGGAGCAGGTCGAGCACGGCGCCGTACAACTCGGCCTCGCGCTCCGGCGTCAGACGGCTGCGACGCGTCGTCGCGCCCACTGCTCCAGCCATCCGGCCCACCTCCTGCTCGCTCCCGCGCGCCTGCCCCGCCCCGGGGAGGGACGGGCGAGCGACACGCGTCGGTCCACGCACCCTAGCCCCAGGAGCGGAGCCGGGTGCGCTCTCGCATATGAGGAGCCTACCCGCCTCCCAAGCGAAACGAAACGGTTTCGTACGTGAGGTGGGCCACGCGTGCTGCGCGGGGCTTATTTATCCGGTACGTACATGGGGTGGGGGATGGGGGCGCTCGCGTTTCGGGTGCGCGTGCGGCTCTCGCTGTCAGCGCGCGGGCCCGGCCTCAGCGGCGAGCACGGCGGTGGCTGCGGTGGCGCGGGGGTGCGGTGGCCCCGAGGGCTGCGGTGGCGCGAGGGGGGCTCCGGGCCGGGCTCGGAGCCCTGCTTCGGCCCTTGCTTCGGGCCCGGCAGCCTGCCGCGCGGCGTCTCGGCGGGCTTCTTCGTCTTCCGCGAGCCCGGCCTCGCGCTCCTTCGGCGGCAGGGCCCCGGCACCCCCGTCCAGGCGGTCGGGTGCGGTGAGCCGCTCGCGCATCTGTTCCGGGGTGAATCCGAGCGGCTTCGTGCGCCTGACCGCCCCTCGACCGGGCGACACCGGCCTCGGCGCAGAGGCGGGAGCCGCCCTGAGAGCACGCCGGGGAGGACGAGGCCGGTGTCGCTGGAGGGACTGATCGTGCGAACGGCGGTTCCCTCCTACGTCGGCCCCTGCCCCGGCCCCCGCTGCTTCCGCCCCGCCCGGTGCTCCCACCCGCGCGGGTGGCGCACCGAGGTGCTCGCCGGGCTCGTCGTCGCGCTCGCGCTCGTCCCCGAGGCGCGGCGGTACGGGTGATGAGGGACGCCCGGGGCGAGGGCTGAGGCCGAGTCCGACCGGACGGGGGGCGTGGGGCGATCGGTCCCGTACCGGCCGGGGCGGGGCAGGGGGCCACGGCCCCGGAGTCCCGGAGCACGCGGGGCGGGGGCAGGGGGCCACGGACCCGTAGCGCCCCCTCCGGCGGTGAGCCCCGTCCCGCCTCCCACGGGCTCCGTCCCGCCCGCCGCCTCCGTGGCGCCCTCCGCTGGAGGCGGCGGCCCCGGCCCGTTCCCGAGTTGCCGCGCCCCGCCGCGCGTAGAGCATGGGAGAGGTGACCGCGCACCCGAGGGACCCGTACCCGCGGGGCGGAGCGGCCTATCTCCGCCACCCCGCCCTGCACGCCGACCTCCTCTGCTTCGTCGCCGAGGACGACCTGTGGCTCGCCCCGCTCCCGGCCCCCGGCGCGACGGAGCCCTCCCTCGCCCGGCGGCTCACGGCGGACCGCACGAAGCTGAGCCACCCCCGCTTCTCGCCGGACGGCGCGCACCTCGCCTTCATCTCCTGGCGCAGCCTCGACCCCGAGATCCACCTCGCCGAGGTCGCGGGCGACACCCCCGTGCGCCAGCTCACCTACTGGGCCGGGCGCGACACCCGCGTCTGCGGCTGGAGCCCGCCCGACGCGGACGGGCGCAGCGACATCCTCGCCGTCTCCTCGCAGGCGCAGCCGTTCTCGTACTTCTCGTGGGCCTACAAGGTCCCCACCGACGGCTCCCCCGGTGGTCGCCTCCCCTGGGGCCCGGTCTCCGCGCTCGCGCAACGCGGCCACGACGGCGACGAGCGCACACTCCTGCTCACCGGCACTCCCCCGCACGAACCGGCCGCCTGGAAGCGCTACCGGGGCGGCGCCACCGGACGCCTGTGGCTGCACGGCGAACGCCTCCTCCCCGACCTCGAAGGGCACCTCGACTGCCCCCTGTTCGTCGGCGACCGCGTCGCCTTCCTCTCCGACCACGAAGGCGTCGGCAACGTCTACTCCTGCCGCCCGGACGGCTCCGACCTGCGCCGCCACACCGACCACGACGCCTTCTACGCCCGCAACGCGGCGAGCGACGGCCACCGGATCGTCTACCAGTGCGCGGGTGAGCTGTGGCTCGTCGACGACCTCGCGCCCGACGCCCTCCCGCGCCGCCTCGACATCCGCCTCGGCGGCCCCCGCTCGGGCCGCCGCCACCACCAGGTCCCCGCCGCGCGCCACCTCGACGCCGTGTGCCCCGACGAGACGGGCCGCGCGAGCGCCGTCGCGGTGCGCGGCAGCCTGTACTGGCTCACGCACCGAGACGGCCCGGCGCGCACCCTCGCGGACACGCCGGGGGTCCGGGTGCGGATGCCGGTGCTGTACGGGGGCGGGAGCTCGGTCGCGTACGTGAGCGACGCGGGCGGCGCTGACGGCATCGAGGTCGCCCCGCTGCCCCGCGCGGGCACCCCGGGCCCGGTCCGCCGCTGGGCGCACGGGCGGCTCGGGCTCGTCGAGGAGCTGGTCGCCTCACCGCAGGGCGACCGGTTCGCGGTCGCGACGCACGACGGACGGCTGCTCCTGGTGGACCCGCCGGCAGGGGAGAGCGGGGCGCCGGGCGAGGGGGCGCCGGGCGAGGAAGCACCGGCCGGGGTCCGGGACGAAGCGGAGGCGCGGGACGGGGGCGGGGCGGAGTCGCGGGACGGGGGCGGGGGCCGGGAC
>NZ_JOGO01000107.1 GCF_000719475.1 Streptomyces sp. NRRL F-5630 | reverse complement strand
CGGCGGTGGGGCGAGGTGGGGGCGGGGGGCTCGGCGAACCTGCCCCCCCCCGGACAGTTCCCTCCCACCCGGGGGGCTCCCCTTCTAACATTCTTCCGCAAATCCGCCACCCCCCACCTCCACCCCAGCAAATCTGTGGATAACTCCCGAAAATAAAAAATCCGCTCACTCATCCCAGTGAACTCAACCCCCTCCGGTGGACGGCGCCCACCCCTCTTCCCCGCGTACTCGCCGCCCCGCCCGGGAAAGATGACACCCCATGAGCCCGCACCCCCGCCCCGCCCGCGGCACCGTCGCCGCCCTCCACCGCACCCTGACCCGCACCGTGCGCGGCACCGTCGACTTCTCGCCCGGGGCCCGCGCGCTCACCACGATGGACGCCTCCAACTACCGCCGCGTCCCGCTCGGCGTCGTCGCCCCGCACGACAGCGACGATGTCGCGGCGACCCTCGCCGCCTGCCGCGAGCACGGCGTCCCGCTCGTGCCGCGCGGCGGCGGCACCTCGATCGCCGGCCAGGCCACGGGCACCGGCATCGTCCTCGACTTCACGCGCCACATGAACCGGCTGATCGACCTCGACCCGGACACGCGCACCGCCCGCGTCCAGCCCGGCCTCGTCCTCGACACGCTCCGCGCCGCAGCCGCCCCGTACGGCCTCACCTTCGGCCCCGACCCCTCCACGCACGCCCGCTGCACCCTCGGCGGCATGATCGCCAACAACTCCTGCGGCGCCCACTCCGTCGCCTGGGGCACAACCGCCGACAACACCGAAAGCCTCGACGTCCTCGCCGCCGACGGCACCCCCCACCACCTCGCGCGCGGCTGGGACACGGCCGCACCACCCGGCCCCCGCCGTACCGCCCCCGTACCGGCGGGACCACGCCCCATCCCCGACGCCCTCCGCGCCCTCGTCGACACCCACCTCGCCCTCCTGCGCACCGGCTACCCGGCCCTCCCGCGCCGCATCTCGGGATACGCGCTCGACGCCCTTCTCCCCGAGCACGGCACCGACCTCGCCCGCGCCTGGTGCGGCAGCGAGGGCACGCTCGGCGTGCTCACCGAGGCGCGCGTACGCCTCGTCGAAGCGCCCCCGGCGCGCGCCCTCGCGGTCCTCGGCTACGCGGACGAGAGCGAGGCCGCCGAGGCCGCCGCCGGACTCCTGCCCTTCGCCCCGCTCACCGTCGAGGGCATGGCCGCCGACCTCGTGCCGGACAGCACGTCGCTGCCGCGCGGCGGTGCGTGGCTCTTCGCCGAGACCGGCGGCGCCGACCCGGCGGAGGCCGCCCACCACGCCCGCCTCCTCGCGGGCGCGGCTGGCGCACTCGACGCCCGCGTCGTCACCGACCCCGCCGCCCAACGCGCCCTGTGGCGCGTGCGCGAGGACGCCGCGGGCACCGCGACGCGCGGCCCGGACGGCGCCGAGGCGTGGCCGGGCTGGGAGGACGTCGCCGTCCCGCCCGCCCGGCTGGGCCCGTACCTCCGCGAGTTCCGCGCGCTCCTCGCTCACCACGGCCTGCACGGCACGCCGTACGGGCACTTCGGCGAGGGCTGCGTCCACGTCCGGATCGGCTTCGACCTGCTCAGCGCGCCTGGCATCGCCGTCTTCCGGCGCTTCTCCGAAGAACTCGCGCACCTCGTCGTCGCGCACGGCGGCTCCCTCTCCGGCGAACACGGCGACGGCCAGGCACGCGCCGAACTCCTCCCCGTCATGTACGGGCCCGAGCTGACCGCGCTGTTCGCGCGGGTCAAAGCCGTGTGGGACCCCGACGACCTCCTCAACCCCGGCATCCTCGTCCGCCCCGCCGCACTCGACGAGAACCTCCGCTTCTCCGTCCTGCCCCGGGAACCCGTCGGCGTCGCCTTCGGCTACCCGCACGACGGCGGCGACTTCTCCGCCGCCGTACGCCGCTGCGTCGGCGTCGCCAAGTGCCGTGAACCCGGCGGCACGCACGGCACCTCCGTCATGTGCCCCTCCTTCCGCGCCACCGGCGCCGAGGAACACTCCACACGCGGTCGCGCCCGCCTGCTCCACGAGATGCTCGCAGGTGAGGTCGTCACAGGCGGCTGGCGCGCGCCCGAGGTGCGCGACGCCCTCGACCTCTGCCTCTCGTGCAAGGGCTGCCGCAGTGACTGCCCGGTCGGCGTCGACATGGCCACGTACAAGGCCGAGTTCCTCCACCACCACTACGCCGGTCGCCTCCGCCCGGCGAGCCACTACGCGCTCGGGCGGCTGCCCGCCTGGCTCCGCGCCGCCGCACCCCTCGCCCGCCCCCTCAACGCCGTCGCCCGCCTCCGCCCCCTCACCTCACTCGCCCTCCGCCTCGCGGGTCTCACCCCCGAGCGCCCCCTTCCCGCCCTCGCCACACGCCCCCTGCGCGCCGGCGAGGAAGGCACGCCGCCGCCCGGCGCCCACCCCGTCCTCCTCTGGCCCGACACCTTCGGCCGCCACCTCGCCCCGCACATCCCCCGCGCCGCCCGCCGCGTCCTCGCCGACGCGGGCCTCCACGCCACGACCCCGGCCCCCTGGCTCGCCGGCGCGGGCGTCTGCTGCGGCCTCACGTACGTCTCCACAGGCCAACTCGACGCGGCACGGAAGGTGATGCGGCGGACACTGGACGCGGTGGACGCGGTGGACGCGGTGGACGCGGTGGACGCGGGGCGCGCGGTGGACGCGATGGACGCGGGGCGCGCGGCGGGCGGCGTGGTGGGTGTGGGCCGTGGCCCGAATGCCGGTACGGGCACGGGGCCGGGTACGCGCACGACGCCGAACGAGGCGTCCGCCCCCATTCCCGTCCTCGTCCTCGAACCCAGTTGTGCCGCCGCCCTCCGCACCGACCTGCCCGAACTGCTCCCCGACGACCCGCGCGCCGCCCGGCTCGCCGCCCGCGTCCGTACCTTCGCCCAGGTACTGGAGGAGGAGGCCGCGCCCGGCTGGGAGCCGCCCCGCATCGCGGCCTCGGTCGTCGGCCAGACGCACTGCCACCAGCACGCCGTGCTCGGCGACGCGGCTGAGCGCCGCCTGCGCGCGCGGGCCGGCCTCACCGGCGAACTCAGCGGCGGTTGCTGCGGACTCGCGGGCAACTTCGGCTTCGAACGCGGCCACTACGCCACCTCCGTGGCCTGCGCCGAGGACCAGCTCCTGCCCGCCGTCCGCGCGGCGGGAAGCGACGCCGTGGTCCTCGCCGACGGCTACTCCTGCCGCACCCAGCTCTCGCACCTCAGCCCCCGCACCGGCCGGCACCTCGCAGAAGTCCTGGCGGACGCGCTCCCGGCCCCCACTTCCTAGTCCACGGCTGTCGCCCGGCAGACGGGGCAGACGGAGGGGAGCCGGGGCAGCTCAACCCGCCCCGGCGGACACCTGGGAGGGGACGACGATGACGACGAGCATGACCGAACGGCAGGGGTCGAACGGGGCCGAGGGGAGGTTCGACGCCCGCGACCGCACAGACGTCGCGGTACCCGCGGACCTCGCCGCGCGCGGCGTCGAGCTGCGAAGAAGACTCGAACGACTCCTCGGCATCGCGATGTCCGAGGGGAACGGCCTGCACGCGCTGCGCAACGGCGACGAGATCTTCCCCGCCATGCTCCGGGCCATCGCCTCCGCCCGCCGCACCGTGGACATGATGACCTTCGTCTACTGGCGCGGCGAGATCGCCCGCGACTTCGCCCGCGCCCTCGCCGAACGCGCCGAGGCGGGCGTCCGCGTGCGCCTGCTCCTCGACGGCTTCGGCGCCCGCTCGATAGAACGCGACCTCCTCGACCTCATGGAGAACGCAGGCGTCGTCCTCAGCTGGTTCCGTAAACCACTCCTCATCTCCCCGTTCAAGCAGAACCACCGCTGCCACCGCAAAGCCCTCGTGATCGACGAGTCGATCGCCTTCACGGGAGGCGTCGGGATAGCGGAGGAGTGGTGCGGGGACGCCCGCGACTCCTCCGAGTGGCGCGACACGCACGTCGAGGTACGCGGTCCCGCCGTGGACGGCATCGCCGCCGCGTTCGCCCAGAACTGGGCCGAGTGCAACCCCGAACTCTTCGACGAGCAGGACCTCTTCACCCCGCAGGAACCGGCCGGCGACGCCGTCGTCCAGGTCGTACGCGGCTCCGCGAGCTTCGGCTGGCAGGACATGCAGACCCTCTTCCGGGTCACCCTGGAATCGGCCCGCGAACGCGTCCGCATCTCCACCGCCTACTTCGCCCCCGACGACTACTTCATCGACCTGCTGTGCGCCGCCGCCGCGCGCGGAGTCCGCGTCGAACTCCTCCAGCCCGGCCCCCACACCGACAAACGCGTCTGCCAACTCGCCGGCCAGCGCCATTACTCCCGCCTTCTCGACTGCGGGGTCCACATCTGGCAGTACCAGCCGACGATGCTCCACACCAAGATCCTCACCGTCGACCGCACCCTCGCCCTGGTGGGCTCCACCAACTTCAACCGCCGCTCCATGGAGCACGACGAAGAGGTCATGCTCGCCGTCCTCGACCCCTCCTTCGTCGCCGGTCTCGACGCCGACTACGACCACGACCTGAGCCGCAGCACCCGCATGCACCGCGCCCGCTGGTCCCGCCGCTCCCTCCCCCAACGCGCCCGCGAATCCCTGACACGTCCCCTCGGCCGCTTCCTCTGAGCACGACGCGGAACACGAGCCAGGCGGGTACGCGACACGGGGCTGGTACGTGACACGAGGCGGAGGTATGTGACACGGGGCCGAGGCGGTGGCGCGGGCCCGTGGGCGGGGTGGCGGTACCGGGCCCGGGTGGTGGCACGGGGTGGGGCGCCGGTACGAGGCCGGGGTGACGGTAAGGCCCCAGGGCGGCAGTAGGCGACGGAGCGGCGGTACGGATCCGGGCGACCCCGCATCCGTACGCTCGCTCCCATGACGCACACCCCCGATGCCCCAGCCCCCGGGCCGGACATCTTCGACCGCATGCGCGCCGGCGAGTTGTACCGCGCCGATGACCCCGAGATCGAACGCCGCCAACGTGCGGCCCGGCGCCTCGCCGCCCGCTGGGCGGCGGCCTACACCGAGGACCCGGACACCGCCCGTCCCCTCCTCGCCGAACTCCTCGGCTCACTCGGCGAAGGCGCCGACCTCCGCCCTCCCCTCCACCTCGACTACGGCTCCCACCTCCGCATCGGCCCCCGCACCTTCGTCAACTACGGCCTCACCGCCCTGGACGTCGCCGACATCACCATCGGCGCCGACTGCCAACTCGGCCCCCATGTCCAGCTCCTCACCCCGACCCACCCCCTGGAACCGGAGCCTCGCCGGGAGAAATGGGAGTCCGCACGTCCCATCACCATCGGGGACAATGTCTGGCTCGGTGGCGGCGTCCTCGTCCTGCCAGGCATCACCATCGGCGAGAACTCCGTGGTCGGCGCCGGCAGCGTCGTCACCAAGGACCTCCCTCCGAACACCGTGGCCGCCGGAAACCCGGCCCGCGTCGTCCGCACCCTCTAGCCCCGCATCCTGTAGCCCCGCACGCGGTAGCTCCGCACCGCCTCACTCCGCCTCCCCACTCCGTGCCTCCGCCGTCACCTCCCGCGCGAGCGCGATGAACTCCTTCACCTCCTCCCGTTCCCGCCCCGCCCGCCGCACCAGCGAGACCGAGAGCGGCGGGGCATCGCTCAACGGGACGAAGGCGACGCCCGGATAGGCGTGCATCGCCGCCGTGGCCCGGGCCGTCACCCCGAAGGCCAGCCCCGCAGCGATCGCCGCGAGCCAGTCGTCGGTATTGCCCACGGTCAACGTCGACACCGGCCGTGCCCCGGAGGGCCACAGCTCCGGAGTCGTCGAGCCCGAGACGGTGTTGAGCGCGAGCGTCCCCCCGGCCAGCTCCTCCAACCCGACCCGCGCCCGTCCCGCCCACCCACTGTCAGCCGGCACGGCCGCGACCCTCGGCTCCGCGTACAACTCCACCGCCACCAGCCCCGGCTCCATGACCGGCCCCCGCAACAACGCGAGATCCACCACCCCGCGCAGCAACCCCGCCGTCCGGTCGTCCACCCGCAGCAACTCCAGCGGCACATCGGGACGCCGCTCGCGCCACCTCCGCAACAACGGCGTCGTGAACCGCCCCGCCGCCGACCACGCATGCCCGAGCCGCAAGGCCCTGGGCGCCCCGACGAGGGCCACGGCCTCGTCGAAGGCGGCGACAGCCGCCCGCGCCCGCACCCGGAACGCCGCCCCCGCCGCTGTGAGAGCGAGGTGATGCGTGGACCGGTCCACGAGCCGTACCCCGAGCCCCCGCTCCAGCGCCGCCAGCGTCCGCGAAACCGCCGGCTGTCCCACGCGCAATCGCGCCGCCGCAGCCGTCACCGACCCCTCCTCGGCCACCGCGAGGAAACACCGGAGGTGCCGCACCTCCAAGCCACCCGGTCCGGAGCCCGGGGCCGATGCGCCTGCCTCCGAGCCGGGACCAGTCCCCGAGCCGGGGTCGCGGACGGACATGGGCACCTCCCTTCCCCGCGCGGACGCGGTCCCCTTGGCGCGCGGGTGCCGCCACCGGGCCGAGCGGGACCCACCGGCCCGCCGCGCGCCTCGCCTGCCGAGGCCCACGGCGGCGCGAGGCAGGCGAACGGCACGCCCGGGTGGTGCGCTCCCGTGGGGGCGGGAGAGAGGCGGCGGCACTCCACGTTCTCTCCTGCTTATGCGCGCCGAGCATAAGCCCGTCCCCGTCGCATTTCACGGCAGCCACCGCCAGGCCTACCGTGGACAAGAGCGTGCCGACGGCAGGCTTCGCCGCAACCGGGTCGCGGAAGCCGGCGACCGGCCGACCGCGGTCCTCGTGCGCCTCCCGGCGCACGGACGCTCCCTGCCGCGTTCGCGTGGCGATCGGTGCGCGAACGGTACTGAGGGCCGTCCTCCGGGCAACTGCGCGCGCCCGCTGTCTTGAGCAGGACTCGCAGCGGCGTGCACCTCGGTCGCCGGGCGGCTGCCGGTGACCGGAAAGTTCATTTCATTGCACGCCCTGGTACAACAGACTGATCGGTGCGGTGGTTCGATCCCTCAAAGGTGACTGACCTCCTGGATGGACGTGGACGAGAAGGGGCGGGCTGATGGTGGCTGAGCGGGGCGAAGCGGGAGCGGTGTCGGGTACGGGCGGGCCGGCCGGGGCCGGTCTTCCTGTCCCGCGAGGTACCGCCGACGCGACGGTCCCCCCGCTCTCCGCCTCCTCGGCTCCCGTGACCGAGGGGGGCGCCCCTTCCGGCGGCGCCCGGCGCATCGGTCCGCGCGGCGCGCTGGGACCGGTCGGCCTGGTGCTGACCGGGTGTGTGTCGGTGCAGTTCGGCGGGGCGCTCGCCGTGAGCATCATGGGGCGCACCGGGCCCCTCGGTGTGGTGGCGATCCGGCTCGCCGTCGCCGCGCTCGTGCTGCTGCTCTTCTGCCGCCCGAGGCTGCGGGGACACTCCCGGGCGGACTGGGGCACCGTGATCGCCTTCGGCACCGCCATGTCCGGCATGAACGCGCTGTTCTACCAGGCCGCCGACCGTATCCCGCTAGGTCTCGCCGTGACCTTCGAGGTGCTGGGTCCGCTGGTCCTGTCGGTGGTCGCCTCCCGTCGTCTCGTGAACTTCCTGTGGGCGTTCCTCGCGCTGCTCGGTGTCTTTCTGCTCAGTGGTACCGGGCTGAGCGACGTCGATCCCGTGGGCGTCGCCTTCGCTCTCGGCGCGGGCGTCATGTGGGCCGCGTACATCGTGTTCAGTGCCCGGACCGGCCGCCGCTTCCCGCAGGCTGACGGCCTCGCCCTCGCCATGGCCGTGGGCGCCGTCCTCATCCTGCCGTTCGGCATCGCGCAGGCCGGCGCGACGCTCGTCGTGCCCTCCACGCTCGCTCTCGGTGCCGGTGTCGCCCTCCTTTCCTCCGTGCTGCCCTACACCCTGGAACTCATCGCACTGCGCCGTATCCCCGCCGCCGCCTTCGCGGTGCTGATGAGTCTCGAACCGGCCATCGCCGCGCTCGCCGGCTTCCTCGTACTGCACCAGGACCTGAGCTGGATCGAAGGGCTGGCCGTCGCCCTCGTCATCGCCGCCAGCATGGGTGCAGTGCGTACGACGAGTGAACGGCACGACTGACGCCCAAAATGCCCAATCGGTGAAATCTTCACTCGCAGGAGTGAAGAAAGGGCCGTTCGGGTGTGAACGCCCGTTCTGTTGGCCACGCTCCGTCATGAAATCGATGGCTGTGTGTCACCAACGGAGTGCTCATGTTCGCGCGGTCGCTACGTTCCGTGTTCGTACCCGTGCTCGTCTACGTCCTGGCGCCCTTGCCGGCGACGGCACGCGGCGGGCGCCTCGCCGCCGTCCTTCGCCGTGCTCGGGCGGCCGTCCCCGGGGGCGGCTCCCGCAAAGCCGGGATCGTGGGTGCCGGACCCCCGCCCGAGCCCCCGCCCGAGCCCCCGCCCGCGCCAGGCGGACGACGGACGGGGGCCGACGGCTTGGCCGGCGTGCCGCGACCGTCAGACGACGTCCAGCGTCGTGCGCGCGGCAGCCGTCGAGTCGCTGCCGGCGTAGATGTCGAAGGCCCCTGCCTCGACGCGGTAGTTGCCGGCCGGGTCGTTGTCCCAGAAGCCGAGGTCCTCCGAGTCCAGGCGCAGCACGACCTGCTCGCTCTGACCCGGCGCCAGCTCGACGCGGGCGAAGCCCCGAAGCCGCCGTACCGGCTGCACGAGGGAAGCGGCCCGGTCGTGCACGTAGACCTGCACGACCTCCGTGCCCGCCACCTCCCCCGCGTTCCTGACCGGCACGGTCACCTCGACGGACCCGCCCTCACCGAGTTCCCGCAGCGAGATCTCGGTCCGGCTCAGGACGGGTGCGCCCGTCTCGAAGCGGGTGTAGCTCAGCCCGTGGCCGAAGGCGAAGCGCGGCCCGTGCTCCACGTCGAGGTAGAAGGAGCGGAAAGGCACCTTCGGATCGGCCGGGTCGGCGGGGCGGCCGGTGTTCTCGTGGTTGTAGTAGAGCGGGATCTGCCCGACCGAACGCGGAAAGGTGACAGGGAGCTTGGCGCTCGGATTGACCTTCCCCGTAAGGACATCCGCGACGGCGTGGCCGCCTTCGAGGCCCGGGTGCCAGGCAAAGAGGACGGCGGGCGCCTCGTCGATCCACTCCTCCATGGTGAGCGGCCGGCCGCCGAAGACCACGACGGCGAAAGGCTTGCCCACGGAGGCCACTTGGCGGATCAGTTCGGCCTGTCCCGCGGGCAGCGAGATGTCGGCGCGCGTCGATGCCTCGCCGCTGATCTCGCCCGGCTCCCCGACCGCGACCACGGTCACATCCGCCTCGCGCACCGCCGCGATGGCCTCCGCCTCTCCCTCGGCGTACAGCACATCGGTCGAGGGAAGCGCCTGGCGCAGACCCTCCAGGACCGTGGTGGCGGCGAACCGGGCCGCACCAGGACCGGCCCACGTCCCGTGCAGGTCCGTCGAGTGCGCGAACGGCCCGACGACGGCCACCGACCCGGCCGAGGCGGGCAGGGGCAGCACGGACGCCCCGTCCGCGGCCGGCTCGTTCTTGAGAAGCACGAGGGTGCGCGCCGCAGTCTCGCGGGCGGCACGGCGCGCCTCCGCGGTGGGCTCGGTGATCTCCGCGGACTCCTCCGCGTACGGGGCCGTGAAAAGCCCGAGACGTGCCTTGAGGAGCAGGACACGGGCCACCGCCTCGTCCAGGCGTGCCGGGTCGATCGCCCCGGCGGCGAGGAGCTTCTCGCCGTGCTCGGTGATGTGGGTGCTCACCATCTCCATGTCCACCCCGGCGCCGAGGGCCTGGCGGATGGCGTCGGCCCCGTCCTCCGCGAGACCGTGAGCGACCAGCTCCTGCACGCCGGTCCAGTCGCTCACGACCATCCCGTCGTACTGCCACTCCTCACGCAGCACTTCGGTGAGCAGGTGGGAGTTGGCGTGTGCGGGGACGCCGGACACGGTGTTGAAGGAGGCCATCACCGTGGCGACGCCGGCGTCGAGCGCCGCCTTGAAGGGCGGCAGGTAAACGTTGCGCAAGCGCTGTTCGGAGACGTCGACGGTGTTGTAGTCGCGTCCGCCCTCGGCGCCCCCGTACGCGGCGAAGTGCTTGGCGCAGGCGGCGACCTTGCGTGGGTCGGCCGACAGGGCGGGGCCCTGATACCCACGCACCTTGGCGGCGGTGAGCACGGCGGTGAGGTACGGGTCCTCGCCGGCGCTCTCCGCGATGCGGCCCCAGCGCGGCTCGTGGCACACGTCCATCATCGGGTTGAACGTCCAGTGCACCCCGGCCGAGCGTGCTTCCTCGGCGGAGACCTCGCCGTCTCGCTCGGCGACGGCCGGGTCCCAGGAGGCCGCCTGGGCGAGCGGGATCGGGAAGGTCGTCCAGTAGCCGTGGATGACGTCGAGGCCGAAGACCAGCGGGATACCGAGTCGCGACTCCTCGACGGCCAGCCGCTGGAGGGCGTTGGTGTGCGCGGCGCCCGTGATGTTCAAAACCGAGCCGAGCCGTCCCTCGCGGGCCGCGTTCTCGATCTCCTCGGTCTCGCCGCCGCCAGGACCGGTGGCGCTGTTCCAGGAGAGCTGCTGAAGCTGACCCAGCTTTTCGGCCACGGTCATCCGGGAGAGGAGGTCCCGGACGAGTTCCAGGTGGTCACCGGCGGTGTGTTCGACAGTCATGGCGGTACACGCTAGGCGTTGTGCCCGGGGTTTTCCATATCGTCCCGTCGCTCAGGACGGGAGGACGAGCACGGACGGCCGGGGCCCGAGGTGGCGGGAGACAGGGCGACCGCAACGCCCGCGCTGCGCACGGACAGCAGGCGGACCGCCCTGGACCGAGGGCGGAACGCGGCGCCTGCGGAGGCGCCTCGGGGCCACAGGTGGCGGAGCGCACCCCGCCACCTGTAGAGCCACCGTGCCGGAGCTCCACGAAGCTCGGAGCTCCGCAGAGCCGGGAGCGCGGGAGGTCCCGAGTCGGCCGGTCGGCCGCAGGGGAGGTCAGCGGTCGAGGCGTACCGCGTCCTCGTACCCCTCGATGTCCTCGGGCGCGCGGCTGCCGGGGCCGTTGTAGCGGGCGGAGGGGCGGACCAGACGGCCGGTGCGCTTCTGCTCCAGGATGTGCGCGGACCAGCCGGCCGTACGGGCACAGGTGAACATGGAGGTGAAGAGCGGGGCGGGGACTTCGGCGAAGTCGAGCATGATCGCGGCCCAGAACTCGACGTTCGTCGCGAGCACACGGTCGGGGCGGCGGGAGTGCAACTCGTCGAGAGCGGCCTTCTCCAGGGCCTCGGCGACCTCGAAACGGGGGGCGCCCAACTCCTTGGCCGTACGCCGCAGCACACGGGCGCGCGGGTCCTCGGCGCGGTAGACGCGGTGGCCGAAGCCCATGAGGCGTTCGCCGGAGTCGAGGGCCCGGCGGACGTAGGCGGTCGCGTCGCCCGTGCGCTCGACCTCCTCCAGCATCCCGAGCACGCGGGAAGGCGCTCCGCCGTGCAGCGGCCCCGACATCGCGCCCACCGCTCCGGAGAGCGCAGCGGCGACGTCGGCACCGGTGGAGGCGATAACGCGGGCGGTGAAGGTCGACGCGTTCATGCCGTGCTCGGCCGCCGAGGTCCAGTAGGCGTCCACGGCCTTCACATGCCGGGGGTCGGGTTCGCCGCGCCACCGGATCATGAACCGCTCGACGATGGAGCGGCCCTTGTCGATCTCGCTCTGCGGAACCATCGGCGACTGCTGGCCGCGCGCCGCCTGGGCGACGTACGAGAGCGCGGTGACGGCGGAGCGCGCGAGATCGGTACGGGCCTGCGCGGCGTCGATGTCGAGCAGGGGGCGCAGTCCCCAGATGGGGGCAAGCTGGGCGAGCGCGGACTGGACGTCGACACGGATGTCACCCGTGTGGACCGGTAGGGGGAAGGGCTCGGCGGGGGGCAGCCCGGGGGTGAAGGCGCCGTCGACGAGGAGTCCCCACACGTTGCCGAAGGAGACCTTGCCGACCAGGTCCTCGATGTCGACGCCCCGGTAGCGCAGGGCACCGCCTTCCTTGTCGGGTTCGGCGATCTCCGTCTCGAAGGCGATGACCCCTTCGAGGCCGGGCACGAAATCGGACATCTCGCTGCTCCTCGTCTCGCAGTGACTCGCGACGACCACGTGCCTGACCGGGACGACCCGGCCTCACGGCCCCGACGCTCCTGGTGGCCCTCGCGACCGTACGCTGCGGCCGGAAGAGCCGCGCCACTAGGACGGACCCGCCGACGGCGGCCGTCGCCCACCGGGCGCGCTTCTGCGTCATGCCCGGTACGGGAGCGGGTCACCCCTCACGGCGACGGGCGTCGCCGTGATGTACGCGACACATGGGGTGCGCGCGGTGCGGCAGGATGGCGCCGTGAGCGAGGAGAACGCGCCGGAGGCGCGAGGTGGGGACGCGGAGCGGGAGCAGCGCGGGAGTGCGGGACGGGGGCACGTGTCGCACGTGCTCGACCCCGCGGGGATGCGCGAGCAGTACCGGGCCGAGGGGATCACGGCCGAGGCGTTCGCGGCGGAGCCGATGGAGCAGTTCGGGCGCTGGTTCACGGACGCGGTGTCGGCGGGGATCTTCGAGCCCAACGCCATGGTCGTCTCGACGGCGGACACCCGTGGCAGGCCCAGTTCGAGGACGGTACTGCTGAAGCGGTACGGGGGGCGCGGATTCGTCTTCTACACCAACCACACCTCCCGCAAAGGCCGGGACATCGCAGAGAACCCGCACGTGGCGCTGCTCTTCCCCTGGCACCCGATGGCCCGTCAGGTCCTTGTCACCGGCACGGCGGCGCATCTGGACCGGGTGGAGACAGCCGCGTACTTCCACAGTCGTCCGCACGGTTCGCAGCTCGGCGCCTGGGCGAGCGAGCAGTCGCGGCCCGTCGCGTCGCGCGAGGTGCTCGACGAGGAGTACGCGCGGCTCGCCGCACGGTATCCGGAGGGCAGCGAGGTGCCCGTGCCGCCGCACTGGGGCGGTTATCTCGTCACACCGGAGACGGTCGAGTTCTGGCAGGGGCGTGAGAACCGCCTTCACGACCGTCTGCGCTATCGCCGTACGGGAGGGGAGCGGGGCGCGGCGTCGGAGTGGACGCTCGAACGACTGAGCCCGTGACAGGTACGTGGCATCCCGCGACGGGCGCGGGGCCCACGAACGGGTGTGGAAAACCCTTGCTCAGCCTTCTGTTCGGGAAACGCTGCTCACTCTGACGAGTGAGGCGTTGAGAAACTTCAGCGGGGTTATCCACAGATGTAGTGGTAGGGGGGTGGGCGGGGGTGGGGTTGCGAAAGAATGGTATTGGGGCCGCCCCCTGGGAGGGCGGGGGCTGCCCGGGGTGAGGTGCCAGGGAAGCGCCCCGCACAAACGCACTCCTAGGCGCCGCACCAACCACCCCGACCCACGTCCCGCGAAGCGACACCTCTGGAGACGACGCCCCCGCGAAGCCCCGGGCATCAGCTCTCAGTACCGGGCGCTCACACCCCGCGCGCCCACACCCCGTACTCACTCACTCCGACCCAGCAACCCCGGTACAGCACCGGTGGCGGCTGCGGCACAACACCAACTGCGTCCCCGCGCTCTGCCTCACGAGTGCCTGCGGCGCGGCCTCGCGTGGTCGTCCGCTCTGAGGCTGCCCAAAACGCAGGCGACCCGCAAGCCGTGGTCTCCCTTGCGAGAGAGCCGGCCGGACTTACCGGCGGCTTGCGGGTCGGGTGTACTGCTGGGATTGGGCCAGCGACGGCGTGAGCTGGTCCGGTTTTCCGGGCCCGCTCTTCCACACGCTTCCGGCCACCGCACAAGAGTGCGGGGACAGGGGCCGCTAGCCCGCAGTCACCTCACGCGTCCGGTAGTCATACATTCTCCGAACCACCTCCCTTCTCATGTGCTGACCACTGTAAGAACGCTCTGGCCGAGAGGCAAAGGGTTTTCGCCGGAAACGAAACCCCGCGTTCGGGGCCCCGCACCGGGAATGAATCCGGCTCCGCGCGCCGCCACTCACCGCAACCCCCGAAGGACGACTGCGTCCCGCGTCCCGCGCTGTCGAGCCGAAGAGCCCCGGCGCCGGCCCCGCCCCGACCCTGCGCGCCCCTCCTCGCATATCCACCGAGGCCCCGCACCGCTCCCGCCCTGCACCACTCCCCGCCCTGTGCGACTCCCCGCCATCGCCTGCCATTCCTGCGCAGCCGATCCCCGCACGTGCCGCCCCGGCATTCCCGCAGCCCCTCCCGCCCGAATCTCCCCCCCCGACGCCCGGTC
>NZ_JOGO01000106.1 GCF_000719475.1 Streptomyces sp. NRRL F-5630 | reverse complement strand
CCTCCACCCCACCCCTGCCTCCCACCGCCCGCCGCCTCCACCTCGCCACCGCCATCGACGTCCCCGGCGCCACCCGCGCCGACGACTTCCTCCCCCTCGCCCGCTTCGCCGACGAGGGACTGCTCGACTTCCTCACGCTCGGCGACTCCTTCGCCGCGCCCGGACTCGATGCGCTCTCCGTCCTCGCGCGGCTCGCGCCCGAGACCCGGCGCGTGGGCCTGGTGCCGACCGTGACCACGACCCACACCGAGCCGTTCCACGTGCAGGCCGCGCTCGCCACGCTCGACTGGGTCAGCCGGGGGCGGGCCGGGTGGCGGCCCGGGGTCTCCACCACCGACGCCGAAGCACGGCTCTTCGGGCGGCGGGCCGCCGTCACGGCGCGCGAGGCATGGCGGGAGGCGGGGGAAGTCGTCGAAGCGGCACGGCTGTTGTGGGACAGCTGGGAGGACGACGCGGAGATACGGGACATCCCCACAGGCCGCTTCGTCGACCGCGACAAGCTCCACTACGCCGACTACTCCGGGAGCACCTTCTCCGTGCGGGGCCCCTCCATCGTGCCGAGGCCGCCGCAGGGCCACCCCGTGATCGTGGCCGACGCGGACGACCCGGTACGGCGCGCCTTCGCGGTCCGCCACGCCGACGTACTCCTCGTCGAGGCGTGCGGGCGCGAGCAGGCCGCCGCGCTCTCCGCGGAGGTACGGGCCGAGGCGGCGCGCGCCGGGCGGGAGCCCGCCGGGCTGCGCGTACTCGCCTCGCTCACCGTCGAGTTGAGCGGCGGCGAGCAGTCGGCCGAACCCGGGCACGGCGGGGGCGGCCCGCGCCTCACCGCGCACGGGCCGCACTACCGGGGCGGGCCCGTCGACCTCGCCGAGCTGATCGGCGACTGGTACGCCGCGGGGGCCGTCGACGGCTTCCACCTGCGCCCCGCCGCACCGGGCCGTGACCTCGAACGCCTCGTCAACGGCACCGTCGCACTCCTCCAGCACCGCGGCGTCTTCCGGGCCTTCCACCCCGGCAGCACCCTGCGCGAACACCTCGGCCTCGCCCGCCCCGCCAACCTCCACCTCACCGCTTGAGCCACCGGAGCCACCGCATGAGCCACCAGCGCCCGCCCCAGCAGACCCGTTCCGCCCCGCCCCGCCGCTCCCCGTCCTCCGACGCCCACCGCCCTCTCCACCTCGCCGCCCACTTCCCCGGCGTCAACAGCACGACCGTCTGGTCCGATCCGCGCTCCGGCTCGCAGATCGCCTTCGACTCCTTCGCGCACCTCGCCCGCACCGCCGAACGCGGCCTCTTCGACTTCTTCTTCCTCGCCGAGGGACTGCGGCTGCGCGAGCACAAGGGCCGTATCCACGACCTCGACGTCGTGGGCCGCCCCGAGTCGCTCGCCGTCCTCAACGCGGTCGCCGCCGTGACCGAGCGCCTCGGTCTCGCCGCCACCGTCAACAGCACCTTCAACGAGCCCTACGAACTCGCCCGCCGCCTCGCGAGCCTCGACCACCTCAGCGGCGGGCGCGCCGCCTGGAACGTCGTCACTTCCTCCGACGCCTTCACCGGCGAGAACTTCCGCCGCGGCGGCTACCTCGATCGCACCGAGCGCTATACACGCGCCGCCGAATTCGTCGCGACCGCCCGGGAGTTGTGGGACAGCTGGAGCCCCGACGGCACCCCGCGCCCCTTCGCCCACCACGGCAGGCACTTCTCGGTCGAGGGCGAGTTCACCCTGCCGCGCTCCCCCCAGGGGCACCCCGTCGTGATCCAGGCCGGGGACTCGGCCGAGGGCCGCGACTTCGCCGCGAGCACCGCCGACGTCATCTTCACGCGCCACGGCACGCTCACGGCCGGGCAGGAGTTCTACGCCGACGTGAAGGGCCGCCTGCCGGGGTACGGGCGCACGGCCGACGACCTGAAGATCATGCCGGGCGTCACCGTCGTCGTCGGCGACACCGACGCCGAGGCGGAGGAGAAGGCCGCGGAGATCCGCCGCCTCCAGGTCTCCCCGCAGAACGCCCTGCTCGCCGCCGAACAGATCTGGGGCACCGACCTCTCCGGCTTCGACCCGGACGGGCCGCTGCCCGCCTTCGACCCCGTCGTCGACTCGGACGTCGTCCAGGGCCGGGTGCGGCAGGGCGATCCGCACGTGCTCGCCGAGAAGTGGCGCGCCCTCGCCCGTACGAGGAACCTCTCGCTGCGCGAGACGGCGATCGAGGCGTCCGGGCGCCAGTCCTTCGTCGGCTCGGCGGCGACGATCGCCGAGGCGATGAGTCACTTCGTGGACTCCCGCGCCGCCGACGGCTTCATCCTCGTCCCGCACCTCACCCCTGGCGGCCTCGACGAGTTCGTCGACCAGGTCGTGCCCCTCCTCCAGGAGCGCGGCGCCTTCCGCACGGCGTACACGGGCCCGACCCTGCGCGACCACCTCGGCCTGCGTCACCCCGCCACCCGGAAGGCTCCGACCCGGAAGACCCCGGAAGAAGCCGCCGCATGAGCCTCACGCCGCACGACACCGCGCCGCACGACACCGCGCCGCACGATTCCGCGGCGACCACCGTCGCCCTCGCCGAGTGGCGGCGGTGGCGCGCCGCCCGCGCTCAGGCCCTCACCGCTCCCTGGGGCCCGCTCTCCGTCACCGGCACGCACTGGCTCGACGACTACCCGGACGGACTGCTTCCGGACATTCCCGGACGCTGGCGCCCGGCCGGGGAACACGTCTCGCTCACGCGCGGCGCGGGGCTGCTCGTACGGGGACGGCCGTACGCGGGCGAGGCCCTGCTCGCCGCCGACGCGGGTCCCGCCGAGCGCGCCCAGGTCGCTCACCGCCGCCGCAGGCTCACCCTCCTGGAGCGCGAGGGGGAGTGGGCGGTACGGGTGCACGACCCCGACGCGCCCGCGCGCCGCGCCTTCCCCCGGCTCGAAGTGAGCCCCTGGGAGGCGCGCTGGGCGGTCGGGGGCCGCTTCGTCCCGTACGAGGCGGGGCGGACCGTGCGGGTGCCGCACGCGGACGGGCGCGAGCGGGGGCTCGCTCTCGGGGGTGAACTGCGCTTCTGCGTCCAGGGATCGGCGTACGCACTGCGTGTCGGCGTACAGCAGGATGGCGGTCTGGGAGCGATCTTCGCGGATGCCACGAGCGGTGCGGGCAGCCACCGCTTCCGCTTCCTGTTCACCCCCGCGCCCGCCCCCGACGGCACGGTCCCGGTGGACTTCAACCGGGCCGTGCTGCCGCCCCGCGCGCTCGGCACGCACTTCCTGTGCCCGTTCCCACCGCCCGGGAACACGCTCGCTCTCGCCGTCGCCGCAGGCGAGCGCCGCCTCGTGGGGGAGGGGGAGGAGGGGCCGGGAGGGTCGTGAAGCAATTCTCAAGTGGAAGATTAGGTAAGGGAGTTGGAGGAGCTTCCGGGGTGGCGGACGAGGCTGGAAGTCGCCCTTGTGCGGTCACGGCGTGGTCACAGAAACTCCCCAGCAGCGCCGGTTCGGTGCCCGCGTCCCGTGATCCGGGGCACGTGCCCCGCACCGCGCCTCACGGGCCCGACCCCCCACGGCGGGCCCCCCGATTCCCCACTGGAGGAACCACGTGAGGACCAAGCGCACCACCCCCCGCACCGGCACCACGAGACGGACCCGGCTGATCGCCGTGGCCTCCGGCCTCCTCGCCACCGCAGCCTTCGCCGTCCCCGCCGCGCAGGCCGGCGAGGCGAAGACGTACTCCGCCAACCAGCTCACCGCCGCGAGCGACGCCGTGCTCGACGCCGATGTCGCCGGCACGGCGTGGAACATCGACCCGAGCAACGGCAAGGTCCAGGTCACCGTGGACAGCACCGTCTCGCAGGCCGAGATCCAGAAGATCAAGGACGCGGCCGGGAGCAACGCGGGCGCCCTGGAGATCGAGCGCACCCCCGGCACGTTCAGCAAGCTCATCTCCGGCGGCGACGCCATCTACGCCTCGTCCTGGCGCTGCTCGCTCGGCTTCAACGTCAGGAGCGGCAGCACCTACTACTTCCTCACCGCCGGGCACTGCACCGACGGCGCGGGCACGTGGTGGTCGAACTCCTCGCACTCCACCACGCTCGGCACCACCGTCGGGTCCAGCTTCCCCGGCAACGACTACGGCCTCGTGCAGTACACCAACTCCTCGGTGGCCAAGGACGGCACCGTGGGCAGCGTGGACATCACGAGCGCCGCCGACGCGACGGTCGGCATGAGCGTGACCCGGCGCGGCTCGACCACCGGCATCCACAGCGGCACGGTCTCCGCCCTCAACGCCACCGTCAACTACGGCGCGGACGGCATCGTCAGCGGTCTCATCCGCACCAACGTGTGCGCCGAGCCCGGCGACTCCGGCGGCCCGCTCTACTCCGGCAACAAGGCGATCGGTCTCACCTCCGGCGGCAGCGGCGACTGCTCCTCGGGCGGTACGACCTTCTTCCAGCCGGTGACCGAGGCGCTCAGCGCCTACGGGGTCAGCGTCTACTGACCCACGGCGCACCGCGGCACGGCAGCGGGCAGGACAGCCGGTAGAGGCGGTACGGGGGTGGGCGGCCCGGGGGGCGCGGGCCGGCCCACCCCCGTACGGCCCCCGGGGCCACCCGACCCCTGTCGCCCCGGGGCCACCCGCCCCTACGACCCCGGGGCGACCCGCCCCCGCCTACTCCGGCACCCCGCTCCCCGCCACGAGCAGCGCCACCGCCTCCGCCTCGGGGCGGGCCGGGAGCCGTGCGCCGTCCCTGCGGCGCAGCGCCACCTCGCCCGCCGCCGCCTCGCGCGCGCCGAGCACTGCGAGGTGCGGGACGAGGCGCGCCTGCCGGACGCGCGCCGCGAGGGTCCCCGCGTGCGCCGGGTACCTCCGCGCCCGCAGCCCCGCCGCGCGGCAGCGCCGTACGAAGGACTCCGCGGCCTCCTCCTGCTCCTCGCCCACCGGCACCACGCCCACCTGCACGGGCGCGAGCCAGGCGGGGAAGGCGCCGCGGTGCACCTCGATCAGCCGCGCGAGGACGCGCTCCAGGCTGCCGAGCACGCTGCGGTGCACCATCACGGGGCGCGGCCGGGAGCCGTCGGCGGCGCGGTAGTCGAGACCGAAGGCGGCCGGCTGATGGAAATCGGCCTGCACGGTCGAGAGGGTGAACTCGCGTCCCGCCGCGTCCCGCGCCTGCACGTCGATCTTCGGTCCGTAGAACGCCGCCTCGCCGCGCCCCTCCTCCCAGTCGAGCCCCGAGGCCGCGAGCGCCTCGGTGAGCGCCGCGGCCGACCGCTCCCACCCCCCGTCGAGCGCGTACGAGGCGCCCTCGCCCGGCAGCGAGAGCCGGTAGCGGCTCGGGGTCAGGCCGAGGGTCCGGTAGGCGGTACGGATCAGGGCGAGCGCCCCGGCGACCTCCTCGGCGAGCGACTCCGGGGCGCAGAACAGGTGCGCGTCGTTGAGGTGGATCGCCCGCACCCGGGTCAGGCCGCCGAGGGTCCCGGAGGGTTCCGCGCGGAACATGCCGCCCAACTCGGCGAGACGCAGCGGCAGCTCGCGGTAGCTGCGGGCCTGGGAGCGGTAGATGAGCGCGTGGTGCGGGCACAGGCTGGGGCGCAGGACGAAGTGCTCGCCGCCGACCTCCATCGGCGGGAACATGTCCGCGCGGTAGTGCGCCCAGTGTCCCGAGCGGACGTACAGCTCCTGTTTCCCGAGCACCGGCGAGTGCACGTGCTGGTAGCCGTCGGCCACCTCCAGGCCGCGTACGTACTCCTCCAGCGCGTGCCGCACGCTCGCGCCGTCGGGGAGCAGGTACGGGAGGCCCGCGCCGAGCAGGGGGTCGGTGCCGTAGAGGCCGAGCACACGGCCGAGGCGGTGGTGGTCGTGTGCGCGGGCGGTGGTGGGGTCGTTCATGGTCGCTCCTGCGGGACGGGGAGCGGGTGGCGACGCGGAAAAGCCCCGGGGCACCCGCCCCGGGGCTTCGCTTCGGTACAGCTCTCAGCGCGCCGGGACGTACTCCGGCGTCGTCGTCCCCTGGTGGTGCGCGGCGGGCTGCATGTCCGGCACGGTAACGGGGCGCGGGGGAGGGGGCCATCGCTTTTCCGGCGCGGGCGCGGGCATGTGACCGGCCCGTCACGCGAGGTCCCGGTCCCGTCCGCGACTCCTTCACCGGGCCTTCGCGCGGTCGCGGTGGCCCGTGAGGAGCCAGGGTCGAGAACCGGCCACGAGGCCGAGGGAGGCGCGCGGCTGGCGCCGTACCGCTCCGACCGGGGCTTTACGCCTGCGAACCCCCTCGCGCGAAGGCGTACTTGACAGCCGGGCGGGGTCGGTGCGGAGGCGTCCGTTCCTTCCGTGCGCGCGGCCGAATATCGACCTTGTGTGCGACTGCAGGCCGTCGGAATAGTGGGCGGCGCACGGTGACACGGACACAGCTTTTCCCGTCCGGCGACACCGTGTGTGAACGCCTTCCGGTCCCGGCACCCCCACACCGCAGGGACCAACCCCCCACAGGAGGACGTGAAGTGACCGAACGACGGACCACCGTGCGACGTGCCGCGATCGCGGGCACCGGAGTGGCCGCGCTGCTCGCGGCCGGATTCACCTTCCAGACCGCGAACGCCGCCGAGGCGCCCCCCACCGCCCCGCACACCCTCTCGGCGCCGAAGGCCGAAAAGCTCGCCTCGCGACTCACCCAGGACCTGGGCGCGCACGCGGCGGGAACCTACTACGACGCGCAGGCCAAGCACCTCGTCGTCAACGTGACGGACCAGTCGGCCGCGAAGACGGCCGAGGCGGCGGGCGCGAAGGCCAGAGTCGTCGCGCACACGCTCGCCGAGCTGAAGTCGGCGCGCTCCGCCGTCGCCAAGGAGACCACCGCGATACCCGGCACCTCCTGGGGCGTGGACCCGGTCTCCAACAAGGTCGTCGTGACCGCCGACCGCACCGTCAAGGGCGCCCAGCTCAAGAAGCTGACCACCGCCGTCGAGAAGCTCGGCACCGCGGCGACGCTCAAGCAGTCCAAGGGCACCTTCAAGCCCCTCATCGCGGGCGGCGACGCGATCGAGGGCTCCGGCGGGCGCTGCTCGCTCGGCTTCAACGTGACGGTCGGCGGCGAGCCCGCCTTCCTCACCGCCGGGCACTGCACCGAGGCGATCAGCAGCTGGAGCGACGCGGACGGCAACCCGCTCGGCAGCAACGCGGGCTCCGAGTTCCCCGGCAACGACTACGGGCTCGTGAAGTACAGCGGGAACACCCCCCACCCGAGCGAGGTCGACCTCTACGACGGCACCAGCCAGTCGATCAGCGGGGCCGCCGACGCGACGGTCGGCCAGGCCGTCACCCGCTCCGGCTCCACCAGCGGCGTCCACAGCGGCGAGGTGACCGGCCTCGACGTGAGCGTCAACTACGGCGCGGACGGCATCGTGGACGGGCTCATCCAGACCACGGTCTGCGCCGAGCCCGGCGACTCGGGCGGCTCGCTCTTCGCGGGCAGCAACGCGATCGGCCTCACCTCGGGCGGCAGCGGCGACTGCACCTCCGGCGGCGAGACCTTCTTCCAGCCGGTCACGGAGGCGCTGGACGCCTTCGGCGCCGAGATCGGCTGACACCCGCACCACCCCCAGGGCCCCGGCCCCCGCCACGCGCGGGGGCCGGGGCCCTGGTCGTGCCTGCCCCTGCCCTGCCCCCGTCGCCCGTCACTCCCCGTGCCCGTTCACCCGTCTGTTCGTACGCCCGCCGTGCTAATCGTACGAACGTTCGAGACGTGGTTTATCGTGGTGCCCGAGAGATGAACCAGGGGGTGAGCACGAGCGTCCGAGGAGGTGCGGATGACCAGGTCTCCGGGCCTTTCGGGTCTCGGTTTCGCGCATCTGCGCACCGTCTCCGGCAACTCGGCGCGGTACGGCGCCTCGCATCCCGAGGCGCTCGCCGCACGGGCCGCGGAGCGGGGCATGGACGCCGTCGCGCTCACCGACCGCGACACCCTCGCCGGAGCCGTGCGCTTCGCCAAGGCGTGCGCCGAGGAAGGCGTGCGGCCCCTGTTCGGGGTCGATCTCGCCGTGGACGTACCCGCCACGCGGGACACGCGCGGCGGCGGGCGGCGGCGCGCTCCCGTACGGGGCGGGGCCTTCCTCGACGAGTCCGCGCCGCGGGTGACCTTCCTCGCCCGCGACGGCGCGCGCGGCTGGGCCTCCCTGTGCGCGCTGGTGACCGCCGCCCACGCCCGCGGCGAGCGCCCGCCGCTGCTGCCCTGGGACGCCCACCCCGGCGAAGGGCTCACCGTCCTGCTCGGCCCCGAGTCCGACATCGGCCGCGCCCTCGCCGCCGGGCGCCCCGACCGCGCGGCCCGCCTCCTCGCCCCCTGGCGCGAGCGCTACGGCGACGCGCTGCGCCTCGAAGCCGTCCACCACGGACGCGCCGGTACGGGACCCGGCTCCCTGCGCCTCGCCGCCCGCACCGTCGGCTTCGCCGCCGAGCAAGGCGTACGCCCCGTGCTCACCAACGCGGTGCGCTACGCCGACCCGGGCCAGGGCCGCATCGCCGACGTGCTCGACGCGGCCCGCCGCCTCGTTCCCATCGACCCCGCCAAGGGCCTCGACAGCGGCGAGCGCTGGCTCAAGGACGCCGGGCGCATGGCCGCCGAGGCCGAACGGATCACGACCGCCGCGGGCTTCGGCCCGCAGGCCGCCGCCGCGCTCCTCGCCCACACGGCCCGTACCGCGGCGGAGTGCCTCGTCGACCCCGAGGACGACCTCGGCCTCGGCTCCGTGCGCTTCCCCGAACCGCGTCTCGTCGGCGCCGGCCGGCGCACCGCGCAGCGCGCCCTCGCCTCGCGCGCCGCCGCCGGGATGGTCCGGCACGGCTACGACCGGGGCCCGAAGGCGCGCGCGTACTGGGAGCGGATGCACCACGAGCTGGACATCATCGGGCACCACGACTTCGCCTCGTACTTCCTCACCGTCGCCCGCGTCGTCGACGACGTGCGCGACCTCGGCATCCGCGTCGCCGCGCGCGGCTCGGGCGCGGGCTCCCTCGTCAACCACCTCCTCGGCATCGCGCACGCCGACCCGCTGGAGCACGGGCTGCTCATGGAGCGCTTCCTGTCCAAGCGGCGCTCCGTGCTGCCCGACATCGACATCGACGTCGAGTCCGCGCGCCGCATCGAGGTCTACCGCGCGATCCTCGGCCGCTTCGGGCCCGAGCGCGTCGCGACCGTCGCGATGCCCGAGACGTACCGCGTGCGGCACGCGATCCGCGACGTCGGCGCCGCGCTCTCGCTCGACCCCGCCGACATCGACCGCATCGCCACCGCCTTCCCGCACATTCGCGCCCGCGACGCCCGCACCGCGATGGACGAACTGCCCGAACTCGCCTCCGTCGCCGCCGAGCGCGAGAAGTACGGGACCTTCTGGGAACTGGTCGAAGGGCTCGACGCGCTCCCGCGCGGCGTCGCGATGCACCCGTGCGGGGTGCTCCTCTCGGACGCCTCGCTGCTCTCGCGCACCCCCGTCGTGCCCACGAGCGGCGAGTCGCTGCCGATGGCGCAGTTCGACAAGGAGGACGTCGAGGACCTCGGGCTGCTCAAGCTCGACGTCCTCGGGGTGCGGATGCAGTCCGCGATGGCGCACGCCCTCTCCGAACTGGACCGGGCCACCGGCGAGGCGCCCGACATCGACGCGCTCCCGCCAGGCGACGAGAGGACGTACCAGCTCATCCGCTCCACCGAGACCCTCGGCTGCTTCCAGATCGAGTCGCCCGGCCAGCGCGACCTCGTCGGGAGGCTCCAGCCGTCCACCTTCCACGACCTCGTCGTGGACATCTCACTCTTCCGCCCGGGGCCCGTCGCCGCCGACATGGTGCGGCCCTTCATCGAGGCCCGGCACGGCCGCGCCCCCGCGCGCTACCCGCACCCCGACCTCGCCCCCGCCCTCGCGGACACCTACGGCGTCGTCGTCTTCCACGAGCAGGTCATCGACCTCGTGCACACCATGACCGGCTGCGGGCGCGACGAGGCCGACCGGGTGCGGCGCGGGCTCTCCGACCCCGAGTCGCAGGGCCGCATCCGCTTCTGGTTCGCGCAGCGCGCCGCCGAACGCGGCTACGACGCCGAGACCGTCACGCGCACGTGGGAGATCGTCGAGGCGTTCGGCTCGTACGGCTTCTGCAAGGCGCACGCCGTCGCCTTCGCCGTGCCCACCTACCAGTCCGCCTGGCTCAAGGCCCACCACCCGGCCGCCTTCTACGCCGGGCTGCTCACCCACGACCCCGGCATGTACCCCAAGCGGCTGCTCCTCGCGGACGCGCGGCGCAGGGGCGTACCGATCCTGCCCGTGGACGTGAACCACTCCGCCCCGGCCCATCGCATCGAACTGGTGTCCGATGACGAGCCTCCGGCGGCCCGCTGGGGTGTCCGCCTCGGGCTCGCCGACGTGCACGGCATGAGCGAGGCCGAGGGCGAGCGGATCGCCGCCGCGCAGCCGTACACCTCGCTCCTCGACTTCTGGGAGCGCGCGCGGCCCTCGCGGCCCGTCGCCGAACGCCTCGCGCAGGTCGGCGCGCTCGACGCCTTCGGCGCCAACCGCCGCGACCTCCTCCTCCACCTCGCCGAACTCCACCGCATGGGCAGGGGTGCCGCCTCGCACGGCACCCAGCTCCCGCTCTCCGGCGGTCGCCGCACCGCGCCCGCCGGGCTCCCCGACCTCGACGAGACCGAACGGCTCAGCGCCGAACTCGGCGTCCTCGGCATGGACGCGTCCCGCCATCTCATGGGCGACCACCAGGAGTTCCTGCGCGAACTCGGCGTCGTTTCCGCGCGCCGCCTGCGCGAGGCCCCGCACGGCGCGACCGTCCTCGTCGCCGGCGCCAAGGCCGCGACCCAGACCCCGCCCATCCGCTCCGGCAAACGCGTCGTCTTCACGACCCTCGACGACGGCACCGGACTCGTCGACCTCGCCTTCTTCGACGACTCGCACGAGCGCTGCGCCCACACCGTCTTCCACTCCTGGCTGCTCCTCGTGCGCGGCACCGTGCAGCGGCGCGGGCCGCGCAGCCTCAGCGTCGTCGGCACCGTCGCCTGGAACCTCGCCGAACTCCTCGACCTGCGCGCCGAGGGCGGCCTCGAAGCGGTCGCGGCGAAGCTCGCCGAACCCCTGGAGGAGCAGCCCGCGGAACCGGCCTCGGCCGCGCGCCGCATCACCCTCCCCACCGGTTTCGCGCTCAACCCCTGGGCCGATCTCAAACCGGCGGGCGCGGACACGGCGGCGACGGGCCGCGGGATCGCGCGGGCGAAGCTGTGGCACCAGAGCCAGGGGAGCGCGGGATGAGCGGCCCGGCACGGTACGGGGAGGGCGCGGACCCGTACGGGGAGAGGGCGGGCGAAGCCCCGGGCCCGTACGGGGAAGACGCGACCGGTGGTGCGGAAAGCGCGGCCGGGGGGACGGGGGAGGGATCCGGCGCCGGTGTCCTCTGCGTGCGCTTCCGGCTCTCGCGCGAGCCCGGCGCGCCCGACCTGCTGCCCGCGCTGCTCGCCACCGTCGAAGGGCTCACCCCGCTCGTCCAGGCGCTCCCGCCCGACACCGCGCTCGCCGACGTGCGCGGCGCGCGCCGCTACTTCGGGCGCGACGTCGCCGAACTCGCCGCGCTCGTACGGGTGCGGACCCTCGCCCTGCACGGTGTCGTGTGCGCGATCGGCGTGGGCCCCACCCCGCTCATCGCCCGCATGGCCGCGCGCGAGGCCCGCTTCGGCGCGACCGTCACCGTCACCGAGGACGGGCTCGCCGCCTACCTCGACCGCAAGCCCGTCATCGCGCTGCCGGGCGTGGGCCCCGCCACCGCCCGTACGCTCTGCTCCTACGGACTCGACTCCGCCGGACGCGTCGCCGCCGCCCCGCTCGGCACCCTCCAGCGCATCCTCGGCGCCCGCGCCGGACGCGAACTGCGCGCCCGCGCGCACGGCATCGACCCCACCCCCGTCACCCCCGACGCGCTCTCCCGCGCCCTCTCCGCGCACCGCGCCTTCGACCGCGACGAACTCGACCGCGACCGCCAACGCCGCGCCCTGCTCTCACTCACCGAGGAACTCGGCACCCGGCTGCGGGCCGAGGAGCAGGTGTGCGCGAGCCTCCAGCTCACCGTCCGCTACGCCGACCGCTCCACCACCGTGCGCTCCCGCGCGCTGCCCGAGCCCAGCGCCCACACACGGGCGCTCACCGCCGCCGCGTACGGCCTGCACGAGGCGCTCGGCCTGCAACGCGCCCGGGTGCGGGGGCTCGTGCTGCGCGCCGAGGGCCTGCGGCCCGCCGCCGGGGCCGCCCACCAGCTCAGCCTGGACCCCGAGGACGACAAGGCGCACCGCCTGGAGGCGGCGGCCGACCGCGCGCGGCGGCGCTTCGGCGCGGGGGCGGTCGTCCCGGGGACGCTGGCGGCGTGAGAGCGGCCCCGTCCGGGCCCGGGGCCCGGACGCAGGCGGTGCTCACTTCGTGAGCGCGTCCACCTCCGCCGCGTACAGCACCGCCGGATCGAAGCCCATGCCGTCGAAGTCGCCCGCGAGTTCGAGCGAGAGCACCCCGTGCAGGCGGGTCCAGACGGTGAGGGCGCGCAGGCGGGCGGCCGGGCTCGCGGGATGGCCCCTGGCCCAGTCGCCGTGCTCGGCGAAGTACCCCTCCGCAGGGGGCACGACACCCCGGGGCCGGTCGTCCTGCCCGTCCTGTGCCGCGCACACGTCGAGGAGCACCGCCATGATCTCCGAGGCCGTGACCACCGTGTCCTCGGGGGCGTGGTAGCCGGGCAGCGGAGTGCCGTAGACGAGGAAGTACCGCTGCGGGTCGGCGAGCGCCCAGGCGCGCAGGGCCCGCGCCAGGCCCGGGAGGTCGGTGCCCTCGGCCGCGCGGGCCAGGAAGGTGTCGGCGAGGCTGCGGTAGGCGTCCCTGATGAGGTCGGTGATCAGGTCGTCGCGGCTGGCGAAGTACCGGTAGAGGGCGGGGCCGCTCATGCCGATCCGCTTCGCGATCGCGTTGAGGGACAGGGCACTCGCCCCCGCCGTCGCTATCTGCTCCCACGCGTGGCGCTTGATGTCCTCGCGCACCTGGGCGCGGTACCGCTCGCGGGAGGTCTTCGGCTCGCTCACGCGCTCTCCTCGGCTCGGGATCGATCGGGTCGGATGCTCTCGGTGAGAGGTTATCACTTGAGTTATTGACTCTCGCAGACGGAATGCGTTATAACTTCTCACGAAAGCGAGAACCTCTATGGATCGGGGAACGTCATGAGTGAGAGCGCACGTCGTGTCGAGGTCGTCCTGCCGGGCATCGTGGAACCGGAGGGCCTTCAGGTGCGCGAGGCGGAGGCGCCCGTGCCCGGCGAGGGAGAGGTGGTGCTCGCGATGGAGGCGAGCGGGGTCTCCTTCGCCGAGCAGCAGATGCGGCGCGGCCGGTACTTCGACCAGCCGCCGTTCCCCTTCGTGCCGGGGTACGACCTCGTGGGCCGCGTCGACACGACGGGCCCGGGCGTCGACCCGGCCCTCGTGGGGCGGCGGATGGCCGTACTGCTCAAGGTGGGCGGCTGGGCGAGCCGCGTACGCGTCGCCGCCGCCGACCTCGTACCGGTGCCCGAGGGCGTGAGCGCCGAGGAGGCCGAGACCGTCGTCGTCAACGGCATCACGGCCTGGCAGATGCTGCACCGCAAGGCCAGGGTGAGCGCCGGGCAGACCGTCCTCGTGCACGGCGCGGGCGGCGGCGTCGGTTCCGTCCTCGTCCAGCTCGCCCGGGCGGCCGGCGCCGAGGTCATCGGTACCGCGTCGGCCCGCCACCACGAGGCGCTGCGCGCGCTCGGCGTCACGCCGCTCGACTACCACGACGGCGATGTGGCCGCGCGGGTGCGGGAGCTGGCGCCCGGCGGCGTCGCGGCCGTCTTCGACCACGTCGGGGGCCCCGGCATCGTCGACTCCTGGCGGATGCTCGCGCGCGGCGGCACGCTCGTCGCGTACGGGACCGCGTCCACCCGCGACGCCACCGGCTCGCGGCAGTGGCCGGTCATCAAGCTCCTCGTACGCCTCGGGCTGTGGCAGCTGCTACCCAACGGGCGCAGGGCCGGCTTCTACAACATCTGGGCCGGCTCCCGGAACAAGGCCCGCTTCCGCGCCCACCTGCGCGCCGACCTCACGGCGGTCCTCACCGCGCTCGCGCGCGGCGAGATCACCGCCCGCGTCGCCGGGACCTTCCCGCTCGCGAAGGCCGCCGAAGCGCTGCGCCTCGCGGAGTCCGGCACGGTGAGCGGCAAGATCGTCCTGACACCGTGAGGCCGGGACGGGCGGGGGAGCGGGCCGAGGGGCGGAGGGACGCCCCGCCACCCTCGGCC
>NZ_JOGO01000105.1 GCF_000719475.1 Streptomyces sp. NRRL F-5630 | reverse complement strand
ATCGCGGGGGGCTCGGGGTCGCGGGGGGCGGGGCGGGTGCCGGGGCCCGCGGGGCCGGCGGCGTGCTGACTGAGGATGTCGTGCAGGGCGCGGCGGACCGCCAGACGTATCGCCGCGACCGCGGGATGGGGACCCATGTCCGTGTTCCCTTCGTTGGAGCGCGTGTGCCCCCGGGGGCCGGGGCGGAGAGGGGGACGGCCGTACGGCGCGTGGGCGCGCGGCGTTCGTCCACCACCCCGGTTGTCACGCAGGGTGCGTAGATGGTGACAGAAGGGGGCCCTTCTTCGAGCATCGCACGCCCGCCGAGGGCTCACGGTCCCTCGGATGGGTGATTACCGGGGCGTTTCGCTGCCGCCGGGGCGGGTGCGGGGCTCGTTCTCGGGTAACGGGCGAGGGGCGTCTGTGGTCACGTACGGCGAGCGGAATCCTGCGGCTTTTCCGGTATGTACGGGGAGGGCGACGCCCCGTCAGTTCTCCTCGCCCGGCGCCGTGTCGGGGCCGCTCTCGTCGCCGTGGACGCGGGCGATCCACTCGTCGGGGTGGTGGATCTCGCGCTTCGTGGGGAGGGTGTTCGGCGAGGTCCAGACCCGGTTGAAGCCGTCCATGCCGGTCTCCTCGACGACGGCGCGGACGAAGCGTTCCCCGTCGCGGTACTGGCGGAGTTTCGCGTCGAGGCCGAGGAGGCGGCGCAGGGCGAGGTCGATGCGGCTGGCGCCCTTGGCGCGGCGCTCCTGGAACTTCTCGCGGATCTCGCCGACGGAGGGCACGACGGCGGGCCCCACGCCGTCCATGACGTAGTCCGCGTGGCCTTCGAGGAGGGACATGACGGCGGTGAGGCGGCCGAGGATCTCGCGCTGGGCGGGGGTCTGGACGAGTTCGACGAGCGAGCCGCCGTTCTCCTCGTCGGCGCCGTCGGCCCGCTTCTGGCGGCCGTCGCGGTCGAGGAGGGAGCGCACGGTCTCGCCGAGGCGGTCGGCGAACTGGCCGGGGTCGAGTTCGGTCTCGTCGAGGAAGCCGCGGATCTCGTTCTCCAGGTGGTCGCGCAGCCAGGGCACGCCGGTGAACTGGGTGCGGTGGGTCTCCTCGTGGAGGGTGACCCAGAGGCGGAAGTCCCTTGGGTCGACGCCGAGTTCGCGTTCGACGTGCACGATGTTCGGCGCCACGAGGAGGAGCCGGCCGCCGCCGGTGCCGCCGGGGAGTTCGCGCGAGGGCGGCGCGAAGGTCTCGTACTGGCCGAGGACGCGCGAGGAGAGGAAGGAGAGGAGGACGCCGAGTTCGGCGCCGGTGACCTTGCCGCCGAGCGCGGTGACGATGCTGGAGGAGCCGCCCTCGTTCCTGCGGCCCTGCATCTTGTCGAGCAGGGGCGCGAGCAGCGAGCGGAAACCGGCGACGTTGGCGCGGACCCAGCCGGGGCGGTCCACGACGAGGACGGGGGTGTCCGCGAACGGCGGGGGGTTCATGCGGGTGTAGGCGCGGACGTGTTCCTCGGCCGACTTGGCGTGCGCGCGGAGTTCGGCGACGATCGCGCGGGCTTCGTCGCGGCTCACCTCCGGGCCCGGACGCAGGAGGCGGGTCGCGGTGGTGACCGCGAGATTCCAGTCGACCATCTGGGGACCACCGAGGCTCGTCATGTGTCAACGGTACGGGGTTTCCGGGGCGGAAAGGAGGGGGGCGGGCCCGGGCGCGGGCCGTTTGCCGTATCGGCGGCTCGCCGCCGCGGCGGCCCCTTCCCGGGCCGCCCCCGGCCCCTCCCCGGCTCTCCTCCGGCCCTCTCCCGTCCTCCCCCGGCGTTCCTCCGGCCCTCCTCCGCCCTCCGGCCAGGGGCCCCGCGCCCCGCCGGCCGCCTGCGGCGGCGGTGAGCGGCCGTGAGCGGCGGCGGATCAGCTCTCCGCGAGGGCCGTCGCCATCTTGTCCAGCGCCGCCTGGGCGGCCATCGGGTCGGGGGCGTCGTGGCTCATGAAGGCGAAGCCGAGGAGGCGGCCCGAGCGGGTGACGACGGTGCCGGCGAGGGTGTTGACGCCGGTGAGGGTGCCGGTCTTGGCGCGGACGAGGCCGGTGCCCGCCTTGTTGCGGTCGGCGGTGTAGCGGGTCGCGAGGGTGCCGGTGAAGCCGGCGACGGGCAGGCCCGTGAGGACGGCCCGCAGGCCCGGGTGGTCCTTGTGCGCGGCTTCGGCGAGGAGCGCGGTGAGGAGTCCGGGGGTGAGCTTGTCGGCGCGGTCGAGGCCGCTGCCGTCGTGGAAGGAGGCGCCCTCGACGGGCAGGCCGAGCTTGTCGAGGCGGTCGTGGACGGCTCGGGCGCCGCCCGCGAAGTCGGCCTTCGCGCCGGTCGCGAGGGCGGTCTGGCGGGCGAGGTGCTCGGCGATGTCGTTGTCCGAGTAGGTGAGCATCCGCTCGACGATCGTGGCGAGGGGCGCGGAGGAGACGGAGGCGATCTCGCCGTTCTCGCCGCCCTTGGCGCCGTCGTCCGGCTCCGGGGGCTTCGACGGGTCCTCGGCGGGGGACTTCTTGCCGTCGCCCGTCTCGACCTCGTCGCGGAGTTCGACGCCCGCCTGGGCGAGGAGGTCGTGGAAGCGGCGGGCGGTGTCGAGCGCGGGGTCGGCGCCGCGTGCGGCGGGGCCGTGGTCGCTGGAGTCGAGGCGGCCCTCGTCGGCGATGAGCGGGGTGACGGGGGCGAGGTTCTCGTTGGGCCCTATGGGGTGCCGGGTGGTGCCCGCGTAGCGGGAGGTGTCGTAGACGAGGGTGTACGGGCCGCCCGCCCCGCCGAGCGCCTTGGCGGTGCGGGTGGCGAGGGTGCGCAGGCTCGCGTACTCGCCGGGGTGGGCGCGGGCGGTGAGGGTGGGGTCGCCGCCGCCGACGAGGACGAGGCGGTGGCCGTCCTTCTCGACGCGGGTCTCGATGCGGTGATCGGGGCCGAGGGCGTCGAGGGCGGCGACGGCGGTGGCGATCTTGGTGACGGAGGCCGGGGTCGCGGCGGTGGCGGCGTGGTTCCCGTAGACCCGCTCGCCGCTCGTGAGGTCGACGACGGAGGCGGAGGGGTCCTCGCCGAGCGCGCGGACGGCGAGCAGCGGGTCGAGGCGGCCCGCGAGGGCGGGGCCCCGCCCTCCGGCGGTGTCGCCGCCGCCGGTGCGCAGCCCGTCGAGCACGGGGCCCGCGCTCGGGGCCGGGGAGGGGAGCCCGGCGGAGGTGAGGGGGCGGTGCGCGGCCTGCGGTCCGGCGGCACCGGGGGCCGGGCCGGCCGCGCGGCGGGCCTCGGCGACGCGCTGTCCGGAGGAGTCGTAGGGGCCCGCGAGGGCCGCCGTGCCGCCGGCGACCAGGAGTCCGGCGACGGCGGCGACGGCCGTGAGCTGGAGACTCGTCAGCGGGCCGCGGGTCCGCGGGCGTGCGGGCAGCTTCGGCTCGGGCACGGCGGACCAGCCCCTTTCACGATCACTGAGCGGAGTGAGGGACACTTAACCACTGCGCCTTACCGCGAGCACGGCGTCCCGGTCCGTACGGGTCCCTCCCCGGGAGCCGGAGCCGGACGGGCACCCCCGGTCGGACGCAGTCACGAACAGCTCAGCAACGGGCGTGGCACGGCCACGACCGGACACGTACCGACATGGAGGAGCCAGCGGTGGAGTTCGACGTCACGATCGAGATCCCGAAGGGTTCGCGCAACAAGTACGAGGTGGACCACGAGACCGGTCGGGTGCGCCTGGACCGCCGCCTGTACACGTCGATGGCGTACCCCACGGACTACGGCTTCGTGGAGGACACCCTCGGCGAGGACGGCGACCCGCTCGACGCGCTCGTCATCCTGGACGAGCCGCTCTTCCCGGGCGTCCTCGTCGAGGCGCGCACGATCGGCATGTTCAAGATGACCGACGAGGCGGGCGGCGACGACAAGCTGCTGTGCGTCCCGGCCGGTGACCCGCGCTTCGCGCACCTCCAGGACATCGAGGACGTCTCGCCGTTCCTGCGCGACGAGATCAAGCACTTCTTCGAGTCCTACAAGGACCTGGAGCCCGGCAAGGAGGTCCAGGGCGCCGACTGGGTCGGCCGCGCCGAGGCCGAGGCCGAGATCGAGGCGAGCCGCAAGCGCCTCAAGGAGCAGGGCGGCCACTGAGCCGCGCCGGTCCCGCGCGGGCGCCGCGTCCGCGCGGGACCGGTCCGAAGGGCCGTACGGGTCTCCGTGCGGCCCTTCGCCGTGCGTGCGGGAACCGCCGACGTCCCGCCGCGGCCCCCGCGAGGGTCCCGCGAGGCGACGCGGCGCCGCACGGAACCCACCGCCGCCGCACGGAACCCGCCACCGCTGTGCGCACGCGCCGCGGCGGCCGTGCGGCACTCGCCGGGCCCCCCGCCCCCACGGCGTTTACGGTGCTGTGCAGTGGGTGAGCCGAAGCCGGGGGACGAGTCAGCGGCGAGCGAGGAGCGAGCGACAGGTGAGCGAGGCGGAGGACCGGGACCGGGGCGAGGACCGGGACCACCGGGACGAGAGCCGGGGCCCGGACGGCGGCCGGGACCGCGGCGGCGCGGAGAGCCGCCCTGCCCCGGACGCGACGGAGCCCGATGAGGGCTCCGCGAAGCCCCAGTCCGACGAGGCCCGCAGCGCCTTCTCACCCCCCTCCGGAGTGGCCCCCGCCACCGGACGGCCGAACCGGGCCGAGGCGGAGGACGACCCGCAGGTCACCTCCGAGTTCGCCCTGCCCGAGGGCTTCGTACCGCCCGAGCCCCCCGACACGGACACGTCCGCCACCACCACCTCCGCCTTCTCCCTCCCCCACACCTACGACGCCCGCAACGCCCCCTCGGCCTTCACGCCCGCCGAGGGTGTCCCGGTCCTGCGCCTGACGAAGGAGGCGCCGTGGCAGGACCGGATGCGCACGATGCTGCGGATGCCGGTCGCCGAACGCCCGACGCCCGAGGCGGCGCAGAAGCACGACGCCGAGGAGGGCCCGGCCGTCCCGCGCGTCCTCGACCTGACCCTGCGCATCGGGGAGCTGCTGCTCGCGGGCGGTGAGGGCGCCGAGGACGTCGAGGCCGCGATGTTCGCCGTCTCGCGCTCGTACGGGCTCGACCGCGTCGAACCGAACGTGACCTTCACGCTCCTCAACATCAGCTACCAGCCCAGCCTCGTCGAGGACCCCGTGACCGCCGCGCGCACCGTGCGGCGGCGCGGCACCGACTACACGCGGCTGTCGGCCGTCTTCCAGCTCGTCGACGACCTCACCTCGCCGCACACGGACGTGTCGCTCGAAGAGGCGTACCGGCGGCTCGCGGAGATCCGGCGCAACCGGCACCCGTACCCCGGCTGGGCGCTCACGGCGGCGAACGGGCTGCTCGCCGGGAGCGCGTCCGTGCTCGTCGGCGGTGGCGTCGCGGTGTTCTTCTGCGCGGCGGTCGGCGCGATGCTCGGCGACCGGCTCGCCTGGCTCGCCTCCGGGCGCGGGCTGCCGGAGTTCTACCAGTTCCTCGTCGCCGCGACGCCGCCCGCCGCGATCGGCGTCGCCCTCAACCTCGCCCACTCGGACCTGCGCGCCTCCGCCGTCATCACCGGTGGCCTGTTCGCGCTGCTGCCGGGGCGGGCGCTCGTCGCGGGGGTGCAGGACGGCCTGACCGGTTACTACATCACCGCCGCCGCCCGGCTCCTGGAGGTCCTGTACTTCTTCGTCGGGATCGTCATCGGGGTGCTCGTCGTGCTGTACGCGGGCGTCCAGCTGCACGCCAGTCTCGATCCGGACGTGGCCGTGAACGCCGTGAACAAGCCGGTCGCGCAGCTCCTCGCCTCGATCGCGCTCTCCCTCGCCTTCGCGGTGCTGCTCCAGCAGGAGCGCTCGACGGTCATCCCGGTCGCGCTCAACGGGGGCGTCGCGTGGCTCATCTACGGCTCGATGCACTTCACGGGCGAGATCTCGCCCGTCGCGGCGACGGCGGTCGCCGCCGGGCTCGTCGGCCTGTTCGGGCAGTTGCTCTCGCGCTACCAGTTCGCGTCCTCGCTGCCGTACGTGACGGCAGCGATCGGCCCGCTGCTGCCCGGTTCCGCGACGTACTACGGGCTGCTCGGCATCGCGCAGAACGATCTGAACGACGGCCTGCTGTCGCTGTCGCGCGCGGTCGCCACCGCGCTCGCGATCGCGATCGGCGTCAACCTCGGCTCGGAGATCTCCCGGCTCTTCCTGCGCGTGCCCGGCACCATCGCGCGCAAGGGAGCGAAACGGACCCGGGGCTTCTGACCTCCCGCCCCGGGCCCGTGGGCCGTGGGCCCGCTCAGCGGCGCGGCTCCTCGTCCGGGTAGCCGTAGCCGCCGCGCGGGGGCCGCTGCCCGTATCCCTGCTCCTGCTCGTAGACGGGGAAGGGCTGGGTCGCGTCGGGCTCCTGGTAGCCGTCGTCCGCCTGCGGGGGCGCGGGCTGCCGCGGGTACGGCTGGGGCTGCGGCTGCCCGTACGCCTGCGGCTGGCCCTGGTACGGCTGCGGCTGACCGCCGTACCCCTGCTGCTGACCGCTGTAGGGCTGCTGCTGAGCGCCGTATCCCTGCTGCTGACCGCTGTACGGCTGCTGCTGACCGTTGTAGGGCTGCTGCCCGCCGTAGGGGGCCGCCTGCGGGCTGTACCCGCCGGCCTGCTGCTCCCCGCCGTACGCGGCCGGGTACTGCTGCTGCCCGTACGGCTGCGGGGCCTGCTGGTTCTGCGGGGCCTGCTGGTTCTGCGGGGCCTGCTGGTCCCGCGGGGCCTGGTACCGCGCCTGCTCGCCGTACGCGAAGCCCTGCTGGCCGCCGTAGGTCCCGCCGCCGTAGGGCTGCGGACCGGCGGGGGGCTGCTGCGTCCCGGCCGGGGGCTGCTGCGGGGCGTAGCCGCCGGGGGTCCGCGGGTCGCCGTAGGGCTGCTCGCCGTACGGGGGCCGGGGCCGGTCTTCGGCGGCGTACGGGGCGCTGTTCCACGCGGACCGCGGGGAGGCGCCGGGGTCCTGCGGGCCCTCGTCGTCGGGGCGGGCCGGGTCCTTGGGGCTCGCCGGCGAGGCGGCGGAGCCGGAGGCGGAGTCCTTGCGGCTCTTGCCGCGCGCCCGCAGGTACTCGATCGCGATCGGCAGGACCGAGACGAGGACGATCAGGACGAGGATGACCTCGATGTTCGCCTTGACGAAGCCGATCCCCCCGAGCCACGCGCCGAGCAGCGTCACGCCCGCGCCCCACAGGACGCCGCCGAGGACGTTGAAGGTGATGAAGGAGCGGTAGGCCATCCCGCTGACGCCCGCGATGATCGGCGTGAAGGTGCGGATGACGGGCACGAAGCGGGCGAGGACGAGGGATTTCGCGCCGTGCTTCTCGAAGAACTCGTGCGCCTTCTGCACGTTCTCCTGCTTGAAGATCTTCGAATCGGGCCGCTTGAAGAGGGAGGGCCCGACTTTCTTGCCGAAGAGGTATCCGGCCTGGTCACCGAGGATCGCCGCGACGCAGATGATCGCGATGGCCCCGGCGAGCGGGAAGTCGAGGTCACCGCTCGTGATGAGCAGCCCGCAGGTGAAGAGCAGCGAGTCACCGGGCAGGAAGAAGCCGATGAGCAGCCCCGACTCGGCGAAGACGATGAGTGCGAGTCCCCAGATGCCGAAGTTGTCGAGCATGGTGTTGGGATCGAGCCAGCTCGGTCCGAGAGCAAGCGAGTTCACGACGTTCGGGCTCCTGGGGTCCTGGCCGGCGGGGGGACGACCGTTCGGCGGAGAAGGCGGGGGGCGGCGGGCTGTCCCACCGGAGGGGAAGTGTCCTGCGGTAGCAAAGCTACCAACGTGTCCCGCCCGGCCCGCGTTCCCGGCCCGTGCGGGGCCGGAGCGCTTGCCGTGGCCCACGCGCCCGGACGCACGAGCGGTTCCGCGCCCAGCGCGATTGTGCCGACCGTCACGGCGCCCTCCACACCCGTCACGTACCGCCCCGCCCCGTATCTCCCTTTTCCTCCCCGGCTGCTCGTGGCAGACGGGGCGCCGATGCGGCTGGGCCGCCCCGGACCGGCGCCGGAGGAGCGCGGCACCGGTTCCGCTCCGTAGCCGCTTGCCCCGTTTTCGTCCGGAATGCGCCTACGCTGCCCGCGACACGAGCCCCGCATCCCGAGGGAGCGCCATGCTGCACCACCCGCCCGAGGACCCGGAGGAGCGGGACAAGCCGCTCGCCGTGAACCCCTTCTTCGGCGAGGCCGACCCGCTCGACGGGATGCGCGAGGCCCCGCCCCGGCACCGGCTGCCGCGCGAGCCGATGGCCCCACACCCGGCGTACCAGCTCGTGCACGACGAGCTGATGCTCGACGGGAACGCGCGGCTCAATCTCGCCACGTTCGTCACGACGTGGATGGAGCCCCAGGCGGGGGTGCTCATGAGCGAGTGCCTCGACAAGAACATGATCGACAAGGACGAGTACCCGCGGACGGCGGAGCTGGAGCGGCGCTGCGTCGCGATGCTCGCCGACCTGTGGCACGCGCCGGACGCGCGGGACGCGGTGGGGTGTTCGACGACCGGGTCGAGCGAGGCATGCATGCTCGCGGGGATGGCGCTCAAGCGCCGGTGGATGCGGAGGAACAAGGACCGCTATCCGGGCAGTGCGCGGCCGAACCTCGTGATGGGGATCAACGTGCAGGTGTGCTGGGAGAAGTTCTGCGACTTCTGGGAGGTGGAGGCGCGGCAGGTACCGATGGAGGGCGAGCGGTACCACCTCTCCCCCGAGGCGGCGGTCGAGCTGTGCGACGAGAACACAATCGGCGTCGTCGGCATCCTCGGCTCGACGTTCGACGGTTCGTACGAGCCGGTCGCGGAGCTGTGCGCGGCGCTCGACGCGCTCCAGGAACGGACCGGGCTCGACATCCCCGTGCACGTGGACGCCGCGTCGGGCGGGATGATCGCGCCGTTCCTCGACCCGGACCTCGTGTGGGACTTCCGGCTGCCGCGCGTCGCTTCGATCAACACCTCGGGGCACAAGTACGGGCTCGTGTACCCCGGCGTGGGGTGGGCGCTGTGGCGCGACAAGGAGGCGCTGCCCGAGGAACTCGTCTTCCGCGTCAACTACCTGGGCGGCGAACTGCCCACGTTCGCGCTGAACTTCTCCCGGCCCGGCGCGCAGGTCGTGGCGCAGTACTACACGTTCCTGCGGCTCGGCTTCGAGGGGTACCGGGCGGTGCAGCGGACGAGCAGGGACGTGGCGCGCCACCTGGCCGAACGCATCGAGGCCATGGGCGACTTCAGGATGCTGACGCGGGGCGACGCGCTCCCGGTCCTGGCCTTCGCGACGACGTCCGAGGTCACCGCGTACGACGTCTTCGACGTCTCGCACCGCCTGCGCGAACGCGGCTGGCTCGTCCCCGCCTACGCCTTCCCGAAGAACCGCGAGGACCTGTCGGTCCTGCGCATCGTCTGCCGCAACGGCTTCTCGTCCGACCTGGCGGACCTGCTGCTCGGCGATCTGGAGAGCCTGCTGCCCCAGCTCAGGGCCCAGCCGCATCCGGCGACGCGCAGCAGGGAACGGGCGACGGCGTTCCACCACTGAGGAGGGCGGAGCCGCAGGGCCCCGGCCACCGTCTCCGCCCGGCCGCGCGGCACCCGGCCGCGCGGCACCCGGTCACCGCGCCACCCGCCCGCGCGGGCGTCCGGTCCGCGCGGGCCCTGCGCTCAGCCCTCGCGCGCCACCAGCGCGAACGCCGTCTCGCCGTCCAGTTGCTCCCGCAGGATGTCGGCGTGGCCCGCGTGGCGGGCGTTCTCGCGGATGAGGTGGAGGAGGAGCCAGCGCAGCGAGACGGCCTGGGCGTCGGGGAACCAGGGGGCCTTCGGGAGCGGGAAGGTCTCGTCGAGGCTCGGGCGCGACCTGATCCACTCCTCCGTCTCGCGCGCGACCTTCTCGGCGTAGGCGCGGGTGCCCTCCAGGGTCTCGCCGTCGAGGAGGGCGTGGCTCTCGTGCCAGTTCTCGGGGGTGCGGACGGTGTCGGGGGCGGTGCCCCGGGCGCGGGCGAGCCAGCCCTGCTCGGTCTCGGCGGTGTGCTTGAGGAGGCCGCCGAGGCTCAGTTCGCCCGCGCAGGGCCGCTGCCTGGCCTGCTCCTCGGTGAGCCCGAGCGTGGCGCGGCGCAGGGCGCCGCGCTGCTCGTCGAGAAAAGCGAGCAGCGCGCCCGCCTCGTCACCGGGAAGCTCGGGACCGACGTGCTTGACCATGGAATTCTCCTTCTTTCAGCAACTTTCGTGCCGTTGAGAGGAAGGTAGGGGCCCTCGCGGACAGAAGCGGTCCGCCATTCACCGCCACGCCGTAAACCCGCGCCCGTGCGCCGAACGGCCCCCCCTCACGCGCGTACGGGAGCGACCGATCCCGGGGTCGCGCCCGCCCGCGCGGCCGGCCCCGGCGGCCCGCCCGTTCACAAGGCGTAGGTCGCCGGCCCGTGCTGCACCGAGATCCACCGCTGCGTGGTGAACGCGTCCACCGACGCCGCCCCGTTGAGCCGCCCGATCCCGGAGCGCTTGACGCCCCCGAAGGCCGCCATCGGGTCGTCCTCCAGCGTCGTGCCGTTGACGTGGATCATCCCGGCCTCGACGCGCCGCGCGAAGGCGACGCCGCGCTCGGCGTCCCCGGCGTGGACCGCGCTGCTGAGGCCGTAGGGCGTGTCGTTGGTGAGCCGCAGCCCCTCCTCGTCGCCGTCGAAGGGGACGAGGAGCGCGACGGGTCCGAAGATCTCCTGGCGCAGCAGCGGCGAGTGCGGCGAGAGCCCGGTGAGGATGGTCGGTTCGACGAGGTTGCCGACGGTGCGGCCGTGCAGGAGCGGCTTCGCGCCCTCCGCGAGCGCCTCGTCGACGAGCGCCGTGAGTGCCTCGGCGTGGAACGAGTCGATGACCGGCCCGAGTTGGGTCGCGGGGTCGGCGGGGTCGCCGGTACGCAGCGCGGCGACGCGCTCGGTGAAGCGGGTGCTGAACTCGGGTTCGAGCGCGCGGTCCACGAGGATGCGGTTGGCGGCCATGCACACCTGGCCCTGGTACACGTACCGGCTGAAGACGGCCGCGTCGACGGCCCGGTCGAGCGCCGCGCCCGCGAGGTCCCCGAGTGCGACGAAGGCGCCGTTGCCGGAGAGCTGGAGGACCGTGCGCTTGAGGGCGCGCGCGGCGACGGCGGCGACGTGGCGGCCGATGCGGTCCGAGCCGGAGAAGGAGATGACCTTCGGGACGGGGTGCTCGATGAGGTCGTCGCCGATCTCGGCGATGTCCGTGATGAGCACGTTGAGCACCCCCGGCGGCAACCCGGCCAGCTCGAAGACGCGGGCGACGAGGCCGCCGCCGACGATCGGGGCGTTCTGGTTGGGCTTGACGAGGACGGCGTTGCCGAGGGCGAGAGCGGGCGCGACGGACTTGAGCGTCACCAGCAGCGGGTAGTTGAAGGGGCTGATGACGGTGACGACCCCTGCGGGCTCGCGGTAGACGCGGTTCTCCTTGCCGGGCGTGAGCGCGGGCAGGAGTTCGCCGTCGGGCATCACGGCGACCCCGGCGGCGTGGCGCAGGAACTCGGCGGCGAGGTCGATCTCGTAGTACGCCTTCGCGCGCGTCGCGCCGAGTTCGGCGATCATCGCCTCGGCGGTCTCCTCGCGCAGCCCCATCAGCGCGGTACGGGCCCGCTCCAGGACCTCGCGGCGCGCGTGGGGTCCCGCGGCGGCCCAGCCGGGCTGCGCCCGCGCCGCCGCCCGGTACGCCTCGTCGACCTCCACGCCGGTCGCCGCGGTCACGGCGGCGAGCTTCTCCCCGTTGTACGGGTTGAAGTCGATGACGTCCCAGGAACCCCGGCCGACGCGCCATTCGCCGTCGATGTACTGGTGGGACAGGTCGGTGAAGAACGACATGGGCCATTTCCTTGCCGGTTGCGCGTGCCGCCCGGGACCCAAGGGCCCTTTCGCGACTCCCCGTTGGCGTGCATGGTACGCGCGAGCGACCGCGTGGCGGCAGGGATTGGGCCGTGCGGGGGACCCTGTGCTAAAGGATGGAGCGCCGCGCCCGTACGGAATCACCCCCGTCCGTACGGCCCACCCCGCCCGCACGGAACCATCCCGTCCGCGCGGGCCGGCGCCCGCCTCCGCCGCCTCACATCAGCTGGAGCAGCCCCCGCAGCAGGTCGCGGCTCTCCTCCGGGCCCGGGCAGTCCGCGCTCAGCCGGTCGAACGTGTTGCCGTAGAGGGCGACTTCCTCGGGCTTGTCGAGGTAGAGCGCGCTCGTGAGCTGTTCGAGGTAGACGAGGTCGGAGAGGCCCGTGTCGGGGAAGCCGAGGAGGGAGAAGGCGCCGCTCTCGCCGGAGTGGCCGCCGAAGCTGAACGGCATCACCTGGAGCGTCACGTTCTCGTGCTGCGACATCTCGATGAGGTGCTCCAACTGGCCGCGCATGACGTCCCGGTCGCCGTACGGGCGGCGCAGCGCGGCCTCGTCGAGCACCGCGTGGAAGCGCGGGGCGCGCTCGGCGACGAGGACCTTCTGGCGCTCCAGGCGCAGCGCGACGCGCCGTTCGATCTCGGAGGGGTCCCCCTCCGGCATCCCCTTGGCGACGACGGCCTGGGCGTACGCCTCGGTCTGGAGCAGCCCGTGCACGAACTGCACCTCGTAGACCCGGATCACGGACGCGGCGCCCTCCAGGCCCACGTACGTGGGGAACCAGTTCGGCAGGACGTCCGAGTAACTGTGCCACCAGCCCGCGATGTTCGCCTCCTTCGCGAGGCCGAGCAGCTGACCTCGCTCCGCCGTGTCGTGCACGCCGTAGAGCGTGAGCAGATCCTCCACGTCCCGCGCCTTGAAGCTCACCCGTCCCAACTCCATGCGGCTGATCTTCGATTCCGAGGCCCTGATCGCGTAGCCGGCGCCTTCGCGAGTGATCCCGCGCGACTCGCGCAGCCGCCGCAGCTGCGAGCCGAGCAGGATGCGCCGTACGACCGAGCCTCCTCCTGCCCCCTCGGCCTGGGGTTGCCCCCAGTCCCCTGCGGTCACGACACCCAGCCTCCCCTCCATCGGACGTCCAGGGCGATGCCTCCAAGCCCCGCAGTCTGCCACTAAAAGGCTTCGTGCCGTACTCGTTCGGTTACGGAAACGGAAAGCTTGCGTCATGTGCCGGGAAGAGTTGCCGCGAGTTGGCCGGAAGAAATGGGGGTGAAGTGGTAGGTGTGGCGGCAATTCCGGCGCGTGCACGTGCATCTGCCCTTGCATCCGCTGTGTGCGTTCCGCCACGATGGGGGCGCACCGCCGCGCAGCCATCGCGAATCCCGGGAGTGCCTCGCATGGGGACGAATGGATCGACCATGCTCGACCCGCTGAGGCAAGGGCTACCGCCGCTCGACCCCGCGACGGTCAGCGACGCCGCCTCCTGCACCTTGAGCACCCGCCTCGAAGGCGTGCGCGAGGCCCGGCAGTTCGCCCGTACGACCCTGGACCGCTGGGATCTGGCCGAACTCGCCGACGACATCGCGCTCGTCGTCTCCGAACTCGTCACCAACGCCCTGCGCCACGCCCTGCCCTCGCCCGAGGAAGCGCACGGCGAGGGCCCGGTCCGTCTCCACCTCATGCGCTGGGCGGGCCGCCTGATGTGCGCGGTGCGCGACCCGAGCGACGCGAGTCCGGTGGCGCGCGCGGAGGACTTCGCCGCCGAGTGCGGGCGCGGCCTCTTCCTCGTGGACTCCTTCAGCGAGAGCTGGGGCTGGCACCCGCTCGCGGGGACGCCGCACGGGAAGATGGTGTGGGCGCTGTTCCGGGCGTGAACGCGCGGGCAGAGGCCCGGGAATGAACGACGAGCGGTGCCGCCGGACGCGGACACCGCTCTTTTCGTACGCGGGCACACGTACGGGACGAAACGGGCCGCCTTTCCGCGGCCCCGGGGCGAAAGTCGCCCTCAGCCCGTGACGAGGTGGTCGAATTCCCCGTCCTTCACACCGAGGAGCATCGCCTCTATCTCGGCGCGCGTGTAGACGAGCGCCGGGCCCTCGGGATGACGGGAGTTGCGCACAGCGACGTCGCCGCCCGGGAGTTTGGCGAACTCCACGCAGGTGCCCTGGGAATTGCTGTGCCGGCTCTTCTGCCAGACGACCCGGTGGACCTGCTGGAGTTCGGTTGCCGCCATGCCGTTGTACGCCTGGTGCACTGGTCGCTCCCGGTAGTGCTATGGCCAATGGTGCATCGGTCAACTGCGCGCGATCATAGCCGCGTTCACGTGCGGATGCATGAGCAAATGCACGTGCACGTGGGGTGTTCCCTTGACTACAGGCTTCCCAGGAGGCCGCGATTCCCCTCCGAGCACGCGAAAGCCGGCCCCGCAAGGGGGCCGGCTCATGGAGGCGTGGCGCACCTCACCCTGCGTAGGACACCTACGCAGGGCGGCGGGCGCGAGGGGGCGGGGCGAGGCAGGTCGTGCCGTTCGCCGGGGACGCCTCGCCTGTGGACAAGTCGGGGGCAACGGCACATCGCGCCACCCTTTCGGGTGAGCGGTTGTGCGGGATGAGCCGGGTTGTCCACAGATTCGTGCGGGTGGGCGGGGAGGGGGTGGGGGTTTGGGAGACTGGT
>NZ_JOGO01000104.1 GCF_000719475.1 Streptomyces sp. NRRL F-5630 | reverse complement strand
CACCCGACCCGTACGAAAGCGAACACGCCGTGAGCACCAGCCCCGCCACCACCCCCGGCAGCCCGAGCCCCGCCTCCGCCCCCGCTCCCTCCCGCCGCCGGGCGGTCCTCGCCCGCCTCACGCGTCTGAGGAACCTCCCCGCCTGGGCGTTCCTCGGCGCGGGCGTGCTCCTCGGCGCGGGCGGCGGCGCCGTGTACGGGCTCGTCAGTCCCGTCACGTACACCGCGACCGCCTACGTCCTCGCCGTCCCCGGCAAGGGGGGCGACCCCGCCTCCGCGCTCGGCTTCGCGCAGGCGTACGGGCGAGTCGCCACCCAGCTCGGGGTCCTCGGCGACGCCCAGGTCGAGGCGCGCGTCCCGGTCGCCACGCTCCGCTCCACCGTCACGGCCGAGACCTCGCCCGACGCCCCGATGATCGCCGTCGGAGCTCGCTCCGGCGATCCTGAGCAGGCCGCCGACAGCGCCAACGCTGTGGCCCGCGCCCTCGTCACCGCCGCCGGGCACAACGCCACCGACACGCGCGTCTCGCTCGTCTCCTTCTCCCGCGCCCTCGCCCCGAGCGCCCCGGCGAGCCCCGGCGTGCCCCTCACCAGCGGGGTCGGCGCCTGCGCGGGCGGCCTCCTCGGCGGCCTCGCCCTCCTCGCCCGCCCCCGCCGCCCCCTCGCCGGACCCGCCCCCCTCCCGGCGGGCGCCCTCCCGGCCCCGGCGGAGCGCAAGAGCGCCGAACCCTCGCGTACGAGCGAGACCGCGAGCTGAGCGCGACCCGGGGCGCGGCCTGAGGCCCCCGGCGCGGGCGCGGCCTCCGGCCCCGCGCCCGCGCGCCCGCCGGGCACGGCTCCGCGCCCGCGACCCGAGGCCCCGCCGCCTCGTTCCACCCACACCATGAACCACTCCGAAGAGCACGAAGAGCACCGGGGGAAGCCCGCACCGATGAGCACCGAGCACGACACCCTCGCCCGCGCGCGCCGCGTCCCCTTCCCCGGCCGCGCCGCGCCCCGCCCCGGCGACGGACTCCGCACCGAGACCGACCCGGCACCCTGCACCACCGAATGGATCACCGAGCCAGGCGCCTTCGCGCTCCTCGCCCCGGCCTGGCGCCGCCTCACCGCCGCCTGCCCGAGCGCCACCCCCTTCCAGAGCCACGCGTGGCTCTCCTCCTGGTGGCAGTCGTACGGCACGCCCGGCGCCCTGCGCGTCCTCGTCGTCCGCAGCGGCGACCGGCTGGTCGCCGCCGCGCCGCTCATGCGCGCCCCGGGGCCGCTGCCCGCGCTCGTCCTCATGGGCGGCGAGATCTCCGACTTCGGGGACGTCCTCGTCGACGCGGCCCACGCGGGCCCCGCCGCACGCGCCCTCGCCGCCGCCCTGCGCCGCGCCGCCCGCACCACCCTCCTCGACCTGCGCGAACTGCGCCCGGGCGCCGCCACCGAGCTGCTCCTCGCCCACTGGCGCGGCCTCGTCGTGCGCCGCCCGGACTCGCCCTGCCTCGAACTCCCCGCGCGTCCGCTCGCCGAGCTCCTCACCCGGCTCCCCGCCTCCCGCGCGCAACGCTTCCGCGCCAAGCTCCGCAAGATCGACGCCCTCGGCATCGAGGCGGCCCCCGTGCCCGCCGAGGAGGTCCCCGCCGCGATCCGCACGCTCCTCAACCTGCACCGCCGCCAGTGGCAGGGCCGCAAGGTCACCCCCGAGCACCTGCGCCCCCGCTTCCGCGACCACCTCGTGCGCTCCGCCACGACGATGGTCCGCACCGGGGACGCCCAGCTCACCGCCTACCGCCTCGACGGCGAGACCGTCGCCGTCGATCTCACGCTGCTTTCGCAGCGCCTCGCGGGCGGCTACCTCTACGGAGCCGATCCCGCGCTGCGCGAGCGCAAGGCCGACATCGCCACGATGCTCCTGCGCACCGCCTCGGAGCTCGCCGCCGAGGACGGCCGAGAGACGCTGAGCCTCCTGCGCGGCACCGAGCCGTACAAGAGCCACTGGCGGCCCGACACCGTTGTCAACCAGCGGCTCCTCCTCGCCACCCGCCGCACCGCCCCCCTCCTGTGGCTGCGCACGGCGCACGCGACCGCCCGGGCCCAGGCCGCCACCTGGCTCCACGCCCACCGCGCGAAGCCGCCGACGCGGGACTGACGGCGGGAGCGACCGGCGGCCCGGTCACGGTCCGAAGGCGGATCACGACCGGGCCGGGCCACCAGCACGCCGCGTCACGACCGGCGGATCACGACCGGCGGCAGGGTTACGACCGGCGGCCGGGGGCGACCCCGTACCGGGCCGCCGCCCCCGCCTTCGTCACCAGTTGAACCGCACGCACAGCCGTCCGCCGAGCCGCTCCTCCAGCCAGCTCCCGAGCCTGACGGGCCGACAGTCCTTCATGGCTCCCTGCTCCTTCTCCTTCTCCCCGGCGTCCTGTGCCGGAAGGCCGCCTCCGGCCTTGAACGCCTGCCGGTAGACCTCCGTCGCCCGCTGGTTCAGCCGGCACTGCCACACGCCGTGCGGGCAGTAGTCGGAAATGGTCTGGTAAAGCGGCGGGTGCGCGTCCATCCAGCGGATCATCCGCCGCATGTACTCCGCGTTGTCACCGTTCTTGAAAAGCCCCCATTCGGGGTACGAGATCGCCTTCCCGTGCTTCGCCGCGAAATCCACCTGGGCCTGGAGCCCGTACGGTTCCGAGATCTGCCGGTCGAAATCCGTTCCGTGCGGCTGGTCGTAGGAATCCATCCCGACGATGTCCACCACGTCGTCCCCCGGATAGCACTCTGTCCACGGCGTCGCGTCCCGCCCGCGTGTCGGCGTGAAATCGAAACGGAAACCCGCGCCCTCGACCCGGTTCATGGCCCGCGCGATACGCGCCCAGTACGCCCGCCACGCCCGCGGGTCGGGCCCGCAGCGGTGGGTGTACGTCGTCCCGTTCATCTCCCAGCCGACCACGAGCACGGCGTCCTTCAGGCCGAGCCCCACGAGCCGCCGCGCGAGCCGCTCGAAGTGCCCGTCGTACGCGCCCGCGGCACCGCGCCGCAGTTCGAGCGCCACCGCCGCGTCCGGCAGCCGGGCCTCCGTGCGCTCCAGCATCGGCACGTTGAGGACGAACGTGCGGCCCGGCTCCGCCTTGTACCAGGCCGCCCAGTCCGCGAGCCACGCGGGCGCGCCCTCGATGTTCTGCCACACGTCCCCGGGCAGGTACGTGTGACCCACCGTCACCTCGCGGCCGCCGAGCCAGCGCGAGAAGTCCGCCATGCGTGTGATGCCCTGCGGGCTGTAGTGGAGGTACGCGCCGAAACCGGGTGCGGGGGCGGGCGCCGGGCTCGGCGACGGCGACGGGGTGGGGCTGGGTGCCGGGGCCGGAGCGGTCGCGCCGGGCGGCGTGACCGGCGGGCTCGGCGCCGGGCGGGGGAGCGGCGGCGAGGGGAACGGCGGCAGGTGCGGCAGCGGGCTCGGGTCCGCCACCGGGCCCCGCCCCGGCGACCTGCCGTCCTCCGCGCCGCGCGCCCGCGGTGATTCCCCGGCATTCGTGTCCCCCGGTTCCCCGGCCGAAAGCGCCGCTACGGGTACCGTCGCGAACGTGACCGCGCCGACCGGGGCCGGAGCGAAAGCGAGAACGCCGAGAATTCCGGCGGTTCCGATCGCGAGTCGCCTGCGGCCGCGGCGGGATCTCTCCCTGGTCATAACCGTCTCCTGGAATTCTGGTGCCGCTCGTGCCGGCACGGAAGTGGTGGGATGTCACTCGTATGTATTTCTCTTACGCCGACCGGGTGCGTAACCCGTTCGCGAAATCCATCCCCCGACCGGACGCATCCCCGCCGGGGGCATCCCCACCCGGAAAGCCGAGCCGCCGGACCACCGGCACGCCCCGCCGCGCGAGCGACGGGGGCTGCCCCCTCGACGCGACCGTCCCCGCCGTCCTCGTCCGCGTCGACCGCAACCCCTTCCACCACGGCACCCTCGGCGCCGCCCGCTCCCTGGGCCGCGCCGGTGTCCCCGTGCACGCCGTCAGCGAGGGCCCGCGCGGCCCGCTCGCCCGCTCCCGGTACGTCGTACGGACCTGGCGCCAGCCGCCGCAGGAGACCGGTCCGGACGGCATCGCGGCCGTACTCGCCGACGTCGCCGAGGATCTGACGGGGCGTGCGGTGCTCGTCCCGCTCGACGACCACAGTGCCGTCGCCGTCGACCACCTGCCGCCCGCGCTCGCGGACCGCTTCCTCCTCCCCGCCCAGCCCCGCGGGCTCGCCGCGCGCGTCGCCGACAAGGCCCGGCTCGCCGAGGTCTGCGCCGCCGCCGGGATCGCCCACCCCGAGACGGCGCACCCCACGAGCCCGGCCGAGGCCGCCGAAGCGGTCCGCGCGCTCGGTGCCCCCGCCATCGCCAAGTGGAGCCGCCCCTGGCTGCTGCCCCCGGGGAGCGGCCTGCGCTCCACGACCCTCGTCCGCACCCCCGCCGAGGCCGCGGCGCTCCACGCCCGTACCGCCGAGGCCGGCAGCCCCCTCCTCATCCAGCACCTCCTCCCGTACGCACCGGGCCGCGACTGGTTCTGCCACGCCTACGCCGACCGCGGCGGGCACCTCGCCGCCGGCGGCACGGGCCGCAAAGTCCGCGCCTGGCCGCCCGGCGCCGGACTCACCGCCGCCGGGCGCTGGGAACACGACGCGCGCATCGACGACTGCGCCCGCCGCCTCGTCGCGATGCTCGGCTACCGCGGTGTGCTCGACCTCGACTTCCGCTACGACGCCACCGGCACGACCCCCTACCTCCTCGACTTCAACCCCCGCCCCGGCGCTCAGTTCCGCCTCTTCACCGACCACGGCGGCCTCGACGTCGTCCGCGCCCTCCACCTCGACCTGACGGGCCGTCCCCTCCCCGCCCGCGCCCCCGCTCCCGGCCGCCGCTTCACGGTCGGCACGTACGCGCTGCTCTCGGCGGTGCGGGGGGAGCGCGTCGGCCCGGCCGGCGGTACGGGGGCGGGCCGGGCCGGTCGCGAGGGCGCCTGGTGGGCCGCCGACGACCCCCTGCCCGCCGCCGCGATGACCGCCGCGTGGAGCGCGCACCTCCTCGCCCGCGCGGCCCGCCGCCTCACGACCCGCCCGCCCCGTGCGCCCGGGGAGCGCCCCGTGCCGGGGGAGCGCCCCGCGGCCGGGGAGGGTGCCGTACCCGAGAAGCGCCCCGCGGCAGAGAAGCGCCCCGCGGCAGAGAAGCGCCCCGTGGCCGAGAAGCGCCCCGTACCCGTACCGCCGTCGCCCGTCGGGGACGCGGACGACGACCAGCAGAAAGCGAGCAGCACCGCATGTACGACCTCGTAGTGGTGGGAGCGGGTCCCTACGGCCTGTCGATCGCCGCGCACGCCGCCGCCGCCGGACTCCGGCTGCGCGTCTTCGGCCGCCCGATGGCCTCCTGGCGCGACCACATGCCGCCCGGCATGTTCCTCAAGTCGGAGCCCTGGGCCTCGCACCTCTCCGACCCCGCCGGGCGCTTCGGCCTCGACACGTACTGCGCGGGCGAGGGCATCGACGCGCGGCACGGCACCCCCGTCCCCGTGCCGGTCTTCGCCGCGTACGGCCTGTGGTTCGCGCGCCGGGCGGTGCCGTGCGGCGTCGACGAACGCCTGATCAGCCGCGTGCGGCCGCTGTCCGGCGGCGGTTTCCGCGTCACGACGGAGGACGGCGAGGTCCTGTTCAGCCGTACCGTCGCGCTCGCCGTGGGCGTCATGCCCTTCACCGACCTGCCGCCGGTCCTCGCCCCGCTGCGCGAGGGCGGACTCGTCTCGCACAGCAGCGACCACGACGACCTGAGCCGCTTCGCGGGCGGCGACGTGACGGTGGTCGGCGGCGGGCAGGCGGCCCTGGAGACGGCCGCGCTCCTCGCCGAACAGGGCACCCGCGCGCGGGTCGTGGTGCGGGCCCCCGCCCTGTGCTGGAACACCCTCCCGCCGCCGTGGAAGCGCCCCTGGTGGCAGTCCGCGCGCGCCCCGCACAGCGGCCTCGGCAGCGGCTGGCGGAACTGGTTCTACGCTGAACTCCCCGGCGTCTACCGCAAGTTGCCCGCCGACTACCGCACCCGCGTGGCCCGCGCCGCGCTCGGCCCTGCGGGCGCCTGGTGGGTCCGCGAGCGCGTGGCGCGCGGCGTCGAGGTCCTCCTCGGCCGCGAGGTCCGCCACGCGGCGCCGTCGGGTACGGGCCTGCGCCTCGCGCTCTCGGGCGCGGCGGGGGAGACCCTGCACACGGACCACGTGATCGCCGCGACGGGCTTCACCCCGGCGGCGGCCCGGCTCACCGTCCTCGACCCCGAGACGCGCGGGCGGCTGCGCACGGCGGCGCTGGACGGCTCGCCGGAGGTCGACGCGGGCTTCGCGTCCTCGCTCCCGGGCCTCTTCATGGCGGGGCTCGTCACGGCCGCCTCGTACGGGCCCTCGATGCGCTTCGTCCTGGGCGCCGACTACACGGCGTCCCGCCTCGTCCGCGGCGTCCGCGCCCACCTGCGCGCCACGCCCGTCCCCACCCCGCCCGGCACGCTTCCCCGCCCGGCGGGTGAGCGAGCGCAGTACGAGCGCCACTGAGACGGGGACGCGGCGCTCCGGGGCGGGTGCGCACGCGTCCCCGAGGGCGCCGCGTCATCCACAGGCTGTGGAGAACCGGCCGCCGCTCGGCGACGAGGGCGGCGGCGGTTCGCCTCGCTCATCGCGCCGCTCGCCCCGGCGCCCGTGAGGCGTCGCCCAGGCGCTCACGCTGCCGCTACGCCCACCCGCCCCCCGGGCTGATCCCCTCCACCACCACCCCGAACAACCGTTCCGCCTGCGCCCCCGGGTCCCCGTGGTGCTCCGTCGCCAGCGCGATCCCGACCGCCAGCGTCAGCAGATCGTGCGCGGTGATCCCGGCGGCGACGGCCCCGTCCCGCTGCGCGCGGCGCAGCAGCGGGGCGCCGGCGTCCTCCAGCGTCGTGGCGCAGGCGCTCGGGGTGTCGCTCGGCGGCTCGTACGTGAGCGTGTCCGCGAACCCGCGCGCGCTCACCGAGTACGCGACCAGCTCGTGCAGCCAGGTGAGCAGCGCCGCACGGCTGTCCTCGGCCTCCGCCAGCGCCTCCGCGCGTACGCGCAGCGCCTCGATCCGCTCCCGGAAGACCGCCTCCAGGAGCGCCCGGCGGTGCGGGAAGTGGCGGCGCACGGTCGCCGAACCGACCCCCGCCGTACGGGCGATGTGTTCGAGCGAGGCGTCGGCGCCGCACTTGGCGACCTCCGCCTCGGCGACGGCGAGGATACGGGCGTAATTGCGCCGTGCGTCCGCGCGCTGACCGGTCATGACGTCTCGCTTTGCTAAGTGGTGGGCCCCGCCGTATCGTACCGGAAGGAGAAACGGCGGGCCCCGCCGTTTCGCTGTCCCGGGCGGTCGTCCGTCCCGAGCCGCCGCCTGTCCTGAGCCGCTGGCCGCCGCCCCGCGAGTCGCCGCCCGCGCGCCCCCGCCGCCGCGCCACCCCGAAGGAGTCCTCCATGCCCGCCCAGCCCGCCGCCTCCGCTTCTCCCTCCGCCCCCGTCCTCGTCACCGGCGCGACCGGCCGTCAGGGCGGGGGCGCCGCCCGGGCCCTGCTCGCCGCCGGGATTCCCGTCCGGGCCCTCGTGCGCGACCTCCACGCCGACCGCGCGCGGGACATCGCCGCGCTCGGCGCGGAACTCGTCACGGGCGACCTCGCCGACCGCGCCTCGCTCGACCCGGCGGTGGCCGGGGTCCGGGCCGTCTTCTCCGTGCAGATGCCGCCGATGAGCGAGGCGGGCGTCGACTTCGCCGGTGAACTGGCCCAGGCGACACACCTGATCGAGGCCGCCCGCGACGCGCGCGTACCGCAGTTCGTCCAGTCCTCGACCAGCGGCGTCGGCGCGCACACCGAGATGCCCGGCTGGGGCGAAGGCGCGCTGGCCTCCTCGGCGGAGTACTACGCGACGAAGTCGGCGATCATCGCCCGGATGCGCGCCGCGGACTTCCCCCGCTGGACGCTCCTCAAGCCCGCCTTCTTCATGGACAACCTGCTCGCGCTCGTGCCCAAGGGCCGCGAGGGGGGCTTCGCCACCGTCATCCGGCCGGACACCCTCCTCGCCCTCGTCGACCCCGACGACATCGGCGCCACCGCCGCTCTCGCCGTACGGGACCCCGACCACTTCCACGCCCGCGCACTCGACCTCGCGGGCGACCGCCTCACCATGCGCCAGATCGCCGAGATCCTCTCGGACCAGTGGGGCATCCCCGTCACGGCCCCCGTGATGACCGTCGAGGAAGCCCTCGCCGCCGGTATGCCGGCCTGGGGCGCGGGCCACGTCTCGTGCAACGCCGTGACCCCGCCCGCCCACCCCGAAGCCCTCCACGCCCTCGGCATCCCCACCACCCCCTTCCCTACCTGGGCCCGCACCCACATGGCCCTCTGATCCCCCATCCCGTCCAGCCGTCCCCGCCTCCTCCGTGCCTCAACCCCCGGTGACTCACCGGCTGTTACCACGCCGATGCGACCGGTAAGGTCTGCTCTCCCGACGCGAGGAGGCGAGGCCGATGGCCAACAGGTGGGTCCTCTACCGGTCATCGGTGGGCGCGGAGGTCGTCCGCAAGGAGATCGACAAGTGCCGCCTGAAGCGGGATGAAAAGGTCCGTCTGGCAGCGATCATGAAGCGCGCGGCGGAGGGGGGTCTCCTTCCGAAGGACCGCAAGCCGCTGGGTGACGGCCTCTGGGAGCTGAGGCTCAGTTGCGGAGAGCGGATCTTCCGCCTCTTCTACAGCGAGGTGAAGGGCGCCGGTCCGGTGCTTCTCGGGCTCAGGTTCGTGAACAAGAAGTCCACGCAGGGCATCAAAACCGATCCAGCCGATATCGAGATCGCGCGTAAACGGCTCGCCGACTGGCAATCCAGGTCATGAGGTGACGGCGCCGCGTCGCAGACGTTGTAGTGATATCGGTCTTGGGCGATACTCGGGAGTAAGGGAAGGTGCGACCATGGATGAACACCTGGCCGGACTGCTCGGCCTTGACCCTGGCGACGCGCACACCCGTGCCGCCGCCGCCGACGCCGAAGCCCTCATGACGCTCGTGGAGACCCTGGTCAAACACCGCAAGAAGTGCGGACTCACCCAGAAACAGGTCGCCGAGCACATGGAGACGACGCAGTCGGCCGTCTCCGACTTCGAGCGGCTCGGCGGGGACCCCCGGTTGTCGACGGTGATGCGCTACGCCCGCGCCGTGGGCCTGAGGATCTGGTTCGGAGCGCGTACGGAAAGCCAGCCCGCGCCGGATCCACAGACGTGGGAACCCCTGGCGCACAGTGAGGAACCCGTTCCCGTCGTGGGTCACCGTAGGGACGCCGCGTGACGGCCGGAGCGCCGCATGAGGTCTCCTCGCTCGAAGAACTGCAGCAGCTCGCCGAACTCGTCGATGTCGTCTATTACGAGGTGAGCGGACGCCGGACCGAGGGCTTCGACGCCTCCGACGGAGCGGATGAGGAGATGAAGGCAGCGGGCGACGACCGTGCCGACATCCGGCTCATGCAGCGGATGGAGGGAAACCGTCTCGCCGTGCGCACCCGTGCCCTCGTCGTGACGTCGGAGGGCCGCCTCGTCGCCGATGTCGCCGCGCTCTTCCGTACCCCGGAGCCGGTCCGTATCCCCGCCGCGGTCGCCAAGCGGTTCGCGGCGGTCATCGCGACTCCTGTCACGCGCCCGTACCTGCGCGAAGCCATCCACCAGTCCGCGGTGAAACTCGGCATCGCCGCCCCGGTGCTGCCGGTCCTCGACCTTGAGGACATCGGTCTTCTGCCTCCCGCCCAGCCCCCCACCACCCCCTGACCCCCGCGCCCCTACGGCGGTCCCGAGCCCAGGAGCCAGAAGGCGCCGTAGGCGGCGGCGATCGCTGCCGCGGCGCCGATGACGAGCCAGGCGGTCCAGGGGCGACGGAGGCGGGAAAGGGCGAGGGCCAGGGGGAGGAGGAGGGGGAAGGCGGGGAGGAGGAGGCGGGGTTTGGAGCCGAAGAAGCCGGAGGTGCACAGGGCGAGGAGCAGGACCACGCCCGTGTAGAGGACGAGCGGGAGCGGCTGGCCCTGGCGGATGCCCCGGACGTAGAGCCAGAGCAGTGCCGCCACGCCGATGATCAGACCCACGCCGCCCGCGAAGCCCGGGCCGCTCAGCAGGCCGCCGAGGAAGCGCGCGAAGGCGAGGCCGCCGTCGAAGCCGTTGCCCCAGTCGCCCTGGACAGCGAGGTACCCGAAGAGGCCGTGGCCGGAGCCGAGCCCCGACCACAGCACGTACCCCACCGCCCCCAGCGGCGCGAGCACGCACCCGGCCGCCACGCGCCACGTCAGCCGTCGGCCCGCCCAGGCCGCCCCCCACACCGCGAGCGTCACCGCGAGACCGACCGGCCGGGTCAGGCCCGCCGCCGAGGCCAACAGGCCCGCCAGGAGCCAGCGTTCGCGCAGGAGCGACCAGAGCGACCAGGCCGCGAGCGCCGTGAAGAGGGATTCGCTGTACGCCATCGACTGCACGACCGAGACCGGCAGCACCGCCCACAGCGCCACCGCGAAGAGCGCCGTCCGTTCCCCGTACAGCCGCGCCGCGATCCGGTGGATCGCCCACGCCGCCGCGAGCGACGCGAGCGCGCTCACGCCGAGCCCCACGTCCTGCGGAGCGAGCCCCGTGAGCCGGTGACCGGCCCCCTCCAGCCACGGCAGGAGCGGGAAGAAGGCCCGGTCCGAGAGCACGCGGCCGTCCGGCGCGGTCAGGGTGAAGTCGTAGCCGTGCTCGACGACCCGCACGTACCACAGCGAGTCCCACCGCTCCGCGAGCACCTGGTGCGCGCTGCGCCCCTCGGCGCCCGCCCACACCGCGAGCGTCACGAGACACAGCGCGCGCACGGCGGCGAAGAGCAGCAGCGAGAGGGGGAGGAGGCCGCGGGGCACCGCCGCCGTCGCCCGCCCGGGCCGTTCGCTCGTGGGCACCGGGCCCCTCACCTCGTTCGCTTCGCCGACAGGCCCGGCCGGGTTCACCCGTCCGGACCACGTCGGGCGACCCTACCGGTGAGCGGACGCCGCCTTGCGCCGGTACAGGACCGCGCCCCCGACGAGCAGCGACGCCGAGGCCCCCACGACGCCGAGCAGCCCCGCGTCCGCGCCGGTCTCGGCGAGCCGCGCACCCGCCGGAGGCGCCGTGTCCCCGCTCCCGGCCCGGCCACCGCCCTCGTCCGGCTTCGGAGGCACGTGGTGCGGAGGCACGTCATGCGGTGGTACGTGGTGCGGGGGCACGTGGCGGGGCGGTACGTGCCGCGGCGGTACGTGGTGGGGCGGGCGCGGCGTGGCGTGCTCCGGGGTCCCGTTGCCGCAGTCGTTGCCGAAGGCCGGATTGAGCAGTGCCACGACGTCCACCGTGTTCCCGCACACGTTGAGCGGCACGTCGAGCGGCACCTGCACGGCGTTCCCGGAGAGCAGCCCCGGCGAGCCGGTGGCCTCAGCGCGCGCCTGCGAGGACGTTCCCGTGCCGGGGGCCGCGTGCCGCCCGCGCTGGGCCGTCCGGTTCCCGTCCTCCTCGTGCCCCGACGCCTCCCGCGCGGGGCCCGGGGCCGCGTGCCGACCGGGCTTCGCGCGCTCCGGCCCGGCGCCCTCGTGGTGCGGGGCGGCCTCCGCGGGCGCCGTCTTCTCGTGCTCCTGCCGTTCTACCGGCCCGGCCGAGGCGCCGCCGTCCTCGTTCCCGCAGCGGTTGCCGAAGACCGGGTTGACGAGGCCGACCGCGTCGACGCTGTTGCCGCAGGCGTTCACGGGGACGTCCACCGAGGCCTGCACGCTGTTCCCGGAGAGGAGGCCGGGCGAGCCCGCCGCCGTGGACTCGGCGGCGAGGGCGGAACCGCCGTTCAGGGAGAGGATGCCGGAGGCCGCGGCGGCCGTCACGAGCACCCCCTTGCTGAGGGTGTGGCGCATGGCGAGGTTCTTCCTGACTCGGAGCGGAAACCGGCCCTGGGAGGCGTGCTCCCAGGGCCGGCGGACCCCTGCCCGTTCAGCGGGCCGGGGGTGAAGCGGGATCAGGCGTTGACGCAGGTGTTGCCGAAGCTCGGGTTGAGCAGCCCGATGATGTCGATCGAGTTGCCGCAGACGTTCAGCGGCACGTGGACCGGCACCTGCAGGAGGTTGCCGGAGAGGACGCCCGGCGAACCGATGGCGGCACCCTCGGCGCCCGAGTCGGCGAAGGCGGGGACTGCGGCACCGAGCGCGAGGACGGCGCCGGCGAAGACGGTGGCGGTCTTCTTGAGCATGTCGTTCCTTTCGGAAGGGGGAGCAGAGGGACTGGCACGCCGGACGGGGCCCGGCGTGCCCTGTGAACGAAAGCGGGAGGGGGAGGAAACCCCCGCCGGGGGAAGGCCCGGCAACTTCACCCGAACGGAGAGGCGAAGATAAAAAGGAAAACCCCGCCCGGAAGGCGGGGGAGGTGACTCTCTGTATTTCTCTGGGGAGTCCGCATATTCCGCACGGAAATTGCGCTGCGGGGAATTCGCGGCCGCTTCCCTGCGCGCCCGAAGACGCCTCCCACGGCACCGCCCCGCCCACGACGACGCCCCGCCCGCGCGCGTCCCTGGCGGGGACGGGGCGGGCGGGGCGTTCGGCTTGCCGGGACGCCGGGGCGGCGGTCAGCCGTTGGCGGCGCCGTTGCCCGAGAGGACCGGGATGTCGTCCAGGAGGTGGGAGAGCGGCTCGTCGCCCTTGGCCTGGGTGGAGTTCTCGGTGCACTGCTGGTTCTGCGGCGAGGACAGGACGTTGACGTCCTGGACCGCGACGGGCACGAGGCCGACGAGCGAACCGAGGTTGCCCTTGACCGGGAGGCCGACGCAGGGCTTGTTGAGCGAGCCCTGGACCAGGCTGAGCTGCGGGCTCATGTCGCCGAAGGTGGCCGCGTTGCCGTAGGACTGCACGGCGCCGTTGCCGGAGACCGACGTGGTGCCGCCGTCGTCGGTGAGGGCGAGGGCCTGCGGGGCGCCGAGGGCGACGACGCCCGCGGTGAGCGCGGCGGCGGCCGCGAACTTCTTGATCATGTCCAACCTTTCGATGCCGCCGCACGCTGTCCCCGGGACGTTCGGGGCGGCCCCGGGAAGGGCGGGCGGCGACGGGCGATACGGAGCGTGCGCGTACGCAGCGACTGGCGGCGCGGAACGCGGCAGCCGGCTGCTTCCTGGCAAACTGCCGTGCCGTCCATCGGTTTCGCCCCCTCGCTCCCCTTCACCCGTTCAGCGGGTCCGGGCCCCCGGTTTCGTACGTTTTCGCAAGAATTTCTGAGAAGAACCGGCGTGGTGGGCGCGATTTCTTCCGCGAAGCGCTGTTTATCATCTCAACTGCCTTGATGCGGCCCGCGTTCTTCGCCCGCCGAATTCACGGCAGTCCCCGTTTTGTGTTCACCGCCCAGGGAGGAATCCGTGATGGCTACGCGCACCGCCGTGGAGAGAAAGGGGGCCGGGGGCAGAGCTGCGGCGAAGTCCCCCGAGGCCGCCCGCCCCGCCAAGCCCGCGAAGGCCGCGAAGGCCGCGAAGGCCGCGAAGGCCGCGAAGCCCGCCGGGACGGCCAAGCCCACCGGCCCGGCCAAGCCCAGCGGATCGGCGAGGAGGCACGCCAAGCCCGCCAAGCCCGCGAAGGCAGCCAAGCCCACGAAGGCGGCCAAGCCCGTCAAGCTCCCCGCGCCGCTCGCCACCGCCGCCGGGGCCTCGACCCCCGCCCGCGCCCCGCGCCGCTCCCGCTCCCGCTCCTGGACCGCGCGCGAACTGCGCCTCGTCGACCGGCTCGCCGAGGTGCACGCCGAACTCGACGCGGCCCAGCGCGAGCGCGCCGGGCTCATCGCCTACGTGCTGCGCCTGCACGCCGGGAGCGTCGGCGCCCCCGGCCCGGACGGCTGGTCCCCGGTTCACGTGGACACAGCGGCCGGGCGGCTCACGTGGCGCGTCGCCCCCGAGGACGCCGATCTCTTCCAGGAACAGGAGGCCGCCGTCCCGGCGCGGGGCCGCACGCGGTCGCTGCCGGTCGGCACGGCAGGCGACCGCGAGCGCTCCGTCGAGACCCTGACCCGCCTCTCCTTCCTCCACCTCCACCGCCGCCCCAACCGCCCCACCCGCAACAGCCGCGGCGGCTGAGCACCCCTCACCGGGCGGCCTCTCGCCGGGGGGAGCCGCCGCCCCGGCCCCGCCGGAGAACTCCCGTCGTCGCGGGAAGCCCCCGACCCGTACGAAGGGCGTACGGATGTTTCGGCGGGTGACGGCGGTGTGACGAATCTCTGCTCCGTTGGAGTGAACGCCCGCATCCCGAGCACGGCCGGTCAGTTGTCCAGCGTGCTCCGGGACGGGGCCCGTACTCGAAAGGAACACCCATGATCAAGAAGGTCATGTCTGTCGCGGCAGTCGCCGCTTCGGTCGTCGGCGCGAGCGCCGCTGTCGCCGCCCCCGCCATGGCGATCAGCGACGACGCCGGCACGACCTCGGTCTCCGGCAACGGCGCGCAGCAGTCGTACGGCAACCAGGCCACCTACGGCAACATGAGCCCGCAGATGGCGCTCATCCAGGGCTCGCTCAACAAGCCCTGCATCGGCCTGCCCGCCAAGCTCAACCTCGGTTCGCTCGTCGGCCTGGTGCCGGTGGCCGTCCAGGACATCAACGTCCTGTCCTCGCCGCAGAACCAGCAGTGCACCGAGAACTCGACCCAGGCGAAGGGCGACGAGCCGCTGTCGCACATCCTGGAGGACATCCCGGTCCTGTCCGGCAACGGCGCCGCCAACGGCTGAGCAGCCGCACGCCGCCTCCGCGGCGCGACCGAGGGCCGCCTTCCCCGTCGGGGAGGGCGGCCCTCGCCGTGTCCGGGGCGCTCCTCAGCGCGGCCAGGGGCTGCGGCGGGTGAGCGCGGCCCATTCCGGGTCGGGTGCGCCGGGCACCGTACGGCCCTCCGTGGTCCAGCGCTGCCACAGCCGCGCGAAGACCGGTTCGTACGAGGGGTCGGGGCTCGCCGCGTCCGCGGGCGCGGGCGGGTCGGGGGAGGGGGT
>NZ_JOGO01000103.1 GCF_000719475.1 Streptomyces sp. NRRL F-5630 | reverse complement strand
GGGCGGCGGGGCTGCGGAGGACGGAGGGGGCGCCGGGGGCGCCGGGGCCGCAGGGGGCGCCGGGGCCACAGGGGGCGCCGGGACCGCAAGGGGCGCCCGGGCCGCAAGGGGCGCCGCCACCGCACGGCGTGCGGGGGTCGGCCGGGCCGGGCGCGAGCCCCTCGCGGGCCGGGGCGCCCGCGAGGGTTTCCGTCCTCTCCACCGCCGGGACCTCCGCCGGGTCCCCCGCCGCGTCGGTGGGGGGCGCCGGCCGTGCCGCGCTCCGTGCGGCCGGGCTCGGCCCCAAGACGCTGGCCCGGATTCCCGCCCGCGCGCGGCAGGTCCTCGTGGTGAAGGGCGCGGGACCGGACGCGAACCGGGGGACGGCCCGCCTGTACACCCGTACGGAGGCCGGGGTCTGGCTCCCGGGCCGTGCGCGCCCGGCGCGGAACGCGCTGCGCGGCTGGACGGACCACCACCGGTCGGGCGACCTGCGCTCCCCCGCCGGGGTCTACCGCATCGGCGACGCGGGCGGCCTCCTCCCGAACCCGGGGACCCACCTCCCGTACGACCGCTCCGACGAGTTCGCCGAGGGCGGCACCGGATTCACGGGCGAGTCCCTCGCGACCGCTTTCGACCACGTCCTGGCGATCGACTACAACCGCGTCGCGGGCGTCTCGCCCCTGGACCGCGCCCGCCCCCTGGGCGAGGAGCGGGGCGGCGGCATCTGGGTCCACGTCGACCACGGCGGCCCGACCCACGGCTGCGTGAGCCTGGCCCGCGCGGACCTGGTGGCACTGCTGAGGGAACTGCGCCCGGAGTGGCACCCCGTGATCGCGATGGGCGACGGGGAGCGGCTCGCGCGCTGAGGCAAAGCCCGCCTCCCCCGGCGACGGGGGAGGCGGGCCCGTACAGCCCTCACTCAGGCACGGGGCAGCGTGAAGCTCCCCTCGCCCGCCGCCAGCGTCACCGTGTACTGCCGCAGGTAGGAGTCGAGGAACGGCGAGCGCGCCCCCGCCGTGGCGGCGTCGCGGGCCGGGTCGTCGAGGGCGAGCGCGAGCCGCGCGTCGTCCACGCCGATCGTCTCGCCGCTCGGCGTGTCCCGCCACGAGCCGCTCTGGATCGACCCGATCTCGACCCCGAGCACGTGCCCCGCCTTCAGCGTCCAGTCGGTCGCCTTCAGGTCGACGGACACGCGCCCGCTCTTCACGAGGGACACCTGCTCGTCGAACATGACGGCCTTGCCGTCCGTGCCGACGTCGTAGAGCTTGAGCATCACGTTGCCCGAGCCCTTGGCCTTGAAGGAGATGTGCGGCGTCCCGGTGATCCGGGTGTCCCGCGCGAGCGGGCGCGACCACGTGAAGTAGCTCGACGTGACGGCCCCCGCCTCCTGAAGCCGGGCGAGGCCCTTCGCGAGCCCCCGCGGCGCGACGGGGTCGAGCGCGGGAGCGTGCTCCATGTCGAAGTCACCCGGCGTACCGCCCGCTTGGGGGCTCAGCGACAGCGAGGTCCGCGCCGAGGCGCCGCCGTCGTCCACGTACGCCCCGTCGTCGAGCCGCACGGTGGTGGTACGGGACGTGGTGGGCCAGCCGCGTTCGGCGCGCCAGGCGCCGGTCGAGTCCTCGATCGCGAAGGCGGGGTAACTCACCTTCGGGCGCTTGCCCTTGAGGTACTGGTCATAGAAGGAGAGCGTCTCCGCGTACCAGCCCTCACGCCCCATCGCGAGGCGCCCGTCGCTCACGCGGTCGCCGCCGCGCACGTGGTCCCACTGTCCGAGCCAGCCGCGCTCGGGGCCGTGGTGGTTGTCCAGGTACTCCTGCATCTCTTCGGGTTTGGTGTTGTTCTCGATGAAACCCTGGGTGACGAAGAGGGGCGTGTCACTGCCCTTGGCCTTGGCGGCGAGGTCGCGCGCCTTCCAGTGCGCGGACTTCTGGTCGGCGATCTTGTAGCCGTCGGCGTTGCGGGTGAGGCACTCGGGGTGCTGCCGCTCGTACGTGGAGTTGGCGAGGTAGTGCGGATCGTCGTCGGCCAACTGGGGCAGCGTGGCGATGGAGTTGTACGCGTTGGCGGTGCCGGTCACGTTGGGCCGCGGCACGCCGTTGGAGTAGATGTACTGGTACAGGTCCCACACGGGTTCCTGCGCCACGACGGCCTTGAGGGGCTTCTGGTCGAGATCGTTGCCGATGAGCCCGGTCACGGCGTCGTAGGACTTCCCGTACATGCCGACCTTGCCGGTGGACCAGGACTGCTTGCCCGCCCAGTCGATGGCGGCCTTGACGTCGGCCTGCTCGCCCGGTCCGCCCCAGTCGAGGCAGCCCGTGGAGCCGCCGAAGCCGCGCAGGTCGACCATGACGAAGGCGTACCCCTGCTGGAACAGGTCGCTGCCCTCGATGAAGTCGTTGAAGCGCGCGGAGGGCCCGGTGTGCGTGAAGCCCTCGTCGTCGGTCTGCCCGGAGTGCCCGAAGTAGGGGCCCACGGAGAGGATGACGGGTACCTTCTGCCCCTTCCTGAGCCCTTCGGGGAGGAGGACGTCAGCGTGGAGCTGGGTGTCCGAGCGGTCGGAGGACGGGAAGTACTCCTGCGTCCAGGCGGCACCGGCGGGCACCCGGTCGTTCTCGGCGTGGGTGATGCCGCCGCGCGGGGAGTCGTGGGGCGCGGGCGCGGCGACGGCGGGGCCGGCCAGGGCGAGTCCTGCGACTACGGCGGAGGCGGCGGCCAGGGCTACCGCGGGACGTCTGATCACGTGCAACTCCCTCTGGGGCGTGAGGCGCGGGGGTGGTGCAGGTGGGGCACCGGCCACGCGTCGAACACGCGACCGACGATCACGCAGCCTAGAAGCGGTACGCCCGAGCCTCAAGAGGGCCTTGTGACAGCGGAGTTAACGATGCGGCCGCCGAAGCGGGGGGTGCGTCCCGCTTTGACCGCGCTGGTGGCGGCGGTGGTGGTCCACGACTGGACGAGGGGTATGGCCGGCCTGGCGCCGTGCGGCGGGGAGGGGGCGCGGGCACATGGGGGCTCCTGGCGCCGTGCGAGGGGTGGGGCCGGTTCGCCCCAGCGCGGTCCGCCGCCTCAGCCGACCTTGTTCTCGGCGACCGCCGTGCCCGAGACGTGGATCGAGCCGCCGTAGAAGACGCCGGTGAAGATGGGCCGGTAGGTGAGCTGGATGCGCACCTCCACGTGCTCCGCGTCCGCCTCCACGCACCCCGAGGCCGCCGCGTCCGCCCCCGACATCCCGCTCTCCGCCGCGAACGCGGCGACCCTGGCGGGGCAGTTGCCCGCGTTGATCGGCGCCTCGCCCTCGTTGCCGTACAGCGCCTCGCGGTCGATGTCCTGTGCCGCGTACCGGGCTGCCTGTTCGGCGAGGTCGGCGGCGCGCTCGCGCTGCGAGATCGACAGCCCGCCGTCCACCACGAACGCGGCGAGGGAGAGGAAGACGAGCGCGAAGAGGATCACGGCGCCCGCGCCGGAACCGCGATCGTCGGCATGGGAGGAGTAGCGCCCCCGCACCAGGGACGTGAGCCTGCCGGGCCGCACCGTCACCCCGCCTTCCGCTTGTACGGGTCCAGTGGCGACGTCGCCTTGCCCGTCAGCGTCTTCGGCACGTTCAGCCCCAGCATCGCGAGTCCCCGCACCTGGCAGCTGACCTCCACCGAGAAGAAGTCGGCGTCCGCGAAGCCCGCGCTCGTCTTGCGCACCTCGACGGGCCCCGCGCACACGTCGCCCAAGTCCGCCTCCGCCGCGCGCCGCGCCTCCGCCATCGCCGTCCCCGCCTCCCACTGGAGCGAACCGGAACGTGCCGCGTCGCGCGCCGCGCTGTCCACCGCCCCACGCCCGTCCACGAGTTGGCCCATCGCGACGAGCACGAGGAGGAAGAGGATCATCACGGGCGCGAGGATCACGACCTCGACGGTGGATATGCCCCGGTCGTCCCCCAGGAGGGAAGCGCCACGCGCGCCCTCCGCGAGGGAGACGCCACGGGCGTCCTCCACGCGGGAGGCACCACGGCCGTCCTTCACGCGGGAGGCGCCCCCGTCTTCGTGCCTCACTCCTCCCCCTCCCGCACGAACCGCTCCACGGGCCCCACCGACCGCGCGTGCACCGTGAGATCGAGCCCGGGGAAGACGGACGGCACCCGCGCGGTGATCTCCACGCCGACCGTGTGCGCGCGGGGCTCGACGAGCTTCACGTCGGGGCCGAGCACAAGCGTGGGCCCGAGCTGGCCGATGTACGAGTCGGTGACCTCGCGGGCCGCGCCGCGCCACTCGCCGGGGTGCTCGTCGGCGGTCGCCCGCGCCTTGCGCGCCCCGGCCTGCGCCGCCGCCTGCGCGACGTGGTCGGCGAAGAAGTACAGCGCGAACTGCACCGTCGCGAAGATCATGAAGAAGAGGATCGGGGTGAGGACGACGAACTCGATGGCGGTCATGCCGGAGTCACCGCCCCGCCGGTTCGCGCCGGAACCCTTCGGGGGGACGCCGCCGCTGGGGGCGGCCCCGGCGCCCCTCGGGGGCATGGCGGGGCCGGAGGCGTCCCCGCGACACCTCCGCAGCACTGCGTGCCCCCGCCCCACGTCCGTCCCCTCGCCCGTACGTCCCGACCGCCCTTCGCTCAGCAGGTCTTGTCGGCGCTCGCCCCTTCGATGCACTTGCCGACCTTGTCCGCGCCGCCCTTGAGCGCCGCGTTGAGGATCGCCGCGACGACGCCGACGATGGCGACGACGACGGCGGAGATGATGACCCACTCCACCGCCGAGGCGCCCCGGTCGAGTTCACCGGAGGTGGCGCGGCGGTAGCGGGTCTGGAGGAAGGCCGCCAGGAAGGCGACTGCGGGGTGCGCGGAGCCGACGAGGCGCCGCGTGTAGAAGTTCTCGGTGGGTGCTTCGTGTTCGTTCATGGTGTCCGGGTCCTCTCCGGTCGGTACTGAGGTCGGTCGGTCCGGTGGACTCGCGCGCGTACGGGCGCGGGGCGCGCCCGGCGCCGTACGTGCGCCGCGGCGCTCACATCTGGAACACCCGCATCGCGGCGGGAAAGATCAGGAAGACCAGGAAGCCCGCGCACAGGAGGAGTTGGGCGATGAGCATGGACTGCGACTTCTCGCCCGCGCTGCCCTCGATCTCGGCGAGTTCGCGGTGCCGCATCGTCTCGGCGCGGGAGGCGAGGGACTCCCGTACCTTCGCGCCGTCGTCGGCGACGAGGGCCAACGACGAGGACAGTTCCTTCAGTTCCTCGATGCCGAGTTCCTCGCCGAGCCGGCCGAGCGCGTACCACTGCGTGTGGCCGGTGATGCGCGCGTCCTGGAGGGCGTCGCGGATGCGGCGCGAGGCCCAGCCGTCGCTGACCTCGGCGGCGGCGAGCAGCGCCTCGGGCAGGCCGCGCCCGCCCGCGAGGCTCATCGCGACGAGGTCGAGGTAGGCGCCGATGACGCGCCGCAGGTCGCGGCGCTTGTCCTGGGCGTCGCGGCGGACCTCCAGGTCGGGAAGGAAGAAGAAGAGGATGCCGCACAGCAGCGCGAGCCACAGCGGGATGAGGGGGCTGCGGCCGATCCCGAGCACGGCGACGATCGCGAAGACGGCGGGCCCGAAGACGAGCCCGGCGACACCAAGCAGCACCTTCGTCGCCAGGAACCTTTCCCAGCTCCGGTCGAGCACCGCCAAGTCGGCGCGCAGCGACCGCAGTTCCCAGCCCTGCTGCCGGTAGAAGGCGGCGAGGCGCAGGCCGAGCGAGGCGCGCGCGGAGGCGAGCCTGCCGTCGTCCTCCTCGTGCTTGCCGCCCCGGTGCGCGGGGGGCTCGTACGCGCCCCTGGCGCGCAGCGCGTCGACGCGCGCGACGGTCTGGAGCGGGCTGCGGGCCCCGGGCAGCAGGGCCCTGACGAGCACGTAGAGGCCGAGTCCGATGACGCCGCCCGCGGCGACGGGCCCGATCCACTGGCTGTTCACCGGCGCACCGTCCCCTCGTGCTCGCCGCCGCGTCGCGGCGCCGTCCTGCTCCCGGCGGCGCGTGGCGCGCTCAAGTCGGGCCGTGCGGTCTGGGTGTGCGTGTCGCGTACGAGGAAGCGCTCGGGGGTCTCGATGGTGGAGAGCTTGCGCAGCCACCAGAAGCCGAGGGCGAAGAGCCCGCAGACCGCGGCGAGCACGACCTGTCCGACGGGCGAGTTGTACGGCGAGACGAAGTCCTTGTTGAAGATGGCGAGTCCGAGGACGAAGAGCACGGAGACGGCCACGACGATCTGGACACTGCGGCGGGTCGCCGCGCGCTGCGCCATGACGCGCTGCCGCATGTCGACCTCTTCGCGCGCGGATTTCGCGAGGGCGCCGAGCACGTGGCGCAGGCCGGGGCCGCGCAGGCGGGCGTTGAGGATGAGCGCGGCGACGATGATGTCGGCGGAGGCGTCGTCGATCTCGTCGGCGAGGGACTGGAGCGCGTCGGGGAGCGGGGTGCGGGCGCGGAGCCGGTCGACGAGCGCTTCGAGGTGGGGGCGCAGCGCGGGGGCAGCGGCGCGCGCTGAGGCGGGGATGGCCTGTTCGAGCCCTACGGCGCCCGCGATGGTGTCGCGCAGGGACTCGGTCCAGGTGGCGAGGGCCTCGACGCGGCGCATCTGGGTGCGTTCCTCGCGGGCGCCGCCGAAGAGGCGGTCCCAGGTGAGGACGAGGATGCCGGCGCCGATCCCCGCGATGACCCAGCCGGTCGCGACGAGCACGAGCACGCCGACCAGCACGGCGGCCGACGCGCGGCGGCTGAGCAGGCGGGCGAGTTCGGCGCCGCGCTTCCTGCCGCCGGGGCCGTCCGCCCCGGCGGGCTTGGCGGGCAGCCCGTACAGCGCGATGACGAGCAGCGCGCAGCCGCCGCCCGCGAGCAGCCCGGCCCCGAGCGCGCCGAGGACGCTCGGCGAGAGCAGCCCGCCGAAGTCGCCGAACGCGTCCAGCCCGGCCGCGAGCGGGTGTCCGGAAAGAGCCGCCCCGTGGTGCGGCCCCGTGACGTCGTGGTTCATCCCCAAGCCCCCCGGTATCCCTGTGCGACGAGGTCTTCGAGGCAGGAGACGGGCGCGTGCGGGACGACACGGCCGTCGGGGGTCTCGGTGAAGATCTCGCTGGACAGGACGCGTCCGTCGACACCGTTGACCTCGCGGATGGAGGTGACGAGGCGCTGGAGGCCGCCGCCGAGGTGGTAGGTGTTGCGGCGCTCGATGAAGACGACGAAGTTGATGGCGCCCGCGACGAGCATCTGGCTCGCTTCGACGGGCAGGTGCTCGGCGGCCTGGAGCGCGTACGTCGACACGCGGTTGAAGACCTCGGCGGAGCTGTTGGCGTGGATCGTGGAGAGGGAGCCGTCGTTGCCCTGCGACATCGCGTTGAGCATCGTGACGATCTCGTCGCCGAGCACCTCGCCGACGATGACGCGCGAGGGGTTCATGCGCAGCGAGCGGCGGACGAGTTCCGCCATCGTGATGGCGCCCTGGCCCTCGGAGTTGGGCAGGCGTTCCTCGAACGCGACCACGTTGGGGTGGAGTTCGGGGAAGGCGTCGAGGCCGAGTTCGAGCGCGCGCTCGACGGTGATGAGGCGCTCGGGCGGGGGTATCTCGTTGGCGAGCGCGCGCAGCAGCGTCGTCTTGCCCGCGTTTGTGGCCCCGGCGATCATGATGTTCTTGCGGGCGCGCACGGCGCAGGCGAGGAAGTGCCCGATCTCCGGGGTGAGGGTGCCGTTGCCGACGAGGTCGGACATGAAGACCTTGCCCATGCGGGCGCGGCGGATGGAGAGCGCCGGGCGGCGCGTCACATCCATGACGGCGGAGAGCCTGGAGCCGTCCGGGAGACGGAGGTCGAGCTGCGGGTTCGCCGAGTCGAAGGGGCGCGAGGAGAGCCCGGAGTACGCGCCGAGCACCTGGATCAGCTCGATGAGTTCCTCGTCGTTCTCGGCGACGGGCTCCCCGAGGACCTCGTGGCCGTCCGCGTAGCCGATGAAGACCTGGTCGTGCCCGTTGATGTCGATGTTCTCGACCTCGGGGTCGTCCAGGAGCGGCTGGAGCCGCCCGACGCCGAAGAGCGCCGCGTGCACGGCGGAGGCGTAGCCCTCCTCGGTCTCCGCGTCGAAGGGGGTACGGCCCGCGTTGATCTCCCCGCGGGCGTACTCCTCCAGTATCTGCGCGATGACGGCGCGCGCGTACTGCCGCTCGTCCTCGCCGGACATCGCGGCGACGCCGTCGGCCTGGTCCTGGCGCCGCTGCTCGGCGATCCGGTCCCCGGCCTCCTGCCGGAACCGCTTGACGAGCTGGTGATCGACCCCGCTCACCGGGGGGCTCCGGGCGCGGAACCGGGCCCGGCGCCCCCCGGCGCGGGGGCGGGGCGGGTGCCGGGGGCGGGGTGCGGACCGGTGGGGTGCGGCTGCCCGGCGGCGTGCGGCTGCCCGCTGGTCTGCGGCTGCCCGGTGGTCTGCGGCGGTACGGGGGCGGAGCCGCCCTGCGGGTAGGGGGTGCCTGGGGAGGTCGGGCCGCCCGCCGCCGGGCCGGGCGCGGGCGCGGTGGCCCACAGGGTCCCGTACCGCTGCTGGATGTCCGCGGACACCTTCCGCGCGGAGCGCACGAGGAGCGACTTGTCGAGGCGGCCCCGGCGGCGCCCGGCGAGCTGTTCGGCGCCGGACTCGTCCTCGGCCAGGGTGCCGACCACACGCGCGCCCGACTGCGTCGCGTGAAGCATCTCGTCGAGCTGGTGCACGAGCTTGCCCGCGCCGCCGCTCTCCGCGACGAGGACGACGCCGATGAGCGGGGTCCCGAGCTGGGCCGCGCCGCGCCGTTCACCGTGCAGGCGGCGGGCGAGGTGACTCGCGCGGTCGCGGACGCGGGCGAGGGACTCGGGGGTGGTGCGGGCGAGGAGGAGGACGAGCGCCGCGTGCGGGAGCAGGTCGAGCACGGGGCTGTCGCCGCTGATGCGCCCGCAGTCGGCGATGACGTCGGCGGGGGCGTGCGGCGAGTCCTGGAGCTGGGCGAAGGCGCGGCCGAGGAGCGGCCACGTACCGCTGAGCCCGGCGGCCTGTTCGGCGCCGCCGAGGCCGACGAGCACGTCGAGTCCCCCGGCGAGTGCCTGGGCGTGGTCCCAGAGCTGGTCGGGGGCCAGTCCCCGGCGGGCGGTCGCGGCGATCGACAGCAGGCCGAGGTTCGGGTCGAGCTGCCCGCCGTGCGCGGCGGCGCTGCGGTAGACGAGGTCACCCCCGGCCGGGTCGGTCTCGGCGAGCAGCACGCGGCGGGGCCAGATCGCGGCGAGCGCGACGGCGGCCGTGGTGACCCCGGGCGAGCCCTTGTCCGCCGCGAGTGCGATGAGCGCCATGTCTCGTACCTCCTGGTGAACCGGCTCAGTCGCGCGAGCGGCCGGGCACGAGAACGACGGCGACCTCGCCCACGGAGGACGCCTGGGCGAGGGCCTGGGCCTCGCCCGCCGGGACGGAGACGGTGAGGGTGCGGTCACCGGTGGACAGGGCCTCGCCGCCCTTGGAGCTGCCGCCCGCGTCCTTCACGTCGGCCTGCGCGCTGAGAAGGGTCCGGTTCCCCCCGGAGGAGCCGGACTCCCCGGCGGGAGGAGCGCCCGCGTCCTTGCCCACGTGGTAGACCGCGACGGTGTCGCCGGGCTTGAGCCCGCCCGGGTACTGGCCCTCCTGGAGAGCGAGCCCGACGAGCGCCTTGCCCTCGTCCACCACCGACTTGTCCTTGGCGATCAGCATCTCGCCGACGACGAGGGAACCCGCGGGAAGCGCGGAGCCGAGCTTGTACTTGCTCTTCGCCAGGTCGATCTGATCCCACCGCAGGTAGTGGATGGAGTCGTCCTTGGCGACGAGGATGTCCGTGGTGTTGTCCCGGGAGAGCGAGCCACCCGCCGGGATGGCCTTCGTCGTCCGCACGACGGAGACGCGGTCACCCGCGTTCATGACCAGGAGCGTCGCGGCGAGGGCGCCCGCGAGGATCAGGAGGACGGCGAGCGCGGCGAGCGCGGGCTTGCGCTCGCGGGGCGGACTGGGCAGCCGTTCGCCCACAGCGGGCTGCTGGGCGGGCGCGGACGCACGGCCCGACACCCTCTCCTGGACCTTCACGCGCGTGCTCCCCGTATCCCCGCCGACACCCGCGCGCTCCGCCGGTATCGGTACGTTCCGTGACTCGCGGCCCCGACCCCCGGCGCGCGCACGTCGCGTTGTCGCGTGCGATTCCCCCGCCGGTCCGTCTCTCACGGGCCATGTCAAGCCACCGCACCGTACCAGTGGCACGGAGGCCGCTCAAGGCTCCCCGGACCGGACGCACTTGACCGAAAACGCCCCGAACACACCCCTAACCGTCCTTGTCGTACGCCCCGTTCACCCGATCTCCACGCCGCGCCATCCGGAATCGTCTCCTCCACTTCCCTCCCCTCGAAGGAGTGAGCACCCACTTCCCCCGGCCCCTTTCACCCCTACGGGCCCCGGCCCCCGCCTCCCCCTACGCTCCCCACCACCGACGAAAGGACCCCCATGGCCAAGGACGCCGAACTCACCTACGCCGAGATGCGCCGCGCCGCGGGCCGCCTCACCGAGGCCAGGACCACGATGGACGAGGACCTCGAAGCCCTGGAGCGCTACATCGAGCAACTGGTCCGCGAGGGCTACACCACCCGCCGCAGCAGCGTCGCCTTCGAGGAGTCCTTCAAGGAGTTCAAGCGAGGCATCAAGAACACGATCCAGGGCCTCGACGGCATGAGTTCCTTCCTCCACCAGGCCGCCCAGTCCTACGAGGACCTGGACGCCGAGCTGGCCCGGGGGGTGGGGAGGTGAGGTGAGGGGGGCCTTCGGCGGGGCTTTGCGGGGGCCTGCGGGGCCTCGGCGGGCGCCGGGGCGGGGGCCTCCGGTGAGGCCTCGGTATGGCTTCAGGCGGGGCTTGCGGTGGGGGCCTCAGGGGGCCTCGGTGGAGGCCGGGGCGGGCGCCGGGGCCGGACGGGGCGGTGCCTCCGGAGCCTCGGTGGGCGCCGGGACGGGGCCCGGGGCGAGGGGCTTCCGCCGACGCCCGTACCCCGCGCGTCAAGCCCCCTCCCTCCCCTAACGGGTGATCCCAGCCCGCCCGCCACAGCTCCCCCTCTTCTCCCCACCACAAGCCCCCTCCCCCCGTCGCCGAAGGAGACCCCGTGCAGGTCGCCGTCACCGTTGTGGATCCCCAGCTCGGCCGTACCGCAGACGTCCTCCTCGTGGCGGACGACGAGACCGACGCCGCCGAGGTCGTCGCCGCACTGGCACGGCACACCGGCTCGCCACCGGACGCCGCCGCCTTCGTCGACGGGCAGCCGCTCCGGCTGCCGCTGCGGGACGGCTGCGTCGTGAGCCTCGGCGGCCCCGGCGGGTGCGCGGACGGCGAGCCCACGGGGCTCGTGGAGGTACGGGTCACGGGCGGCCCCGATGCCGGCGGCGTGCACCGCCTGGGGGCCGGCCGGTACGTCCTCGGCTCCGGCCCGCACGCCCGGCCCCGTATCGCCGACCCCGGGCTCCCGCCCCTCGCCCTCACCCTGCGCATCGCGCCGGACGGCACCTGCGCCTACGAAGCCGCCGCCGATGGCCTCCGCGTCGACGGCGCGCCCGCCCCGCAGACCGGCACCTGGCCTTACGGCTCCCAACTCTCCCTCGCGGAAACCCTCCTCGCCTACGACCGCTACCTCCCGCCCGACGCCGCGCTCACCCCCACCGAGGACGGCACGGCGCTCGCCTTCAACCGCCCGCCCCGCCTGCGCCCACCCGCCCCGGCACACCGCTTCCGCCTCCCCTCGCCCGTCCCGCCCCACGAGCCGCGCCCGTTGCCCTGGCTCATGGCGGCGGCACCACTCCTGTGCGCCCTCGTCTCCGTCGCGCTCTTCGGCCGCTGGTACTACCTGGCCCTCGCCGCTCTCAGCCCCCTGCTCCTCTTCGCGACGCACTACCTCGACAAACGCCAGGGCCGTACCTCGCACGCCGCGCGTCTCAAGAAGTACGCGGCCGACAAGGCCCGCATCGAGGCCGCCGCACAGGACGCCCTCGCCGCCGAACGGCGGACCCGTATCCGCGACTCCCCCGACCCCGCCACCGTCCTCTGCCTCGCGACAGGCCCCCGCGCCCGCCTGTGGGAACGCCGCCGCACCGACCCCGACCACCTCCTCCTCCGCTTCGGCACCGGCACCCTCCCCTCCATCGTCGTCCTCGACGACCCCGCCGCCGACGAGCACGAGCGCGCCACACCCCACCCCCTCACCGACGTCCCCATCGCCCTCCCTCTCGCCGCACTCGGCGTGCTCGGCATCGCGGGACCACCGGCCCGGAGCCTCGCCCGCTGGTCCGTCGCCCAACTCGTCGCCCTCCACAGCCCGCTCGATGTCCGCGTCCTGGTCCTGACGGAACCGGCGGCGCGCCCCGACTGGCACTGGCTCCGCCACCTCCCCCACGCCCGCCCTTCCGCGTCCGCAGGCCCCCACACCCTCCTCGGCACCGACCCCGAGACCGTCATCGCACGCGTCAAGGAACTCACCCGCCTGCTCGACACCCGACGCGAAGCGGCGAAGGAGCGGAACGCTTCGGCACAGCGCCTCGATCCCGACCTCGTCGTCGTGTGGGACGGCGCACGGCGACTGCGGGAGTACCCGGGCGCCGTACGCCTCCTCAGCGAAGGGCCGTCCGTCGGCATCCACTCCCTGTGCCTCGACGCCGATGAGGCCGGCCTCCCCGCCGAGTGCCAGGCGACCGTCGTCCCCGACCCTTGCCACCCGCACCGCCTGCGCGTGCGCCGCACCGGGTCCCCGACCGTCGACTCCGTACGCCCCGACCTCGTACGTACCGCCTGGAACGAACGCCTCTCCCGCGCCCTCGCCCCGCTCCGCGACCCGGGCCCCGGCACCCACGGCGCCGCCCTCCCCACGACCTCGCGGCTCCTCCCCCTTCTCGCCCTCGACCCACCCACCTCGTCCGCCGTGCGGGCGCGGTGGCTCACCCACGCCCCCACCACCACCGCCGTCATCGGCGAGTCGTACGAGGGCCCCTTCGCCGTCGACCTGTGCCGCGACGGGCCGCACGGGCTCGTCGCCGGCACGACGGGCTCGGGCAAGTCCGAGCTGCTCCAGACCCTCGTGGCCTCGCTCGCCGCCACCAACACCCCCGAACACCTGACCTTCGTCCTCGTCGACTACAAGGGCGGCGCCGCCTTCCGCGACTGCGACCACCTCCCCCACACCGTCGGCACGGTCACCGACCTCGACACCCACCTCACCGAGCGCGCCCTCGTCTCCCTGCGCGCCGAACTCCACCGCCGGGAGCGCATCCTGGCGGCGGCGGGCGCGAAGGACATCGAGGAGTACGCCGCCGAAGCACCCGGAGCCTTTACCGAGCCCGCCACAGGAGGTGTGACCGACGTGGCAGGCGCCCCCGGCATGCCGGGCACAGGTGGCACAACCGGCGACGTGGCAGGCGCCACCGGCCCGCCCGGAGCGGGCGGGACGACCGACATGGCAAGCGCCATCGGCCTGCCGGACGCCGAAGGCGCCCCCGGGCCACCCGGCGCACGCCGCCTCCAGCGCCGTCCGCCTCTCCCCCGCCTCCTTCTCGTCATCGACGAGTTCGCCTCGCTCGCCCGCGAACTTCCCGACTTCGTCTCGGGGCTCGTCGACATCGCCCAGCGCGGACGCAGCCTCGGCATCCACCTGCTGCTCGCGACGCAGCGGCCCGCCGGGGTCGTCTCGCCCGAGATCCGCGCCAACACGACCCTCCGGATCGCTCTCCGTGTCACCGATCCGAGCGAGTCCAGCGACGTCATCGACTCACCCGAGGCCGCACACCTCGCGAAGACGACGCCGGGCCGCGCCCTGGCCCGCCTCGGCCACGCCTCACTGACCCCCTTCCAGACCGCCCGCGTCGCGGGCGGCGTCCCTCGCGCGACGACCGCACCCCGCACGGTCTGGACCCACCCGCTGACCTGGGCAGACCTCGGCCGTCCCACCCCCGTCCCGCCACCGCCGAAGACCCTGGACGACGAGGGCCCGACCGATCTGAAGGCCCTCGTCACCGCCATCCGCGAAGCCACCACCGCCCTCGCCATCCCCCCGCCGCACGCCCCCTGGCTCCCCGCACTCCCCGACCACGTCTCCCTCGGCGCCCTCACCACGGCGGACACCCCACCCGGCTCGGCGCCGTACGGGATCGAGGACCACCCGGCCACCCAGTCACGCCGCCACCTCACCCTCACGCTCGACACCTTCACCCACCTCCTCGTCGCGGGCTCCCCCCGCTCCGGCCGTTCCCAAATCCTCCGCACCCTCGCCGGGTCCCTCGCCCGCGCCCATTCCTGCGCCGACGTCCACCTCTACGGCATCGACTGCGGCGACGGCGCCCTCGCCGCACTCGCCTCGCTCCCCCACTGCGGGGCGGTCGTCGCCCGCCACGAGACCGACCGCGCGACGCGTCTCCTCGCCCGTCTCACGGAAGAACTCGCCCGCCGCCAATCCCTGTTCACCCGCCTCGGCCACGCCGGCATCACCGAACAACGCGCCACCGCGCCCCCCGCCGAGCGCCTCCCCCACCTCCTCGTCCTCCTCGACCGCTGGGAGGGCTGGCTCCCCACCCTCGGTTCGCACGATCACGGCGAACTCACCGAACAGCTCCAGGCGTTGCTGCGGGAGGGCGCGAGCGCGGGCCTGCACCTCGTTCTCACGGGCGACCGCCAACTCCTCCTCGGCCGCCTCGCCTCGCTCACCGAGGAGAAGTACGCACTGCGCCTCGCGGACCGCGCCGACTACAGCCTCCTCGGCATCCCGCCCCGCTCCCTGCCCGTCCACATCCCGCCCGGCAGGGCGTTTCGCGCCGAGTCCGGTACGGAGACGCAGTTCGCCCTCCTCGACGCGCCCCCCGAAGGCCGTGCGCAGACCGGCGCCTTGACCGCCCTCGGCACCGCGGCCACCACGCGCGACCAGGCCGTTCCCGCCTCCCGTCGTCCCTTCCGCCTCGACGCCCTGCCCTCCCGTATCGACTTCGCCGAGGCATGGAAGCTGCGGCCCCGGGACCGTGGCCCGCTGTGGGCCCTCGCCGGGGTCGGCGGCGACACCCTCACCGCCCTCGGCCCCGACCTCGGCACCGCACCACCCGCCTTCGTCGTCGCCGGCCCCGCCCGCTCCGGACGCAGCACGGCCCTGTGTTCCCTCGCCCGTTCCCTCCTCGCCCACGGCACCCGTCTCCTCCTCGTGACACCCCGCCCCTCCCCTCTGCGCGACCTCGCCCCGCAGGCCCAAGCGCTCTTCACAGGCTCCGGCCTCAAGGCCGCCGACCTCGAAGCGGCCCTCGACCTCGCCGAGGGCCCCACAGCCGTCCTCGTGGACGACGCCGAAGCCCTCACCGACTGCGACGCGTCCCCCACCCTCACCCGCCTCCTCCGCGAGGGCGGCGCGCTCGGCCGGGCCCTCGTCCTCGCGGGGGACGAGGACGAGATCTGCGCGGGCTTCTCCGGCTGGCAACCCGAAGCCCGCACAGCCCGCCGAGGTCTGCTCCTCTCCCCCCGCTCCCCAGCAGCGGGGGACCTGGCCGGCCTCCGCCTCACCCGCACCGAGACCGGCGGCCCCGTCCTCCCGGGCCGGGGCCTGCTGCACCTGGGCGACGGAGAGGCGGTACGGGTCACGGTGCCGCACTGAAGCACGGCCCACACCCGCCCCGCCCACGACGAAACGCCCTCCGCGCAGGCGGGTCGGCCGCGAGCCGGCACCGACTTGTGCGGAACCGTAGCGGAATGCGTGGGACGGTGCGGTGGACGAAAAAATCGTCTCACTCGGCCGAGTGAGACGTTGTGCGAGTTTCCCGAAGTTATCCACAGATGTGGGGAGGTGGGGGTGGGCGGGGGCGCGGACGCGAAAGAATGGATGCAGGGGCGCCCCCCGGGCTGTCTCTTATACACATCTCCGAGCCCACGAGACTAAGGCGAATGTCG
>NZ_JOGO01000102.1 GCF_000719475.1 Streptomyces sp. NRRL F-5630 | reverse complement strand
CCGCGCCCCAGCCCCCGCCGTCACCCGCCCCGCCCCCCGATCCCCCCGACCGCACCCGGTTGTCGGTGGGGCCGCCTAGACTCGGGAGGCGATGAGCAGCCTCTTTGACGACAGCTTCCTGGCGGACATGGCTTCTTCCCCGGCATCGGGCGAGGAGGAGCCCCCTCCGCCCCCCGAGGACGGGGTCCCTGCCGAGGAGATCCCGGCCGACCTGTTCGGCGGGAAGTTCGACGCGCCCCCGCCCAGGGACACGCATTACCGGGACGGCGCGCCACGCCCCGTGATCGACCCGGCGGCGCTGCTCACCGGGCTCAACCCGGAGCAGGCCGCCGCCGTCGTGCACAGTGGCTCGCCGCTGCTCATCGTCGCCGGCGCCGGCTCCGGCAAGACCCGCGTGCTCACCCACCGCATCGCGTACCTGCTCGGTCAGCGCGGGGTGCACCCGGGCTCGATCCTCGCGATCACCTTCACCAACAAGGCCGCGGGCGAGATGAAGGAGCGCGTCGAGCAGCTCGTCGGGCCGCGCGCCGGGGCGATGTGGGTCTCGACCTTCCACAGCGCCTGCGTCCGCATCCTGCGCCGCGAGTCGAAGAAGCTCGGCTTCACGTCGTCCTTCTCGATCTACGACGCCGCCGACTCCAAGCGGCTCATGGCGCTCGTCTGCCGCGACCTGGACCTCGACCCCAAGCGCTACCCGCCGAAGTCGTTCACGGCGAAGATCTCGAACCTCAAGAACGAGCTGATCGACGCCGAGGCGTACGCCGACGAGGTCGCGGGCGAGACGGCGGGGGCCTTCGAGAAGACGCTCTCGCAGGCGTACACGATGTACCAGGCACGCCTGCGCGAGGCGAACGCACTGGACTTCGACGACATCATCATGACGACGGTCCACCTCCTCCAGGCGTTCCCCGACGTCGCCGAGCACTACCGCCGCCGCTTCCGGCACGTCCTCGTCGACGAGTACCAGGACACCAACCACGCGCAGTACACGCTGGTCAAGGAGCTGGTGGGGCCGGCGGACGGCGGTACGGGCCACGACGGCGGCCCGGCGCCCGAGCCGGCGGAGCTGTGCGTCGTGGGCGACGCGGACCAGTCGATCTACGCGTTCCGCGGCGCCACGATCCGCAACATCCTCCAGTTCGAGGAGGACTACCCGAACGCGACGACGATCCTCCTGGAGCAGAACTACCGCTCCACGCAGACGATCCTCTCCGCCGCCAACGCCGTCATCGAGCGCAACGAGAACCGCCGCCCGAAGAACCTGTGGACCGAGGCGGGCAACGGCCCGAAGATCACCGGGTACGTCGCCGACACCGAGCACGACGAGGCGCAGTTCGTCGCCGACGAGATCGACCGGCTCACCGACGCGGGCGACGCGAAGCCGGGTGACGTCGCCGTCTTCTACCGTACGAACGCGCAGTCCCGTGTCTTCGAAGAGGTCTTCATCCGCGTCGGCCTGCCCTACAAGGTCGTCGGCGGCGTGCGCTTCTACGAGCGCCGCGAGGTCCGCGATGTCCTCGCCTACCTGCGGGTGCTCGCCAACCCCGAGGACAGCGTGCCGCTGCGCCGCATCCTCAACGTGCCCAAGCGCGGCATCGGTGACCGCTCCGAGGCGATGATCGACGCGCTCTCGCAGCGCGAGCGGATCACCTTCCCGCAGGCGCTCAAGCGCGTCGACGAGGCGTACGGGATGGCGGCGCGCTCGGCGAACGCGATCAAGCGGTTCAACACGCTGATGGAAGAGCTGCGCACGATCGTCGAATCGGGCGCGGGACCCGCGGTCGTCCTGGAGGCTGTTCTCGAACAGACCGGCTATCTCGCCGAGTTGCAGGCGTCGACCGACCCGCAGGACGAGACCCGCATCGAGAACTTGCAGGAACTCGCCTCCGTGGCCCTGGAGTTCGAGCAGGAGCGTAGCGAGGAGGAGGGTGCGGGGACGCTCGCGGAGTTCCTGGAGCGGGTCGCGCTCGTCGCGGATTCCGACCAGATCCCCGACGAGGAGGACGGCGACGGCGTCATCACGCTGATGACACTCCACACCGCCAAGGGCCTCGAATTCCCCGTCGTCTTCCTCACCGGCATGGAGGACGGCGTCTTCCCGCACATGCGGGCTCTCGGGCAGGTCAAGGAGCTGGAGGAGGAACGGCGGCTCGCGTACGTCGGCATCACGCGCGCCCGTGAACGGCTCTACCTCACGCGCTCCACGCTGCGCAGCGCGTGGGGGCAGCCGCAGTACAACCCGCCGTCGCGGTTCCTGGAGGAGATCCCCGCCGACCACCTGGAGTGGAAGCGGACGGGCGCGGCGCCCGCGAAGGTGGCCGCGGGCCCGGCCGCCGGGATCGCGGCCTCGCTCTCCTCCTCGCGCGCCCGGCGCGGCGCGCCCGCCTTCGCGACGCGGCGGGCGGAGGAGAAGCCGGTGGTCGCGCTGGCGATCGGGGACCGGGTCACGCACGACCAGTTCGGGCTGGGCACGGTGGTCGGGGTGAAGGGTGCGGGCAGCAACGCGGAGGCGACCGTGGACTTCGGCGGCGAGAAGCCGAAGCGGCTGCTGCTGCGGTACGCGCCGGTCGAGAAGCTGTAGCGCCGCGGGCGGGGGTGCGGGGCTCGGCCCCATACCCGACGCGCGTGGGGCACGGCCCCACACCCGAGGCGCCCACGCCCCGCTCCTCAAGCGCCGGAGCGGTCGGCCTTCACGGCCCGATCCTCACGCGGTGAGGTGCACGGCCCGATCCTCACCGCGGTGAGGTGCACGGCCTGATCTTCTGGCCCTACGCCGGGTCGAGCCCGTGGCTTCGCAGCCACGGCAAGGGGTCGATCGCCGCGCCTCCGCCCGGCCGCACCTCGAAGTGCAGGTGCGGGCCGGTCGAGTTGCCGGAGTTCCCCGAGTGCGCGATCACCTGGCCCGCCTTCACCGCCGTGCCACTCGGGAGGGTCGTGCTGGAGAGGTGGCAGTACCAGGTCTCCGTGCCGTCCTTCGCGGTGAGGATCGCCATGTTCCCGTACGCGCTGTTCCACTGGCTCCGCACGGTCCCGTCGGTCGCGGCCATGACGGGGGTGCCGTAGGCGACGGGGAAGTCGATGCCGGTGTGCTGCGACATCCAGTTGACGCCCGCCTGCCCGAAGTAGGCGCTGAGGCCGTGCTGCGCGACGGGGAGGACGAACTTGGGGCGCTCGCGCTCCTTGCGCGCGGCCTCGGCGACGGCGGCCTTGTGCGCCGCCTCCTTCTTCGCCTGGAGGTCGATGCGCTCCTGGGTACGGCTCGCGCGGTCGGCGACATCGTCGGCGGCACGGGAGAGGTCGGCGAGCTGGGTGTCGAGCTTGTTGTTCGCCGCGGCGGCCTTGACGGGCGAGGACGGGGCGGTCGCCGTGTTGGCGGTGGCGCTGTCGCCGCCGAAGTCGCCGACCGAGGCGGCGGCGACACCCGCGACGCCCATGACGCACGCGGAGGGCACCGCGATGCTGAGGAGCGCCGAGCGTTTGGCGGGGCGGCGCCTGCCGCGCCCGCGCGCGACGTCGTGCTGCCCGCCCGGCTCGTGCGGGGGTGCGTCGGCGCCGACGACGGGGAGTTCGCCCGTCTCCCCCGCGAGGAGTTCGCCGGTCTCCCGGACGGGGAGTTCGCCCGTGTCGTCCACGGGGGGCTCGGTGGTGTGCTCGCGCGCCTCGGTGCCGGGCGGGGTGGGGAGCGGGGTGCCGTGCGGGGGCGTGCTCAGGTCGGGGTGGCCGGACGCCGCCGCGTTCCACGCGGAGGCGTCGTACGTACCGGTGTCGGCGCCCGAGTGGCTCAGCCCCTCGGAGGCGCCACCCTGCGCGGGCATCGCCCCGGGCTGGTGCGGGAGCGGACCGCTGTCGTAACCGCCGGTGTTCCAGGGGGCGTCGGCGTAGTTCTCGGCGGGGTGGGCGTGTCCGCCGCCGTGGGCCGGGTAGCCGTAGTCGTAGGCGGGGGGCTGCGGCACGGCGTACGGATCGGCGGTGTACGCGGCCGCCTCGACGGGGAACTGCCACTGCCCGCTGTCGTGGGCGCCGGGGGCGTAGCCGCCCGTCTCGTACGCGCCCGTCTCGTACGCGCCTGTCTCGTACGCGCTCGTGTCGTAGGAGCCGGTGGCGTACGGGTCGTAGCCGCTGTACGCGGCGAAGCCGGCGCCGTCCGTACCGGCGCCCGTGCCGCCGTCCTGCGGGTAACCGCCGTAGGCCGGGGCGGGCGGGGAGGCGACGGCGTAACCGCCGGTGTCCTGGTACGAGGCGTACGGGTCCGGGGCCGCCTGTGCGCCCCAGCCGTACTGACCGCCGTGCCCTGACCCGTCCGTCTCGTGCCCCGGGTACTCCGCGTACGCGGTGGGGGCGGAGCCAGGGGGCGAGGCCGGGGAACTGGTCCCCGAGGGGTGGCGGTCGTTCACCAACATCTCTTTCGCCTCGACGGCAGGGCTGGGAATAGAGATCCCCGGGTGGAACTGGCGGCGACTGTACCCGCCGGTTCGTGTGGCGGACAATCTTCCGGGGGTTTCACGGCCCGGGGAGAGGGCATTCGGAGGGGTTTTGGGGGAGAGCGGGCGGCCCGCCGGAGAGTTGTTCGGGCCTTTTTCGATTTCTCCGTAGCGGTGTGTCCGGTCATGGCCCCTGCCTGGCGGCGGAGTGCGGGGCCCGGCGCGGTGCGGCACGGGCGAAAGGCCGCTGGTGGGCGGCCGGGGCACGGGCGAAACGGGGAAGACCGGGTGGCGCCGGGGCTTCCGCGCGGCGCGTACGGGGAGTGAGGACCCCCCCTTCGCACCGCGTGCCGTCGGCGGGGCGGGCGTGTCGCGCGGCCCGGCGCGGCGGCGGGGGCGCGGGAGGTGTGGGGGAAGTGTGCGGATGTCGCGGGCCGGGCATGCCACCGCGCCGTGCGGCTGACGGCGCGGTGGCCGGTGACCCGGATGCGGCGCCGCGGTCGCCCCGAGTCCTCCCCCGGCGGAAGGGCGGAAAGCGGCGCTGGTCAGGACGGGTCGGGTTCCTGGTGGTCGGCCCAGACATATGTGTGGGGGAGCAGTTCGCGTACGGGGACCGCGCGGACCGCGCCCCCGGCTCCCGGGACGAGCACCTCGATGTCCGGCCACAGGTCGAGGAGCGCCTGCCGGCAGCGACCGCACGGCGGCAGCACCCCGCGTCCCCGGTCGCCCGCCGCGACGATCCGTACGAGCGGCCCTGCGCCCTCGGCCACGGCGGCTCCGAGCACGACGAGTTCGGCGCACGGCCCGCCGGTGAAGTGGTACACGTTCACGCCGGTGACCACGCGTCCGTCGGCGTCGCGGGCGGCGGCGGCCACCGAGTGGTTGTCGTCCGTGCCGAGTCGCGCGGCGAGCGCGGTGGCGGCCCGGACCAGGGCGGGATCGGGGTTCTCTGCCGTGCGCACCACGCTAGGCCGCGTCACCCACCTCCCCGACAAACACATCTAGGACGCCCCCGTGAGCGCGGCCCCGTCCAGTTCGGCGCGCATCTCCGCGCGGAGGCGCAGGGTGGCGAGGAGGCGGTGGAAGACGTCGGTCCAGTAGAGGCCCGCCGCGGGTTTGCTGTCCTCGTGCTCCTCGAAGGAGCCGATGAGTTTCTCCAGGTGGGGGGCTTCCGCCGGGTCGAGACAGCGTTCGGCCAGGCCCATGACGCCGCTGAAGCTCCAGGGGTAACTGCCCGCGTCCCGCGCGATGTTGAGGGCGTCCACGACCGCCCGGCCCAGCTCGGCGGGCCACGGCGTCGCGCAGCCGCTCAGCAGCTGGAACGCCTCGGACAGCCCGTGGGCCGCGAGGAAACCGGCCACCCAGGCGGCCCGTTCCCCGGCGGGCAGCGCGGCGAGCAGCCTGGCCCGCTCCGCGAGCGCCGTCGCGGCCTGCTCCCCGCCGACCGGCGAACCGAGCAGCGCCCGTGACCACTCCGCGTCCCCCTGCCTCACGGCGGCCCGGCACCAGGCCGCGTGCAGCTCCTCGCGCCAGCCCTCAGCGACGGGCCGCGCGACGAGCTCCGCGGGTGAGGCGCCGAAGTGCTCCGGCCACCCCGCGAGCGGTGCCGCCTCGACGATCTGCCCGAACCACCAGGCGCGCTCCCCGCGTCCGGTGGGCGGCTTCGCGACGACGCCGTCGTGCTCCATCGCGGCATCGCACGCGTGCGGCGCGTCGACGGCTATCGCGCCCGAGGGGTCCGGGCCGAGGCAGGCGCGGGCCCGCTCCGCCATGCGTGCGGCGAGCGCGGAACCGGGGAGAGAGGAGAGGAGTTCGGCGGCGAGCGCACGGACGTTGCGGCTGCGGTCGTCGAGCGCCGCTTCGAGGAACGGCTCGTCGGCCTGCGAGAGCCCGGGCCGCAGGCAGTCGAGGAAGAGGAGCCGGTCCTCGGCCCGCTCCTTGGCCCATGTCGGGCCGAGCAGGGCGAGCGCACGCGCGGGCTCGCGCTCGCGCACCCGGGCGAGCAGGGCGACCCGCTCGGCGAACAGCCCTTCGCTCCAGAGGCGTTCGTCGTCCGCCGGAGTGCTGTCCGCCTCGCCCTGCGCGGGCGGGACCACGGCCGTGCGGCGGACGAAGGACCACTCGCGGTTCTGCTCCGCGAGCCACCGGCCCCGCGCCCCGGCGAAAGCGAGCACGGCGGGCCGCAGGTCGGTACGGCCCCTGGCCGCGTCGAGCAGCGCGGGGAGGTGCTCGGGCGGGGAGGCGTAGCCGTGCGCGTTGGCGCGCTCCAGCCACTGGGGGAGCAGCTCCGTCAGGTCGGGGGCGCTGCCGCGCTGGTCCCCGCGCGCGCCGAGGAGCTGCCCGAGCCTTCGCCGCGCGGCTTCGGGGAGCGGCGGCCTGGTCTCGGCGGCCGCGGGCGCGGGCAGGGGCGCGGCGGCGGCGGGCAGCAGGCCCGCCCGGCGCCGTACGGTCCGCAGCGCCGCCTCGTCGAGCAGGGCGCCGGGGCCGTTCGCGCCGCCCGCTCCGGCGAAGGGCCGCCGGTCGGTGCCGAGGAGGGCCGTCGTGACGAGGTCCTCCCAGTCGGGGCCGGATTCCGGGGACCGGGGCGGTGTGAGGGGAGCGGTGGTGTCGGTGGGGCTCATGGGGTCTCCAGGTCGGGGGCGTTCAGCGCAGGGCGAGGAGCGGGGCGGGTGGCCGGGAGCGAGCGGTGGCCCGCCCCGTGCCGTCCGCCTCCTCCGTGTCCTCGCGGTCCTCGGGCGCCCAGGTCGCCAGGGGCTGGAAGCCGCGGTGGCCGCACTCGCCGAAGACGCGCAGGGGGCGGCCTCCCGAGGTGGCCAGGAGGCGCCACAGGCCCGAGGTGCTGGTGAAGGAGCGGGGGAGGGGGAGCGCGGTGCCCGTCGACGGCTCGGCGAGCTGCCAGCCGTCCGGACCGCGCACCGGCACGACGCCGTCGAGCGTGACGGGCCAGGAGTCGAGCCAGGGGTCCTCGGCGAGCAGCGCCCCGTACCGCCCGGCCGCCTCCGCGAGCGGGACGCCGCGCGGCCGTTCCGCGACCGGCACCACGGGACCGAAGCGCTCGCCCAGCGTGGCGCGCGGCCGCGCCGGGTGGGGGCGCAGCTCCGCGTCCAGGCCGAGGCCCACGGGCAGGCTCAGCTCGGGTGCCGCACCGGCGGCCCCGTAGGAGAGGAGCAGGGCGGTGCGTCCCGTCCGCGTGCCGTGGAGCCAGATGCGGCGCACCGTCAGGGAGCCCTCCTGCGTGTCGTACTGACTGAGCACGAGCCACATATCGCGTGGGCCCTCGGGCGGGGGCGCCGTCTCGGGCAGGCCGAGGCGGCGCGCGACCGTCGCGGCGAGGGGCGCGGGCAGCGACTCACGGTGCGCCCAGCCCTGTACGAGCAGGTGGAGCAGCGCGCTCTCCTCCAGGAGCCGCACCGGCCACCCCGGGCCCGAGCCCGGTATCGCGCCGAGTTCGCGCACGCGCGTGGCGAGCCCCTTGGCCTGCGCGTCGACCATCCGCGCCGCGGTCTCCTCCCACATGCCGTACCCCGCCCGCTCGGCGGAGGCGAGCCCGCCGCGCAGCAGGTCGGTGAGGCGCTGTTCCAGCTCGCGCGCTCCCGCCGTGACCCGCTCGGCCCGGCGCTCCGCGCGCTTGCGGGCGGCCTCCGGGTCCGCCTTCTCCGCGGGGCCCCGAGCCGCGGCGGCCGCGCTCTTCCCGGCCCGCGCGCGGCGCTTCTCCAGCCACTGCCCGGCCCACTCCGGCGGCTCCCCGGCCGGTACCGCCGCGGGGCCGGCCGACCAGAGCAGCAGCAGCCCGAGCACGTGTTTGCACGGGAACTTGCGGCTCGGGCACGAGCACGCGTACGCCGGGCCCGAGACATCGGCCAGCGCCTGGTACGGCTTGCTGCCGCTGCCCTTGCACAGCCCCCACACCACCCCCTCCTCCGTCGTCCCCGTCCCCGACCACGGTCCCGCCGTGCCGAGCTTGCTTCCCGCCTTGCGCGACGGCGCGTCCGGTGCCAGCGAGAGCACCTGTTCCGCCGTCCAGCGAACCCCCTGCGAAGTCATGCCGACCAACGTAGGAGGCACCACTGACAATGCGTCATCGCCGCAGGTCAGAGCGATTGTCAGTGGGGTGGTGCAGGGTGGGACACGCATCCGAACCGAAGGGGGAATCGGCTCCATGACCCTGCCCGCACAGCGGAGCGCCGAAGCGCGCCCGGACACCACGCGGACGACCACGACCGGCACCACGAGCGGCACCGCGCAGGACGCGCCGGACGACGCGCCCGAGGCCCTGCGCCCGCACGCCGAGGACGCCTTCGCCGGCGAACTCGCCGCCCTCGCCGCCCAGGACGACCGCCCGCGCCCGGCCCGCTGGCGCCTCTCGCCGTGGGCCGTCGCGACCTACCTGCTCGGCGGCACCCTCCCCGACGGCACCGTCATCACGCCCAAGTACGTGGGCCCGCGCCGCATCGTCGAGGTCGCCGTCACGACCCTCGCCACCGACCGCGCCCTGCTCCTGCTCGGTGTCCCGGGGACCGCCAAGACGTGGGTCTCCGAGCACCTCGCCGCCGCCGTCAGCGGCGATTCGACCCTCCTCGTGCAGGGCACGGCGGGCACCTCGGAGGAGGCCATCCGCTACGGATGGAACTACGCCCAGCTCCTCGCGCACGGTCCCAGCCGCGACGCCCTCGTGCCGAGCCCCGTCATGCGCGCCATGTCCGAGGGCATGACCGCGCGCGTGGAGGAGCTGACCCGCATCCCGGCCGACGTGCAGGACACCCTCATCACGATCCTCTCGGAGAAGACCCTGCCCATTCCGGAACTGGGCACCGAGACGCAGGCCGTGGGCGGGTTCAACCTCATCGCGACCGCGAACGACCGCGACCGGGGCGTCAACGACCTCTCCAGCGCGCTCCGCCGCCGGTTCAACACCGTCGTCCTGCCGCTCCCCGAGAGCGTCGAGGCCGAGGTCGACATCGTCTCGCGCCGCGTCGAACAACTCGGCCGCTCCCTCCAGCTCCCCGAGGTCCCGGCGGGCGCCGAGGAGATCCGCCGCGTCGTCACGGTCTTCCGCGAGCTGCGCGACGGGATCACGGCGGACGGCCGCACGAAGGTCAAGACGCCCAGCGGCACGCTCTCCACGGCCGAGGCGATCTCCGTCGTCACCGGCGGCCTCGCCCTCGCCGCGCACTTCGGGGACGGGGTGCTGCGCCCCTCGGACGTCGCCGCGGGCATCCTCGGCGCGGTCGTACGGGACCCGGCGGCCGACCGCGTCGTGTGGCGCGAGTACCTGGAGGCCGTCGTCCGCGAACGCGAGGGGTGGCAGGACTTCTACCGGGCCTGCCGCGAGGTGAGCGCATGAGCCGCCCGAAGGCCGCGCCCCTGCTGCTCGGGGTGCGCCACCACGGCCCCGGCTCGGCGCGGGCGGTGCGGGCGGCGCTCGACGCGGCGCGTCCCGCCGTCGTCCTCGTCGAGGGTCCGCCCGAGGCCGACGCGCTCGCCCCGCTCGCCGCCGACCCGCGGTTGCGCCCGCCCGTCGCGCTCCTCGCCCACCTCGTCGACGAGCCCGCGCGCTCGGCCTTCTGGCCCTTCGCCGCCTTCTCGCCCGAGTGGACGGCCCTGCGCTGGGCCGCCGCGCACGAGGTCCCGGTCCGTTTCATCGACCTCCCGGCGGCGCACAGCCTCGCGCTGCGGGACGAGGAGGAGCGGGCGGGCGAGAGCGGGGACGGGGAGGAGGGCCGGGAGGACGAGGCGGCGGCCGGGGACGCGGACCCGGGCGAGGCGGGCCCTGGCCTCGTACGGATCGACCCCGTCGCCGTCCTCGCGGAGACGGCCGGGTACGACGATCCCGAGCGGTGGTGGGAGGACGTCGTCGAGCACCGGGGCGGCCCGGCCGGCGGCGACACGGCGTCAGGCGAGGACGGGGCACCGGGCGAGGGCGGTGGCGCGGCCCGGTACCCCTTCGCCGCGTTCGCGGCGCTCGCCGAGGCCATGACGGCGCTGCGCGAGCGGTACGCGGACGGCGGGCATCCACGGGACGCGGTGCGCGAGGCGCACATGCGCCTGTGCCTGCGCGCCGCCGAGAAGGAGTACGGCCCCGAGGCGGTCGCCGTCGTGTGCGGGGCCTGGCACGTACCGGCCCTCGCCACCCGCGTCCCGCTCGCCACCGACCGCGCGGCGCTGCGCGGGCTGCCCAAGGCGAAGACGGCGCTGACCTGGGTGCCGTGGACGCACCGCAGGCTCGCGCGGGCGAGCGGCTACGGGGCGGGCATCGAGTCGCCCGGCTGGTACGGGCACCTCTTCGCCGCCCCCGACCGGCCGGTCGAGCGGTGGCTCACGAAGGTCGCGGGGCTCCTGCGCGAGGAGGACAAGCACGTCTCCTCGGCGCACGTCATCGAGGCGGTACGGCTCGCCGAGACGCTCGCCGTCATGCGCGGGCGCCCGCTCGCGGGGCTCGGCGAGACGATGGACGCGGTGCGCTCCGTCATGTGCGAGGGCTCCGACGTGCCGCTCGCGCTCGTCCACGACAGGCTCATCGTGGGCGACGTGCTCGGTGAAGTCCCCGACAGCGCGCCCGCGATGCCCCTCCAGCGCGATCTGACCCGTCTCCAGCGCAGCCTGCGTCTCAAGCCGGAGGCCCTGGAGCGCACCCTCGAACTCGACCTGCGCAAGGACAACGACGTCGCCCGCAGCACGCTCCTGCACCGGCTGCGCCTGCTCGGCGTCGACTGGGGAGTCCCTGCCGCCTCGCACGGCGGCACGGGGACCTTCCGCGAGACGTGGACGCTGCGCTGGGACCCCGAACTCGCGGTGCGGGTCGCGGAGGCGGGCATCTGGGGCACGACGGTCCTCGGTGCCGCCGAGGCCCGTGCGACCGCGCGCGCGGCGGAGGCGAAGCGGCTCGGTGAGATCACCGCGCTCGTCGAGGCGTGCCTGCCCGCCGCGTTGAGCGAGTCGCTGCCGCACGTGATGCGGGCGCTCGCGGACCTCGCCGCGCTCGACACGGATGTGGCGCGCCTCGCCGAGGCCCTGCCCGCCCTCGTCCGCACCCTGCGCTACGGCGACGTGCGCGGCACCGACACCGGAGCCCTCACCGAGGTCGCGGCGGGGCTCGCCGAGCGCGTCTTCGTCGGCCTCCCGCCGGCTTGCGCGGGCCTGGACGAGGAGGGCGCGGAGGCGGTGCGGAAGCACCTGGACGCGGTGCACGGGGCGGTGGGACTCCTCGCGGACTCGCTGGAGTCCGCGGCGCCGACGGCGGGTCCGGCGACGGAGACCGCGCCGGGCACGGACGCCGGGACGGGCGGTCCCGCCCCCACCGGCGCGAGCGTGCCCGCTCCGGCCGGGGCGGACGCCCCGGCTCCGGGCGGGGCGCCTGCTTCCGCCCCGGCCGCCCCGCACGACGGCCTGCGGCGACGGTGGTACGCGGTGCTGCGCCGGATCGCCGGGCGGGACTCGGCGGCCGGGGTGGTGCGGGGCCGGTGCGCGCGCCTCTTGCTCGACGTGGGGGAGTGGGAGCAGGAGGAGGCGGCGCGGGTCATGGGGCTCGCGCTCTCGCCGGGGACGGCCCCGGCCGAAGCGGCGGCCTGGATCGACGGCTTCGTCGGCGGCGGCGCGAGCGGCGGCGGGCTGCTGCTCGTGCACGACGAACGGTTGCTCGCCCTCGTGGACGAGTGGCTCGCACGGGTCCCGGCGTCCGCGTTCACCGATGTGCTGCCGCTCCTGCGGCGCACGTTCTCCGCGTACGAGCCGGCCGTGCGCCGCTCGCTCGGCGAACTGGTCGCGCGGGGCTCCGGGGAGGGGACGCGGTACGGCGGTGGGCCGGGGGCGAGCGGGACGGTGCCGGGCTTCGCGCCGGGGCTCGACGAGGCGCGCGCCGCGGCGGTGGTGCCGGTGGTGCTGCGGCTGCTGGGGCGGGCGGCGTGAGGAGCGGCGCGGGTGCGGGGGAGACAGCGGTGGCGGTGCGGGACACGGAGACGGAGAAGGGGGCGGAAGGCATGACGGGCCATGAGGTGAGCGAGGTCCTGCCCGAGGAGGAGCGCTTGCGGCGCTGGCGCCTCGTGCTCGGTGGGGACCGGGGCGCGGAGGGAACGGGCGTCTCGCTGAGCGGCCGGGACCTCGCGATGGACAAGGCGCTCGCCGCGCTCTACGGGGGACGGGACGGCGGCGGGCAGCCGCGGGGCGGGCGGCGGCAGGGCGGACTCGGCGGTTCGGCCCCCGACGTGGCGCGCTGGCTGGGCGATATCCGTACGTACTTCCCGACGTCCGTCGTTCAGGTGATGCAGCGGGACGCGATCGAACGGCTCGGGCTCTCCGCGTTGTTGCTGGAGCCGGAGATGCTGGAGGCCGTCGAGGCGGACGTGCACCTCGTCGGCACACTGCTCTCGCTCAACAAGGCGATGCCGGAGACGACGAAGGAGACCGCGAGGGCCGTGGTCCGCAAGGTCGTCGAGGAGCTGGAGAAGAAGCTCGCCGCGAAGACCCGGCAGACCGTCACGGGAGCGCTCGACCGCAGCGCGCGCGTGAGCCGCCCCCGGTACCAAAACATCGACTGGAACCGGACGATCGCGGCGAATCTGAAGAACTACCTGCCCGAGTACCGCACCGTCGTGCCCGAGAAGCTCATCGGGTACGGGCGGGCCGCACGCGGCGTCAAGAAGGACGTGGTGCTCTGCATCGACCAGTCCGGCTCGATGGCGGCCTCCGTCGTCTACGCCTCCGTGTTCGGAGCCGTGCTCGCCTCGATGCGGTCGCTCGACACCCGCCTCGTCGTCTTCGACACCTCCGTCGTCGACCTCACCGACCAGCTCGACGACCCCGTCGACGTCCTCTTCGGCACGCGGCTCGGCGGCGGTACGGACATCAACAGGGCGCTCGCGTACTGCCAGTCGAAGATCTCCCGGCCCAGCGAGACGGTCGTCGTGCTCATCAGCGACCTCTACGAGGGCGGTATCAAGGACGAGATGCTCAAGCGGGTCGCCGCGATGAAGGCGGCGGGCGTGCAGTTCGTGACGCTGCTCGCGCTCTCCGACGAGGGCGCCCCCGCCTACGACCACGAGCACGCGGCGGCCCTGGCGGCCCTCGGGGCCCCGGCCTTCGCCTGCACCCCCGACCTCTTCCCGGAGATCATGGCCGCCGCCATCGAGAAGCGCCCCCTCCCCGTCCCCGACCCGGAGACGGGCCCCTCCGGACAGGGGCCGCGCTGACCGGCGCGGCAGCGCGGCGAACCCCCGAAACCGCAGGTCAGAGCCCCCGGGGTAGCGGCACCCCGTGCCAAAGCGAGGGGCACCCTGTGACAGGTATCACCGCTGCGCCCGTACCTCGCGATTTAGAGACCACGGCGGGACGGCGATAGCCTGGCAGGCGGACATGCCGCGTACCCGGAACAACGACGTGTGCGCTTCTCTCAGTGACGAAGGCCAGCTGTCACGCCGCCCTGACGCGGCACGCCCACGGATTGACAGACCGCACAGCGGCAAGATCACGGAGTAGGGACGGACGCGCGTGGACCTGTTCGAGTACCAGGCGAGGGACCTCTTCGCCAAGCACGGTGTACCGGTGCTGGCCGGTGAAGTCATCGACACGCCTGAGGCGGCGCGCGAGGCGACGGAGCGACTGGGCGGCAAGGCGGTCGTCAAGGCGCAGGTCAAGGTGGGTGGCCGCGGCAAGGCCGGTGGCGTGAAGCTCGCCTCCGACCCGGCCGACGCGGTCGAGAAGGCCGGTCAGATCCTCGGCATGGACATCAAGGGCCACACGGTCCACAAGGTGATGCTGGCCCAGACCGCGGACATCGCGGAGGAGTACTACGTCTCCTTCCTCCTGGACCGCACCAACCGCACCTTCCTCGCCATGGCCTCCGTCGAGGGCGGCATGGAGATCGAGGAGGTCGCCGCGACGAAGCCCGAGGCGCTCGCGAAGATCGCCGTCGACGCCAACGAGGGTGTGACCCTCGAGAAGGCGCGCGAGATCGTCGACGCCGCGAAGTTCCCCGAGGACGTCAAGGACGGCATCGCCGAGGCGCTCCAGAAGCTGTGGACCGTCTTCGTCCAGGAGGACGCCCTCCTCGTCGAGGTCAACCCGCTGATCAAGTCCGGTGACGGCAAGATCATCGCGCTCGACGGCAAGGTCTCGCTCGACGAGAACGCCGACTTCCGCCAGCCGGAGCACGAGGCCCTGGAGGACAAGGCCGCCGCGAACCCGCTGGAGGCCGCCGCCAAGGCGAAGAACCTCAACTACGTCAAGCTCGACGGCGAGGTCGGCATCATCGGCAACGGCGCGGGTCTCGTCATGAGCACCCTCGACGTCGTCGCGTACGCCGGTGAGAACCACGGCGGCGTCAAGCCCGCCAACTTCCTCGACATCGGCGGCGGCGCCTCGGCCGAGGTCATGGCGAACGGCCTGGAGATCATCCTCGGCGACCCCGACGTCAAGTCGGTCTTCGTCAACGTCTTCGGCGGCATCACCGCCTGCGACGAGGTCGCCAACGGCATCGTGCAGGCCCTCGAACTGCTCAAGTCGAAGGGCGAGAACGTCAGCAAGCCGCTGGTCGTGCGCCTCGACGGCAACAACGCGGAGCTGGGTCGCAAGATCCTGTCGGACGCCAACCACCCGCTCGTGCAGCGCGTGGACACCATGGACGGCGCGGCCGACAAGGCCGCCGAGCTCGCGGCTGCGAAGTAAGGGAACGGGTCACCACACCATGGCTATTTTCCTGACCAAGGAAAGCAAGGTCATCGTCCAGGGGATGACCGGCGCCACCGGCATGAAGCACACCCGCCTCATGCTCGGCGACGGCACCAACATCGTCGGCGGCGTGAACCCGCGCAAGGCCGGCACGAGCGTCGACTTCGACGGCACCTCCGTCCCCGTCTTCGGCTCCGTCGCCGAGGCGATCAAGGAGACCGGCGCCGACGTCAGCGTCATCTTCGTGCCGCCGGCCTTCGCGAAGGCCGCCGTGATCGAGGCGATCGACGCCGAGATCGGCCTCGCCGTCGTCATCACCGAGGGCATCGCCGTGCACGACTCGGCCGCCTTCTGGGCGTACGCGCAGAGCAAGGGCAACAAGACCCGCATCATCGGCCCGAACTGCCCCGGCCTCATCACGCCGGGCCAGTCGAACGCCGGCATCATCCCGGGCGACATCACGAAGCCGGGCCGCATCGGCCTGGTCTCGAAGTCCGGCACGCTGACGTACCAGATGATGTACGAGCTGCGCGACATCGGCTTCACCTCCGCCGTCGGCATCGGTGGCGACCCGGTCATCGGCACCACGCACATCGACGCCCTGGCGGCCTTCGAGGCCGACCCGGAGACCGACCTCATCGTCATGATCGGTGAGATCGGCGGCGACGCCGAGGAGCGTGCGGCCGACTACATCAAGGCCAACGTCACCAAGCCGGTCGTCGGCTACGTCGCGGGCTTCACCGCGCCCGAGGGCAAGACCATGGGCCACGCCGGCGCCATCGTCTCCGGCTCCTCCGGCACCGCCCAGGCGAAGAAGGAGGCCCTGGAGGCCGCCGGTGTCAAGGTCGGCAAGACGCCGACCGAGACCGCCAAGCTCGCCCGCGCCATCCTCAACGGCTGACACGCCCGCAGGGGCCGCCCAGGCCCCGGGGAGCGCCCGCTCGTTCCGCCCGCGCCCCGTCCCCGTACCGCGTTCGCTCCGCGTGTACGGGACGGGGCGCGGGCGTTCGCGCGCGGGGGCGGCGGAGGTTCGCGGAGCGGCGCGGCGGCCCGGGACCGACCCGGCGTCGGCCGCGCGGGCTCGGCACCACGGGCGCCGCGCGCTGTCCCGGTCGACAGGCGCCACCCCTGCCCCGCCCCGTCAGCCCGGCCGACGTCGGCCGTCTCCGGCCCGCCGACGAGGCGCCGGCCCTCCTCAGCGCCACCGCCGCCCGGGTGCCCGTACGCCCGGTGCCCGACCGGCCGGAGGACGCCGCGCCCGCCGTACGCCGGGGACCGGCTCCCGGGGCGGCACGCTCGCCGCCGCCGTCGCCCGTACCGCGTCCGGCTTCCTCGCCGCCCCCGACTTCGCGCGCCTCCGCGCCTGCACGGCGCCCCGTCGCGTGCGGTACTTCGCGCGGCGGCGCGGCAGGCAGGAGTGGTGCGGGCCCTCCTGCGGCAACAGGGCCCCGGGTGGCACGGCATCACCGCAGGCACCGGGGCGGGGGCGACGCTGCGGCGGCCGGGGCCTGAGGGCCTGTCGTACCGCTCAGCCTTCCAGGGGGACGAGTCGCCCCGGGCCCGTGCCCGGACCGTCCGCAGGGGGCCGGTCCTGCGGATTGGCCGGGTGCGGGGGGCCCGGGGC
>NZ_JOGO01000101.1 GCF_000719475.1 Streptomyces sp. NRRL F-5630 | reverse complement strand
GGGGGGCCCCCCCCCCAAAACCCCGGCGCAACGGCACCACCCCGCCCCTGTCCGCCCCACCCCGTACGCTTCGCTCCGTGCTCACCCGCCCCGCCCAGCTCAACGATCTGCTCGGCATCCCCTTCACCTCCGAGCAGCTCGCGTGCATCACCGCGCCCCCCGCCCCCCACGTCATCGTGGCCGGAGCGGGCTCGGGCAAGACCACGGTGATGGCCGCGCGCGTCGTCTGGCTGGTCGGTACCGGCACGGTCGCCCCCGAGCAGGTCCTCGGCCTCACCTTCACCAACAAGGCCGCCGCCGAGCTGGCCGAACGCGTCCGCCGCTCCCTCGTGCGGGCCGGGATCAGCGACCCCGACGCCCCGCCCGCTCCCGGCGCGGAGCCCCCCGGTGAGCCGCTGATCTCCACGTACCACTCCTTCGCGGGCCGCCTCCTCGACGACCACGGCCTCCGCCTCGGCCTGGAACCGGGCTCGCGGCTCCTCGCCGACGCGAGCCGCTTCCAGCTCGCCGCCCGCGTCCTGCGCGAGGCCCCGGGCCCGTACCCGGCGCTCACCCGCGCCTTCTCCGACCTCGTGAGCGACCTCCTCGCGCTCGACTCCGAGCTGTCCGAGCACCTCGTCGACCCGGCGGACCTCAGCCGGTACGACGAGGACCTGCTCCGCACCCTCGCCGAAACCAGGCTCAGCAACGACCAGCTCCGCAAGGTCCCCGAGGCCGCCGCCGCCCGCCTCGCCCTCACCGAGCTGACCGGCCGCTACCGCGCCGCGAAGCGCTCCCGCGACCTCCTCGACTTCGGCGACCAGCTCGCCCTCTCCGCCCGCCTGGCCCGCGAGCACCCCGAGGTCGGCGAGGCGCTCCGCGACCAGTACCGCGTCGTCCTGCTCGACGAGTACCAGGACACCTCCGTCGCCCAGCGCGTCCTGCTCTCCGCCCTCTTCGGCGGCGGCACGGGCCACCCCGTGACGGCCGTCGGCGACCCCTGCCAGGCCATCTACGGCTGGCGCGGCGCCTCCGTCGCCAACCTCGACGACTTCCCCCGCCACTTCCCGCACCCGGACGGCACCCCCGCCCGCCGCCAGTCCCTCAGCGAGAACCGCCGCTCCGGCGGCCGCCTCCTCGCCCTCGCCAACGACCTCGCGGCCCCGCTCCGCGCCCTCCACGACGGCGTCGAGGCCCTGCACGCGCCCGCCGGGAAGACGGCGGACGGCTTCGTGCGCTGCGCCCTGCTCTCCACGCACGCCGAGGAGATCGACTGGCTCGCGGACGGCATCGCCCACTACGTCGGCACCGGCACGAGCCCCGGCGAGATCGCCGTCCTGTGCCGCACGGCGGGCGACTTCGCCCGTATCCAGGCCGCGCTGGTCGCCCGTGGGATACCCGTCGAGGTCGTCGGTCTCAGCGGGCTCCTCCACCTCCCCGAGATCGCCGACCTGCGCGCGGTGTGCGAAGTCCTCCAGGACCCGGGCGCGAACGCCTCGCTCGTCCGGCTCCTCACCGGACCGCGCTGGCGCGTCGGTGCCCGCGACCTCGCCCTCCTCGGCCGCCGCGCCCGCCTCCTCGCCGGGGGCCGCACCGGCGAGGACGACCCGGACCGCAGGCTCGCCGCCGCCGTCGAGGGCGTCGACCCGGCCGAGATCGTCTCGCTCGCGGACGCCGTCGACACCTTCGTCGAAGGCGGCCCCGACGCCGAGGACGGACTGCCCTTCTCCGCCGAGGCCCGCGCCCGCTTCGCCCGCCTCGGGCGCGAACTGCGCGAACTGCGCCGCGCCCTCGCCGACCCGCTCATGGACGTCCTGCACCGCGTCCTCGCCGTCACCGGGCTCGACGTCGAACTCTCCGCCTCGCCGAGCGCCCTCGCCGCCCGCCGCCGCGAGACGCTCGGTCAGTTCCTCGACATCGCCGCCTCCTTCGCCGCGACCGAGCCGGCCGCCTCGCTCCTCGCCTTCCTCGGCTACCTGCGCACCGCCGAGCGGTACGAGAAGGGCCTCGACACCGCCCTCCCCGGCGGCGAGAACACCGTCAAGGTCCTCACCGCCCACAAGGCCAAGGGCCTGGAGTGGGACATCGTCGCCGTCCCCGGGCTCGTCCGGGCCCAGTTCCCGAGCGACCGGGGCCGCGAGAAGTTCACGGCCCGCGCGAGCGTCCTGCCGCACGCGCTGCGCGGCGACGCCGCGACCCTCCCCGACGTGCCCGCCTGGACGGCGAAGGGCATGAAGGCGTTCCAGGACGGTATGCGCGCGCACCAGGCGACGGAGGAACTGCGCCTCGGCTACGTGACCTTCACGCGCCCCCGCTCGATCCTCCTCGGCTCGGGCCACTGGTGGGGCCCCGAGCAGAAGCGCCCGCGCGGACCCTCCGCCTTCCTCACCGCGCTCCACGACCACTGCGTACGCGGCCACGGCGAGATCGAGCACTGGGCCGAGGAGCCCGGCCCCGAGGACGAGAACCCCGCCCTGCGGCGGACCGACCCCCTCCCGTGGCCCCTCCCGCTCGACCCCGAGGCCCACACCCGCCGCCGCGAGGCCGCCGCCCGCGTGGAACACCACCTCGCGGTGCTCCAGTCCCGGCCGGGAACGGCCACGGCCGAGGAGCCGCCGGAGGACCCGTACGATCCGGAGTGGCCACCGGAACCGGAGGAAGAGCCGGAGCCGGAGCCGGGGGAGGGGCCGGTCGCGGGGGAGGGGCAGGAGCCCGGGCAGGGGACAACCGACCCGTACGAGGAGGACGCGGACCCGTACGGGAGCGGCCCGGACCCGTACGACCAGGGCACCCCCGCACGTCCCGGCGAGGGTGAGGCCGTCCCCCGCGTCCCCGCCCCGGCCCCCCACGGCGACGGCCTCACTCCCGAGGAGTCCCGGCTGCTCGGCTCCTGGGACCGTGACCTCGACGCGCTCGAAGGCGAGTTGCGCCGCGCCGCCGCCTCCGTGCGCGAGGTGCCGCTGCCGCCCTCGCTCACCGCGACGCAGGTCCTCCGCCTCGCCGAGGACCCCGACGGGCTCGCCCGCGACCTCGCGCGCCCGCTGCCCCAGGCGCCGAAACCGGCCGCCCGCAGGGGCGCCCGCTTCCACGCCTGGCTGGAGCGCCGCCTCACCGCCGGGCACGAGCAGCCGCACCTCCCGCTCGCCGACGAGGGCGCGACCGAGCCCCGCGAGGACGCCGAGATCAGCGACGACCTCGACCTCGAAGAGCTGAAGGAGGCATTCGAGCGCACCGCCTACGCGCACCGCCCCGCGCACCGCGTCGAGGTCCCCTTCCAGCTCAGCCTCGCCGGGCGCGTCGTGCGCGGCCGCATCGACGCCGTCTACGCGAGCGAGGAGGACGGGCGGCGGCGCTACGAGATCGTCGACTGGAAGACGGGACGCGACCAGGCCCGCGCCGACCCCCTCCAGCTCGCCGTCTACCGCCTCGCCTGGGCCGAGCGCCACGGCATCGACCCCGAGGAGATCGCCGCGACCTTCGTCTTCGTGCGCACCGGCGAGGCGGTACGGCCGGGAAGGCTCCCCGGACGCGCGGAGCTGGAACGCCTCTTCGCCGAGGACGACGCGGCGGGTGGCGGACCCGCTCCCGCACCCCCGGGGCCCCGTGCCGCTCACCCGTCAGGCGGATAGGGTCGGGAGCATGAGCACCACCCCCACCAGGGCCGACGACGCGGTCGGCGCCGTCCGCGAGCACGTCACCGCGCACCGCGCCGCCTTCCTCGACGACCTCGCCGCCTGGCTGCGCATCCCCTCCGTGTCCGCGCAGCCCGAACACGCCGCCGACGTCCGCCGCAGCGCCGAGTGGCTCGCCGGCCGGCTGCGCGCCACCGGCTTCCCGACCGTCGAGATCTGGGACACCCCCGGCGCCCCCGCCGTCTTCGCCCACTGGCCCGCCGACGAGCCCGACGCGCCCACCGTCCTCGTCTACGGGCACCACGACGTCCAGCCCGCGACGCGCGCCGACGGCTGGCACTCCGAGCCCTTCGTCCCCGAGATCCGCGAAGGCCGCCTCTACGCGCGCGGCGCGGCCGACGACAAGGGCCAGGTCTTCTTCCACACCCTCGGCCTGCGCGCCCACCTCGCCGCGACGGGGCGCACGAGCCCCGCCGTGCATCTCAAGTTCCTCGTCGAGGGCGAGGAGGAATCGGGCTCCCCGCACTTCCGCGCCCTCGTCGAGGAACGCGCGGACCGCCTCACCGCCGACGCCGTGCTCGTCTCGGACACCGGCATGTGGAACGAGGAGACCCCCACCGTCTGCACCGGGATGCGCGGCCTCGTGGACGGGGAACTCGTGCTGCACGGCCCCGACCAGGACATCCACTCCGGCTCCTTCGGCGGCGCCGTCCCGAACCCGGCGACCGTCCTCGCCCGCATCGTCGCCGCGCTCCACGACGAGGACGGCCGCGTCGCCGTCCCCGGCTTCTACGAGGGCGTGGCGCCCCTCAGCGCGCGCGAGCGCGCCCTCTTCGCCGAGCTGCCCTTCGACGAGGACGCCTGGCTGCGCACCGCCTTCTCGCACGCCACCGCCGGTGAATCCGGTCACACCACCCTGGAACGGATCTGGGCCCGCCCGACCGCCGAGGTCAACGGCATCGGCGGCGGCTACCAGGGCGAGGGCAGCAAGACGGTCATCCCGTCCTCGGCCTTCGCGAAGCTCACCTTCCGGCTCGTCGACCGGCAGGACCCCGCCGCCGTCGAGAAGGCCGTACGCGCCTTCGTCGAGGCCCGCGTCCCGGCCGGAATCCGCGCCGAACTCACCTTCGGCGGCGCCACCCGGCCCTGCCTCACGCCCCTCGGCCACCCCGCGCTCGCGGCGGTCGTCGCAGCCATGGAGACGGCCTTCGAACAGCCCGTGCGCCTCACCCGTGAGGGCGGCTCGGGACCCGCCGCCGACCTCGCCGACGTCACCGGCGCCCCCGTGCTCTTCCTCGGCATCTCCGTCCCCTCGGACGGCTGGCACGCCCCCGACGAGAAGGTCGAACTCGACCTCCTCCTCAAGGGCGCCGAGGCGGCGGCGCACCTGTGGGCAGGACTCGCGTCCCGGTCGCGCGAGGCACACTGAAGAAGAGCAGCACGACCACCACCGACGACGCACCCTAGGGGGAGTGGGAAGCACCCGTGACCACCCGGAACGACCAGACCACTGAGCACGGCACCGAGCACGCCACCCCGTACGGCACCGCGCACGATCTCGCCGGGCGGCCCATCCCGCTCACCGCACCCCACGGCGTCGACCGTGCCGCGCACCACCGCCTCGACGAGGCGTGGCTCGCCGCCGCGTGGAGCCATCCCCGCACCCGGGTCTTCGTCGTCTCCGGCGGACAGGTCCTCATCGACGAGAACGAGGCGGGGGTGACCGAACTCGTGACGACCCCGAGCTTCGAGGCTCCGCTCACCGAGTCGCACCGCTACTTCCTCGGCACCGACGAGGACGGCGTGAGCTACTTCGCGCTCCAGAAGGACAGCCTCCCCGGGCCCATCGACCAGTCCGCGCGCGCCGCCGGGCTGCGCGAGGCCGGGATGCTCCTCTCGCCGCGCGAGGCCGGGCTCATGGTGCACGCCGTGGCGCTGGAGAACTGGCAGCGCATGCACCGCTTCTGCTCGCGCTGCGGCGCGCGCACCTCGATCGCCGCCGCCGGGCACATCCGCCGCTGCCCCGCGTGCGGCGCCGAGCACTACCCGCGCACCGACCCGGCCGTCATCATGCTCGTCACCGACGAGAAGGACCGCGCGCTCCTCGGCCGCCAGGTGCACTGGCCCGAGGGCCGCTTCTCGACCCTCGCGGGCTTCGTGGAACCGGGCGAGACGATAGAGGCCGCCGTGCGCCGCGAGGTCCACGAGGAGGCGGGCATCCCGATCGGGCACGTCGAGTACGTCGCGAGCCAGCCCTGGCCCTTCCCCTCCAGCCTCATGCTCGGCTTCATCGCGCAGGCGACGTCGGACGAGATCACCGTCGACGGCGAGGAGATCGAGGAGGCCCGCTGGTTCTCGCGCGAGGAACTGCGCGAGGCCATGGAGGCGGGCGAGGTCCTGCCGCCCTTCGGCGTCTCCATCGCGGCCAGGCTCATCGAGCTGTGGTACGGGAAGCCGCTGCCGAAGCCGGTCTGAGAGAGCGGTTTTCGGCCGCCGGGGCGGGGCGCCGCCCCGCGCGGGCTCGGGGCGTGGTCCGGGCGGGCGTGGGGTGCGGGCGTGGTCCGGGCGGGCGTCGGGACGGGCGGCGGCCCGGACAGGGCACGATCGCGGGCACGGGTCCCGGACACGGCGAAGGGCCCCGCTCGGATCTCTCCGGGCGGGGCCCTTCGCGGGTGCGGGTGGCCTCGCTCAGCCCTGGAGGGCCAGCTTGACCTGCGCGAGCGAGGGGTTGGTCATGACCGCCTCGGTGCCCGTCTCGGCCTTCACCAGGACGGTCGGGACCACCTGGTTGCCGTCGTTGACCTTCTCGACGAACTCGGCCGAGGCCGGGTCCTGCTCGATGTTGATCTCCTCGTAAGCGATGCCCTCGCGGTCCAGCTGGCTCTTCAGCCGGCGGCAGTAACCGCACCAGGTCGTGCTGTACATCGTCACAGTGCCCGGCATGTTCCTCGTACTCCTTCGCCCCTCTGCGGACCCGGGGGCCCGCCGCGACGCGTTCTCCGTACGTCGCGCACTTGCAGAACGTAAGCCACCGGCCGACCATTCCCGCAGCCGAGGGTGCGCGGACGGCCCGGGCCCGTGGCAAGGCCGCTCCGGCCGCGTACCCGCCCGGCGATTCATGTGGTCGTACGACCGCGAGCGCCCCCTGTGGACAAGCCTCGCCGCCCGCCACCGCCGACCTGAGAGCATGGCGGAGTGACAGCAGCACCGCAGGACTCCCTCTTCCCACCGGTACCGGGATCCGCCGACGCCGTGCTCCACGGACTCGACCCGGAGCAGCGCGAGGTGGCCCTCGCCCTCACCGGGCCCGTCTGCGTCCTCGCGGGCGCCGGTACGGGCAAGACGCGCGCCCTGACCCACCGCATCGCCTACGGCGTCCGCACCGGGCGCTACAAGCCGGGCACCGTGCTCGCCGTCACCTTCACCCAGCGCGCCGCCGGGGAGATGCGCGGCCGCCTGCGCGAACTCGGCGCGCACGGCGTCCAGGCTCGTACCTTCCACTCCGCCGCCCTGCGCCAGCTCCAGTTCTTCTGGCCGAAAGTCGTCCAGGCCGACCCGCCCCGCCTCGTCGAGCGCAAGATCCCGCTCATCGCGCAGGCCGCGGAGGCGTGCGGCCTGCGTCTGGAGCGCACCGAGCTGCGGGACCTCACCGGCGACATCGAGTGGGCCAAGGCCACCCAGACCGTCCCCGAGGACTTCGCCGAGGCCGCCGCCGCCGCGGGCCGCACGACGAGCCGCGAGGCCCTGGAGACCGCCCGCGTCTACGCCCAGTACGAGACGCTGAAGCGCGCGAGCGGCCGCATCGACTTCGAGGACGTCCTGCTCCTCACCATCGCGATCCTCCAGGACCGCGAGGACATCGCGCAGCAGGTCCGCTCCCAGTACCGCCACTTCACCGTCGACGAGTACCAGGACGTCAGCCCGCTCCAGCAGCGCCTGCTCGACCTGTGGCTCGGCGAGCGCGACGACGTGTGCGTCGTCGGCGACGCGAGCCAGACGATCTACTCCTTCACCGGCGCGACCCCCGAGCACCTCCTCGGCTTCCCCGCCCGCCACCCCGGGGCCACCGTCGTCCGCCTCGTCCGCGACTACCGCTCCACCCCGCAGATCGTCCACCTCGCCAACAACCTCCTCTCGCACGCCACCGGACCGGCCGCCCGCCAGCGCCTCGAACTCGTCGCCCAGCGCCCCCCGGGCCCCGTGCCCGAGTCCACCGAGTACGCCGACGAGGTCGCCGAGGCCGAGGACGTCGCCCACCGCATCCGCGCCCTCGTCGCCGAGGGCGTCCCCGCCGCGCACATCGCCGTCCTCTTCCGCACGAACGGCCAGAGCAACCTCTACGAACAGGCACTCGGCGACGCCGGCGTCCCCTACCGGCTGCGCGGCGCCGAGGCGTTCTTCGACCGGCCCGAGATCCGCTCCGCCGTCAGCGCGGTCCGCGCGGCGGCGCACAGCGGCGCCAACGACACCGCACTCGACCTCCATGCCCCCCTGCCCGAGCAACTGCGCCGCGTCCTCGCCTCCCACCGCCTGTGGACCGCGCAGCCCCCCGCCGGCTCGGGGGCCGTCCGCGAACGCTGGGAATCCCTCGCCGCGCTCGTCCGCCTCGCCGAGGAACTCGCCCGCGCCCGCCCCGGCGCCGCGCTCACCGACCTCGCCGCCGAACTCGCGGACCGCCAGGCCAACCAGCACGCCCCGACCGTCGACGGCGTCACCCTCGCCTCGCTCCACGCCGCCAAGGGCCTCGAATGGGACGCCGTCTTCCTCGTGGGCCTCGCCGAGGGGATGCTCCCCATCACCTACGCGCAGACCGAGGAACAGATCGAGGAGGAACGCAGGCTCTTCTACGTCGGCATCACCCGCGCCCGCAGCCGCCTCCACCTCTCCTGGTCCCTGTCCCGCACCCCCGGCGGCTGGGGAGGCCGCAAACCGAGCCGCTTCCTCGACGCCCTGCGCACCCCGGGCAGCGCCCGCCCCGCCTCCGACGCCCCCCGGCTGCGCACCGGCCGCGCCCCGGCCACGGGCGCCGAGCGCCCCGCCCACGACCGGGGCACCGGGGAACGGCCCGTGCCGCGCCGACGGGCCCCTGCGCGCTGCCGGGTCTGCGGCCGGACCCTCACCGAGGCCGGTGAGATGAAGCTGATGCGCTGCGAGACGTGCCCCTCCGACATGGACGAGGGCGTCTACCAGAGGCTCCGCGACTGGCGCGGCGCGCGCGCCCAGGACCTCGGCCAGCCCGACTTCTGCCTCTTCACGGACAAGACCCTCGTCGCCATCGCCGAGGCCGTCCCGGAGACCGAGGCCGAGCTCTCCCGCATCCCCGGGGTCGGCGCGCGGAAGTTCCGCCGCTTCGGCTCCGAAGTACTCGCGATTTGCGCAGGTCAGGAGTGCGCCCCCGGCGTGAAGGCGGACTGAGGCGAACTCGTCGGAAAAATAGTTTGCGCCCGGCCCGACAATCCCCATAGGTTCTTAGGCACGGGAACGGACAGGCTCTCCGAAGCCCCCGCCCCGTGCTGGGCAAAGCCCTTCGGGGCCGCGCCCTCCGCCGTACCTGAATATTTCCATCGGACCACCGAGCACCACCGGTCCCCCGAGACGCCGAGAGGAGGCGATTGCAGTGAGCAGCTTCAACACGATCACGAAACTGACCGCGTCGACGGTCGTCGCCTCCCGTTCCCTCAGCATCTCGGACCTGGGCACCGGACTGTCCGGTATCTCCGGTCTCTCGGCGTTCCCCTTCCCCGGCCTGTCCTTCGGGCGTCCCGAGGAGAAGAAGAACGACGAGCGACCGACCCAGGCACCGGCAGCAGTAGTGACGGAACAGGCGCACGCCTATCCGATCGCGGCAGCCGGTGCCGGAAACCCGATGACGCAGCACCACACGATGTGGGCCTTCCGTGGGCTCGAACCCTGGAGCGATCCCGTCTGACCACGTCAGACAGGCGCCTTCAGGGCCGCGGACCCCACTCGGGACCGCGGCCCTTTTGTTTTGCCCTCTTTCTCAAGAGAGGGCGGGACGGAAGGCGCCCGGGCAGCAGGAATCGGTACCCGACACCACCGGCCCACGAGGCCGGACCGACAGACGAGGAAGCAGAACCCGTGCAGACGACCGAGACGCACGTCCCGTCAGTACCGCCGTCACCCACCAGCCAGCCGCCCGGCCCTCCGGAGGACCACACCGTGACCCCCCTCACCCCGCTCACCGCCCTCGACGCCGCGATCGAGGGTCTCGACACCCCCGTTCCCTGCCGCGCCTACGACCCCGAGGTCTTCTTCGCCGAGTCCCCGGCCGACGTGGAGTACGCCAAGTCGCTCTGCCGCACCTGCCCGCTCGTCGAGGCATGCCTCGCCGGTGCCAAGGAGCGCCGCGAGCCGTGGGGCGTCTGGGGTGGCGAGCTGTTCGTCCAAGGCGTCGTCGTGGCCCGCAAGCGGCCCCGCGGCCGCCCGCGCAAGAACCCGGTCGTCGCATGAACATCACCGGAACCATCGATCGCCCCACCACGCACAACCCGCAGAAGCAGGACCCGATGAACCCGACCCCCGCGCAGCCCGCAGGGCTCGCCCTCAGCGAAGCAGCCCGTACCGGCCACCTGGCCGGCACCGAGAACAGGACCCGAGAGATGCAACTCATCCCAGAAGCGCTGGCCCGCGCGCATATGGACGAGCGCATGCGAGAGGCGGAGCGCCAACGCCCCTCCGCCCGCCTGCGCAACGCCCGCCGCCTCCAGCGCCACGCAGAACGCGCCACCCTGCGCGCCCGCCGCGCCCTGGCACTGGCGGTCATGCAGTAAGCCACGCGGCACGCCCCGAAGCGGTAGCCGCCGGGGCGGGACCGGACGGGACAAGCAGGACGGCGCGGGACCGGACGATCGGCACGGGGGGCCGGTCGGCACGGACGTGGCACGGCCCGGTCGGCACGGGTGTGGCGCGGCCCGGTTCGTGGCGCGGCCCGCTGCGGCCGGGCCGTCGCGTGGAGCGCCGCGGCCGGGTCGCGGCACGGACCGCTGCGGCGGTCCGTGGCGTGGCGGGACCGCTGCGGTACCGGGTCGTGGCCCCGACCCCCGACCCTTGGCGCCGCCGCCTGCGGTGACACCTCGCCGTGAACACCTCGCCGTGGCTTACCGGCCCGGTCGCCCCTCTCCCCGAGGAGTGGCCGGGCCGGACGTGTCGGGTCCTCCGCTACTCAGTGCCGTCCTCCTCCACCCAGAAGCCGGGCAGTTCGCCCTCCGGGCAGTCCGCGGCGAAGCCGGGCAGCCAGTTCTCCAACTCCTCGCGCAACCGCACCCGCGCCCCGAGCTGGCACAACACACCGATCGTGCTGAGCGTCACGCGATGGATCAGCAGGTAGGCGGGCGGCAGATTGAGCTTCCGGCCCAAGTGGTGGGCGGGGGAGCGGGGATCGGCGATCCTCGCGGCCTGCCCACGCAACCACTCCCGCGTGAAGGGGAACTCGTCCACAGCGGCGGGCTCGATCATCGGCCGCAGGAACTCCAGCACCGCCCGCTCGTCCACCTCGATCTTCTCCCGGATGAAGCCCTCCGCCCGCAGCGAGGCGTGCACCTCCTCGGCGTCGCCGCTGAGACCGAGGCGCAGGGATCGCCCGATGATCGGGGGCAGCCCGCCCGGAAGGCGATCGACGGTTCCGAAGTCGAGCACCGCCAGCCGCCAGCCCTCCGCATCCTCGTCCCGGCCGTCGGGGAGCAGCCGGAAGTTCCCCGGGTGCGGGTCCGCGTGCAGCAGCCCGGTCCTGGCCGGACCGCAGAAGAGGAAGTGCGCGAGCAACTGCCCGGCACGGTCCCGCTGCTCCGGCGTCCCGGAGGCGATCACCTCGGCGAGCGGCACCCCCTCCACCCACTCCGTCACCAGCACTTCCGGTCCCTGGTGCACGACCGGGGGCACGAACACGTCGGGATCGTCCGCGAACTCCTCCGCGTGCGCCTGCTGCGACGCCGCCTCCAGCCCGTAGTCCAGCTCCTCGGCCACCCGCGCGCGCAACTCGGCGACCAGCGGCTTGATGTCGATACCGGGCACCACGGGCCCCAGCACCCGCGCCACCCTCCCGAGCTGGTCGAGATCCCCCAGCAACGCCCGCCCGGCTCCCGGGTACTGCACCTTCACCGCGACGGCCCGCCCGTCGTGCCACACGGCCCGGTGCACCTGCCCGATCGACGCGGCGGCGGCCGGCTCCTCGTCGAAGGACCGGAAGAGCTTCCGCCAGTCCTCGCCGAGCCGTTCCGCGAGCAAGCCCCGCACCGTCGCCACCGGCATCGGCGGTGCCGCCTCCTGAAGCCGGGTCAACGCCGCCCGGTAGGGGCCCGCCAAGTCCTCGGGCAGCGCCGACTCGAACACCGAGAGCGCCTGCCCGAACTTCATGGCCCCGCCCTTGAGCTCCCCCAGCACCTTGAACAACTGCTCAGCCGTCCGCTGCTGCACCTCCCGCCCGACCAGCTCGGCCGAAGCACCCCCGATCCTCCGCCCGAGCCCCCACGTGGCCCGTCCCGCGAACCCGAGCGGCAGCGTCGCCAGCTTCGCCGTCCGCGTCACCGCCTTCCGAGGAAGCTCCGACATACGCCCTCCCGCTCCAGCCCACCCATGCCACACCGCACGGCGCCGACCCCCATTGTCCCCCGCCACCCCCGAACCGCCCCCGAGCACAACCCGGTTACGAGAAGCACGACCCCCTGGCGGCGAAGGCCCCGCCGGTCATGCCCGGTCGAACCCAGCATGCCGAGCGCTGAATCACACGCACAACAGCCGCCCTGGACCAGCCCCCGGCCCGAACCCTCGGCCCCGCCGCCGGGCTGCTGGCCCCGCCCCCGAGCTGCCGACCCGGCAGCCGGGTTGCTGGCCCGACACCCGGGTTGCTGGCCCGGCACCCGGCTTGCTGGTTCTCGTCGGGCTGTTGGCCTTGTACCCGGACTGCCAGCCCTCTGCCGGTCTGTCCCGGCCTCCGTCCGGGCCACCGGTTCTCCGCCACGCTACTGATCCTGGACGGGCTGCCGGTTCTCTGCTGGGCCTCCCGTTGACCTTCCGGCTCCGCCGCCGGGCTCGCGGCGGCTCCCGACTGGGGCGGCGGGCCCGTCCCGAGACCTTGCGGCTTCCCTCTCTCGGGCTCGCGGCTCCCGACCTTGGCTTTGCCCGCTCCCGGCTTGTGGCCTCCAAGCGGGGCCGTGGCCCTGCGAGGCGGGACTGGCCGCTCTTGACCGACTATTCAAGTCCTTCGCCGGCCTCCCGGCCTCCCGGCCTCCCGGCCTCCCGGCCTCCCGGCCTCCCGGCCTCCCGGCCCGGGCTGTGGTTCGCCTCGGCCTTGCGGCTTCTGCCGCCGCACTGACCCCTCTCGGGCCGGGTTTCGCATCGGCGGCTCGCGGCGGGTTGTTGACGCAGATTTCGGCCCGCCCCTGGGAGCTTTCTCCCTGCGCTCCCGGTTTCGTACTCCGGGCTGGCGGCCTCCGAGCCAGCGTCTGCGTTCTCGATCAGGGCTTGCGGCCTCCGAACTCAAGCTTGCAGCTTCCGGGTGGGCGGCTGCGTGGCGGTCGTTGACTCAGATCCCGGTCCTCTGAGGGATTCGTCCTGTGGTCGCGGCTTCGCAGCCGCCAGCCCGGGCTGGCGGTCCCGGGCCGGAGCCTGCGGGTTTCGGTCCTGCTTGCGGCTTCCGCCCAGACCGCACGTGCAGCTTTCCACTCGGCCTTCCGGTTGTTGAGTTCAGGCTTGCGGCCCCCGACCCGGACGGCGGCCCCGCCCTGGGCTTGCGGAGACCAAGCCGGGGCCGACGGCCTGCGAACCCGGGCCAGCGCCCCGACTTGCGTTTCCGAGTTCTGCGCCGGACTTGCGGTGCTCCCGGTCTCGCGGCTTCCGGGCTCAAGGCATGCGGCTTCTGCCGCAGGGTTGGCGGTCCGGAGCCCGGGCTAACCGTCCTGACACCGGTTTCCGGGTTCCACCCCCGGGCTTGTCGGTCCCGCTCGCGGGCTGCGGCTTCCGACCGGGGTGGCGGCTCCCGCCCCGGTCTTGCGGCTCCCGATGTGAGCTTGGCCTCCGAACCCTGGCTTGCGGCCCCCCGCCCGGGCTCCCCCAGGCCCCAGGGCTTCCGCCCCCCCGCCTCCCGGGCTTCCCCAGGCTCCCTGGTCTCCGCCCCCGACTCCTCCCGCCCCGCTCGCTGGACGACGTTATTGGCCTCTGTCCGCGCGCGTGCCTCGGGATCGTGCGGTCATGTCTGGCGCGTGATCGATCCCAGTGCCCTCATCTCCGGGGTGCTTACCCGGGAGGCTCGGGTTTGCCCGGGTGCCGGGGCCGGTTGGTTTGGCTCCGGGAGGCGGGGTGTTGAGGGGGGCCAGTTGTCCGCCGTGCCGGCTCCGCAGGGGCAGTGGGGGTGGGTGGGCAGGTGGTGCCGGGTCCAGGCGAGGGTGGGGAGGCTGGTCTCCCAGCGCTCGCCGACCGTGGTGGGGAGGTGGCCGTCGAGGAGGCTCAGCGCATGGCTCGCGGTGAGGGCCGCGACGGTGGTCGCGAGGGACAGGTCGAGGGGCTCGACGCGGTGGGTACGGCCGGAGCGCCATTGCGCGAGGAGACGCGCGTGTCCCGCCTCGCGCTCGACACGGTGGCGTTCCAGGCAGCCCGCGCAGGCCGTACGGCCGGGGAGGACGAGAGGGCCGACGAGGCCGGTCGTCTCGACGACCCCCGCGTACAGGTGCGGGATGCCCGCCGCGATCAGGGGCTCGGCAAGCTGCGGGTCGGGGGCGTGCACCGACACGGCGTCGCGCGGGGCGAGGACGACGAGGTCGGGTGGCGGCGCCTCGCCGAGCCGACCGGCGGCGGGCTCGGGCCGCGAGCGGCGCCGGCCGCTCGGGGCCGACTCGCTCACGAGCCGCCGTGCCGCCTCCGCCCGCCGCGCGCCGACCGCGTTCGGCGGCAACCCTGCCGGGGACACGTCCGCCGGTTCCACCCGGCCCCCGTCCATCACCTCCACGGCACCGACGCCCGCCGCCGCGAGCAACGCGGCGATCGCCGCCCCGACCCGGCCCGCTCCCCGCACGAGGACCCGTGCACCGGTCCGACCCGCCAAAGCCTCCGCCGCGCCCGCCGGTCGCCGGTCGAGCAGCGCGAGCGAGGCGAGATCGGGGCGCAAGCGGTCCACCAGCTCGGCGTCCTGCCGCACCTCCCGCGCCGCCTCGCTCCCACCCGTCGCGTCCTCCAGCAGCCCGCTGCCCGCCAAAGTGTCCAGGAGCCGGTCCACATCGGCGGGAGAGAGCCCGTTCCGCGCGCCCTCCGCGTACAGGAGCGGTACCCCCCGCGTGCCGTCGAGCAGCCTCAGCAGGCTCGCCGAGCCCGGGTCGAGCGGCCCGAGGACCGAGGCGTGGGCGCGCGTCATCCCGAACTGCACCGTCCCCAGATCCCGCCAGGCGCGCCGCAAGGCGGGTTTGACCGTCGGATGCGTGAACGGGGGAGCGGGCGGCGCCTGGGGGCGTGCGTACGACGGCGCGGGCGGCCGTGCCACCACCGGGGGCGGCACCGTCGGCGCGGAGCGCGCCATCCCGGCCGACCGAAGTTCACCGGCCCCGGGCGCCGCCGCATCTCGCACCGCCGCCCCGCCCCGTACCGCTGCCCCGCTCCGAACCGCCGCTCCCGCGTGTACCCCCGCCCCGGCCGGTGCCGCCACTGCCGCCCGAGCCGCCGGGGCCGCGTCCCGCACGCTGCTCGCCTCCCGTCCTGCCGCGACGGGCGTCGCGACCGCCCGGTGGCGCCCCGAGCCCTGCCAGCCCAGACCGAGGCCCCGCCGCCGCGCGGTCTCCCCGCCGCCTCCCGCGCCGACCACGGGGCGCGCGCCCGCCCCCGTACCTGCCGCCGTCCTCGTACCCGTACCGGACATCGCCGCTTCCGCCACCGCACGCACCATCGCGCTCACACCTCTCTCGTCTGTCGTCTCTGTCTTTCGTCCCGAGTCGTGCGTCCCGAGTCGCGCCGGACCGGGCCGGGACAGAGCTGTCCCGTGCCGACCATCGGTGACGATTCACTCGCACTCCGTGACCGCTGAGACCATCCTGCGGGAAAGCGCAAATCCAAGGGCGGGAGTTATCCACAGACGGTGCCGTTCGTCGTATGAATGTTGGGATCGGGCGGGGGTGTGAGGGGTGGAGCGTGTAAGGGCGAGGTGGGGGCGGCGTCCGGAGGCGGGACGCGCGGTGCGCCGAGCGGGTAACGTTGAGGAATGTCCGCCGATCCCCTGAACCGGCCGAGCGACGGCGTCCGGCAGGCCGCCGGACAGTCGCGGCCCGCGCGCGGCGCCGTGGAGGTGCGCCGCAGCGCCCGCAGGCGCCGCACGGTCTCCGCGTACCGCGAGGGCGACCGCACCATCGTGCTCATCCCGGCACGGATGTCGGCCGCCGAGGAGCGGCGCTGGGTGACGAAGATGCTCGACCGTCTCGCCGCGCAGGAGAGCAAGCGGGTGCTCGGCGACAGCGAGCTGACGGAACGCGCCGCGCAGCTGTCGCGTCAGTACCTCGACGGGCGCGCCCGCCCCGACACGGTCCGCTGGGTCACCAACCAGAACACGCGCTGGGGTTCCTGCACGCCGGCCGAGGGCAGCATCCGCCTGTCGCACCGCCTCCAGGGGATGCCCGAGTACGTCATCGACTACGTCCTGCTCCACGAACTCGCCCACCTCCTCGTCCCGGGCCACGGCGCGCGCTTCTGGGCCCTGCTCGACGCCTATCCGCGCACGGAACGCGCGCGCGGCTTCCTGGAAGGCGTCGTCGCGGGCCGCAACCTCCCTCACGCCCTCCCGGAGACCCCGGCGGCCCCGGACACGACGGACTGAGCCGCTCGGCACGCGGTGCGGAGCCGACCGGAGCGAGCACGACGGGAGCCGACCGGGGAGGGGACGCGAGGAGCCGACCGGGGCGAGGACACGGGAGGCAGGCACGTGTGCGCCCGGTGCGCCGGCCGTCGCTTCGCGCCACCTCGTAGGGCTGCTCCCCACCGTCCCACCCGACGCACCTCGCCCGAGCGTTCCCGGCCCCGCCCCTGGACCCGGCCTCGCGCGCTCCCGCCCCCGGACCCACGCCCGAGCGCCCTCCGCCCGCGAACCCCGCCCGACCGCCCCCCCGGGTCCCCGCGCGCCGCCGGTACCGC
>NZ_JOGO01000100.1 GCF_000719475.1 Streptomyces sp. NRRL F-5630 | reverse complement strand
CCCCCCACCACCCCCACCCCGCCCCTCCGCGCCCACCTGTGGACAACTTCGGCGAACCCGCGAAACCTCTCACCCGTGAGGCTGAACGCGTCAGAAGAATCAGCCGAGTTATCCACAGAGTTCGGCCCGGATCCCCAAACCCTCATATCATCCGCAGCGTGACCTAGGCTGGCCTGGTGACGACCCCGGAAGACGAGTCCCCGCAGTCCGCCCCGCCGACGCCGCACGGCGAGGGCGCCCCCGCGCCGGGCCCCGCCTCACCCTCCGCATCGGCTGCCGGATCGCCCGGCGGGACCCCCACGGACGCGGGCGCCTCGGACGACACGCCGCACCCCGGCGGCGCGCCCGGCACCGAGGACGCCGGTCCCGGCACCGAGGACGCCGGTCCCGCCGCCGAGGAGGCGCCCCCCGCCGACGGCACCGCCCGCCCCGAGGCGCGCCTGGAACGGGCCGTGCGCGCCGCCGAACAGGCACTCATCGAGTACGAGATCGCCGTCGAGACCTTCCGCATCGAGGTCGACAACTTCTCCCGCCTCCACCACCAGCGCCTCGGCCCCGTCTACGCCCGCCTCGACGAACTCGACGCGCTCATCGCCGAGGCCCGCGCGGCGCGCACCGGCAGCGACGAGGACCGGCTCACCGCCGTGCGGCTGCGCGCGGAGGCCATGCCGATGCCCGCCGTCGAGGAGCTCTTCCACGGCTGGATGGGCGCGGAGGGCCTGTGGCCCGAGGCCGCCGCGATGCTCACCGAGCAGCCCGTCCGCCCCCCGGAGCGCGTCCGGCCGAGCGAGGAGGCCCGCGCGCTCTACCGCGAACTCGTGCGCAAGGCGCACCCCGACCTCGTCCAGGACGAGAAGGAGCGCGCGCGACGGGACGAGTTCATCAGCCGCGTCACCACGGCGTACGGGCGCGGCGACGAGGCCGCGCTGCGCGCGCTCGCCACCGAGTGGGAGTCGGGCCCGGCGCCGCAGCCGTCCTTCCCGAGCCGCAGCGAGGAGCTGTACGCGCGCCTGGAATGGCTGGCGCAGCGCAAGGACATGATCGCGGCGGTGGCGCACGAACTGGAGGAGAGCGCGATCGGCTCGATGCTCCGCCTCGCCCCCGACGACCCCGACCGCCTCATCGAGGAGGTCGCCGAGCAACTCCTCGCCCAGGTCGCCGAGAAGGAGCACGAACTTCTCCGCTGGACCTCGGGAGAGGCGCAAGGCGACGGCATGGGGGAGGGCGCGATGGATACGGGCACGGCGCCGGACGCCGGTACGGGTACGGAGCAGCCCGGGCCCGAGGCGGACCCCTCCGGCCCCGCTGACCCGGCCGGGCCGCTCGGCTCCCCCGGTACCGGCGACGACCCCGCGCCCGGCGGCGGGCGGGTCGGGTAGCGTCTCAGCCATGCATTTCGGATCTCTGCCCAGTGTCGGTGTCGGCGAGCTGAAGGCCGACGACTTCCTCCTCGACGTCCGTGAGGACGACGAATGGCAGGCGGGTCACATCGAGGGCGCCCTGCACATCCCGATGAGCGATTTCGTCGCGCGGTACGGCGAAGTCACCGAGGCCGCCCCGCAGGACGGCACCGTCCACGTCATCTGCCGCTCCGGCGGCCGTTCGGCGCAGGTCACGATGTACCTCGCCCAGCAGGGCATCGACGCCGTCAACGTCGAGGGCGGGATGCAGGCGTGGGAAGCCGCGGGCAAGCCCGTCGTCGACGACAAGGGCGCCGCCGGCTTCGTCATGTGAGCCGGTGGTGGGGCGGAAAGGGATGAGCGCGGACGACAGCAAGGCGGGCGAGGGCGAAGCGCTCGACGGCGCGGCGCCCGGCGGCGCACCGGCCGCGGCCGGACAGGCAGCCGACAGTACCGACCCGCCGCACACCCCCACGCCGGACGCGGCCCGCGGGCTGGACACCGGCTCCGGCCCGGACACCGGCTCCGGCCCGGACACCGCCCCCGCGGCGGACCCCGCCCCTGTCGCCGGGCTCGCCGCGCTCTCCCTGCCCTTCCGTCTCGTCGGCGCGCTCGCGCTCGCCGCCGTGGTCGTCCTCACCGGCCTGCACCTCTCGTTCCTCTTCCTCCACGTCGCCCCGGCGAACACGGTGAGCAAACGGCAGGCGAAAGCCGTGGACGCCTGGATCTACCCGGAGTTCGAGCAGAACTGGAAGCTGTTCGCCCCCAACCCGATCCAGCAGAACACCGCCGTGCAGGCGCGCGCGGCCGGTCTGCACGCGGACGGCACCAGCTTCCTGACCGGCTGGTACGACCTGTCGGCGCGCGACGGAGCCGCTCTGCACGGTGAGCTGCTGCCGAGCCACTCGCGGCAGAACGTCCTCCGCCGCGCCTGGGACCTCTACGCCTCCTCGCACGCCGACGACGGACGCCCCCTCGGCACCCGGGGCGACCTCTCGGCCGCGTATCTCACCCGGCTCGCGACCCAGCGCCTGGAGCGCGCGGGGGCGGGCGGCGCGGGTGCCGAGCTGACCCGGATACGGGTACGGGCGCGGGTCACTCCCGTACCGCCCCCGCCCTGGAGCGGCGAGAAGCCCGGCACCGGCACCCGCGCCGAGTACCGCACGCTCGACTGGTCGGAGGCGCACCGATGACCCGGCCCGCCCCGCAGGGCACACGCGGAGCCACCGTTCCCCGGCCACGCGCCCCCGTTCCGGCCGCACGCTCGCGCCGGTCCCCCTTCGCCGCCGCCCGCGCGGCGCTCCGTACCGCCGTCGCGCGGGTCACCGGCTCGGTGCTCGGCGCCCGGCAGACCGCCGCCGTACGGATCGGGGTCGCCGGGACGTGGGGCTTCTACCTGCTGCGCGAGTGGCCGCACCGCGCGGAGCTGTACGGGCCCGGCAGCCCCTGGGGCTGGGACCTCGCACAGCGCCTCGTGTCCGGCAACGGGGCCTTCACCGCGCTGCTGTGGTCCCGCAGCGAGGCGTGGTTCACCTGTGTGTACGTACTCGCCCTGCTCGTCTCCTTCCTGCTCGTGCTCGGCTGGCGCACGCGGACGATGTCCGTGCTCTTCGCGCTGACCCTGCTCTCGCTCCAGAACCGTTCGGTCTTCGTCGGCGACGGAGGCGACAACCTCCTCCACCTGCTCGCCCTGTACCTGTGCCTCACCCGCTGCGGACAGGTGTGGTCGCTCGACGCCCGCCGCCGTGCCCTCGGCCGCCCCGACCGCGCGGGCCCCTGGCTGTGGGTCCTGCTCGGCGCGGCCCTGCTCGCCGCCCGGCTGAGCGACCGCCTCACCGCAGGCTGGACTCTCGCCCTCGCGGCCACCTGGGCGGCCCTCGGCGCCTGGTGGCTCCTCGCGCGCCGCCCGCTCGGCGAGACCCGCGCGCTCGCCGACATCCTCGGCAACCTGCTGCACCACGCCGGACTGCTGCTCCTCATGGCGCAGACCTGCCTCGTCTACGCCGCCGCCGGCTGGTACAAGATCCAGGGGAGCCGCTGGCAGGACGGCACCGCTGTCTACTACCCCCTCGAACTCGACTCCTTCTCGCCCTGGCCGGCGCTCTCCCACGCCCTCGCCGCCCACGGCATCCTGATCACCCTTCTGACCTACGGAACGGTCTTCGCACAGGTCGCGTTCCCCTTCTCGCTCCTGAATCGCCGGGCCAAGAATGTTCTGATCATCGTGCTGGTCGCCGAGCACCTCGGCATCGCCTTCCTGCTCGGACTCCCCTTCTTCTCCCTCGCGATGCTCGCCGCGGACGCGGTCTTCCTGCCGACCGGCTTCCTGCGCGCGGTGGAGCGCGGGGCGCACCGCCTGACGCGTCGCCTCACGCGTCGGCCGAGGCGCCGGACGGTGCCGGACGGGAGCCGCCGCACGGCCCGGAGCACCGACCACGAGGCTCCCGTACGGCCGGGAACGGGGAGTGTCGGTGCCGCCCCGTAGGGTGCACGTCATGCGGGAGAACGAGGAGGCAGGAGAGGCCGCGCGGGAGGCGGTCGCCCGGGAGGCGGCCGGGCGCTGGCACGCGCTCACGACGGGGCTGGAAGGGGTCGCCGTCGTGCTCCTCGACGGCTTCCACGCGCTGAAGCACGCCCTGCGCTTCGGCGCGGACGTGCCGCTCGCCGTCGCCGAGGACCGCGCGGCGGCGCTCGTCCTCGCCGAGGAGTTGGCCCCCGACCTCGCGCCACGCCTCGCCGACCTGCTCGTCCCCGTCCCCCCGGCCCTCTACCGCTCGCTCGTGCCACGCCCGCACCCGACCGGCGTCGCCGCGCTCGCGGGGCGACCACCCGAGCCCGGCTTCGCCGGGCCTCGTACGAGCCCGCTCCTCGTCCTCGACGAGCCACGCAACCTCGGCAACGCGGGCGCCGTGATCAGGCTCGCGGCCGGTTTCGGGGCGAGCGGCGTCGTGACGACGGGCGACCTCGATCCCTGGCACCCCGCCGTGGTCCGCGCGGGCGCCGGGCTGCACTTCGCGACCCCGGTCGCGCGCCGCGCCGTGCCGGAGCTGCCCCCGGGACCGCTGTGGGCCTTCGACGCGGAGGGCGAGGACCTGCGCGGCCTGCGCGTCCCCGACGACGCGCTGCTCGCCTTCGGCTCCGAGCGGCACGGCCTGACGGCGGCCGTACGGGAACGGGCCGACCGTCTCGTCGCGCTGCCCATGCGCCCCCAGGTCTCCAGCTACAACCTCGCGACGAGCGTGGGCATGACCCTCTACCACTGGTCGCTCGGCGCCGGACGACCATGAAACGGGGCGCGGGGGCTTCGGACGCGGAGCCTGGGGGCAAGGTGCCCGGACGGGCCGCCGGGGGTCTGAGCGGGGGGCCGGTCGGGAAGGCCGGTGCCGGGCGCCGGCCTTCGGTGCCCTCCGGGGCTCAGCGCGGGCGCAGTCCGTCGAAGGCCAGGTGGAGAACGGCGTCCGCGAGGTCGTTCGCGCGCTCCCGTTCCTTCTCGCGCGCGTCCGCGGCCCCGCCGTCCGCCGGGCGGTACCACTCGACGATCGAGTTGATCATGCCGTAGAGGAGACGGGTCGCGAGCCGGGGACTGAGGTCGGCGCGCAGCCCGCCCTCCCTGACGGCGGCCTGCACGAGGTCGGCGAGGCGGTGGTCGAAGTCGCGGCGGCGCTCCATCGCCCAGCGCTCCGCGTCCGTGTTGCCGCGCACCCGCAGGAGCAGCGTCACGTACGGAAGCTCGGCGACCAGGAGGGTGACCGTGCCCCGTACGACGTACTCCAGGCGCTCCGTCGCCGTGCCCGTCCGCGCGCCCTCCTCGTCGAGCACGCCGAAGAGGCCGTCGAGCGCGCGGCTCACGGCCCTGCGCAGCAGCTCTTCCTTGCTGGAGACGTGGTGGTAGATCGAGGACTTCGAGATTCCGGCGGCCCGCGCCAGGTGCTCCATCGACGTCCCGTCGTACCCCCGGTCGTTGAAGACGCCCACGGCGACCGAGAGGAGGGATTCCGGCGTGTAGGCGTCGCGCTTGACCGCAGCCGTCATGATCAGGACCACCGTTCCGGGGAGTGCTCAGCGGCTCTCCTTTGTGCCGACCGATCGTTCGGTCACTCTAGCGCCGCCGCGCCGCGTTGCCCAGGGCGGTACCCGTGACGCGGGTGCTCAGCGGGCCGGGTGGTCCGCCGGGTGTTCCGGCGCCGCCGGGGAGTCGGGGCTCTGGCCCACCTCTTCCTCCTCGAACACGAGCAGCGTACGGGTGCTGAGGATCTCGGGGATCGCCTGGAGGCGGGTGAGGACGAGTTCGCGCAGGGCCCGGTTGTCCGGCGAGTGCACGAGGACCAGGACGTCGAAGTCGCCCGAGACGAGCGCGATGTGCGAGACCCCGGGCAGGGACCGCAACTGACGGTGCACGGTGCGCCAGGAGTTCTGCACGATGCGCAGCGTCAAGTAGGCCGAAGCGCCCTGACCGGCGCGTTCGTGGTGCACGCGGGCACCGAAGCCGAGGATCACGCCGTCCTCGACGAGGCGGTTGATGCGCGCGTAGGCGTTCGCGCGCGAGACGTGCACCTGCTCGGCGACCGAGCGGATCGAGGCGCGCCCGTCCGCCTGGAGGATGCGCAGGATGTCGTGGTCCACCGCGTCGAGCGGGCGCGGCTCGCGGGGGCGCGCGGCGGACGGGGAAGCGGAGCCGCGCTCCGTCGCGGGAGACCCGGCCGCCGAGCCCGCCGTGCCGCCCGAGGCCGTGCGGGGCGCCGGGGGGCGCAGCCGGGGCGGCGGCACCTCGCGCGGGCGCGCCTCGGCCTGCGGCGCCGCCTCGTGGTGCGGGCGGGTGTGCCCGGCCGCGCGGTCCTGCTCGCCGGGCCTGCTGTCCTCGGCTCGTTCCTGTCGTGTCATGTCCCGCCCCGTGCCTGTCGGTTTTGCCGCTGTCATCGCTGCCGTGCCCCGCACCGCCGGGTACGGACCCGGGCCGGCTCGCACCCCTGGCGTTCGGGTCCGCGTCGGCCCGTATCTGTACCCGTACCGCCGTGCGGCTCGCGTACGGCGTTCTCGCTCACCTGTTCCTACCCTCCCGCACTGCCCCGGCGATCCCTGCGCCCCGTGCTGTCGTGGGGCGGGTGGGGGCGGCGCGGCCATTCGTTCAGGCGGGACCGGTGGCGCACGGCCCGCCATGGACGCCTGGCCGACATCAGACGCCGTACGGCACAGATTGTCCACAGGCGTAGGCCGCCTGTGGCCAAAATGCGCTGATCCTCGCACCATCAGGAGGTGAAGCGGGTCACGTGGCGACCCCTCGCGCCTGCTTTCTCACGAGTGGTGTTCTCACAAGGAGGTGCCGGACATGACGGTCGTCGAGCATCAGGGGCAGAGAGACGCGCCCCGTCCCGCCCCGCCCCCGCACTGGCGGCCCCGTACCGATCCGGCCCCCCTGCTCCCCGATGCCGAGCCCTACCGGCTCCTCGGCGTGGCCGCCGCGCCCGCCAAGCCCGGCGCCCGCCGCACGAAGGCGGCCCCGAAGAAGTCCCCCGCCGCCGCGGCCGACCCCGCCCTGCTGCGCCGCCTGTACGCCGAGCTCGTGCGCGGCCGGCGCTACAACGCGCAGGCCACGGCCCTCACCCGGCAGGGACGGCTCGCCGTCTACCCCTCGACCACCGGGCAGGAGGCCGCCGAGATCGCGGCGGCGCTCGTCCTCCAGGACCAGGACTGGCTCTTCCCCAGCTACCGCGACACCCTCGCGGTCGTCGCGCGCGGCGTCGACCCGCTGGAGACCCTGACGCTCCTGCGCGGCGACCAGCACACCGGCTACGACCCGCACGCGACCCGCGTCGCCCCCCTCTCCACACCGCTCGCCACGCACCTGCCGCACGCGGTGGGCCTCGCGCACGCCGCCCGGCTGCGCGGCGACGACGTCGTGGCGCTCGCGATGTGCGGCGACGGCGGCACGAGCGAGGGCGACTTCCACGAGGCACTCAACTTCGCCGCCGTCTGGCAGGCGCCCGTCGTCTTCCTCGTGCAGAACAACGGCTACGCGATCTCCGTGCCCCTCGACAAGCAGACCGCCGCACCCTCGCTCGCCCACAAGGCCGTGGGGTACGGGATGCCGGGCCGGCTCGTCGACGGCAACGACGTGCTCGCCCTTCACGAGGTGCTCGGCGAGGCCCTCCAGCGGGCCCGTACGGGAGGCGGCCCGACGCTCGTCGAGGCCGTCACGTACCGGCTCGACGCGCACACCAACGCCGACGACGCGACGCGCTACCGCGAGGCCGAGGAGGTCGAGGCGTGGCGCGCGCACGACCCCGTGCGGCTCCTGGAGCGCGAACTGCTCGCGCTCGGCATCCTCGACGAGGAGGCGATCGACGCGGAGCGCGAGCGCGCCGAGGAGTTCGCCGCCGGGCTCCGCGCCCGCCTCAACGCCGACGCCGAGACACACCCCGAGGAACTCTTCGCCCACGTCTACGCCACGCCGACCCCGCACCTCGCCGAGCAGGCGGAACAGCTGCGCGCGGAACGCGAGGCGGAGGCCGAGGGCGCCGCGCACGACGAGGAACGGGAGAGCGGCCGATGACGACGGCCACGACGGTCACCAGCACGCCCGCGGCGGGCGCGCCCAAGCCCACCACGATGGCCGCCGCGCTCAACCGCGCCCTGCGCGACGCGATGACCGAGGATCCCGCCGTGCACGTGCTCGGCGAGGACGTCGGCACCCTCGGCGGCGTCTTCCGCGTCACCGACGGCCTCGCCGCCGAGTTCGGCGACCAGCGCTGCCTCGACACACCGCTCGCCGAGGCCGGCATCCTCGGCGCGGCGGTCGGCATGGCGATGTACGGGCTGCGGCCCGTCGTCGAGATGCAGTTCGACGCCTTCGCCTACCCGGCCTTCGAGCAGGTCGTCAGCCACGTCGCGAAGATGCGCAACCGCACCGCCGGGCGCCTCCCGCTCCCGCTGACGATCCGCATCCCGTACGGCGGCGGCATCGGCGGCGTCGAGCACCACAGCGACTCCTCCGAGATCTACTACATGGCGACCCCCGGCCTGCACGTCGTCACGCCCGCGACCGTCGCCGACGCCTACGGCCTGCTGCGCGCCGCGATCGCCTCCGACGACCCGGTCGTCCTCATGGAGCCGAAGCGGCTGTACTGGTCGAAGGCCGACTGGTCGCCCGAGAGCCCCGGGACCGTCGAGCCCATCGGGCGCGCCGTCGTGCGCCGCCCCGGCCGCAGCGCGACGCTCCTCACGTACGGCCCCTCGCTGCCCGTCTGCCTGGAGGCCGCCGAGGCCGCCGTCGCCGAGGGCTGGGACCTGGAGGTCGTCGACCTGCGCTCGCTCGTGCCCTTCGACGACGAGACGGTCGCCGCCTCCGTGCGCCGCACGGGCCGTGCCGTCGTCGTCCACGAGGCACAGGGCTTCGCGGGACCCGGCGGCGAGATCGCCGCGCGCGTCACCGAGCGCTGCTTCCACCACCTGGAGGCGCCCGTGCTGCGCGTCACGGGTTTCGACATCCCCTTCCCGCCCCCCATGCTGGAGCGGCACCATCTTCCTGGTGTGGACCGCATTCTCGACGCCGTCGCGCGCTTGCAGTGGGAGGCTGAACGCTGATGCCGCAGGTCCTGGAGTTCGCCCTGCCGGATCTCGGTGAGGGGCTGACCGAAGCACAGATCGTCACGTGGCTCGTGGAGGTCGGCGACACCGTCGCGATCGACCAGCCCGTCGTGGAGGTCGAGACCGCCAAGGCGATGGTCGAGGTCCCGTGTCCCCACGCGGGCGTCGTCACCGCGCGCCACGGCGGCGAGGGCCAGTCCCTGCCGGTCGGCGCGCCGCTCGTGAGCATCGCGGTGGAAGGGGAGGGCGGTACGGACACGGCCGCCGCCACCGGTACGGGGGCGGACGGAGCGCCCGACGGTCCCGCTTCCGGTCCCGCGTCCTCCGACGCGTCCGACGCCCCCGCCGCCGATGCCTCCTCCTCCGAGGGCGAGGGCGACGGTGGCTCCGGGAACGTGCTCGTCGGCTACGGCACGGCCACGGCGACCGCGGTGCGGCGCCGCAGGGTCCGGGCGAGCGCGCCGACGGTACGGGTCCGTGCGGCAGAGGATCCCGCCCCGGCGGCGCCCGCCCCGGTCGTGTCCGCCGGTGTGACCGAGGGCCCCGTGCCCGTCATCTCGCCGCTCGTGCGCAAGCTCGCCAGGGACAACGGCGTCGACCTGCGCGCCCTCAGCGGCACCGGCCCCGAGGGCCTCATCGTGCGCTCCGATGTCGAGCGCGCGGTCGCCGGTCCGGCCACCGCCGCCGTCGCGCCCGTGCCGGAGGCCGCCGAGGAACGCGTGCCCCTGCGTGGGATGCGCGGCGCGGCGGCCGAGAAGCTCTCGCGCAGCCGCGCCGAGATCCCCGACGCGACGTGCTGGGTCGACGCCGACGCCACCGAACTCCTCGCCGCCCGCGCGGCGATGAACGCGGCGGGCGGCGAGAAGATCTCCGTCCTCGCCCTCTTCGCCCGCATCACGACCGCCGCACTGGCCCGTTTCCCCGAGCTGAACTCGCGCGTGGACACGGGCACCCAGGAGATCGTCCGGCTGAAGTCCGTCCACCTCGGTTTCGCGGCGCAGACCGACCGCGGTCTCGTCGTGCCGGTGCTGCGCGAGGCCCAGGACCAGAACGCCGAACAGCTCTCGGCCGGGCTCGCCGAACTGACCCGCACCGCGCGGGACGGGCGCCTCGCCCCGGCACAGCTCACCGGCGGGACCTTCACGCTCAACAACTACGGCGTCTTCGGAGTGGACGGATCGACCCCGATCATCAACCACCCCGAGGCCGCGATGCTCGGCATCGGCCGCATCACGCCGAAGCCGTGGGTCCACGAGGGCGAACTCGCCGTTCGCCAGGTCGTCCAGCTCTCCCTCACCTTCGACCACCGCGTGTGCGACGGCGGAGTCGCGGGCGGCTTCCTCCGGTACGTCGCGGACTGCGTCGAACACCCCGCCCTCCTCCTCCGCACCCTCTGACCCCGCCACGCCCCGCGCCATCCCTCGCCCCGCCCCGCCCACGCCGCCCGCGCATACTGCGGGCATACGGACGGTGGCGGGCGCCGGAATCGGGGTGGTGGCGAGGTGGGGACGGCAGGAGCACAAGAGCCGGGCGCCGGGACGGGCCGGGACGACAGCCGGGCTGCTGGGGACGGGCGGGGTGGCGCCGGTGGCCCGCAGGGTGGCTCCGGTGTGCGGCCGGGTGGCTCCTCCGGCGCTGGACCGGGCGATTCGGGGACGGGCGCGGGGGACGGTTCGGCGGAGGGGCGCGCGGGGTGCGGCCGTGAGGCAGGGGAAGCTTCCGGGGCGTACGACGCCCTCGTGCTGGCCGGGGGCGCGGCGCGGCGCCTCGGGGGCGCCGACAAACCGGGGCTGCGGGTCGGCGGCCGGACGCTCGTCGACCGCGTGCTCGCCGCGTGCGCGGAGGCCCGTACGACCGTCGTCGTCGCGGCGCCACGTCCCGTCGCGCGGCCCGTCGTGTGGGCACGAGAGGAGCCGCCGGGCGGCGGGCCGCTCGCCGCGCTCGACGCGGGGTTGCGCCACGTCACCGCCGCGCGCCTGAGCCTGCTCTCCGCCGACCTCCCCTTCCTCACCCCCGCCGCCCTCGCCCGCCTGCACGCCGTGCTCGACGCGGACCCCGCGAAGGACGGCGCCCTCTACGTCGACGCGGACGGCCGCGAGCAGTACCTCACCGCCGTCTATCGCACCGCGCCGCTGCGCGAGGGACTGGAACGCCTGCGGAACGGGCCGGACCGCGCGCCCGGAGTACTGGAGCACGGCGGCGGTGGGCAGGCGAGGACCGGCGGGCTGTCCCTGCGGCGGCTGCTCGGCCCGCTGGACCTCGTCCGGGTGCCCGATGAGGAGGGCGTCTCCTTCGACTGCGACACCTGGGGGGACCTCGCCGCCGCCCAGGACCGGATCAGGGAGCATGGGCACGTGCTGGATGAATGGATTTCCTCGGTCAAGGCCGAACTCGGCATCACCCTCGACGTGGACGTACGTCTGCTGCTCGACCTCGCCCGCGAGGCGGCGCACGGCGTCGACCGCCCGGCGGCGCCGCTCACGACCTTCCTCGTCGGCTACGCGGCGGGCAGGGCCGAGGGCGGCCCCGAGGCCGTCGCCGAAGCGGCGCGCAAGGCGGAGGCCCTCGCGCGGCGCTGGGCGGCTGAGGCGAAGTGAGCGCCCCCGGCGGTACGGACCCGCAAGAGCCGCGCCCGGACCCGGAAGCTCCCGACGCGGCGCGGGCCACCACCCCGCCCCCGGCGGCCGACGCCGACGAGGCCGCCTACGACGCCGCGTTCGACCAGGCCCTGGTCCTCGCCCGCGCCCACACCACGACACCCCCTCCGCGCCCGGCTCCCGCCGACGCCCCCGGGCCCGCCGCCGAGGAGCCCGCTCCGGAGAAGCCCCGCGAGGCGTACGACTGGGCCGCCGACTACGACGCCGAGGACGGAACCAGCGGGACGGACGCCGGGACCGGCGACGCGTGGACCGCGATCGAAGAGGCGTGGACCGAGGACCCGCCGGCGACCGCGACGGGGACGGACGACGCGCCGGAGAGTGGCGGACGGCCCGATGCCGGACCCGTATCCCCGCACAAGGACAGCGCTTCCGCCGAGGGCACCCCGCACTCCCCGGACCGCCGTCCCGCTCCCTCCTCCCCCGCGCGGTCCGCCGCCGTACGGACCTGGGGGGAGGCGCGCGACCTCGCGCTCCGGGCGGCACGAGAGACCGTGGCGCGTACGGCCGACCGCCCCGTACCGCTCCTGCCGCTGGAGCAGGCGCGCGGGCTCGCCCTCGCGGAACCGCTCACCGCCCTCACCGACCTCCCCTCCTTCGACACCTCCGCCATGGACGGCTGGGCCGTCGCGGGGCCGGGACCCTGGCGGCTGCTCCCCGACGCCCAGGTCTTGGCGGGGCATCAGCTCAGCGGTGCCGCCGGACGCCTCGACGATGGTGCCGCCGTGCCCGTCGCGACCGGCGCCCGGGTCCCCGACGGGACGACCGGCGTGCTCCGCAGCGAGCACGGCGAGGTGACGGCCGACGGCGCGCGGCTGCACGCACTCCGCCCGCTCGCGCAGGGCGAGGACATCCGCCCGCGCGGACAGGAGTGCCGCACGGGCGATGCCCTCGTCGATGAGGGCACCGTCGTGACCGCCCCGGTGCTCGGCCTCGCCGCCGCCGCCGGCTACGACGCCGTACGCGCCCATCCCCGCCCCACCGCCGAAGTGTTCGTCCTCGGCGATGAACTCCTCGCCCGGGGAATTCCCACCGACGGCCTGATCCGTGACGCGCTCGGCCCGATGCTCCCCGCCTGGCTCGAAGCGCTCGGCACCCGCGTCCTCGGCGTGTACCGCCTGCGCGACGAGGAGGACGCTCTCGCCGAAGCCCTCGCCGCCTCGGAAGCGGACCTGGTCCTCACGACAGGCGGTACGGCGGCGGGTCCCGTCGACCACGTACGTCCCGTCCTCTCCCGGCTCGGCGCCCGCCTCCTCGTCGACGGCGTCGCCGTCCGGCCGGGACATCCGATGCTGCTCGCAGCGACCGCGCCGGGCCAGCACCTCGTGGGCCTGCCGGGCAATCCGCTCGCGGCCGTCGCGGGGCTGCTGACGCTCGCCGCCCCGCTGCTCGGCGTGCTCGCGGGCCGTGGCGAAGTCCCGGGCCGTGACGAACTCCCCCGCGCCCGCCTGCCGCTCGCCGAGAGCGTGGAGGGCCATCCTCGGGACACCCGGCTCCTACCGGTTCGTGTCCATGAGGGAAGGCTGCGTCTCCTCCGCTACAACGGGCCCGCGATGTTGCGCGGAATCGCGAATGCCGACAGTCTCGCGGTCATCCCCCCGGGCGGGGCCGAGGCCGGAACCGCCGTGGAATTGCTCGACCTGCCACGTGTGGGCGGATGTTTTACGTGAAACATGGCCCGGATGGGCGAGCGCGATGTTTCACGTGAAACATCGTGGGGCGGTGTGAGGGGTGAGGTTTCACGTGAAACATCACCAGGGCCTTGATGGAGGATGTACGTGAAACTGCCCGGGCAGGACGCGATCGCGCGTCAGGCGGGTGAGCAACTGGTCGCTACGCGCATCAAACTGCCCCGCCGCGTCGTCGAGCGGCCCTTCCGTCAGGTCGCCAAGCGCATCGCGATGGCGCTCGCGGTGCTCGTGGGCACCGCGCTCCTCGTCTACGCGGGCCGCGACGGCTACGGCGACAACTCCGACCACAGCGTCGATCTCCTCGACGCCTTCTACTACGCCACCGTGACGCTCTCCACCACCGGCTACGGCGACATCGTGCCGGTGAGCGATACGGCGCGGCTGATCAATATCCTCGTCGTCACGCCCCTGCGCGTGCTGTTCCTGATCATCCTGGTCGGGACCACCTTGGAGGTCCTCACGGAACGAACCCGTGAGGAATGGCGGCTGCACCGCTGGAGGCATGCCTTGAGGGACCACACCGTCGTCGTCGGCTTCGGCACGAAGGGACGCTCGGCGATCAAGACCGTCCTGACCGCCGGGTCCCTGACGCCGCAGCAGGTCGTCGTCGTCGATCCCAACGAGAAGGTGATCGAACTCGCCACGGCCGAGGGCTTCGCGGGTGTGGTCGGCGACGCCACGCGCAGCGACGTCCTCGCGCGCGCGGAGGTGAGCAAGGCGCGACAGATCATCATCGCCACCCAGCGCGACGACACCGCCGTCCTCGTGGCCCTGACGGCGCGGCAGCTCAACCGGGCCGCGCACATCGTCGCGGCCGTGCGCGAGGAGGAGAACGCGCCGCTGCTGCGGCAGTCCGGCGCGGACGCGGTCATCACGAGCGCGAGCGCGGCGGGACGCCTTCTCGGACTCTCGGTCCTCAGCCCCACGGCGGGCACGGTGATGGAAGACCTCATCCAGCAGGGCACGGGCCTCGACCTCATCGAGCGGCCGGTGATAAAGGCCGAGATCGGACGCGGCCCACGCGAGACGGACGACCTCGTGGTCAGCGTCGTCCGCGGCCACCGGGTCCTTGGCTATGACGACCCTGCGGTCGGCACCCTCCAGGCCACGGACCGCCTCATCACCATCGTCCGCGCCGGCCCGGACCCCCGAGCCCTCCGCGACACCCGGCCCCTACGAGGACACCCGTCCTGAGCGGGGCGAGGAGGGGCGGCGGAGCGACGGGCGGCGGGTTCAGTCGGCTGGCCGGGGTGCGGGTCGGGGCTGGGTGACGGGGTGGGGCTGGGTGAACGGTGGGGGCGGCTGGGGCGCGGCGGCGTGATCCGTTGGCTGACGCGGCGGGCTGGTGGGAGGCAGGACGGGCGTCTGGGAGTGCGGGATGGGGGCTCCTGTCTGGTTGATCGGGGGGACGGGGGTGGGGGCTGCGCGGGCAGCATGATGTTGCTCGCCGGGCACGGCGCGGCCGGGGCCCGGTGGCATGGCCTGGTGGGCGTGCGCGTGGGGAGTTGGGCCGCGCCCGGCCGGGGTGGTGCGGGGCGGGGCTTGTGGGCCGAGCAGTTCTGACCGGGTGGCTGTCCGCCCCGGCGGCCGGCACGCCGACGTGCGTACGGTCCACGGGTCCCCGGCGTGTGAGCCAGAGCCGTACGCCGTGTTGGGACGGCCCGTCGTGGGGAATGGTCGGCGGGTCCTCAGGGCGGATCGGGAGCGGCGAGTAGCCTCTCGAGCATGCATGCGATCACGATTTCCGAACCCGGTGGACCGGACGTGCTCCTCTGGTCCGAGGTCGACGATCCCCGCCCGGCGCCCGGAGAGGTGCTGGTCGAGGTGGTGGCGGGCGCGGTGAACCGTGCCGACCTCCTCCAGCGCCAGGGCTTCTACGATCCGCCGCCCGGCGCCTCCCCGTATCCGGGCCTGGAGGTCTCCGGCCGCATCGCCGCGCTGGGCGCGGGCGTCTCGGGCTGGGCCGTGGGCGACGAGGTGTGCGCGCTCCTCGGCGGTGGCGGTTACGCCGAGAAGGTCGCCGTACCGGCCGGTCAACTGCTCCCTGTGCCCGACGGTGTCGACCTGGTGGAGGCGGCGGCGCTGCCGGAGGTCGTGTGCACGGTCTGGTCGAACGTGTTCATGGTCGCCGGGCTGAGGCCGGGGGAGACCCTTCTGGTGCACGGCGGTTCGAGCGGAATCGGGACGATGGCGATCCAGCTCGCGAAGGCGGTCGAGGCGCGCGTCGCGGTGACGGCGGGAACGGCCGCGAAGCTGGAGAGCTGTCGTGAACTTGGCGCCGACATCCTCATCAACTACCGCGAGCAGGACTTCGTCGCCGAGTTGGGGAAGGCGACGGAGGGACACGGCGCCGACGTGATCCTGGACAACATGGGCGCGAAGTACCTGGACCGCAACATCCAGGCACTGGCCACGAGCGGCCGCCTCGCGATCATCGGTATGCAGGGCGGGGTGAAGGGCGAACTGAACCTGGCCGCGCTGATGAACAAGCGCGCCGCGGTCACCGCGACGTCGCTGCGCGCCCGCCCGGCGGCGGAGAAGGCCGCGGTCGTGGCGGCGGTACGCGAACATGTGTGGCCCCTCCTTTCCTCGGGCGCGGTCAAACCGGTCGTCGACCGCCGCATCCCCATGAGCGACGCGGCGACCGGACACCGGGTCCTCGACGAGAGCAACCACATCGGCAAGGTCCTGCTGACGACGGGCTGAACTCCGCGGACGCACAACCGTGGCGGGCCGGCCGGTATCCGCGAATCCCCCGGCACGGGGAACTCGGTGTGAGCACAAGTCTGGTCCGTGATTCCGGTGCTTGGGGCGTGAAGAGGCTCAAAGCGCTGAATCTGTGGATAACTTCGGTGAATTCGTCACGCCGCTCACTCTTCGGAGTGAGCGGCTTCGTGGGTTTCGGGGAGTTATCCACAGATTTGGGGGGAGGGGGGTGGGGTTGTGGTGGGGCCTGAAAGGATGGTTACAGGGGAGCCCCCCGGGTGGGTGGGGGTCTGTCTCGGGTCAGGCGCGCTGCTGGGCTGGGGCCTCCGGCGGTCGTTTACCGTCCGTCCCTCTCCCCTTCTCGGGTCGCGCGCATCGCCTGGCATGAAGCGCGGCGCCATCTCTTGCCTCCGCCCCCTCGGTCCCGCTCCGCCCCCTCCGTACCACTCCCCTCCGCCCCGGCCCGGTGCCGCAGCCTGGCGCGTGGCCTGTCGCACGGGGGGCGTGGCCTGTCGCACGGGCGGCACCCAGAGAGCGAGTCTCCGGACCACGCGCCCCCCGCCTCGCCCCTCTCCGCGCGCACCCTTCCTTGCGCTCGCTTCCCTTCTTCGGTCCGCCTCCTTCATCCGCCCCGTCCCCTTCCATCTGGCCGCCTCCTTCGTCCGCCCGCCCCTTCGCCTGGCCGCCCCCTTCCCATCGCCTCCTTCCGTCCGCCCGCCTTCTTCCCCCCGCTCTCCCCTGCGACCCGTCCCCC
>NZ_JOGO01000099.1 GCF_000719475.1 Streptomyces sp. NRRL F-5630 | reverse complement strand
CCGCCGGCCGGGGCGGGGCTGCCGGTGGTCGGAGCAGGGTTCCCGGTGGCCCGTGCGGGGTTCCCCGTGGCGTGAGGGTGGCTCCCGGGGGTGGCGTGGGCCGAGGGGGCGCCGGGGGCGGACCCTAGGGGGTGGTCGAACGGTTCACCTAGGGGTTCGTTGGGCCCCCCCGGTGGGCCCAACGCGCGAGGCTGCGGCGGGGTTCCCGGGCGTCCCCGGAGCGTGGCCCCCGGGGACGGCGGGGCCGGACGCCGCCTGCGGGTGCGCGGCCGATGGGCGCGCCGCCTGGGGATGCTCCGCCAGCGGGGGCACCGCTTGTGGCTGCTCCGCCGCCTGGGGGTGCGCCGCCAGTGGTTGCGCTCCGTGTTGCGCCCCCGGCGCCGGGTTCTGCTCCGCGAGCCGTGCCGCACGGGCCCGTACGGTGTCGTCCATGCCCGCCGGCTTGCCGAAGGCGACGCCGGCCCGCGCGGAGGCGCCGGGCTCGGGCGCGGGCTCGGGGCTCGCGGCCGGTCCCCCGGCCCATCCCTGCTCCCGCGCCCACTCCCCCGCCGCCCGGCGACCGCTCCTCGGGCGCATCGAGAGAGTGCCCTGACCCCCCGTCGTGGGGCCACCGCCCGCCGGAAGGGCGGGGTACGCGTCGGCTGCGCCGAGCGCGGGCCGCTCACCTGACCCCGTACGGCCCCCGGCGTCCGGCCCGGCACCGTCCGCACCCGCACCCTGAATGTGCGCCTGCCCCTGCTGCCCTTGACAGGCCCCCTGATAAGGCGTCACCGAGCCCTGCGGGCGCAGGCTCACCGTGCCCGTGCCCTCCGGGCGGGGCTGGACGGGCTGGGGGCGGACGGGTTCGAGCGGGGGCCGGGTGTCGTACGGCGGTTGCGGGACGTCGCCATAGGGGTTCGGTTCCACGGCGGCCTCGGGCGAGGCGGCGGGGTGCGGGACGCGGGGGTCGCCGCCCTGTTCCGGACCCGTGCCCCAGGAGACGCGCGGGGCCTGGCCCTGCGGGGTGTTCGCGCCCCAGGGGCCGGGGTCCTGCGGCGGTGCCGTGGGCTCGGGGCCGTAGAGCACGGGTGAGGTGGCGGTACGGGGGCCGTCGAAGAAGAGGGGCCCGGTCTCCTCGGGCGCGACCGGGCCCGCGCCCGGGGCGGGCTGCGGCTGCGCGGCCTGGCGCGGGTAGCCGGGAGGCGGGGGCGGGACCGAGCCGTCGGCGGGCGCGGGGCGGCTGGTGCCGGCGACCCACCCCGTACCGCTCCAGTAGCGCAGGTAGCCGGGGATGGAGGGATCGGGGTAGTACCCCTCGCCGGGGTACGCGTCGCCTGCTGCCGGAGTGGGGGCGCTCATCGTCCGCTCGTCCCGTATCTGCTCGGTGAGTGGGGTGGGCGTCCACATTTACCAGAACTCGGGCGTGTTGCGGGCCGGTCCGGCGGAGGTGGGGGCAATCCCGGCGGTTGAGCGAAAAACTTTCCGCAACCCGCGTAATGCTGTGCTGCGGCCGCCCTCTCTCCCGGTACGGGCCTCAGGTGGGCCGTCGCAGAGGCAGAAAGGGACCAGCCGTGGCGCACTCCGTCGTGGAACGCGAACTCGAACTCCAGCTCCTCGTCTCGCCGGAACGCACCGTCGCGGTACCCGCACGGCTGACGTACCGCACGGACGACCCCTATGCCGTGCACATCCTCTTCCACCTCAACTCCGAGTCCCCGGTGGCGTGGACTTTCTCGCGCGAACTGCTGATCGAGGGCGTCTTCCGGCCCACGGGCCACGGCGACGTGCGGGTGTGGCCGGCGAAGGAGGACGGGCGCGAGACGGTACGGGTCGCGCTCAACTCGCCGGACGGCGAGGCGCTCATCCAGGTGCCCGCGCTCCCGATGACGGCCTGGCTGGAACGCACGCTGCGGCTCGTGCCGCCGGGCACGGAGGCCGAGTTGCTCGGCATCGAGGAGGGGCTGGAGCACCTGCTCACGCCGCTGCCGGTCGAGGAGCTGTGGCAGCGGGACCGCGATCCGTGGCGGGAGGACGGGTGCGAGAGCGAGTGAGCCGCCCAGGCGCGGGGGTGGTCCCCTCCGCGGGCGCGGGGCCCCGTACCCGTACCGGCGGCTCCCCTCCCGCCTACAGCACCTTGCCGGGGTTGAGGATGCCCAGCGGGTCGAGCGTGGCCTTGAGCGCGCGCTGCACCTCCAGTCCGGTCTCGCCCAACTCGCGGGCGAGCCACTCCTTCTTGAGGAGGCCGACGCCGTGCTCGCCGGTGATCGTGCCGCCGAGTCGGAGGCCCAGGGCCATGATCTCGTCGAAGGAGGCGCGGGCGCGGCGGGACTCGTCCTCGTCGGTGGCGTCGAAGCAGACGGTGGGGTGGGTGTTGCCGTCCCCGGCGTGCGCGCAGACGCCGATGGTCAACTCATGTGCGGTGGCGATGCGTTCGACGCCTTCGAGGAGTTCGGCGAGGCGGGAGCGGGGCACGCAGACGTCGTCGATCATCGTGGTGCCCTTGACGGCTTCGAGGGCGACGAGCGACAACCTGCGTGCGGCTAGGAGGAGTTCGGACTCCGCGGGGGTCTCGGCGGGGACGACCTCGCTCGCGCCCGCCGCGTGGCACAGGGCGGCGACGGCGGCCAGGTCGGCGGTGGGGTCCGGGGTGTCGAAGGCGCAGAGGAGGAGTGCGGCGGTGGACTCGGGGAGGCCCATGCGGGCGTACGCGTTGACGGCGCGCACGGTCGTACGGTCCATGAGTTCGAGCAGGGACGGGGTGTGGCCGCCCGCCATGATCGCGCGAACCGCCTCGCAGGCGGCGGCCGTGGTGCCGAACTCGGCGGCGAGGACGAGTTGCGGGGCGGGCGCGGGTTTGAGGGCGAGGACGGCCCGTACGACGATGCCGAGGCTGCCCTCGGAGCCGACGAAGAGCCGCGTGAGGTCGTAGCCGGCGACGCCCTTGGCGGTGCGGCGCCCGGTGCGCAGGAGACGGCCGTCGGCGAGGACGACGTCGAGCCCGAGCACGTACTCGGCGGTGACGCCGTACTTGACGCAGCAGAGCCCGCCGGAGCCGGTCCCGATGTTCCCGCCGATCGTGCACATCTCCCAACTGGAGGGGTCGGGCGGGTAGTTCAGTCCGTGCTCGGCGACGGCGCGGGAGAGCGTCGCGTTGATGACGCCGGGCTCGACGACGGCGACGCGCTCGACGGGGTCGATCTCGACGATCCGGTCCATTTTGACGAGCGAGACCACGACGCATCCCTCGATCGCGTTCGCGGCCCCGGACAGCCCGCTGCGCGCCCCCTGCGGCACGACGGGCACGCGGTGCGCGGTCGCGGTCCGCATGACGTGCTGGACCTCTTCGGCGGTGCGCGGCAGCACGACGACGGCCGCCCGCCCGGCCGCGCAGAAGCTCGCCATGTCGTGCGCGTACGAGGCGACCACCTCGGGATCGTCGAGGACGGCGGTGGCGGGAAGTCCGGAGCGGAGGTCGGTGAGGAGCGCGGTTCGCGGGTCACTCGGCTGGTCCGTCATGATCCCCAGCGTGGCACCGGGGACGGGGGGACGGAAGCCCCCGGGCGACGGATCCCCGCGCGGCGTCCGGGCGGCGGGGCTCCCGCACGGCGTCCGGGCGGCGGGCTCCCACGGCGGGCACCGTCCGCACCGGGCACGCCCACGCCACGCACCGCCCACGCCGCGTACCGCCCCTGCAGGCGAGTGCCTGCGCGAAGTCCGGGCGGCGCACCCTTGCCCGTCCGGCGGTTTCCGCTCCCGGGCAGGCGCCGACCGCGCACCTGCCGACCGTTTCGTCCCGCATCTTGTCCACCCGGCTCCCCGAATGCCTGAATGAGACCGGCGGACCCGCCCCGCGTCACCGCCCTCACGCGGTACCGAAGCGCCCGCCACGGTCCAGGAGTACGAGAGCCAGGAGCCATTCATGATCGACGCCCTCGACGCCCGTCTTCTGCTGCTGCTCGCGCGTGAACCGCGGATCGGGGTGCTCGCGCTGTCGCGGCGGCTCGGAGTCGCGCGCGGGACGGCGCAGGCGCGGCTCGACCGGCTGCGGGCGCGGGGCGTGATCCGCGGGTTCGGGCCCGAGGTGGAGCCGGCGGCACTCGGGTATCCGGTGACGGCGTTCGCGACCCTGGAGATCCGGCAGGGGCGCGGGGAGCAGGTGCGGGCGCATCTCGCGCGGGTGCCCGAGGTGCTCGAACTGCACACGATCACGGGACAGGGCGACATGCTGTGCCGTCTCGTGGCCCGGTCCAACGCCGATCTGCAACGGGTCATCGACCAGGTCGTCGGCTTCGAGGGGATCGTGCGGGCCTCGACGGCGATCGTCATGGAGAACCCCGTACCGCTGCGGGTCCTCCCGCTCATCGAACAGGCGGCACACGCGGCACGCGACTGACCGCGCCCCGGGAGCCGCCCCGGCCGGAAGCTCCCCCGCCCGCGTCCCCCGTCGGCTCCCGTCCCCGCCTTCCCCGGTCCACCCTCCCTCGTCCACCCCGCCCCTGACCGCACCCCGCACCCCCGCGCTCCCGCGTCCGCACCCCGCGTCACCCCTGCCCGTGCCCCCCTGCCCGCCGTATGGCCGTACTCGGGGAGCGCGGCCCCTGCGCCACCCCCACTGTGGAGCGGTACGGGAGGTGCACGTACCGCCTTCGTGCGCGGTGGACCGGCCGGACGATGTCAGGAGTCAGGAGCGGTGGCGTGAATTTCTGGACCTATGTGGGCAACCGGCACGAGCAGTTGCTCTCGGACGCCTACCAGCACGCGAGCGCCGTCTTCCAGTGCATGGTCATCGCGACCGTCATCGGAGTGCTGATCGGCGTCTTCAGCTACCGCTCGGAGTGGGCGGGCAATCTCGCCACGACCACGACCTCGACGATCCTGACGGTCCCCTCGCTCGCGCTCATCGGGCTGCTCGTGCCGATCGTGGGGCTCGGCGTCGCGCCCACCGTCATCTCGCTCGTGCTGTACGGGCTGCTGCCGATCGTGCGGAACGCGATCGTGGGCCTGCGCGGGGTCGACGCGACGCTCGTGGACGCCGCGAAGGGCATCGGCATGTCCCGTACCGCCCGGCTCCTGCGGGTCGAACTGCCGCTCGCCTGGCCGCCGATCCTCACCGGTATCCGCGTCTCGACGCAGATGCTCATGGGGATCGCCGCGATCGCCGCGTACGCCTCCGGGCCCGGGCTCGGCAACGAGATCTTCCGCGGCATCGCCTCGCTGGGCAGCAAGAACGCGCTCAACCAGGTCCTCGCCGGCACCGTCGGCATCGTCGTCCTCGCCCTGCTCTTCGACTTCGGCTACGTCCTGATCGGCAGGCTCACCATTCCGAGGGGTATTCGTGTCTGACGCCTCCACACCGCCCCAGGGCGCCTCGGCGCCCTCAGCGACCGTCCCGGGCGCGCCCGGCGCGGGAACCACGAGCGGGGCGACGATCGAGCTGGAGAACCTCACCAAGATCTACCCGGGCACCACGGTCCCCGCCGTCGAGAACGTGAGCCTGGAGATCAAGGCGGGCGAGACCGTCGTCTTCGTCGGGCCCTCGGGCGGCGGCAAGACGACGCTGCTCAAAATGATCAACCGGCTCATCGAACCGAGCAGTGGACGGATCAGGATCGGTGGCGAGGACGTCACCGACATGGACCCGGTGAAACTGCGCCGGAAGATCGGCTACGCGATCCAGTCGTCCGGCCTCTTCCCGCACCTGACCGTCGCGCAGAACATCGCGCTCGTGCCGAGGATGATCGGCTGGCCGAAGAGCCGCGTGCGGGAGCGCGTGGAGGAGATGCTCGACCTGGTGGGCCTCGACCCGGCCGAGTTCCGGGGACGTTATCCGCGGCAGCTCTCCGGTGGTCAGCAGCAGCGCGTGGGCGTCGCGCGGGCGCTCGCGGCGGACCCGCCCGTCCTGCTCATGGACGAGCCCTTCGGTGCCGTCGACCCGATCACCCGCGATCACCTCCAGGACGAGCTGATCAGGCTTCAGCACGAACTGCACAAGACGATCGTCTTCGTGACGCACGACTTCGACGAGGCGATCAAGATCGGCGACCGGATCGCGGTGCTGCGTGATCGTTCGAAGATCGCGCAGTTCGACACCCCCGAGGCGATCCTGACCAATCCGGCGGACGACTTCGTCTCCGGCTTCGTCGGCGCGGGCGCGGCGCTCAAGCGGCTCAACCTCACCCGCGTCCGGGACGTGGGGATCACCGACTGGCCGACCGTGTCCGTCGATGACCCGCTCCAGATCATTTTCGACAAGCTCCGCACGGCCGGGCACAACGAACTGCTCATGCTCGATCGCCGCCAACGCCCCTACAAGTGGCTCAGGCGCGGTGACCTCAGCCGCGCCAAGGGCTCGCTCTCCCGGGCCGGGGCGTTCGTGCAGGACACGGTGACGCGGGACGCGACCCTGCGCGACGCCCTGGAGGCGGTGCTCACGGACAACGCGGGCCGCGTCGCCGTGACGGGGCGGCGCGGCGAGTACGAAGGTGTCGTCGATATGCAGACGCTGATGAATTCAGTGCATGAAATGCTCGAAGAAGACCGCTTGGAGGCGATCGAGCACCGCCACGAGCTGGACGAGATCCAGGAGGAGCAGGCCCTCGCACGCCACGGCCGGGTGACGGCGCTGGAGGCCGAGGAGGAAGGGGCGGGAACCTCGGGCGGTACGGGGACGCCCGCGCCCGGCGCCGCGGGGACGGCCGCGCCCGACGGGTCGCGCCGGAACCCCGGCGGGTTGCGGCCGGGGGGCTCGGCCGTCAGCGACGCGGGGCCCGAGACCGGGCGGGGCGAGTCGCGCCCCGAGCACCCGCACCGGGACGGTGGGGCCGGATGAGCGAGCAGGACCCCCGCCCGCGCCCCCGCGACCCGGCCGAGGACCGCGAGACGGCACGCGGCCACGACCCCGCCCCCGAGCGCCTCGCCCGCACCGCCACCAGGTACGACGGACCGCACCGCGCGCGCGGCGAGGGCGGCCCCCAGGACGACGGGCGCGAGGACGACGGGCCGCGCGACGAGCACGACGCGCCGCGCGGCGCTCGCGTCGAGCGCGCCACGCGCCGCATCGGCTGGCGCCCCCTCACCTTCCTGCCGCTCGTGCTCGCGCTCACCCTGTTCGGCACGTGGCTCTACTACGACACGGCGACGCTCGACGTGATCGCCCGCAACTCGCTCGGCGGCGGGAACATCTGGCTGCGGGTGCGGCAGCACATCCAGCTCACCGTCATCTCGACGTTCTTCGTGCTGATCATCGCGATCCCGCTCGGCATCCTGCTCACCCGGCAGCGGCTGCGCAGGGCCGCGCCCGTCGCGGTCGCCTTCGCCAACATCGGGCAGGCGACCCCGGCGCTCGGGCTCCTCGCGCTGCTCGTGATCTGGCTGGGCACCGGCGAGTTCCCGGCCCTCGTCGGCATCATCATCTACGCGATCCTGCCCGTCCTCTCGAACACGATCGCCGGCCTGCGCGCCAACGACCCGACGCTCCTCGAAGCCGCGCGGGGCATCGGCATGTCGCCGCTCATGGTGCTCGGCAAGGTCGAACTGCCGCTCGCGGTGCCGCTGATCCTCTCGGGCGTCCGCACCGCGCTCGTCCTCAACGTCGGCACCGCGACCCTCGCGACGTTCGGTGGCGGCGGCGGGCTCGGAGACATCATCACGGCGGGCATCACCAATCAGCGCATGTCGGTCCTCGTGATCGGCTCGATCCTCACGATCGTGCTCGCCCTTCTCGTCGACTGGCTCGCCTCGCTGGCGGAACTGCTGCTGAGGCCGCGGGGACTGGAGGTCAGCTCGTGACAGCGGGACTTTTCCGTCGGGGCAGGGGGGCGGGTCCCCGACCGGGTCTCAAGTACCCCCGTACCGCGGTCGCCGCGCTCGCCGGGGTGCTCGTGATCGGAGCGGCGGGGTGCGGGCTCACGAGCGGAAGCCCCCTCGTCGACGATGTCGGGCCGGGGACGGTGGGCCGGGGCGAGCCGCTCAAGGGCGCGAAGCTCACCGTGGCGTCGAAGGAGTTCACCGAACAGCTCGTGCTGGGCTCGATCATGGGCATCGCCTTCAAGGCGGCGGGCGCCGATGTCCTGGACCGTACCGGCATCCAGGGCTCGATCGGCGCGCGCGAGGCCCTCAAGAGCGGCACCGCGGACGCGATGTACGACTACACGGGTACCGGCTGGATCACGTACCTCGGCCACACGAAGCCGATCGTGGACCCGCACGCGCAGTGGGTCGCCGTACGCGACGCGGACCGGAGGAACGGCGTCACGTGGGCCGCGCCCGGACCCCTCAACAACACGTACGCGCTGGCGCTCAACCAGAAGAACGAGAGGAAGTACCGCACGAAGACGCTCTCCGACGTCGCCGCGCTGTCGAAGCGGAACCCGGGCGCCGTGACGCTGTGCGTCGAGGGCGAGTTCGCGGCGCGCGAGGACGGGCTCAACGGGCTCAAGAGGGCGTACGGGATGAACATCCCGAACTCGCGCGTCACCAAGATGGCGGGCGGCATCGTCTACACGCAGACCGCGAAGGGCGCGTGCGTCTTCGGCGAGGTGTTCACGACGGACGGCCGCATCAAGGCGCTGCGTCTCGCGGTCATGAAGGACGACAAGCACTTCTTCCCGAACTACAACGTGGCGCCCGTCTTCCATACGAAGTCGCTCGAAGAGCACCCGCAGATGGAGAAGGTGATGGCACCCATCACGAAGAAGCTGACGAACACGGTGGCACGGGAGCTGAACGCGAAGGTGGACGTGGACGGCGAGGACCCGCACGACGTGGCACGGGACTGGCTGGAGGAGGAGGGCTTCGTGAAGAAGGGAGGAGGGTGAAGGCGCGAAGGCGCTGTTCCGGGGCGGGAGTTCACCCTTACGGATGAACGCAAAGAGTTTTTGCAAAATCACGTTGCAAAGATTCTTTGCACGCTCTACGGTAGTGCCATGACCGAGGACCTGACCCCCGCCGAAGAGGCCGTCGCCCGGACGACGCGGCAGCTCGACGCCCGAGGGCTGCGCGGGCTTGCCCACCCCTTGCGGCTCCAACTGCTCAACTCGCTGCGACGCGGGGGCCCGGCCACCGCCTCGCAGCTCGGCAAGGAACTGGGCGAGTCGAGCGGGGCGACGAGCTACCACCTGCGCCAGCTCGCGGAGTACGGATTCGTCGAGGACGCCCCGGAGCACGGCAAGGGGCGCGAGCGCTGGTGGCGGGCGGTCGCGGACGAGATCAACTTCGACGCCCGCAGGGTCGATCAGGACGATCCCGAGATCCGCGGCGCGACGGCCGTGCTCCTCCACGAGATCGCCTCCACGCACTACCGCGAGACGACCTCGTGGGTCGCCGACCGCGACCGGTGGCGCGACACACCCTGGGAGGAGGCGGGGGTCTTCAGCGACAGGACTCTGCATCTCAGCGCGGACGAGCTGACGGAGCTGAGCGAGCGCCTGCTCGCCCTGCTCCAGGAGTACGACGACCGGGACCGGACGGAGGAGGGGCGGGCGGAGGTGCGGGTCCACCTCCACGCCCTGCCGGTCCACCGGGAGTCCCGCACCTGAGACACCGGCGACCCCCGGGCCCCGCGTCGGACCGCGCCCGCAGTCCGCACGGGTGGAGGGGATCGCGCACAACCCTGTATTCGAACTTACATTCCCTCGCACGTCGCAGATGTGCGCATTTCCGAGAGGCAGACCACCGTCATGTCCTACGACATCCACGGGAAGCACGTGCTCATGGGGGCCTTCGGCATCCTGGAGACCGACCACCAGTTGGTGCACGCCTACCGGGCCAGGGACCTGCGGGCCGAGGCCGCCGCCGACACGCTGGCCAGGGAGAGCGCGCGTCGCGCGGAGCGGCTGCGCCGAGCGGAACGAGTGCTGGGCGCGGGAGAGATACGGGGTCTGCGGGCGCGCTTCGGCTGGTCGCTCGTCGGCCTGGGGCTGCGGCTCGCGGTGTCGGGGCGGACGGTGGTGCGCACGTGAGGAGGGCAGGGCTCAGGCAGACGGGGACCGCGCGACGGGGTGCTGCGCGGTGCGGCGGGGTGCTGCGCGGCGCGATGCGATCAGCAGGTCGGTACCTTGCCGCCGTCGTCGAGCGCCCGGAGCGCGGAGACCGCGCCCTTGAGTGTGGCGACGGGGATGAGGCGGAGACCCTTGGGGAGTTCGGAGCGGGCGTCGGAGCACTCGTCTCTCGGCACGAGGAAGACGGTCGCGCCGTCGCGGCGGGCGGCCTTCGTCTTGAGCGCGACACCGCCGACGGCGCCCACCTCGCCGCTGTCGGTGATGGTGCCCGTACCCGCGACGGTGCGGCCACCGGTGAGGTCGCCGCCCTTGCCGTCGCCGTCGAGCTTGTCGACGATGCCGAGCGAGAAGAGGAGCCCGGCGCTCGGGCCGCCGACGTCGGCGAGGCGCAGCGTGACCTTGACGTTCTCGTCGGTGCGGCCCAGGTAGGAGAGGGCCGCGTTGGTGGCGTGGTCCTGGGAGGAGCGCATGTCGGCGAGGTTGCGCTTCTCGATCTCCTTGACGTCGCCGCCGGGGTAGACCGAACCACGCGGCATGACGGCGCGGTCGGTGCGGAAATAGCCGTCGACGACGTCACCGAGCTTGACGGTCGCGTCGGGCGCGGTGGCGAGGATGGTCGTCATCCTGAGTTGTCCGCTGGTACGGCGTTCGGGGGCGCCGCTGATCGTGATGACCTTCTGCCCCTTGTCCGAACCGAGCACGTTCGCCGTGGTCCCGGGCTGGGCGACGGTGAACGGCAGCGGCGCGAGCACGGCGACGAGGACCAGCGCGAGCACCGGCAGGACGCACAGGAGAAGGACGCGGGAGCGCCTGAGACGGAAGGACACGCCCACAATCTAACGCGAGCCACCCGGCCCCCGGCGTCCCCACCCGCGCCACGGCGCGGGGTCCCGGACGGGACGGCGGATCGGGAACCGGGTGCGAGGGCACTGGGCTCGGTGAGGACGTGGCCGAACGCGGGTGGCGGGGCACGGGTCGCCGGGGCGGGGTGCGGAGCGCGGGTCGCCGGGACGAGGGGCGCGGAGCCCGGGACGCGAGACGCGGAGCGCGGGTCGCGGCTCTCCGGTGGGGAAGGGCGGACGTCAACTGCGCCACCAGCACGCCAGTTGTTCGGCCTTTCCCTCCCCCGCAGCCGCCCCCGCCCAACCCGAGCCACAGCCCAGCACAGACAACACCCGCCGCCCCGCCCGGGCCCACCATTCCGCGCAAGGAGCCCACTCGGCGCGAGCCGCCCGTTCCGCCCGCGCCCCCGTTCCCCCCCCGTTCCACCCAAGTCCCGCTCAGTGCAAGGCGTCCGCTACCTCGCGGGCGGCGTCGACGACGCGTTGGGCTACACGTTCGGGGACAGAGTCGGGGAGCATCACGACGCCCACGCTGCCTTCGAGGCCGGTGACGCCGAGCAGGGGCGCGGCGGCTCCGCAGGCGCCCGCGTCGAGTTCGTCGCGGGTGAGGGTGCAGGTGGGGACGGTACGTCCGGCGGAGGTGCGGGAGGCGAGGATGGCCCGGCCGGCGGCGCCCTGGTCGAGGGCGTGACGGAAGCCGGTGCGGTAGGCGACGTGGAAGTCGGTCCAGGTGGGCTCGACGACGGCGACGGCGAGCGCGTCGCTGCCGTCGACGAGGGTGAGGTGCGCGGTCGCACCGATGTCCTCGGCGAGGGAGCGCAGCGCGGGCAGCGCGGCCTCCCGCACGAGCGGATGCACCTGTCTGCCCAGACCGAGCACACCGAGCCCGATGCGCGCCCGGCCGCCGAGGTCGCGCCGTATCAGCGCGTGCAGTTCCAGCGTGGCCAGGAGGCGGTAGACGACGGTGCGGTTCACCCCGAGCCGGGCCGAGAGTTCGGTGACGGTGAGACCGTGGTCGGTCTCGGCGAGCAGTTTGAGGACCTTGAGTCCACGGTCGAGCGTCTGAGAGGTCTCCGCGGTCACGACGCCCACTCCTTCGATGAGGTGCGGCGGGCCCCGACCGTACGGGCGCGGGGCCGCCGGTCCCGTCCGGCGCACGGCTCCTCGTACCCGGTCCGCCTGCGAGTCGCACCGGCTGCGCTCCGGGGCGACCCTGCCACGGGGCGTGTGCGTTGCCCCGGACAGTAGCGAGCGGTCCCCGCTCAGCGGAAGGCGTTGTCCAGTATCCGGGCGATAGCGGAGCCGGACCGTCCGCATCACCCCGTGAAGAACCCAGCATGTCCACGGAAAGCACACACTGGCAGGCGGAGCGGCGCGCGCCGCGGGCGGGAACTGCCCGCCCCGACCGCTCCGCCGCCGCTCCCCCGCGGCCGCTCCCTCACTTCATCCGGGTGGCCCACTCCCGCACCTTGTCGATGCGCTGCCGGATCTGCCCGGCCGTGGCCTCCGCGCTCGGCGGTCCGCCGCAGACGCGGCGCAGTTCGGTGTGGATCACGCCGTGCGGTTTGCCGCTCTGGTGGGTGTAGGCGCTGACGAGGGTGTTGAGCTGCTTGCGCAGTTCGAGGAGTTCCTTGTGCGAGACGACGGGCCGCCGCTCGGCGGGGAGTTCGAGAAGGTCGGCGTCCTCGGCCGGCTTCTTGCGGCTCGTCGCGATCTGCTTGGCCTGCCGCTTCTGGAGCAGCATCTGCACCTGGTCGGGTTCGAGGAGGCCCGGGATGCCGAGGTAGTCCTGCTCCTCCTCGCTCCCGGGGTGGGCCTGCATCCCGAACTCACCGCCGTCGAAGAGGACGCGGTCGAAGACGGCCTCGGACTCCAGCGCTTCGAAGGAGAACTGCTCCTGCTCGCCGGTGTCCTCGTCCTGCTCCTTGTTCGCCTCCTCCATCTCCTTCTCGGATTCGGCGTACGGGTCCTCCTCGCCGTTCTTCTTCGGCTTGTCGAGGACGTGGTCCCGTTCCAGCTCAAGGGCGTTGGCGTGGCCGAGCAGGTCGGGGACGGTGGGGAGGAAGACGGAGGCGGTCTCGCCGCGCCTGCGGGAGCGCACGAAGCGGCCGACGGCCTGGGCGAAGAAGAGGGGCGTGGAGATGGTGGTGGCGTAGACGCCGACGGCGAGGCGCGGCACGTCGACGCCTTCGGAGACCATGCGGACCGCGACCATCCAGCGGTCCTCGTTGTGCGAGAAGGTGTCGATGTTCTCGGAGGCGCCGGAGTCGTCGGAGAGGACGAGGGTCGCCTTGGTGCCGGTGATCTCGCGGATGAGCTTGGCGTAGGCGCGGGCCTGTTCCTGGTCGGAGGCGATGACGAGGCCGCCGGCGTCCGGGATGCCCTTGCGGACCTCGGTGAGGCGCTGGTCGGCGGCGCGCAGCACGTTCGGCATCCACTCGCCGCGTGGGTCGAGCGCGGTGCGCCAGGCCTGCGAGATCGCGTCCTTGGTCATGGGCTCGCCGAGCCGCGCGGCGATCTCGTCGCCCGCCTTCGTGCGCCAGCGCATGTTGCCGCTGTAGGAGAGGAAGATGACCGGGCGCACGACGCCGTCGGCGAGGGCGTTGCCGTAGCCGTAGGTGTAGTCGGCGGCGGAGCGGCGGATGCCGTCGTCGCCCTCCGCGTAGGTGACGAAGGGGATGGGGTTGGTGTCGGAGCGGAAGGGGGTGCCGGTGAGGGCGAGGCGGCGGGTCGCGGGTTCGAAGGCTTCGAGGCACGCCTCGCCCCAGGACTTGGAGTCGCCCGCGTGGTGGATCTCGTCGAGGATCACGAGCGTCTTGCGCTGCTCGACACGGTTGCGGTGCAGCATCGGGCGCACGCCGACGCCGGCGTAGGTGACGGCGACGCCCACGTACTCCTTGGAGACGGGGCCCGCGCTGTAGTCCGGGTCGAGCTTGATCCCTATGCGTGCGGCGGCCTCGGCCCACTGCTTCTTGAGGTGCTCGGTCGGGGCCACCACGGTGACCTGCTGCACGACGTGGTGGTGCAGCAGCCAGGAGGCGAGCGTGAGCGCGAAGGTCGTCTTCCCGGCGCCGGGGGTGGCGACCGCGAGGAAGTCGCGCGGTTGTTCCTGGACGTACCGCTCCATCGCGGCCTGCTGCCAGGCGCGCAGCTTCCCCGCCGTACCCCAGGGGGCCCGGCCGGGGAAGGCGGGAGAGAGGTGGGAGGAGGAGGTGGGGGTGGTAGTCACGTTCTCCGCTGAATCAGGCTCGGCTGCGTGGACGAGCAGCCACCCTATCCCCGCCCCCGGAACGCGAAGGGCGCCCGGCACGAAGGGAGGGCACGGGTGCGACGGGCGTCACACCGAGGACGGCACAGGGCGTGGGCAGGAGGTCACGAGCGAAGCCCCGGAGACGGGGCGGTCGCCCCGGGGCCGCGCCCGATCTGCCGGGAAGGGGCGCACTCGCCCGGCAGGGTGCAGCAGGCTCGGTTGGCGACAGGGCGTTGGTATGGGGGGATGGCGCGCGTACCTAGACTCGGACGGCCCGAGGTGGAGCGGTGAGGGAGTCGAGCGGCGTGGTGGAGAGCGTGGTGGCGGTCGGCTCGCGGGGGAGCGCGCTGGCGCGGGCGCAGGTGCGGGAGATGGTGGAGCGCTGGGAGCGCGAGGTGCCGGGCGTCCGGTTCGTGCGGCGGGTGATCACCGAGGCGGGGGACGCGGACCGGAGCACGCCCACGGTCGCCGGGGTGACGCGGCGCGCGGGCGCGTCGGCCTTCTCCTCGCGGCAGGAGGCGGCGCTGGTGCGGGGCGAGGTCGATGTCGTCGTGCACTGCCTCAAGGACCTTCCGACCAGCCCCTCCCCCGGCACGGTGCTGCTGCGGACACCGGGGCCGCGCGAGGACGTACGGGACGCGCTGTGCGGGGCCACGCTCGCGGGCCTGCCCACGGGCGCCAGGGTCGGTACGGGGTCGGCGCGGCGGGTCGCGCAGCTCCTCGCTCTGCGTCCGGACCTGGAGATGGTCCCGGTGAGGGGCAACGTCCCGGCCCGCCTGGCCCGTATCCGTACTCTCGACGCGGTCGTCCTCGCGGCGGCGGGACTGCACCGGCTCGGCCTCGCGGACGAGATCACCGAGTACCTGGACCCGGAGGCGTATCCGCCCGCGCCCGGGCAGGGAGCGCTCGCGATCCAGGTACGCGAGGACAGCAAGGCGGCCCGTCTCCTCGCCGCGAGCGGGGACGCGGCGACCGACGCGGAGGTCCGCGCCGAACGCGTGCTGCTCGCGGAACTCCACGGCGGCTGCTCGGTCCCGCTCGGCACGTGGACGAGCCGCCCGTCGCCCACCCGCCTCCGCCTCCACGCCGCCGTGACCAGCCCCGACGGAAGCCGTCAGATCGCCGCCACGGCGGAGGGCCCGGCGGCCGAACCGGCACAGCTGGCCCGGACGGTGGCGGACCGCCTCCTCGCCCAAGGCGCGGCCCGCATCCTCGCGGCGGCGACCGGCTGAGGGCGAGCGGAGGCGGGGCCGGGCGGAGGAGGAAGACCGCGAGCGCGGATGACGCCCCTGCCGTCTCACAAGGGGTGCGGGTACTTCATCGCGAGCCCCGTCGCCGAATCGCGGTTCCGCTCCGCGACCTTGGCGCTCAGCTCCTCCGCGCCGCCGAGTTCTTCCAGATCCGCCGGGTCCGCGTCCCATTCGCGCCCGCCCCTGACCGGGCGCAACTGCGTGTACGGCCCCACGTGGCCCATCACGCGCCCGACGAGGCCGGTCGCGCGGTCCCGGGCGTACCGCCCCACGCCGAGCCGTCCGGCTCCCTCGCCGGGCGGCTGAGGCCCCGTCACTCGGAGCCGCCGTGCGCGTCGGCGCGGTGCCGCTGAAGCATGACCCGGCAGTCAGTCGCCCGCGAGTGGTCCTGGGCCGTCTCCGCGCGCCGCTCCTCGGTCCGCCACGCGTGACAGGTCGCGCAGGACGCGGTGTCGGCCGACGAGGTGGGCGCCGCCTCCGGCTGGGGTTCGTTCGCCATCCTGATCTCCCTCTGTAGCGAATCCGTCACCCGGAGCACCAAGCTGACGTACAGTCGGGACTCCTTCAACTTGCCCAAAAGGAAGGGGGAATGGTGAACGAAGCTCTCTTGGACGCCGAGCGCGGGCCCCGTGAGGCACTCGGGGTCAAGCTGCGCCAGCTCCGCAAGGCGCGCGGGTGGACACAAGAGGATCTGGCAGACCGGAGCGCATATTCAGCGACGCATATTTCGGCCGTCGAAACTGGCCGCAAACCTCCGACTCTCCGCCTTTCGAGGGATCTGGACCGGATCTTCGAATTGAGCGAGGACACCTTCGAGCGGAATTTCTACAGCCTCCGCAACGGGGCGCTGCTGGAGGGCTTCGCCGCCTACGCCAAAGAGGAGGAACGGGCGGTCGAGATACGGCTTTTCGAGATCGGCCTCATGCCTGGACTGCTGCAAACCCCCGCCTACGCGCGCGCACTGGCCGAGGCGGACGTGCGGCGGGGGCTCATCACCGAGGCCCAGGCGGACCACAGGCTCGCTTACCTGGCCAAGCGCCAGGCGTCGCTGGAGCGGCAGCGGCCCCCCATGCTGCTGGTGATCATGGATGAGAGCTGCCTGCGCCACTGGGTGGGGGGCGATGACGTGATGCACGAGCAGTTCGACGCCCTGGTGGCCTTCGCCGCCCGCCGGAACGCGGTGCTCCAAGTGGCTCCGCACACGATGGGCGAGGCCCGCCCCTTCAACCTGCCGGTCAATCTCCTGACCATGGCGGACGGCAGCCATGTGGGATACGCGGAATCACAGGCCCAAGGTCATGTCGAGCGGGAACCGTCAAGGCTGTTGAGCATTCGGGCGTCCTATCATCACCTCATGGCTGAAGCACTGTCAGCGTCGGCAACGGTGGCGCTACTGCGTGGAATGCAGCGCCGACCTGCTCGGCAGCGGGCTCGTGCCGGTACGGGACAGCAAGCTCCCCCACGGGCCCGTCCTCACCGTGACCCCGGCAGCCTGGGCCGGTCTCGTGCACCTCCTCCCCCACGGGCCCGTCCTCACCGTGACCCCGGCAGCCTGGGCCGGTCTCGTGCACCTCGCGAAGCGGTCCGCGACCCGCTGAACCAGCACCGCGCCGCGGCCCCCTTCCGCACCGGGAGGGGGCCGCGGCGCGTGGCGGGGGCCTCCGACGACAGCCCGCCACATCCCGCGCGCCCTCCCGCCCCCCGTCCGCGCCGCCCCGTCGCTCCCGCGTCCGCCCGGCTCCCGACGCTCCTCCGTCAGCCCCGCCCCCGGCCCCCTCCGCCCGCGCCCCGCTCCCGCTCACTCCCGCGTCCGGCGTGCCACCCACACCCCCACCGCCGCGACCGCGGCCAGGGGCAGGAAGACCGCCGCGAAGGCCGCCGGGTGACTCGCGCCCGCCGCCGCTCCGGCCGTGACCTCGTGCGCCGCTCCGACCGCGCCGCCGCCCGCCGCCGCGAACGCCGCGCCGCCGAGGGCGAGGAGCAGCACGTTGGAGAGGCCGTCGGACATCTGCAAGGCCGCCGAGTTGGTGCCCGCCTCCTCGGGCGCCGAGAGTTTGAGCAGCAGCGTGCTCGTGCCCGAGGTGACGATGCCCATGCCGAAGCAGCCGAAGCCCCACGCCACCGCGACGATCCACACCGGCGTCCAGGAGAACAGCACGCCGGGGGCCGTCGCGATCGCTGCGGCCACGAGCACCATGCCGAAGGTCATGAACGTCCTGCGGTACGCCGACCACGCGGGCCGCGCCTGCACCCAGCTCCCGAAGGCCCACGTGCTGCCGCCGAGCGCGAGCGAGAGCCCCGCGAGGGTCGGGCTCAGCCCCCGCTGCGTCACGAGCATGAGCGGGACGAAGGACTCGGCCGCGATGAACGCGCCCGCCGCGACCCCGCGCAGCAGCACGACGGCCGGGAGCCCCCGCGCCGCGCGCCACGTCCCGCGCGGCAGCAGGACCCGTACCGCCAGCGCGAGCAGCACCGCGCCCGCGAGCGCGGGCGGCAGCGACCGCCAGTGCGGGTCGCCCGCCGCGTACTGGAGCAGCCCGGCCGCGAGCGAGAGCGCGAAGGCCCAGGCGAGGCGGCCCCGGGGGGCGGTGCGCGGCGGCGCGTCCGGGTCGGCGGGCAGCGGACCGGCGGCGCGGCGGCGGATCTGCGGGAGGGCGAGGAGGAGCGGGAGCAGGATGAGGACGGGGATGCCGAGGAAGACCCAGCGCCAGCCGAGGTGTTCGGTGACGGTCCCCGCGATGAGCGGCCCGACGACCGAGGGCACGACCCAGCACGCCGAGAAGGCGGCGAGGATCGCGGGCTGGAGCCTGCGCGGGTACGCGCGGCTGACGACGACGTAGAGCGCGACGATCACGAGCCCGCCGCCGAGCCCCTGCACCGCGCGCCCGAGCACGAAGACCCACATGCTCGCCGCCGTGCCGCACAGGAGCAGCCCGGCCGCGAAGCCGCCGATGCCGAGCGTGATGGGCGCGAGCGGGCCCGAGCGGTCGGCCCACTGGCCGGCGAGGACCATGGCGAACAGGCTCGTGGTGAAGTACGCGGAGAAGGCGAAGGCGTAGAGCGGGACCCCGTGCAGCTCGCGCGCCGCGACCGGCATCGCCGTACCGACCGCCGTCGCCTCGAAGGCGATGAGCAGGACGACGGAGACGATCCCCAGACTGAGGGCGAGGTACGGGCGGGAGAGGACACCGCCCGTGGCGGGCGCGGGTGCCGGTTCGGCGGGTACCGGTATCGGGAGGGGGTCCACGGCGTCGGCGCCGGGCTGCTGGCTCGTACTCACCGGCCCAGGGTAAGGGGCGAATGCGGCATACGCCCCTGTCCGGAGGCCGGGTACCCGCTCCTCCTTTCGGCGTACGACCCCGGGCGGGCCGGTACGGGACGGGTGCGCCCGCGTGTGGCCTCCCGTGAACGCCGTATGTCGGCTCCGTGGCAGGGGCGTCCGCCCCCTTGCCCCGGTACCCCGCCCGCTCCTACGGTCGGGGTACCGCACAGCACACGGCGGGCCATGGACAGCGGCGCGTACGTGTGCGCGTGGCCGTGTGCCCGAGTGGCTCAGGGGCCGGCCTGCAAAGCCGGTTACATCGGTTCGAATCCGATCACGGCCTCGGCCGGGCGAGGGCCGGGCGTCCCACGAGAAGGGGACGCCCGGCCCTTTCCCGCCTGCCCCACACGGCCCCGGCCGCCTGCGGCCCGCGCACGCTCCTACGGCCGCCACAGCCTCCGCGCGCCCTCACGGACCCCACGGCTTCCGCGCGGGCACACCTCACCCCCGTCGGCGCCCCCACGGCGCCGGGCGCCTCCGCCGTCCTACGGGTTCGCCACCGCCTGCTGCGGCCGGATCGGCAGCCTGTTCACGAGGCGTCCCGTCGCCGCGCGGACCGCCGAGGCGATCGCCGCGGGGGTCGTCACGACCGGGACCGCGCTCGCGGCCTTCGCGCCGAAGGGCGCGACGACGTCCCGCTCCTCGACGAGGCGGACGACGCGGATGTCCGGCGTGTCCAGGGCGGTCGGGAGCGGGTAGCCCGTCAGGTCGGGGTGGCGGACGAGGCCGCGCGGGGTGCGGAGGTTCTCCGTGAGCGCGGCGCCGACGCCCTGCGTCACACCGGCCTCGATGCGGGCACGCAGCTGCGCCGGGTTGAGCACCCGGCCCACGTCCTGAGCGACCGCCAGCTCGACGACCCTGATCGCGCCCAGCTCGATGTCCACGTCCACGACCGCGCGCACCGCGCAGAAGGCGAGCCCCACGAAGGCGTCGCCCTGGCCGTCCGCGTCGAGCGGCTCGGTCGGGTGCGGGCGGCACTGCGCCGTCGCCCACAGCTCCTTGCCCTCCAGGGTCTCCGCGACCGTCGTGGAGAGGACCCCGTCGTAGCTCGTGATCTTGCCGTCCGCGATCTGGAGGAGTTCGGCGGACATGCCGAAGGTGTGCGCGAGGGGCTGGAGGAGCTGCGTACGGACCATCTTGGCCGCGCGTTCGACGGCCCCGCCCGAGACCCAGGTGTGCCTTCCGTGGCAGGCGGGCCCGGCGGGCGGCTGGTCGGTGTCGACGGCGGCGACCCGCACGTCCTCGACACCGAGCACGTCCTGCACGATCTGCCGCGCGAGCGTCGAGAAGCCCTGGCCCGTGTCCACGGCCGCGCAGATGACCGTGGCCATGCCGTCGTGGATCTTCACCGTCGCCGTCGCGACCTCGTCGGCGCCCTCCGCGCCGAGCATGTGCACCATGCCGACCCCGTAGCCGACCCCGCGCCGCACGGCCGCCGGGTCGCCCGCGCCCTCGGGGCCCCCGGGCAGCAGCCACTCGTCCTCGGGGGTGTCCTTGGGCAGCGGGGGCAGTTCCTCGTCCCGTACGGCTTCGAGGAGTTCGGCGACGGGGGCGGGGCAGGTCACGCTCTGCCCGGTCGGCAGGACGTCCCCGGTCGCGAGGACGTTGCGCAGCCGCAGCTCGGCCGGGTCGACGCCGAGTTTCTTCGCGAGCTTGTCCATCTGCGCCTCGTACGCGGCGCACACCTGCATCGCGCCCTCGCCGCGCACGTGCCCGGAGGGCGGGTTGTTCGTGCGCACGACCCAGCCCTCGACGAAGGCGTTCGGGACGACGTAGGGGCCGCAGGCGAAGGAGACGGCGGCGGCGAGCGCCTCGCCCGAACTGCCCGCGTACGCTCCCGCGTCCATGAGGATCTGCGCCTCGACCTTGACGAGGCGGCCCTCGGCGTCGGCGTGGTGGCGGTAGCGGAGCAGGGTCGGGTGGCGGTGGGCGTGGCCGAGGAAGGAGTCCTCGCGGGAGGCGGTGAGCTTGACGGGGCACTGGGTGCGCATCGCGAGCAGCCCGAGCGGCAGCGTGAAGCTCTGGTCCTCGCGGTCGCTCGTCGCGCCGGGGACGCCGGTCACGACGACCTTGACCTGGTCCGGGCTGAGCCCGTAGCACGCGGCGGCGAGATCGCGGTCGCCGTGCGGGTCGGTCGACGCGGTGTACAGCTCGACGCCCCCGTCCGGACGCGGCACGGCGAGCCCCGCCTCGGCCCCGATCGGCGCCGGGTCCTGACGGCCGATGCGGTAGAGCCCGTCCACGACGATCTCGCCGACCGCCTCGGGGTCGCCGGAGCGCAGCGGGATGTGCCGCACGAGGTTCCCGTCCGGGTGCAGCGGGGCCGCCTCGAAGGACTCCTCGGGGTCGGTGACCGGGTCGAGCGTCTCGTAGGCGACCTGGATGGCCGCGGCGGCCATCCGGGCCGTGTCCGGGTGGTCGGCCGCGACGGCCGCGATGGCCTCGCCGTGGTGGCGCACGACGTCGGAGGCGAAGACGGGCCGCTCGCCGCCGAAGGAGTGCGCGGGCAGGTCCTCGTGCGTGAGGACCGCGTGCACGCCCGGCATCCGCAGCGCCTCGCCCGTGTCGATCGAGACGATGCGCGCGTGGGCGTGCGGGGAGCGCAGGACGGCGGCCCACAGCAGGCCCTCGGCCCACAGGTCCGCCGCGTACGGGAAGGTGCCCTCGGTCTTGGTGCGCAGTTCGGCGGGCGGCAGCGAGGTCCCGAGGCCGAAGGGGGCCCGCTCCTCCGCCGGTTCGGCCCCCAGGTCCTCCAGGGGCTCCAGGGTCGGCTCGCTCATGCCTGGCCTCCGTCCTGGGGGTGGACGCCGGGCGCCCCGGCCCCGTGCGCGTAACTCTCCTCGGGCCCGTAGCCGTCCCGCGGCGCGAAGCGCTCACCGGCGCCGTAGGTGTCCTGCCCCTGGTCCTCGTACGGCCCTTCGGCCGGGTACCGCCCTTCGGCGTACGGCTCTTCGGCGGCGTACGGGCCTTCGGGCGGCAGGGTGAAGCCGGCGCCGTAGGTGCCCTGGGCCTCGCCGAGGTCCGTGCCGTGGGGCGGGGTGGCGGCGGGCTCCTGGTCGACGGGGCCCGGCTGGTGCGGGACCCGGGCGTGGGGGTGCCCGGCGGGCGGCTCGGCCCCGGCGGCGGCCTCCGCGGCCTCCTCCTTCGCCGCGGCCCGCTCCTCGCTCGCCTCGCGGCGGCTCGCGGCCACGTCCTGCACGGCGTCGAGCACGCCCCGGTACCCGGAGCAGCGGCACAGGTTCCCGCACAGCGCCTGCCGTGTCTCCAGGACGGTCGGCGCCGGGTTGCCCTCCAGCAGGTCGTGCACGGTCATCGCCATGCCGGGGACGCAGAAGCCGCACTGCACGGCGCCGTGCGCGGCGAGCGCGCGCTGCACGTCGGAGGCCTCGCCGCCGCGCGCGAGCCCCTCGACGGTACGGACCTCGCTCCCGGCGCTCGTCACGGCGGGCACGAGGCACGAGGCCACGAGCCGCCCGTCCACCTGGACGTTGCACGCCCCGCACTCGCCCTGCGCGCACCCGTCCTTGGCCCCGGCGAGCCCAAGGCGCTCGCGCAGCACGTAGAGCAGGGACTCCCCGATCCAGGCGCCCTCGACGGGGCGTTCGACGCCGTTGACGGAGAGCGTGTAGGAGGCGAGGGGATGCTCGTCGGGGAGAGGGAACCCGGCGGACGCGGCGGCCGGTTCGGGCCCGGACTCGGTCTCCGCCCCGGGCTCGGGGCTCTCCGCGGCGGCGTGCGCGGGCACGACCCCGGCTTCGGCCGCGCCCTCGGACGCGGGCTCCTCGGCGGCGTCCTGCCCGGGAGCGGCGTCCTGCGAGGGGGCGGCATCCTGCCCGGGAGCGGCCTCCTGCGAGGGGGCGGCGTCCTGTCCGGGAGCGGCCTCCTGTCCGGGGGCGGCCTCCGGCTCCTGAGCGGTCTCGGCTTCCTGAGCGGCGTCCGGTTCCTGGGCGGTCCCGGGTTCCTGAACGGCCTTCGGCTCCTGGGCGGCCTCCGGCTCCTGGACGGCCGTCTGCTCCGCCGCGGGCTCCTCCTCGCCCGGTGCGTACCCGGGTGCCACCTCCTGCCGCGGCTCCGGCACGCTCGCCGCGCGGTGCGCCTCGCCGCCGGGCGCGGAGTCGTCCGGTACGGCCGCCGTCTCGTCCCGTACCGCCGTCTCGTCCCGCGCCGCCTCCCGTGCCGCCACCGCCCACGGGGCGAGCGCGCCGCCGGGGAGGGTCGCGGGGGCCGTGCCCGACCACTGCGAAGTGAGCGAGGAGCCCTGGAACTCGCCGGACTCCTCGGGGAGCGCGCCCTCCGCGACGGGGATCTGCCACTGCCCGGTCGCGCCCGAGGCGCTCGGCTCGCTCGGCTGCGCGTCGCGCGCGGCCTCGGCGGCGGGCTCGGGCGTGAACGCGGCGAACTGGACCGTGGTCTCCATCGGGCTGGGCCCGTACGCCGGTTCGCCGGGCGCCTCGGGGCCGGGCTCCGTCTGCTGCCGCGGGAGGTTCCACTGCCCCGTCGCGCCGGGGTCCGTACCGGCGGCCGGGATACGCGGCGGCACGTAGCCGTGGCCCGGGGCGGCGAGGGGGGCCGCGTCGAGGAGTCCCTCGGGGAGGCTCACGAAGGCGGTCGCGTCGGCGTCGTAGTCCGTGTGCGGAACGGGTTCCCAGCCGCCGTAGGGCCCCGGGCCCTCGCCGTAGGGGTCCTGCTGCGGCGGTGCGGGCCGCTCCTGTTCCTCGCTCATGCGAGCGCCCTCCCCAGTGCGCGACGGGCCAGCGCGGCGACGGTGCGGCGCAGGTGCTGAACGGCGGGCGTGAGCGGGGGCACGACGCCGTCCTCGCCCGCCGGTGGTTCGGGTACGCAGGCGGCGGCGACGTACTCGCCGAACGCGGCGAGCGCCTCGGGCGCGAGGCGGCGGTCACCGTCCCAGTCCACCAGCGCGGAGACCCACGCCTCGGCTTCGAGGGGCCGCAGCGGCATCGGCGCGATCGCGCCGACCGCGCAGCGCACCGCGCGCCTGGCCGGGTCGAGCACGAGGGCGAGCGAGGCGACCGCGCGGCCCGGGCCGGTCCGTCCTGTCGCCTTGAGGAAGACCTGCGGGGCGTGCAGGAGCGGCACCCGTACGTGGGCGATGAGTTCGCCGCCGCGCAGCGGGTCCATGCCCGTCAGGAGGTGCGAGACGGGGACCTCGCGGCGCGTGCCGCCCGCGCTCGCGAGGAGCACGGTGGCTTCGAGCGCGGCGAGGACGGGGAGCGCGTCGCCCGTGGCGGCGGCGGTCGCGATATTGCCGCCGAGGGTGCCCGCGTTGCGGATGTGCGGGGGCCCCGCCGCGCGCGCGGCGGCGGCGAGGGCGGGGATGAGCGCGGCGAAGTCGGGGCGGCCCATGCGCGCGTGCGTGAGCCCGGCGCCGAGCAGGGCGTGGCCGTCGAGGTACTGCCAGCCGCGGATCTCGGAGACGCGGCCGAGGCCCACGAGGGCGGCGGGGCGCAGGAGTCCGGCGTTGACGGCGGTCATGAGGTCGGTGCCGCCCGCGACGGGCACGGCGGTGGGGGTCGCGGCGAGCGCGACCACGGCCTCCTCCAGCGTGGCGGGCAGGGAGACCGCCGCATTCGGTGCCTGTGTGGTCAAAGCGGCTGCCCCTTCCCGTTGCCCCGGACGTGTCCCGCCTGTGGCCTGTGCTGCCGTACGGTACGTCGTCACGGGCCGGACGTGGCAACTCTGGCACATCTTCGCGCGGGTGCGGAGCGGGGGTGGGGGCGGGGCCGGGGCGGTCCGGTGGCGGGGAGCGCGCGACCGCGGCGCGCCTCGCGCCCCGCGCCCCGCTCCCCCGGACCGCTCCCTGCCCCGGGGTTGACTCACACGCGCGGCGGCCTGCCCTCCCTCGGGAAGCCGCCGACGCCGGGGCGCCGCTGCCAGGGCTTCGGGCCGTTCTTCGGCCGGTAGGCGACGCCGAGCGCGTCGAGCCGCGCGTAGTGCGCCGCGTCCATGCGCCGCGCGAAGTCGTCGTAGTCGCGCGCTTCGGGGGCGGGCAGCGCGCTCCAGACGACCTCGGAGAACGCGGCGAGGCGCGGGAAGGTCTGGTAGTCGCGGCGGTCCTGGCTGTCCATCACCTCGGACCAGGAGTTGGCCTGCGCGCCGAGCACGTGGCGCGCCTCCTCGGGGGTCAGCTCCGGCGGCACGGGCTCGAAGCGGTAGACGTCCTCCATGGTCCGCACCCACCCGATCGGGACGGGCTCCTCCTCGCCCTCCGCCTGCCGGAAGTCGAGGTAGACCTGCTGCTCGGGGCACATGACGACGTCGTGGCCCGCGCGCGCGGCGGTGATCCCGCCGGAGTAGCCGCGCCAGGAGGTGACGGTGGCGCCGGGCGCGAGCCCGCCCTCCAGGATCTCGTCCCAGCCGATGAGGCGGCGCCCGCGCGCGGTGAGCCACGTGTCGAAGTGCCGGATGAACCAGCTCTGGAGCCCGTCCTCGCCGTCGACGCCGAGTTCCGCGATGCGCTTCTGCGCGGTCGCCGACGCCTTCCACTGGTCCTTGGGGCACTCGTCCCCGCCGATGTGGAAGAACGTGGACGGGAAGAGCTCGATGACCTCGGTGAGGACGTCCTCGTAGAAACGCAGCACCTCTTCGGTGGGAGCGAGGACGTTCGGGTTGACGCCCCAGGTCTCCCACACACCGAGCGCGTCCGTGTCGACGACGTCGGAGTTGCCGAGGTGCGGGTACGCGGCGATCGCGGCCTGCGAGTGCCCGGGGACGTCGATCTCGGGGACGACGGTGACGTGCCGCTCGGCGGCGTACGCGACGATCTCGCGCAGGTCGTCCTGCGTGTAGTAGCCGCCGTGCGGGGTCTCGTCCCACAGCTCGGAGGTGCGGTGGCCGCGCTTGGTGCGGGGCCGCCAGGCGGCGGTCTCCATGAGCTTCGGGTAGCGCTTGATCTCGATGCGCCAGCCCTGGTCGTCGGTGAGGTGGAAGTGCAGGACGTTGAGCTTGTGCGCGGCGAGCAGGTCGATCGTGCGCAGCACGCTGTCCTTGGGCAGGAAGTGGCGGGCGACGTCGAGGAGGTGGCCGCGCCAGGCGAAGCGGGGGCCGTCCTCGATCTCCGTGTACGGGATCTCGGCCCCGGCCGCCGGTACGGGCCCGGGCGCGGCGCCGGGGACGGTGGGCACCGCGGTGGTGAGCGGGGCGCGGCGCAGGGCGTCGGGTCCGGCGAGCTGGCGGAGCGTCTGGACGCCGTAGTAGACCCCGGCGGGCCCGCCCCCGGTGATCCGGACGCCTTCGGCGTCGACCGTCAGGACGTACGCCTCGGGCTGTGCGCTCTCCTCGATCCGCAGCCGTACGACAGGGCCGTCCCCGGATTCCGGGAAGTCCAGTCCGAGCGGCACGCCGAGGTCGCGGCGCAGGGCGCGCGCGGCGGTGGCGGTGCCAGGCCCCGCCTCGAGCCGGGCGGAGGCGTCGAGCCGGAGGCTGCCGCCCGGGACGGCGCGGACGTGGCGGGGGGCGGGGAGGAGGGTGGCGCGTGCGTCGGCGGCGGCGTCGGGCAGGGGGTCCGAGTGGTCCAGTCCAGTCATGAGGTCTAGTCCACCAGATGGCGACTGACATGCGAAGACCTGGAACGGGACGGGTTCCTGGAACGGGCGGGCGCTGCGGGGCCGAGACGCACGAAACCCCCGCGCCACCGGCCGGCGGGGGCGGTGGTGCGGGGGTCCGTGCATGAGGAGAGGACCCTGGCCGTACGGGGCGTGGGGCCGGGGGCTACTTCTTGCCGCCGCCCTTGCCGTCCTTGCCGTTGTTGTCGCCGCCGGGGCCCATGGAGTCGTAGATCTCCTTGCACATGGGGCACACGGGGTACTTCTTCGGGTCGCGGCCGGGCACCCAGACCTTCCCGCACAGGGCGACGACGGGCGTGCCGTCGAGCGCGCTCGCCATGATCTTGTCCTTCTGGACATAGTGGGCGAACCGCTCGTGATCACCGTCGCCGTGCGAGGTCTGCGGGACCGGTTCGACAAGGGTGGAGGTGCTGCCACCGCGCTCGGGCTCAAGAGTGCTCATAAATTCCAAGGGTACCCACGCGGGGCGCTCCGGCGGGAACGCCCACGAGCCCTCAGTTGAGGCTCGCGTCCTCCGGGTACGTCGCCATCATCGCCAGCGTCCCCCGCTGCCTGCGCAGCACCTCGCGCCACAGCGCCTCGGGGCGTTCGGCCGATATGTCGCCGGGCTCCGCGTCGACGACGTACCAGGCGCCCGCCTCCAGCTCGTCGTCCAGCTGCCCCGGGCCCCAGCCGGCGTACCCGGCGAAGATGCGCAGGGCGCCGAGCGCGGCGGCGAGGAGTTCGGGCGGGGTCTCCAGGTCGACGAGGCCGATCGCGCCGTGGACGCGCCGCCAGCCGAGCGGGCTCGTGCGGGCCCCCGGCTCCCCGGGCACGACGGCGACGCCGAGCGCGGAGTCGAGCGAGACGGGGCCGCCCTCGAAGACGACACCGGGAGCGCCCGCGAGCGACCCCCAGCCCTCCAGGATGTCGTCCACGCCGACCGGGGTCGGCCGGTTGAGGACCACGCCGAGGGTGCCCTCGGCGTCGTGGTCGAGGACGAGGACCACCGCGCGCGCGAAATTCGGGTCCGCGAGGGCCGGTGTGGCGACGAGCAGTCGCCCTGTGAGCGAGGACACCTCGGTCATGACAGCCATGATCCCGCATCGGCGCACGGGGTGGGGAGTGGGTCATGCCGGGCTCGCCGCCGCAGCTCAGGGCGCACGGAGGCGCCCCCCGCGCACGACACGCGGATGGTGACGTACCGCATCTGGTTCACGACCGTTCGTGTTGTGGCTAACTCATGACGCTTTGTGTCCCGTTCCGGCACGCCGTCCCCCCGCCCACGGCGATTACGCTTTGCTTCGGCCCTGTCCACCTCCTCCGGAACGCGAGATCGATGACCGTCACCGACGATGTACTGCTTGTCCACGGCGGAACCCCGCTGGAGGGCGAGATCCGGGTCCGAGGCGCGAAGAACCTCGTGCCGAAGGCCATGGTCGCCGCACTGCTCGGCAGCGAACCGAGCACGCTGGGCAACGTGCCCGACATCCGTGACGTCCGGGTCGTGCGCGGTCTGCTCCAGCTCCACGGCGTGACCGTGCGCCCCGGCGAGGAGCCGGGCGAGCTGGTCCTGGACCCGACGCGCGTCGAGAGCGCGAACGTCGCCGACATCGACGCGCACGCCGGTTCCTCGCGCATCCCGATCCTCTTCTGCGGCCCCCTGCTGCACCGCCTGGGCCACGCCTTCATCCCCGGCCTCGGCGGCTGCGACATCGGCGGCCGGCCCATCGACTTCCACTTCGACGTGCTGCGCCAGTTCGGCGCCCGCATCGAGAAGCGCGCCGACGGCCAGTACCTGGAGGCGCCCACGCGCCTGCGCGGCACCAAGATCCGCCTGCCCTACCCCTCGGTCGGCGCGACCGAGCAGGTGCTGCTCACGGCGGTGCTCGCCGAGGGCGTGACGGAGCTGTCGAACGCGGCGGTGGAGCCCGAGATCGAGGACCTCATCTGCGTCCTGCAGAAGATGGGCGCCATCATCGCGATGGACACCGACCGGACCATCCGGATCACCGGTGTGGAACGTCTCGGCGGCTACCGCCACCGCGCCCTCGCCGACCGCCTGGAGGCCGCCTCCTGGGCCTCGGCGGCCCTCGCGACGGAGGGGAACATCTATGTGCGCGGGGCGCAGCAGCGCTCGATGATGACGTTCCTCAACACGTACCGGAAGGTCGGCGGCGCCTTCGAGATCGACGACGACGGCATCCGCTTCTGGCACCCGGGCGGCAAACTCCACTCGATCGCGCTGGAGACGGACGTCCACCCGGGTTTCCAGACCGACTGGCAGCAGCCTCTCGTCGTGGCCCTCACCCAGGCCACGGGCCTCTCCATCGTCCACGAGACGGTCTACGAGTCCCGCCTCGGCTTCACGGCGGCGCTCAACCAGATGGGCGCCCAGATCCAGCTCTACCGCGAGTGCCTGGGCGGCTCGGACTGCCGCTTCGGCCAGCGCAACTTCCTCCACTCGGCCGTCGTCTCGGGTCCCACCCGCCTCCAGGGCGCCGACCTCGTCATCCCCGACCTGCGCGGTGGCTTCTCCTACCTCATCGCCGCCCTCGCGGCCCAGGGCACGAGCCACGTCCACGGCATCGACCTGATCAACCGGGGCTACGAGAACTTCATGGACAAGCTCATGGAACTGGGAGCCAAGGTGGAGCTGCCCAGCAAGGGCCTGGCGTAGCGCGAGAACGTGGAAGGGCGGCCACCCGTACGGGTGGCCGCCCTTCCACGTTGCCTCTTTGCACCGCGCCCGACAACCGAGCCCGGCCACAAACTAAGCCGCTCCGGCGATTGAGGAGCGGGGTGCGGGGCGGAGCCCCACAAAGGGACCCGCCCCACACCCGGGGCGACTTACTTGCCCTTCGCCGCTTCCTTCAGCTTGGAGCCCGCCGACACCTTCACGGAGTAGCCCGCCGCGATCTGGATCGGCTCACCCGTCTGCGGGTTGCGAGCCGTACGAGCCGCACGGTGCGTGCGCTCGAAGGTCAGGAAGCCGGGGATGGTGACCTTCTCGTCGCCCTTGGCGACGACGTCACCGACCACCTCGGCGAACGCGGCCAGCACGGCGTCGGCGTCCTTACGGGTCACCTCGGCACGGTCGGCCAGGGCGGCCACCAGCTCACTGCGGTTCATGTTGTGTACTCCCGTGTTCTTCTTGCCGTTGAGGCGTGCCACGCGGCGTTGCCGCATGTTGGGCAACAGCGAAGCCGATGCTGCCAGGGTCCACGAGGTCCCCCGGACCCGGGTCCTGCTCTACAGACCCTCGCGCCCAGAGAGGCATCCTGCCCCCACCTGCGGCGGGAACGCCAATCCGGGTCCCCCTGTGGCACTGCGGGCGTGTCGTGTCTCGTGCCCGACACCCTAGGTGCCGGGTCCCCGGAGGGCGATTCGCGACGCGCCGACCGTACGCCTGCCCGCTCGGCGCCGACCGATGCCCGGCGTGGCGCGCCTCACGTACGCCACGCCGGGCGGTACGGGCCGTCCGCGCCCGTACCGCCTCGGCCGAAGGCTCTGGTGCCCCCGTACGGGCCCGGTCGCGGAACCGGCCCGTACACCGCTCTGACCTGCGGTTCAGCCGGTGACGGGAACGCCGGGGGCGCTCATGGCGCCCTCCGCCGACTCACCCGCCGCGCGGGCGGCGTCGCGCACCGCTCCGGCGACCGCGCCCGCGACCTTGTCGTTGAAGACGCTGGGGATGATGTAGTTGCGGTTCAGCTCGTCGGCGCTCACGACATCGGCGAGCGCGGTCGCCGCGGCGAGCATCATGTCGGTGTTGACGGTGCGCGACTGCGCGTCGAGCAGGCCGCGGAAGACACCCGGGAAGACCAACACGTTGTTGATCTGGTTGGGGAAGTCGGAGCGGCCGGTGGCGACGACGGCGGCGGTGCGGCGGGCGTCGCCCGGGTCCACCTCGGGGTCGGGGTTGGCGAGCGCGAAGACGATCGCGTCGTCCGCCATCGCGGCCACGTCGTCCCCGTCGAGGACGTTGGGGGCCGAGACGCCGATGAAGACGTCCGCGCCGCGCACGGCCTCCTTGAGGGTCCCCGTGAGGTTCTCCGGGTTGGTGTTGTCGGCGATCCAGCGCAGCGGCGAGTCGGGCGCCGCGTCGACGAGGTCCGACCGCCCGGAGTGGACGACGCCGTGGATGTCGGCGACGACGGCGCGCTCGGCCCCGGCGGCGAGGAGGAGCTTGAGGATCGCCGTACCGGCGGCCCCCGCGCCCGACATGACGACGCGTACGTCCTCGATCTTCTTGCCCACGACGCGCAGCGCGTTGGTGAGCGCGGCGAGCACGACGATCGCGGTGCCGTGCTGGTCGTCGTGGAAGACCGGGATGTCGAGCGCCTCGCGCAGGCGGGCCTCGATCTCGAAGCAGCGCGGCGCGGAGATGTCCTCCAGGTTGATGCCCGCGAAGCCCGGGGCGATCGCCTTGACGATCTCGACGATCGCGTCCGTGTCCTGCGTGTCGAGGCACAGCGGCCACGCGTCGATGCCCGCGAAGCGCTTGAAGAGCGCCGCCTTGCCCTCCATGACGGGCAGCGCGGCCTTCGGGCCGATGTTGCCGAGGCCGAGCACGGCGGAGCCGTCGGTGACGACGGCGACCGAGTTGCGCTTGATCGTCAGGCGGCGGGCGTCCTCGGGGTTGTCGGCGATCGCCATGCAGACCCGCGCCACGCCCGGCGTGTAGACCATGGAGAGGTCGTCACGGTTGCGGATGGGGTGCTTGGACTGCATCTCGATCTTGCCGCCGAGGTGCATGAGGAACGTACGGTCCGAGACCTTGCCGAGGGTCACGCCCTCGATGCCCCGCAGCTTGCTGACGATCTCGTCGGCGTGCGCCGTGGAGGAGGCGGCGATGGTGACGTCGATACGGAGCTTCTCGTGGCCCGAAGCCGTCACGTCGAGACCCGTCACCGAGCCCCCGGAGGACTCGACAGCCGTCGTGAGCTGGGAGACCGCCGTACCGCTCGCGGGCACCTCGAGACGGACCGTCATCGAGTAGGAGACGCTGGGCGCCGTAGCCATGCCGACTTCCTCTTTCCACCTGGTATTTCTTCGCGACCGGTCGTGACCCGTGGTGCACGGCGACCCGCCGGACGTGCGGTCCGATCGTCGCACCTACCGGCGAGTAGGCGCGAATACCCTCCCTACAGCCCTTACGGGTCCGCGTGCGGCGGTTACGACAGTTTTGCGGCTCGGGGACGCCGATTTCTACCGTCTGACGGAATTACCTTTCCGTTCTGCGGTACGAGTGAGGAGGATCACGTACCGGGGCGAGGGGATACGGGGCGGATTGCGGGCGCGGGGGACGGGGGCGGGACGGAGGCACACGCCG